>CAVYAN010000061.1:0-154597 GCA_963766075.1 uncultured cyanobacterium | reverse complement strand
GTTTGCATCCGCAGGGGCTTGGCGGGCAAGGCCAGATCGAGAACGAGTCCTTTGGGGGACCATTTTTGGTCGAAGGCGATCGCTAAATCTTTGACTAGGGCCACCACATCGATGTCTTGGGCCGCCGGGCGGGCTTTTTTCGATTCCAATTCCTGGAGGGTGAGCAGATCGTTGACTAAGTTAACTTCCTGGCTACACTGCTGCTCCAAGATGTCGAGGTAGCGCAGGGCGCGATCGCGTTCGGCGGCGGGTAGGGACTCATTGGCCAAACTGGTTTGGCGCAGCATGCGAATCGCCATGGTCATGCTGGTTAGGGGAGTCCGGAGTTCGTGGCTGACGGTGCTCAGGAACTCGTCCTTCATTTGGTTGAGGCGACGCAGTTGGTCAATTTGTTGGCGGGTGCGATCGTACAGTTTGGCTTGGACGGCAAGGCTGTGTTGCAATTCAGCCGTGCGCTTTTCGACCAGGGATTGCACTTGGCGCAGGGTCTCTGTTTGCATGATCGCGGCACTGACTTGGGCCGCGACGAGTTCAACCAGTTCAATATCCTCTGGGGCCCAGACTTCTGGCTGCACCTGTTGAAACACCAAAAAACCCAGCACCATGCCCTGGCTTTCGAGGGGAGCAATCATCAGGGCAGGAAAGTCCCGGACGTTAAAGATTGCGGCTACGTCCTCTGTTACAGCACTTTGGTCACTGATCACCAAGGCCCGTCCCGGCTGACTAAAGGCTTTGTAGCAAAGGGCACATTCAGAGATCCAGAAGGATTGATTCAGCAGTGCGTCTGAGGAGGAAGCAGGACTGGCATGGGACTGCTCCGCGCCAGCGGTGGCGGTGTCGTAGTACCATTCACAATCGAGGGATACCCGAACCTTGGGGGGAGCTTCCGATTGCCGCTGCTTGAACAACGGATCCCAGTATTTCAGGCGCAGCAGCATGCCCCGAGGGACGTGGAGCGCCTGGGCCGTGCCTTCAGTGGCGAGCCGAATGATCTCGCTGAGGTCGGACGCATGGCGCAGGGCGAAGGTGAGTTGGTTGACAATTGCATGATAGCGGTCCTGCTGCTGCCACCGATGTTTGGCATGGAACTGGGAAAGGGCGATCGCGATCGGCAATGCCCCAGCATTCAAACCCGCAATATCCTGATCCGTCCAGGTGTAGGGTTGCGCTTTCACCACGCCTAGAAGTCCATGAATCTCCCCTTGAAACTGGAGGGGCAGCCCTAAAATGGCGCGGGCGGAATCCTTTCCCTCAGGGGTGATTTGGTTCCAAGCCCCCAGCAATGCATCCCCTGGACTGTCTGAAGTATCGCATTCCAGATTGTTGAGCACTGTCGGTATGATGGCGGAGCCAGTCCGGTTTAGGGCCGTCCAATCCCAGGTGCCTTTCCCCGCTAGGGGCTGGGGAAACATGGCGTTGTGCCGGAAACCTGCGGCGGCAAAGGACTGTCCATACCGTGGCAAAATCATCACATGTCCATCGCCGGGAAAGGCACAGCTTAAGGCAGCGGCCATATCAACCAGTAAGGGTTCTGGCTCAGTATTGGTCGCCAGCAGATGGAACAGATCCTGGGAGACTGTTTGCCAGGGATCAGCCGGGGCGATCGCGGGCTGGGTCTGGACTAACCGATGCTTTTTAGATGCAGAGATGGAAACCATGAGAACGCCTATAACAGTGCGATTGTTCCGCCAAGAAAGTACAACTTTTTCGGGTGGAGTGTGGATGCAATCTTCGTATTGCATGTGTCTAAAGTGCCCAAGCACAGTCAGTATTTCGCAGTAAATTCTCGTAAATCTTTGTCCCGGCATTGCGATCGTCTAAACTGCTGGCAGGGACTCGCCCGATGCTCCAAAGCGCCGTGAAACCGATAAAAATTATCTGGACCGGGGACGAGTGCGGGCGGGCGGACCGCATAATTTATTGAAGAGCGGGCAACCCAGCGGGGGTGGGAAATGCGGGATTTGCTCCACAGGGAGTTCGGCTACCCAATCAATCACACCTTGTTTGTGGTCGAGGCCCCCCAGGGTGATCACACTGAAGACGCCTGGTCGCGCCGCATGCCGACGGTGTTGAAAACTTTTTTGCTCCGTTCCCGGCTTAAGGGGATAATTTGCGATCGCAGACTGACTCAGATCCGCTAGGATTAAAAACAGGAATCAGTACGAATGTCCTGGCTTGGCGCTGGTCCCGGCTTGGCAAGGGGTAAGCATACCGAATGAATTCTCGACAGGGCATAGCAGCGGTTGAATCCCAGGTAATTGGCACGGTCAAGGGACCGGGCGAAACCGGCAATCAGTACGTTTTCATCACGGCGGACAATCGGCGGGTCAAAATTGGCGAGTTTGTTTATTACAAGGTCACTCCCGCGTCTGATCAGGGTACATTGCGTATTTTGGGCAAAATTTCTGCCACCTGCCTGATTGATCACCTGCCCGATCGCCTGTTTGCCGATACGGAGATTAGTCCTGAAACCATTGCGGCTTTGGTGGGTTTCACCGATACCAACCCGGAAATTTACCAAGTCACCGTCGATGTCATTGGCTACTTCGATGGCCGTCTGGGCTTTATGAATCCCCGTCGCACGCCGGATCCCGGGGCCAAGGTTCATTTAGCGGATGACGAGATGCTGCGGGCGGTGCTCAACCGCAAGCAGCCCGGTGCGATTGGCTCAGCCCAGATCGGTTCGCTGCTGCTGCGGGATACCGACGTACCTGTGACGCTGGATGTGAAGGAACTGGTCAGTACCCACATGGCGATTTTGGCGGGAACGGGATCGGGCAAGTCCTACACGGCGGGCGTGTTAATTGAGGAGCTAATGCTGCCATACAACCGGGCCGCAGTCCTAATTTTTGACCCCCATGGGGAATACGACACCTTGATGGAAATGCAGGGGCATCCGGCCTTTCAGGGTGATGATGGTTATGCGCCCAGGGTGAAAATTCTGACTCCGGATGATATTCGGATTCGGATTTCGTCCCTGGATTATTACGACATTTTGACCCTGCTACCGGAGATGAGCGATCGCCAGCAGGCCATCCTCAACAAAGCCTTTCGGATCATTCAGCGCCACCGCAAGGGCGACTACCGCTGGAGTGTGCAGGATCTGATCGCCGCCGTCAACGAAGCCGACACCGCCGAAGATGACGAGGGGAATCTAAAGACGGGCTCCTCGGCTCCCGCGATTACCTGGAAGCTGGAAAAAATGGAGCGATCGCCCTATTTCCACGCCTTTGAACATCTCTGCCCCAAGGATCTGTTTGCTCCCGGCCAGGTGACTGTTTTGCAAATGAACGAAATTAGCCAAGAAGAACAGCAGGTCATCTGTGCCACGATTTTGCGGCAGGCTAACCAGGCCCGCATGGGCACCCAAAAGGAGCTGATCGGCCCCGATGACGAGGGCTATCTACCCTATCCGCTGTTCATTCTGCTGGAAGAAGCCCACCGCTTTGCCCCGGCCCACGAACCCTCTCGCTGCAAGGCGGTGATTCGGACAATCCTCAGCGAAGGACGCAAGTTTGGCCTGGGTGTAGGGCTGATTACCCAGCGCCCCGGCAAGCTGGATGCCGATGTACTGTCCCAGTGCATGAGTCAATTTTTGATGCGGATTGTCAATCCGGTGGACCAGGAGAGTTTGAAATATGGGGTGGAAGCGGCGGGCCGGGATTTGTTGAAGGAGTTGCCCGCACTGACGAAAGGCCAACTGATCGTGGCGGGGGCCTGTGTTAACACGCCGGTACTGTGCAAGGTGCGGACTCGCCTAACGGCCCATGGCGGCAATACGCTGGATGCGCCTGCGATGTGGCAGCAATACTTTCAGGCCCATCGGGTGCGGGAGCGAGAAATTCAAAATGCCCCGGTGACAGCCCGCCAGAAGCCTCAAAGTGTGCGAGGGGTAAGCATTGAGTAACTCTGGACTTGGGAATGGCTCTGGGCTGAAATGGTGTAATGGATTCGTGATGGCAAATTGATGCTGGCAAGTTGATGCTGGCAAACCGGGCCACTAGGGCACGGTGGGTTGTTGTTTCTCGGCAGCTTTGAGGGCGGCGGCACTATTGGCGCGATAGGTAACAATCCGCTCTTCTGCAAGTTTGATGCGGGGATCGGTGGCGGGCAGTTTGGCCATTAGGTCCGAGGCTTGTTGCCATAGGGTCGCGATCGCCAGCCATTCCGCGGCTGAATTTGCCCTGCGGCCCTGCTGTGCTGCTTTTTCGGCGAGTCGAACGGCTTCGGCAAAGGCATCCTCAGCCCCTGGCCGGGGGGAATTTGTCCCCTGGGAGACAGCGGTGGCTTGAGGCTGGGCGGCGGGCTCTGGGGACGGGGCAGGCCAGGTACGGAAAAATCCTGTGTACGCGCCCCACCCGGCTAACAAGACAAGGAGGACACTGCCCGCACCCAGCAAGCTTCCCCGTTGAAACTGGTGCTGGGCACGTAATTGCCCCGCTGACTGCGTGGGCAGTCCGGCCAGGGCTTCGGACCTTTTGGCCTGCCGATCTTTCTGGAGTTGGGTCAAGAAATTGGGTTTTTTGAGGGTGATTTCCTGGGACCAGAGCAGTTTGTCGGGATGGCGACGAATTTCATCCAGCCAGAGCAGTTGCTGTTCGCAGACGATGCGGCTGTTGATGTTGACGCGGCGAATATTGCGCGGGGCGATCGCTTCCAAAATTTGCTTTACCCGCCCAGTGAGGGTGGCTTGATCCATCTGCTCTATGGTGGCGGCTTCACACAACAGTTGCAGTACACCATCGGCAAACATGGCGCGGGTTCGCACGCCCGACGACGCCAGCTTATCATTCAAAACTTGAATGATGGCAGCCACACTGCCCTGTTGGGCCTGACTAAAAATGTCATTGACTGGATTTGTCATCACCCTGGCTCCAGAAAAATACCCCAATCTATCCCTGATGCTGGACGTTATCCACGATACTCCATGGTCGGGGATCAAGCACAATTTTGACTTTTCATCGGTTTTTCTTGGCCATTTTGGAGGCTTTCCCCTCGACCTTTTGGCATGGGATGGCTGAATGAGCATGGGATGGCTGAATGAGACGGCTAGACAACGCGCCATTATCCGCGGATTGCCGTGGGCGGAGTTTGCCTTTGCTCGCTCATCTCGCAACTAGGGCGGGCAAACGGCAGGACCGGAGGCTATTTCTTCCAGGGAAGCTTTGTACCCATTTCGGTCAGGGCCGAGAACACAAGGTAAAGGATGAATAAGGCCACGCCAGCGAGGAAGAGGGGAAAATCGTCAGGCATGGGTAAGGGAGGAGATAATAATCAACCTATGGGTGAGCCAACGATCTCGTTCGCCCACCGCCGACCTTTTCCGGGTTTCTTTCTCTTCCGGGTTTCATTGATAACTTCGATATGGCGGCTCCGATAGAGCGGCTCCAATAGCTAAGAATAGATTTCCCGGGCAGGATTGACTTAAGGGCGATCGCGGGGGTTTGAGAAACCGGGGTTCTGCCAGAAATCACCGCCATCGTCCACCATCGCTGTAAGAGCCCCGGTTTCTGGGCAGCGCGGTTAGACTGCGATCGCTTGCTTCAAAGAATTCATGAGCATGATGCGCTCCCAAGAATTTATCAGCTGAGGAGTAGGAGGTGCATTAGGGACTGCAGACGACAAAGATGACGCTCGTACCACGGCGATGGCGATCGCTGTGGTACGAGCGCTTGAGTAAACGACATTAACTATCCAGCGACGAAGAACGTCAGGCGCATATAAACTATGTCATCTGCATCAGCAGTTCCAGACCCAATCCAGCGCGCCTGACTATCGGTTGGTCAAACCAAGATGTTCTTGCCCTAAGGTGCAGTTCCATAGCGATCTTATTCGGTGGCCGCCCAAGCACTATCGTCAAAGTTGCTAGTTTCCCAACCCGACCGCAGATTTAGGTTGACTTTCCAATCTTTATTGCTGGTAAACATTCGCCCACCAGCCAGAATCTGGGCCATCATTGCCGCCACGCCACCTTTATCCACACCATTAACGGCGTATGCGGGTAAATGTTTCCCAGATGCCAGCGGCAGGACGATTAGCAATCAGATTTTGACCGCCCCCGCCCTCAGCACAAACGAATTGACCGTTGTGAGCCTGTAAAGCAACAGATGCGCTCGATGTTGCGCGTGCAGAAACAGATGCGCTCGGTGTTGTGGGTGCGGGAGCTGTGATCGATGTCATCCACAGCCAGCCTTTATCATCTTTTTCCTGATTAAAGCAATACAACGTGCCGTTGTACTCTACGAGGGCTGGCGCACCGGTTGAGCAAAACGTATTACCGGGTCTACCAATGTGTTGGTCAGTTAGCCATGAAACACCGTTGAATTCACCACACCAAAGATAGCTGCTATCACGTCCTTGACGAATACAAAGCAGTCGATCCTTATACACGATTGCCGCAGGCGATTCACTGTTTACACCGTACGCATCTGCGGCAGTGGGGCACAACTGATCTGCAGTCCACTGGTTGCCATCACGTGTGCTGACAATTCAAGTCCAGTCACTGTTTCTTGAAGTTTGGATCTTAATCCCTTCACCTATAGCCGCACTCGCAACACTAGCAGTCCCAACGCCTAACCCTATCTAAGCTCGACTTTATCCAATTCAGGCAGCGTAGAACAGTAGGCTGAATTGGGCTTTATCCACAGCACCGGATCCGCGTGTTTTTTAACGACATAATCAATTCCTCAAATTTACTGCGTCTGCTTCTTTAACGTTGGCTTTAGCTGCATTCCAGCGAGATTCAGGATTCTAACGATCTGGTATCGTTTTAATATCAAGATTCTGTGTTTCTCCGTAAAACATCGCGATTTCCCTAGATCGGTTTTCCGCAACGGCGAGGGTCAAAACCGATTTAGCGATCGCAAAAATCATTTCGACTATCGCAAAAACCATTTCGACTATCGCGGAAACCGTTGTGGCTGTTGCAAAAGACATTTCGACTGTCGCGGAAACTGATTCGGCGATCGCAAAAGCTATTTCGACTATCGCAAAAACCATTTCAGCTCTCGCAAAAACCATTTCGGCGATCGCGGTTGGTTGGCCGTGCGATCGCCCTTTTCCGATGGCATGATGAGCAATCGCGGGTTGATGAATTGATCCAGCGATCGCCCCTAAATTCCTAAAGGCGTTGGCATCGCCTCTCGTAGAGAATCGCGGTTGGTTGGCCGTGCGATCGCCTGGTAGGAAGCCATTATCGGCGATAAGCAGTCCACACAAATGCATTAACACAGAAATAGGATCGTCACGGCGATCGCCAATCGTCATGACATTGCTAGAGACTGAATAGCATCATGTTCTCCGGGGTTGCTTTGGGTTTAAGTGGCGGCTTTCCCAGACTCAGCTAATTGGTCAAACAGGTGCAGCATTTCCCGTTCAAAGCTAACCTGGGCGCGATTGGTGGTGCCGCCCACATAGAGCTTGCCGTCTTTGCATAACACCCAGACTTGCGAATGGGACACATAGCTCATGATCACGCCCAGCATCAGCAGCCCAAATCCAGCGTAGACCAGCGGAATACCCGGATCGGCTTTGATTTGTAACCCTGTACTGCCAATCAGATCATCTACATACAGCGTTACCCCATTGACCTCGGCAGACATGCCCTTGCGAATGGTCGTGACTAACTTGCCCTGCATGTCGTAAATCAGCACCATGCCCTGCAAGTCCTTGGCTACCAGGGAAACGCCCTCACTGAGATCCGGCTTGGTGGGTACCCAGGTGCCCCAGATTTGGCCCTGACCAATGGTTTTGAGTTCTGCCATGGGCAGTTGGAACACGGGACTACGATTGATGCGAACTTTAGCCGCGGCGATCGCCCAACTGGCCTGATACAGCGTCACCCCTTTATAGCGCAGTGGTTCATTCACATGAATGATTTTGTGCTTCACTGCCTGCCCCGCCTGATCGAGGACCGTCATGTCGGAATAAAACTGGTCGATCGCTCCGGTATCACGATAGTCAATCCAGAAGCGATTTACCCGCACCGACCAATCCTTGGGCACTTGGGAGCCAGCATAGGGACCCGCATCGGTGACATTTTTGACCTGGAAGGTCGTGCCACTGGGAATCATTTCCTGGGCAATAAACCCCGTCAGTGCCCCGATAATTCCTCCTGCCAAGATCAGCAGCATACTGGCATGGACCACAATTGGCCCAATCCGTCCGATTAATCCCTTTCGGGCATAAACCGAGTCACCCTCCTGGAAAATGCGATAGCGGCTCTGGGTCAATAGCGGCAAGATGCTGGGCAAGCTCGCCTGATCAAATTCGGCACTGAGGCTGAACTTGCGGAACTGCTGCGATCGCGTATAAAGCTTCTGCGAGCGGTTAAACCACTTCAAGGCGGGCAACTGGCGCTTAAATGTACAGGTGGCCAAACTCGTGCCAAACAACACCAGTAGCCCGAGAAACCACCATGTGCGATAGACATGATCCAGTCCCACCGTCAGCAACACCTTCCAGGTCAAGAAGCCAAACAGGGCGGGCGCTTCCGGATAGTTCTTTTGATAAAAGGCCAGGGATTGCCCCTGCTCAATCACCGTGCCGCTGATGCTGAAGAGGGCAATGGTCAGCAGCAGCGCGATCGCCAATCGCAAATCCGCCAAGAAGGGCAGTAATTCCCGCTTTACCCACTGCTTTGGAATTGCCATCAGGAAAGATAATTGCGTCACCACGGGAGCTTTGACTGTCATTTCAATAAACAATGGAAAAAATGATTGAAATGAATAGTGTAAAAGAAATAAACCCTGTAAAACTAGAGAGTGCCTGAAAGCATCGGGAAAAATACCAGTACCCGTCGCCACGGCACAGCCATCTGATATTTCCGCTATCATAACTGTCCCAGATCTGTCCGAGATTGCCGATACACAGCCAGCCGATTCAGCCCTCTATCGCAGGTAATTGCATGAGCTTGCCGAGACCCATCTCCATTATTCAAGGGGACATCACCCGCCTGCCCGTGGATGCGATCGTCAACGCGGCCAACTGTCGCCTTGACGGGGGGGGTAGCGTTGATGATGCCATTCAAGCAGCAGCAGGTCCAGAGCTCCTGGCCGAATGCCACGACCTGCACGGATGCCCCACCGGGGAGGCCCGCATTACCAAAGGCTTCGACCTGACCGTCCGCTGGATCATTCACACCGCTGGGCCCCGCTGGGAAGGCGGCTCCAAACACGAATCCGAACTTCTGGCCCAATGCTATCGGAGCTGCTTTGCTCTCCTGGAGGAGTATGATATCCGCACCGTGGCTTTTCCCTCCATCAGCACCGGCACCTGCGGCTTTCCTATAGAACGGGCCAGCCGCATTGCCCTCAATGAAACCCAGCATTACCTCAAGAAAGGCGATCCCGCGATTAATCAAATCCTCTTCGTCTGTTTCTCAGAGCAGGACTACCAATGCTACAAGACGGCTGCTGCCGAGATTTTTGGCTAGGACGGTAGGGTGCAATGACCGGGTGCAATTAAAAGTCCGCTGGCAAAAGCCTTACGAGGAGCGAAAACACGCCGAAACCGACTAATAGCGCCCCACTGGCAGGAGTGATCCAACTAGACCAGCGGCGCAGTTCGAGTAATTTTTTGATGGAGGCTGTGAAGGTACCTGCCACGATCAATGGGGCGACATAGCCTGCGGTATAGGCTAAGAGCATCACGCCACCCAAGATTGGATCTTGGGTGCTAGAAACCCAAGCCAGCAATGTAGCTAATACGGGGGTGCTGCACGGGGAGGCAACTAAGCCAAAGGTGGTACCAATCAAGTAGGCTCGGACTACAGCAGGCAATTCCTGGGAGATCCAATCCATGCCGCCGAAGCTGGGCAGGGTGAAGGGCAAGGCATTTAACAGGTTGAGGCCCATCAAAATGGCGATCGCACTCACCACAATGGGTAACCCTAGGCCCACCTGACCATAGATCTTGCCCAGCAATCCCGCCAATAAGCCCATGACCGCCAATGTGGTAGCCAAGCCCAGGGCAAACCCTGTAGCCTGTCCCACCGCTTGTAGTCGTCCCTTGGACTCGTAGCCGCCCATGTAGGCGATCGTAATGGGCAGCATCGAGAGGGTACAGGGCGTCAAACTGGTCAATAATCCCGCTAAAAACAGGATCCCCACGCTCGCCGGTGTGAGATGAACCAATTGCCCCGCCACCAACGTATTGGCGTAATTCGCTAAGTCATAAAGCTGCGTTTGCAGCGTTTCCAACGGTGCTTCCAGCATAATCATTACCCTCCCATCCCAGGATTTCTCACCCGCCGTCGCCGCTGATCCCGACCAAAGGGCACCACTTGGCCCTCGCTACTTTCCCGAGCCACCCGCACCAGCAGCCCCGCCGCCAGCAGGCTAGAAATCATGGAACTGCCCCCATAGCTGAGCAATGGGAAGGGAAGCCCTGTCGTTGGCAGTGCCCCCGTTGCCACCCCAATGTTCAGCAATGCCTGTCCCACAATCAGCACCATCACGCCCACGGCAATTAAGCGATGGATAGAGTTTTGGGTTTTAATGGCCACAATCAAAGCGAGGGTGCCATAGGCCGCCAGTACCAGCATCAGCACCAGGCAGCCCACGAGGCCAAACTCCTCTGCAAAAATGGCAAAGATAAAATCATTGTATTGTTCTGGCAAGTAAAATAATTTTTGTTGGGATAGACCAAAGCCCGCTCCCCAGATGCCCCCGGAACCGACGGCCAGCAAGCTCTGTACTAGCTGATAGCCCGCTCCACGGGCATCGGCCCAGGGATTCAAAAAGGAGAGCAGGCGTTGGCGCTGGTAACTGCGGAGGCTGACGCTAATCACGGCGAGGAGCAGGCCCAAACTGCCGGTGCCCACCAGGTACAGGTAGGGTAACCCGGCGGCAAGGGCAATCAACCATAGGGTAATCCCACACAGGGCCGCTGTACTCAAATTGGGCTGTAGGAGAATGACCACAAGGACTGAGGCAAAAACACCCAGCCAGAGGAGGCGGGTCCGCCATTTCAGCCGATCCCACTGGCCAAAAATTCGCGCACTTTGTAGGACTAAGAAGGGCTTGACCAGCTCCGAGGGTTGCAGCGGAATCGGACCGATAAAGAGCCAGCGAGTGGCTCCGTTGACCGAGATGCCAACGCCAGGGATCAAGGTAACAGCGATGATCCCCAGAATGGCGAGCAAAATCCAGTCGGCTAAGCCCAAAATATAGCGAATGGGCGTATGGACGATCACGTTAAAGCCGACTAACCCAATCAAAATCCAAACAATTTGCAGCTTGAAATAATAGAGTCCATCTTTGTTTTCGGCATCGGCGATCGCAAAAGAAGCCGAAAATACCACCACCAATCCCACAATCAGCCACACAAAGGTAATCCAGCGCAGCAACCGGGCTTCCAGCGCCCAATCCTGAGCGCTGGTGTCAAAAAAAGGAATCAGTTGGCGAAGATTCACGCAAAGAATCCCAGGGTGAACGGCAAAGGGTGAAGATCTCCACACCCATCAGGCGTTCCAGTCTAGGCCAGGTTGGCCAAATAGGCAAGGAAATTTTCGGGCTAAAATGGGGCTGAGGTTCACATCCGGGGGACAAGGCGTATGGCAGAGATTTCCTCTGAGATTATCTACAGGCCAATAGGGCAAAGCGATCCGCCGCGATCGCCCAAGGAAACGTTGCCGACGATGTACGACCTGCCCAGCGAAGATCCAGAGGAGCCAGGATTGCCAGACGAATTCCATGACCTGCAACCCCAACTGCTGAGCCGGACGCTCCGGTTAGCCCACTATGCCCGCGACAACTACTTCACCGCCTCGGATCTCAATCTCTACTACGACGTCAAGCATCCCCTGTGGCACAAGCGCCCGGATTGGTTTTTGGTGGTCGATGTTCCCCGGATGTACGAAGACCAGGATCTGCGGCGCAGCTATGTGATTTGGCAGGAAGGGCAATCTCCCCACGTTGTAGTGGAGTTTTTGTCCCCCGGCACGGAACGAGACGATCTGGGCCGGTTTTATGATGCCTCAGCGCAAGTGCCGGATCCAGGCGCAACCCCAGAGCCGCCTGCCCCTGCTCCGGAGAATCCAGCCCGATTGGAGGATCCCTCTAATCGGAACCCCTCGGCCACCGTGACGAACGGTCTGGGGCAACCCCGACGCGATCGCGTAAAACCACCGGGCAAGTTTGAGGTGTATGAGCAGTATTTACGGATTCCTCACTACATTGTTTATAGTCGCTACACTAAACGATTGCGCCATTTTCAACTGATTGGCGGCAGCTATCAAGAGCAACGGCTGCACCCAGACAATCCGCGTCTCTGGATAGAGGATTTGGGCATTGGCCTGGGGATTTGGGACGGCATATTCGGGGATATTCCCAGTCATTGGCTGCGGTGGTGCGATCGCGAAGGCCACTGGTTCCTGACGGATACCGAACAAGCAGAATTAGAGCGGGAACAAGCAGAACTGGCGAAAGCAAAAGCCGAGGCGCAACTCTATCAAGCCGCCCAAAATCTCTTGGCCACGGGAATGGAGATGAGTCAGGTGGCTGTGATTTTGGGATTATCGGAAGGACAGATCTCTCAAATTAGAAATTAGAAATTAAATAAAGCCGAGTGCACCCTGATCAGAATTCAGGGCAACCCGATCTTAGCAATCAGTTTTGGGGCAGATTTCTGGAGCTAGGGCGGTCTCCATGCTGCTCTAGGTGTAGAGTCTGCGCAACACTTCCTCATGCTTCTTAATACAATCCCCTGTTCTCATCATTCTTAACAAACAACTGGGGTGGGTGCGCCTGAGCAGCAAAATGGAGGGCGATCTGCCGAATTTTTCCGCCCAAAACCCCTCAAGGAGAAGCGATTGAGATATTTTTACTTTTGTTCCTATTTTTATAAAAAGAGTTTATGCAGAGTCTCTAAAGGGGGTTAAAGTCGATTCAGGTGCCTTGGTAAGGATTTAAATTCAAATTAGACTGACTTAAGTCCAAAACATCGAAATGACAGGTGGATCCAGGATTGGGTTAGCTTTCCATTCCTGGAGAGTTCGACAATAATGCTTTCCATGGAGACCAGGAAGTGACAAGGGGAAACGGGCAACGCCTTTGAATCTCTCCGCTCAAGCTCACCTTTGATACGCGACTACTTTGATACGCGACACGCGACTATTAGGAGAACAGTAGAGTGAAACTCGCAGTTTACGGCAAAGGCGGCATCGGCAAATCCACGACAAGCTGCAATATTTCGGTCGCCCTCGCGCGCCGGGGCAAGAAGGTCCTACAAATCGGGTGTGACCCCAAGCACGACAGCACCTTCACGCTGACGGGTTTTCTGATTCCGACGATCATTGATACCCTTCAGGAAAAGGACTACCACTACGAGGATGTCTGGCCCGAAGATGTGATTTACAAGGGCTACGGCGGCGTCGATTGCGTGGAAGCCGGAGGACCCCCAGCGGGGGCGGGCTGTGGCGGTTATGTCGTCGGGGAAACCGTGAAGCTCCTGAAGGAATTAAACGCCTTTGACGAGTATGACGTGATCTTGTTCGATGTGCTGGGCGATGTGGTGTGTGGTGGCTTTGCGGCTCCTCTGAACTACGCCGACTACTGCATGATCGTCACCGACAATGGCTTTGATGCTCTGTTTGCCGCCAACCGGATTGCCGCTTCGGTGCGAGAAAAGGCGCGCACCCATCCCCTGCGACTGGCCGGATTGATTGGCAACCGCACCGTCAAGCGCGATCTGATTGAAAAGTACGTGGAAACGGTGCCGATGCCTGTGCTGGAAGTGCTGCCCCTGATTGAAGACATTCGTGTCTCGCGGGTTAAGGGCAAGACTTTGTTTGAAATGGCGGAAACGGATCCGTCATTGAACTATGTCTGCGACTTCTATCTGAATATTGCCGATCAGATTTTGGCCTGCCCCGAAGGCGTGGTGCCAAACGATACGCCGGATCGTGACCTATTCGCCCTCCTTTCTGACTTCTACCTGAATCCGAAGGAAGCGCCGGTGCGTTCTGAACAAGAGCTGGATTTGATGATGGTTTAAAGTCGGTTTAAAGCAGGTCTAAAAAAAATTGGGGTTTTGCAGTCTGGAATATAGCCACGTGTCAATCAGACCGTGTATTCTGAATTCCGCCTTTGATTCAAACCCCTCTGGAGACCTGTGGAAACTGACCAACTTCGTCATGCATTGCGGCAAAAGTGGTTAACCTACTACGAAACGAACCGCAACTGGATTACTCGCATGGGCGTTTGGGTGGATTGTGAAGGCCATCGTCGTCCAACGTCTAGCTTTATTTTGGGGGCGCTTTCGGTCCTGGAGCCCCAATTAACCCAAATGTTTCCGTTTATCGTGGAACTGAGTTCCAATCCCGATCGCATCGTGACCGCACTAGGGCTGAATTTCAGTCCCGACAAGCAGTTACAGGCCCGCGTACCGCCCACCACTCCGCCCCGGACCCAGGCCGTCGCATCGCGCCCGGTGCCGCAATCGGCAATCAACAGCGATCCAGAGAGTAGCGTTAGGCTGCTCCCGGCCTCGTCTACCCGCGAAATGTCCGTCCCCCTGACTCCGGTCCTAATGGATCAGTCGGATGTGCGGCAGGTGAGCCGCATTGATGAGGACTGCTCTGGTCAGGGCCGGGAAGACCTGTCCCTTCCGGGCAACCGCCCTCGTCGAATCTAGTCCGCTCCTCCCCACCCCTAAAATTTCCGAGGTAATTTCCCCTATGACTCTTGCTGATACCCAGCCCCAAGCGCTGCAATTTGAGTGCGAAACTGGTAATTACCACACCTTTTGCCCGATTAGCTGTGTGGCTTGGCTGTACCAAAAGATTGAAGATAGCTTTTTTCTGGTGGTGGGCACCAAGACCTGTGGCTATTTCCTGCAAAATGCCATGGGGGTAATGATTTTTGCCGAACCGCGCTATGCCATGGCGGAACTGGAGGAGGGGGATATTTCGGCCCAGCTGAATGACTATGGCGAATTGAAGCGGTTGTGTGAACAGATTAAGCGCGATCGCAACCCCTCCGTCATCGTCTGGATTGGCACCTGCACCACCGAAATTATCAAAATGGATTTGGAAGGCATGGCCCCCAAACTGGAAGCTGATCTGGGGATTCCCATTGTGGTGGCCCGCGCCAACGGCCTGGACTACGCCTTTACCCAAGGGGAAGACACGGTGCTGGCGGCCATGGTGCACAAGTGCCCGGACAAAGCCCCCGTCAGTGAAACGGAGAAGGAAGAACGCAATGCCATCAAAAAGCTGCTGAGCTTTGGCCGGAAGCAGGAAGATCTGAACGCGGAAGAAGCCGCCTACAAAGATCATCCGCCGCTGGTGCTGTTCGGCTCGCTGCCGGATCCCGTGGTGACCCAGCTCACCCTGGAACTGAAAAAGCAGGGCATCAAGATCTCCGGTTGGTTGCCGTCCAAGCGCTATACCGAACTGCCCGTGATCGAAGAAGGCTATTACGTAGCAGGGGTAAATCCCTTCTTGTCCCGCACGGCCACCACCTTTATGCGGCGGCGCAAGTGCAAGCTGATTGGGGCACCGTTCCCGATTGGTCCCGATGGCACCCGGGCCTGGATTGAAAAAATCTGTTCGGTGTTTGGGATTGAACCCCAGGGGCTGGACGAGCGGGAAGCCAAAATTTGGGACGGGTTAGAAGATTACGTCAGCCTGATTCGGGGCAAGTCGGTGTTCTTTATGGGAGATAATCTCCTGGAGATTTCCCTAGCCCGGTTCCTCATTCGCTGTGGCATGATCTGTCAGGAAATTGGCATTCCCTACATGGACAAGCGCTATCAGGCGGCGGAGTTGGATTTGCTGGAGAAGACTTGCCGGGAAATGGGGGTACCGATTCCCCGGATTGTGGAGAAGCCGGATAATTACAATCAACTGCAACGCATTAATCAGTTGCATCCTGATTTAGTCATTACCGGGATGGCCCATGCCAATCCGTTGGAGGCACGGGGCATTACGACCAAGTGGTCGGTAGAGTTTACCTTTGCCCAAATTCACGGCTTTAGCAATGCCCGCGATATTCTGGAACTGGTGACCCGTCCACTGCGCCGGAATCATAGTTTGAAAGACCTAGGCTGGGAGAAGCTTGTAAAAGAAGAGGCCAACGTCTAGACCACAGCAGGAAATAGCAAATGCTTGAGGGGCAGGATCCTGCCCCTTTTTTTCGTATACCCCGCTATTCGCCTAGGGCAGGCATCCGATTGCTTGATAACGGGCACAATATCCCGCACCTAACAATCTGCTGAGCTTTCAGGCAGATTCTGAAGAGGATGGAGGGCGATCGCCGCTCAGAATTCTGAGCCATACTGATGAACATGGACGTATTTGTCCAGCCCTTGTCCTATTGCTGTTGACTGTGCCATGAGCGATCGCACTCCCAGTTGGAAAGACCGTTTGCACCGTTCGCCGAAGGGTTCGTTTGTGGGGCGGACGGTGCAGTTGCAGGCGTTTCGGAGTACGTTGGCGACGCCGCTGGAGCAGCGGGAGACGCTGCGGATTGGCGTAGATATTGGCATTGTCTGCCTGAACATCATGAATGATCGCAGATTTTCGAGCAACGATTGAACTCGATGCAGAAGATTAAGAGTACTGGCGTGACTCAGCACAGAGTTGCCAACAAAGATCGTGTCTAGTAGCATCAAGTAACTGATGCTACTCATTAACAGCTTCCATAGCATCTACTACAACACGGTTTTTAGCTCGTGGCGCTATTTCTTCCAGTTTATAGCCTCTTGAATTACAGTATTAAAATAGCTAAAAAGGAAAACATATTTCACGCTTATATACTGCTGCCGGAGGATAGTTTGCCTTCAGAATCTCCCCTACCCTCGTATCGTGATGTACCACCTCTAGAAAGTGGTGGCGTAATTGCTCGCAGTGGATTTGAGTTTCAAGATCACGTTTCTGCTGGGTATTGCATAGATATACTTCAGAACAAGGCACTCATAGAAGTTTGGTGTGAAAGTCTAGACGACATAACTCTCATTCGTAAAAGCGAAGAATGTGAAGAATTTGAGTTTATTCAAGCAGAAAGTAACGAATTTAACCATTTCTGGTCTGTTGCAGAGTTGTGCAAGCGAGATAAGAGGGATAAAACCCCAATAGTTGGTAGTTCGATTCTTGAGAAATCACTTGCTTACGAGCGTGGAGCAGAGCCGTGCTATTTCCGAATGGTGACTTGTTTACCAATTAGGCCATTCCCAGAAAAAAGATTACCGAATTGAGTAGAGTAGTTCCAACGTTTCAATCGGTCGGCGAGCCCGAACATGGAGAATTCAGCCCCACCATCACTCACCGCCTGTCAGATCAACGATCTGCGTCTAGCAGCATCCAAAATGGATCTCGTGGCTCGCCGCCGCTTTCAAGCCGAAATGACACTGAAGTACTGTAATAGTCAGGCCCGCCTAGCCGAATCCCGCTTTGGCTGGGGCCGTGCCAGCGTGGAACTGGGCTTAGCCGAGCAGCGGAGTGGGATTCGTTGTATCGGTCGCCAATCGGGTTATTCCGGAGCAAAACGGTGGGAAGATAAGTACCCGACTGCTTCGGCCACCTTAGGTCTTCTGGCCGAAGCTCAATCCCAACAAGATCCAACATTTCACAGTTCTATTGCCCATACGCGCTTGACCACGAAATCAGCCCTGCAGGCGCTGCGTGAGGCCGGGGTTGATGAAGCAATTCTGCCCTCAGAAAATGGGATGGGCTTGATTTTGAATCGAATGGGCTACCGATTACGCAAAGTCGTCAAAGCCAAGCCTAAAAAAACTGCCGGAAACCGATGCGATTTTTGAGAACGTCAAAGCGAAAGATCAGCCTCAAAATACCCCTGGCGTCAAACGATTAAGCCTCGATTGCAAAGCCACAGTCAATTTGGGTGAGTATTGCCGAGGCGGGCGTACCCGAGGCCAGAATCAGGGACTCGATCATGATTTCGGCAGCGCCGGGAAGTCTATCCCCTGCGGGATTCTAGACGAGGACAGTGGATAGCTTTATCTGTACTTGGGTTGTTCCTCCAAGACCAGTGATTTTATCGTCGATAACTTGCAGACTTGGTGGCACGGTTTATCTGCTCTGGAACAACAGAAGACGCGATTACTCCAATTAAAAATCCATAATGGTCCAGAGAGTAGTGGAGTGCGGACCCAATTCCTCAAACGCATGGTGGGTCTTGCTGACACCATCGGGATGCCGATTCAACTTTTGTACTATCCCCCCTATCACAGTAAATACAATCCCATTGTAGGCTTCGCCTTCCCGAAGGGTACGGTGCTGGGGCATTCTAGAACAACACTGGAATGGGACATTACTCCGGGATATCCAGACTCTCGTGGGCTGGGCGCAGAGTATGACTTGGAAGGGGATTCTTCCCATCGTCCAAGTGAACAACAACACCTATCGCAAGGGCATTTCTCTCTCTAAACGGGAGATGGAGGAGATTGAACTCATGCTCAAACGACATCCTGACTTACCCAAATGTGATATCTTGATTCAACCTAGCTGATAATCTTATTCTTGGCAATCGCCTGACTATAGTTAGTCTAAACCTTGAAGTTAGTCTAAACCTTGAGGCTTCTCTGCATGGGTATTAGAGCAAGCCTCAAGGGGGAGCGCCGCGATCTCTGACTCTATTTGATGAGCTTCCGCCATTGCGCTCCTTCATTCTGGAGTCCGTCTGTCCCCAAATAACCCAACCCCAGAGGTCTAGATTCAGGCCCCAAGCTCATTGGGCCAGTTTATCTGACTGATAGCTGGCCAACTCCATCTGGCCCCGGTGGCACCCTGGAACTGGCCCCTGGGGATAGCATAAAGTGGGTAGGAAGCGTAGAATAGGGACTCTATATTCGCTGTCAGGCGCTACCCCACCCCGTCATGTTAAATTCCCGTTTTGATCCGGCTGATCAGCACAACGCCTTTGAACTGCCGGGTGCAAAGCCCCACTACACCCCGGATCGCCCCGGCGAAGTCGAGCATATCGCGCTCGATTTAGAATTTGATATTCCACAACGCCGCTATGCTGGCACTTGCGCCATTCGGCTCAACCCCGTTCGTAATGGCATCCAGCGCTTAACCCTGGATGCCGTCAGCCTCACGATTCACGGGGTTAAGATCGATCGCATCGCCCAAGCCTTTGACTATGACGGCGAGCAACTGACCCTGCACTTAACCACACCGACCATCGCTGACCAACCCATTACCCTAGAGATTGCCTACAGCGTAGACAATCCCCAGCGCGGTATTTACTTCATTGCTCCAGATCAGCACTATCCCGATAAGCCCGTACAGGTCTGGACTCAGGGGGAAGACGAAGATTCCCGCTTCTGGTTTCCCTGCTTTGACTATCCGGGACAACTGGCCACTTCCGAACTGCGCGTGCAGATTCCCAAGCCCTTCATCGCCGTATCTAATGGCGAATTAATGGAACCGTGACGATCGCGGCGATTACCGCATCTATCATTGGTACCAGAAGCAGGTTCATCCTTCCTATTTAATGACCTTAGCTGTGGGAGACTTTGCCGAAATTCAGGATGAATGGCAGGGCAAACCCGTCACCTACTACGTTGAAAAAGGACGAGAAGCGCAGGCCCAAATCAGCATGGGCAAAACGCCAAAAATGATGTCATTCTTGAGTCAAAAGTATGGCTATGCCTATCCCTATCCTAAGTACGCCCAGGTTTGCGTCGATGATTTTATCTTTGGGGGGATGGAGAATACCTCCACGACGTTACTGACCGATCGCTGCCTGCTGGACGAACGGGCCGCACTGGATAACCTCAATACCGAAAGCCTGGTGGTGCATGAACTGGCCCACCAGTGGTTTGGTGACTTGGTTGTGATTAAGCATTGGTCCCATGCCTGGATTAAGGAAGGCATGGCTTCCTATGCCGAAATTATGTGGATGGAAGCGGAATATGGTCCGGACGCCGCCGCCTACTATCGCCTGAACGAAGCGCGCAGCTACCTGGACGAGGACAGCACCCGCTATCGTCGCCCCATTGTCACCCATGTGTATCGCGAAGCGATCGAACTCTACGATCGCCATCTCTACGAAAAAGGTGCATGCGTCTATCACATGATCCGGGCGGAATTGGGTGAGGATCTGTTCTGGTCAGCGATCGCCACCTTCGTCAATGACAACGCCCACACCACCGTCGAAACCGTAGACCTCCTGCGCGCCATTGAAAAAGCCACCGGACGCAATTTCCTCTACCTCTTTGACCAATACGTTTATCGTGGCGGCCATCCCGACTACACCGTTGCCTACAGTTGGGACGGCGAGAATCACCTGGCCAAGGTGACCGTCACCCAAACCCAAGCGAAGGATAATAGCGATCGTGCGTAACCTATTCGATCTGAAAATACCCATCGCCTTCGGCTATCTGACGAGTCCATCTGCCCCGACCCCGCCGACCGACCCCGTCACTACCGCCACCCTTAAATCTCAAACGCTCCGAATCCACGAGCAGCAGCAAACCTTTTACTTTCCCCTAGAACAGAAACCCGATTTTGTCAGCTTCGATGCGGGCAACGCCATCCTCAAAACCGTGGTCTTGGACTATCCCCTGCCCGAACTGAAGGCCCAACTCCAACACGACCCCGATCCCCTCTCCCGGATTTACGCCGCCGAAGCCCTCGCCAAAAAAGGCGGCCTCGAAGCCGTGAATGCCTTATCGAAAGCGCTCCAGTCGGAGCCTTTCTGGGGAGTCCGCATGGAAATCGCTACCAATCTGGCCACCATCAAACTGGATCAAGCCTTCGCAGGATTAGTGGTGGGTCTACAGGATGACAATGCCCGAGTGCGTCGCTTCACCGTTGAAGCCTTAGCCCAAATCAAGACGCGGGAAAGTTATGCAGCTATCAAGCCTTTAGCCATCGCGGGTGACCCCAGCTATTACACCGAAGCGGCGGCACTCCGGTCACTGGCTAGCATCGCCACCACCCTATTGGACGAACAGATTACGGCAGACACCTTAGCCCTCCTCCAGTCTGTCCTCCAGAACCGTCAAGGGTGGAATGAAGTCGTCCGAGCGGGCGCGATCGCTGCTCTAAGTCAAATGAAAACCTCAGAGGCAGCCTTGAATCTGATCTTGGACTACACCGTGCCCGGGATTCCCCAGGCCCTCCGTCTCGCGGCCATTCGCGCCCTCGGCCCCATCTCCACAGGCCAAAGTAAACCCAACCTAGAACGCATTCTGTCCCGCCTGAACGAGCTGTCGCGGGAAACCTTTTTCCTGACCCAAGTGGCCACAGCCAGCGCCCTGGGCAAAATGGAAACAACGCGGGCGATCGCCCTACTCCAATCCCTCGCCGACCAAACCCCCGATGGCCGCGTTCGCCGCATTGCCGAGGAACAAATCCAAACCGTCCAGAAAAATGCGGGTTCGGATCAATCCATCAAGCAACTGCGCGAGGAATTCGATCAGTTAAAAAAAGAGAACCAAAGCTTAAAGAGCCGCTTGGAACTGTTGGAGGCAAAGACCCCATCCAGCTAGGAGCGCAGCCTTGTGCCAACTTCTAGAGTGCCTCTTGCGCGGACTGTCACCCAGCATGATTGTGCTACAACGCCAATATTCATGATTGGTGTAATCCCATGATGACTAAAGTGATGCCTAAAGCGCGTAATGCGTTGCTCGCCCTAGGGCTGGCGGCTCCGGCCCAGGCGATCGGGGTGGTTGCCAGCCTCGGATTTCCGGGTCCGCTCGGTCTGGCCATTTCAGGATTGTCCTATGTCTGGATGGGGGTATTGCCCTGGTGGTGGACCCGCCAAATTGAAAAGCGATCGCTGCATCCCATTCGACCCACCCGAAATGAACTTGTGGCGGGATTGGTTCTGGGCAGTGCCATGTTTGCTGTGATTGTTCTTATCTATGGCTGGATTGGTCAAACTTGGCTTGATGACGCCTTTATTCGCACCATTGCGGCGAAGATCGGGCTAAACGGCTATCCAACCTTTTTACTATTTGGTTTCTACTTTACATTCATCAACTCATTGTTCGAGGAGTATTTTTGGCGCTGGTTCATCGATCGACAATGTCGCACACTATTTCCTAAATATAGGGCTACATTGCTATCAGCCGTCTTATTTACCTTTCATCATGTGTTGATTCTCCAATTTTATCTGCCCGATGGACGAGCGGTCATCCTCGGAAGTCTGGGCGTATTCGCGGCTGGGGTCATTTGGTCGATTTGCGTCCGGCAAACCAAATCGCTATGGGTGAGCTATATCAGCCACTTGCTCGCGGATGCCGCTTTGCATATTGTCGTAGCTCAGATTCTCGGATTTTGGGGCTAATCGGCTTCCCGGCTAGCCTAGCCGCAGATTACAATAAGCAATACCCTTTCCCCCTGCGCCTCTGCTATGGAGTTTCAGCCCCAGCGATCACCCACCGCTCTTTCTTCTCCTCTGCCTGATTTTGCAGAACCCCCACCGCAAGGAGCCTTAGTGATCTTGCGGAATACGGAGCGATCGCTGCGAACCAAGACCGTAGCAGCGATCGCGCCAGTGCTTCCAGCGGCGATCGCTGAAAATTTGGGGGCAGCCTCCGTCATTGCTGAAACCACCCTCGACCAACTGGCCGAAATTGACTTGGATGGAATTACCGATGCGGAACTCAAACCAGCCCGCATTCAAGCGGGCCTAGTGTTCATTGGCTTTGGGGCGCTGACGATGATGTTCCTGCTGCTGTTTCGGGGCAGTCTGCATCCCCACGTTTCCCTAGCCCAGCAATTGCGTCAATTCTGGTTTCAGTACATTGGCTGTGTCTGCCTCGGGGTGGCGGGACTGTTTATGCTGGGCCGAGAGGCCATGCGATCGCCCGCAATCACCGACGACGCCTAAATCCTGAGCCTCCTCCAATAGGACTCCCCAGCGCATGAGCACTGGCGCAACATTCCGCAACCTAAACCTGAAAGTGCTAGTGTAGTAGAGATAACAGATCGCAGAGATAGGCTAGGGAACATCTGCGGTTTTACCCTGATGTTTGAAGAGTACTCTATCTATGACGGTTATCTCTACTGAATGGCAACATCGCTTCGTTGAAACCAACCGCATTAAACTCCATTGCGTGACTCAAGGCGAAGGTGAACTCGTAATTCTTCTCCATGGGTTTCCAGAATTCTGGTATTCCTGGCGGTTCCAAATTCCAGCACTGGCCAAGCATTTCAAAGTCGTCGTGCCGGACTTGCGCGGCTATAACGATTCTGATAAACCCGCTAACGGTTACGATCTCGACACCCTCAGTGCTGACATTCGGGGACTCATTGCCAGCTTTGGCTACACGCGCGCCCACATTGTGGGACACGACTGGGGCGGGGCGATCGCGTGGCATCTGGCCCAGCAATTTCCCCAATCCTTAAATCGGCTGGCGATCCTGAATGCGGCTCCGCCCCAACGATTTCTGCAAGAACTTAGCGGCAACTTGGATCACCTGCTGAAAAGTTGGTACGTGTTTGCAGCGCAAGTGCCAGGAATCCCCGAGTGGCTGATTCAGCAAAATCTGCGGCAGTTTGTTCAAAACCTATTTCCCGGACAGGCGATTCGCAAAGGTGCGTTTTCTAAGGAAGAAACTCAGGCCTATCACCGCGCCCTGTCTAAACCAGGGGCGATCGCCGCATCCCTCAACTACTACCGCCAGATGCTGCATCCCTGGCACTGGGTTCAGCACTGGGGCAAACCCCCAACACTGATTACCGCACCTACCCTGGTTCTGTGGGGTGCAGATGACGCATTGATTAGTCGATCGCTCACGACGGGCCTAGACAAATTGATCAACGCTCCCTTTAGTCTAAAACTGATCCCTGAATGTGGGCATTGGATTCAGCAAGAAGCGCCCCAAACCGTGAATCGAGAACTGCTGGCATTCCTGCGGCAGCCTGCGGTGGCCTAGCGGCCCAAGGAATAAAGCCCATGGCCCAGTCAATTGTTTCGGGAAACGCGGGCAATGCTATGGGCGATCGCGGTTGGTTCGTGGGGCACTTTTTCCCGGATGCCACCGATCCTCGCTACACCGGCGATGTCGAACTCAAGTGGGCCGTCCACGAGGCGGGCACAACTCGCCCCGTCTGGGCAACCAACGCCACCGCGACGACGATCGTGATCCTGATTTCAGGTCAATATCGCCTCCACTTTCCGGATCAAGCGGTGTGCCTGACTCAACCGGGCGACTACGTGCTTTGGGGACCACAGATTCCCCATACCTGGACCGCAGAAGCAACATCGACCGTTTTAGTCGTGCGCTATCCCTCGACGGCGGGAGATAGCCTTGAGCATGAGAGCTTTGGCTCACCCGCTCAATAGCCCCTGCGGCAGTGGGGAAATTGCTCGCCTAGGCAATTTCCCCCACTGCCGCAGTAATTCAGAGAGGGGCTAAGCAGCATTCCCGAGGGGGGCCGTGCGCACCTGTAATTGCTTTGTGAGGTCACCCCGCAGCACCTTCACCTGCAAAGTCTGTCCCAATCGACTCGCTTCAACCAAGGACTGGAGTTGTTCCGCATTGGTAATCGGCTGACTGTCAATTTGGGTGATCACATCGCCTCGGCGGATGCCAGCTTTGGCCGCTGGAGTATTGGGCAACACCCGCACCACAATCACGCCATTGACTTCCGGGACTTCAAAGGGCGCGTTGGGGTCGGTGTTATTCTGCCGCGCTAAGTCTGGGGTGAGGGTTGTCATTTGCACGCCGAGGTAGGGATGGGCGATCGCCTCGCCCTTCGCCAATTGATCCTTGATGGCTTTGGCTTTATTGATCGGGATCGCAAAGCCAATGCCCATCGCATCCGCCCGAATTGCGGTATTGATGCCGATCACCTCGCCCTGTTCGTTGACGAGGGGGCCGCCCGAGTTACCGGGGTTAATCGCCGCGTCGGTTTGGATAAAGTCCAGTCGCTTATCGGGAATGCCAATCTGCGCACTGGAGCGTTTCAAGGTGCTGATAATACCCAGCGTCACAGTATTGTCAAGACCCAGGGGATTGCCCACCGCAATCGCCCAATCCCCCACTTCCACCTGATCCGAATCGCCCAGGGTCACCGTTGGCAAATCCTTGCCCTCAATCTTCACCACCGCCATATCCGTCACGGGATCCGCCCCGCGCACCTTACCCTCAAAGGTGCGTCCATCCTTTAGCGTCACGGTTACCTTATCCGCCTTATCCACCACATGGGCATTGGTCAAAATCACACCACTCTGGTCCAGGATGAACCCCGAGCCTTGCCCGCGCTGGTGCTCCTCACGGGGTGCCATGCCCTCATCCCCAAAAAACTGCCGGAAGAAGGGATCCTCCAACATGGGATCCGTCTGCCGCGCCACCGTCCGCTCGGTATCAATCCGCACCACCGCTGGCCCCACCTGCCGCACCGCTGCCGCGACAAAGCTGCCGGACCCTTTGGCCAATGGCAACTGTGGCGTGCGCGCCTGGGCTGGACTGGTCACCGCCGCAGGGGATATCGCCGGACTCGCTGACTGAGCTGCGATCGCCCCCGGTAGGGTTGCTGCCCGACTAACAGATACGGGCAGTCCGGTCATAGCCCACATCAGAGTTAAAACGGCTGTCAGCAAATAAGCCCGAATTTGACGCAGAGCAAAAAAACGCTGTGGAGCTTGCATGGCACCAACCTACACAATTCAAGAGTTGTTTTTAACCATTTTGGCAGGTGACGATTGCCCCTAGCCCACCCTTAGATGGGCGGATAACCGTTCAGCACGGGGTTTATCCACAATTAGCGGTGGTTCCTGCCCCGTCCGCCAGCCCAACTGTACCCATCCGGGTACTGCGGATCGGGCAATGTGCTGGCGTTCAACTTTGATATTTACCGGGGCAGTTCCATCCCCGTCCCTGAGGCCAGGGCCAGGGCCGCGGACGGGTGGGGACAATTGTCTTACCTGGATGCATCGGGGATTCCAAAGGCCTTTGCCTTAGCCCCCTTCGCGTAGGTGCATTGAGCTGAGTCGGTGCGCTGAGGCAAGGCGTTGAGGTCAGTACAGTTGCCACAGGAGAAGTTGCCACAGGAGAAGTTAGCATCGTAGACCTTAATGATTTTTGCCTCCGCCACGACAGGCCGTGAATCCCGTTCTGCTCAATTTGGTCTAGAATTTCAAGGACGACGCCAAGCCCAAACGTTCATCTCAAACCTGAATGACCACTTCCGAACATCCTCTATTTCATGATGCCGATCGGCACGATGATGATCTGACTGCGGGCACACTGCATTCTAACGATCGCCATGGGCATGCCCATAACCTAGGGGAGCACCGACATGTTCACAGCGAAGAGTCCCAGCGGCGCATCGTCAATCGGCTCTCCCGATTAGAAGGCCACATTCGCGGCATTAAAACCATGGTGCAGGAAGGTCGCCCCTGTCCGGATGTGCTGGTGCAGATTGCGGCTGTCCGGGGTGCATTAAATCGAGCCGGACGGATGATTTTAGACGAGCATCTCACCGAATGTGTGGCCCGAGCTGCCGAAGCAGGCACCATTGAAGCGGAATTGGACGAACTCAAGGCGGCTCTAGATCGATTCTTAGCCTAGAGCCGCGTAGCTGAGCTTAATAAACGCGATACATCCGCGAAATTTCTAATTTTGCATTTTTACGTTTACTCTGGGCGACGGGCGCGGCGATCGCTGCGGGTCATCTGTAAATATTCCGCAGCCCGAGGGGGCAGACTGGTAAACCGGACAAAAAATCCGCTGTCATCCAGTACGCGCTTCGCCAATACCTTGGCGTAGATATCCCCCAGGAGTTCCGGTTGA
Organism: uncultured cyanobacterium; assembly: GCA_963766075.1. Classification (GTDB taxonomy): domain Bacteria; phylum Cyanobacteriota; class Cyanobacteriia; order Leptolyngbyales; family Leptolyngbyaceae; genus CAVYAN01. The sequence goes on along the minus strand of CAVYAN010000061.1, from coordinate 127,882 downwards.
CCACAATCCTGTTCAGGCAGCGATCGCCCATCCCAAGCAGGCTTTGCCGCTGGGTGGAGGATTAATGTCAATTTCACATTGCTCAGCACCGGCGGCAGATAACTCGACCGAATTTCCGCGCCCTTGGCCGACAGTTGCACCAACATCCCCTCGAACTCCAGATCATCCACCTGCTTATCCTCCAGCAGGCCATAGACCAGGGGCACCTCCTGCTTCAGGGCAATAAAAGCATCGTGATCTTCCGGCAGAAAAAGCTTGTACTTCCCGGCAATTCCACTGACCTCGTATAGGGAAATGGGCACAGCTAACCCTTTCATGTAGGACTGGGTCTGGCCATCAACGCGAGCAATGGTCCGGACCGCTTCAAAAGTCGATTCCGCAATCAAAACCTGCCCCCCCACCGTAAAAGACTCAATCCGGGCCGCAATATTGACGTGATTGCCGATCGCCGTGTACTTCACATGCTCCTCGGAGCCAATATTGCCCACCACCACTTCGCCAGTATTAATGCCAATCCCCATTTCCAAATGGGGGAGTCCCAAGGATTCACTTTGCAGATTCACCCGATACATGGCCAATTGCATCGCTACGGCACAGGCTACAGCCCGCTGCGCATCATCGTCTCGGGACAGAGGTGCCCCAAAGAAAATCACCAAACCATCTCCCATAATGTCGTTAATCGTGCCACCGTAGCGCTGAATCACCTGGGTCATTTCCCCCAGATAGAGATTCAGCAAGGTGACAACTTGTTCAGGGGAGAACTGCTCGGAAATACTGGTAAACCCGCGGATGTCCGAAATGAGTGTAGTCACGGTGCGCCGCTCCCCCGCCAAGGTCAGCCCCTGGGGTGTTTCCAGCAGATTTGCCACGACTTCATCGGTGAGATAGCGGCCTAGGGTCTTGCGCATTTCAGCGGCATTTTGCGCGAGGTAAGCCGTCACGGCGATTGCTGAACCCGAAAAAGCCAGCAGGGCAGGCACCAAGGGCAGCCACCAACTCGCCAAAAACGCAGCATAGGTGCTCCCGACTAAGACCGCCCCCGCCAGATTCAAACTCAGCAGAATCCGCAGGGATTGGCCAAATCCTGCCAGCGGGCGGGCCTTGACCCGCGAGGATTTGGCGACTCGCTGCGCATAGCGCTGTTGCCAAATCAGTAAGGCTCCCACCAACGCCCATCCCATAATCCAGAGCCATTCCTCCACTTCGGACCAGGTTTTTAAAGTGGGGCGATTGTCTAAAGCCGTGCTCATCAACTGACTGGCCAAGGTTGCATGGATCTCAACGCCGGGAGTCGGCTGCAACAGTTGCAGAAACTGCACACTGTAAGGCGTGTAGAAAAAGTCCTTCAGACTTTCCGCCACAGGTCCGATTAGGATAATGCGATCGCGCCCAAACTCCAGAGGGAGGTTTCCGGTCAGCACCTGTTCCACCGACACGGTCTGAAAACTGCCTCGGGGACCGCGATAGTTCAGCATGATCTGATAGCCCTGAGCATTGGCCCGCACATAGGCTCCATCCTCGGATTCCACGGGGGGAGGCAGCACCTTTTGTCCCAGTTTAATCTGACCCTCGACGGTAATGCTGGGGGCAATTCCTTCTGCCTGGAGATAGAACAACGCCATCGCCATGCCCAGGGTGGGAACGGTTTCTTGCTGACGGTTATCGAGGTAAAGTAAGCCCCGCCGCAGTTTGCCATCGGCATCATAAATAACGTCATTGGCGGCAACTTGTCCCAGCTTTTTTAAGAGCGGCTGGGGGGCCACCGCGCCCTGGGCATCTAAGCCGCCCAGTTTTTCAATGCCAACCAGATTGGGCGTGGATTCCAGAACTTTTTTCAGAGCGGGATATCCGGTACCCACCGGCAGGTCGCGATACAGATCTAAGCCGATGCCGCGAGGATTCTTTTGCTTCAGGGTTTGGAGGAGCGTGGCTAGAACATGGTCGGGCAAAGGCGAGCCGTATTTTTGCAGATCGGCCTCAGTAATGCCGACAATCACGACGCGATCGTCGCGAGGTTCCAGGGGACGCAGTCGTACATACTGGTCCAGCACGGCCCATTCCAGGGTTTGCAAAATACCCGTGAGCCGCAGCAGAATAACCAGGATGGCAATACTGGGGGTGGCAATCAGGACCCCGCGCCACTGCCAAATTAGTCGTTTCAGTTGGTTCTGCATGATGCGTTGTGCGGCTGTCCAAAAATTGGGGCTGTCTAAGCTATTGCTGGGCAGTTGCTATTACTGGGCGTGTTGCTGGGCCTATCACTGGACGTATTACTGGGCAGTTGCCGTAGGGCGGTTGACGGCGGCAGGTTGACAGCAGTCCACCGTGGGTGCGGTAACGTAGGCATCTAACCCCACGGACTGTAGCAAACTGGTCCATTGGGTTCGGGGGCCAGGAGCATTGGGCTGCGATCGCCGCAGTGCATCCAGACTCGCCACGGCTTCGTACCACAGCCCCGCTTCAGCATACACAAAGGGCCGACTCTGGACGGTGGACTGGGTCAGTTTTTGGGTAAATGCGGCATCGGCGGGGATCCGTTCGACCCAGCCTTCCACAATGGGGTTGAGGGAGCGATCGCCTGCATTACACACCAGCGACACATACCAACGATAGGACTGATTGGGCTGTAGGGCAGATACGCCACTATCCGCACTCAGCCGCACAATTCCTGCCGTGGGTGGGGTGGGAAAGGATTTCCGAAACACACGACTTTGGTTATCGGCGGTGCGCAGTTGAAATTCCACAGTTTTGGCGGTGGACTGGGGCACATACACCAAGAGCACCGGATCGGCAGCGGTGGTCAAGCCATAGTTGCTAGAGGGCATGAGAGCCCTTAGGGGCTCCTTCCCGAGGATGCAAGCGCCCCCACTGCGACTGGCGGCCCCACCGGTAATCGGCGGGGTGCCCCGACTCGGGGGCTTAAATTTTAATACGGGTGCTGCAAGGCCGGGTGTAGCGATGCCCCAGGCCAAGGAAGCCGACAGCAGAAGGGCAGCACAGGCAATAGGCTGACGATTTTTCATGGCGGGTAAGTGGGTGTAGAAGCCGCCGCGATCGCCCAGGGAGTCAATATCACCCAGGACATGCGGTCGCCCTCAGTGTGCCCAGATTTGCGGAACGCTAACGGATGCTCTAGGGCGGGCCTTTGGACCCAGTTACAGGCCCAGTTGGACAGGCCCAGCTTGGTACAGGCTCGCTGCTGGAGGGCACCCTGATGAATGGAGTTTTCTGAGGGGCTTACCATGAAATCAATTCGGAGAAGGGGCACCTGGGGAGGAAGTATTTTGAGCGTGGCGATCGCCCTGCACAGTCAGCCCGCCACCGCCCAGATCAGCCCTGAATTGAATAGCACCAACACTGTTATCCGCACCACGACCAATGGCGTTGATGTTTTAGGGGGTGCCCTTTCCAGCGATGGCAGCAACCTCTTTCATAGCTTTCAGCAATTTGGGCTTTCTCCCAATCAAGTGGCGAATTTCATTAGTAATCCGACCCTGCAAAATATTTTGGTCCGGGTGGTCGGGGGCGATGTCTCCCGGATTGATGGTACCCTCCAAGTGACGGGCGGTCCTGCCAACTTGTACCTGATTAATCCCAGTGGCATTCTCCTCGGTCCCACCGCCAGCCTCAACGTAGGGGGTTCTTTTACAGCCACAACAGCGAATGGCATTGGCATCGGGACCAACTGGTTTAGTGCCGTCGGCAACCAAAATTACGCCACTCTCCAAGGCCCACCCAATGCCTTTGCCTTTGCCCCCGGTCCCGTGGGCAGCATCGTAAATACGGCCAGTTTGCTGGTTCCCAATGGGACGATTACGTTGGTGGGGGGCACCGTGCTAACCACTGGGCCGCTACTCGCCCCCAATGGTGGCGTGGCGATCGCCACCGTCTCTGGCTCTACATCGGGTTCTACCCTAGTCCGCCTTACCCCCGTGGGCAGTCTGCTGAGCTTGGAGATTCAACCCCTCAGCCTCAATCCCACAAATCCGCCCAGTACAATTCCCAAAACCCTAGCCGAATTACTCACGGGCGGGGGGGCCACAATTACCAATGCCGCGGGGGCGATCGTCGATACTTTTGGCAACGTCCAATTGGTGGGATCGGGCCTGACGGTTGGCCCTGGCGATCTGGCCACCCAACAATTTGCAGCAGCAGCCACCACCCTAGTCGCCACGGGCAACGTGATCGCCCAGGGGATTGCTACCGCCGGGGATATTGCCATTCAAACGAGCGGCAGTGTCTATCTCAACCAAATTCAGGCGGGCCATGTGACGGTCAACACTCCAGGCTCTACGGTGCTGACCGCGCTGGATGCCACGAGTATTCAGACTGATCCCCTCGGCAATACTGAATTGGGCGGCACTATCACCACCACGAATAACCAAATCTACGGTGATGCGGTGCTGGCCACGGGGGAAGTCACGACCCTAACCAGCACCTCTGGCTCGATTCAATTCCTAGGTCCGGTGAATAGTGCCTTTCAAGGCTTTCAGGATTTGGCGATCGCCGCGCAGAACAGCATCCAGTTTGCCGGTCCGGTGGGCGCACTCCAACCCCTCACCCATCTAACGGCAGCAGCCAACACCATCCAAATTCAAGATAATATTCACGTTCAGACCAGTCAAACCTATACGGGAGCGATCGAGGTCAGTAAAAATGCTGTCGGTAAAAATGGGCCACTGCCCGCCAATATTAACTTGACCACGGAAAATGGTGGCATCATCCTGAACGGTCCGGTACAGGGGAGTGGTCTGTCCCCCTCTTCTGACCGTACAGGCGGGATACACAGTCTTTAACCAGTCTGTCCAGGGCTTGCAAGACTTGGCCGTGCAAGGGACCACCGTGCTAGGCGGCAATGTGGCCACCCTGAGGGATCAAACCTACACCGGCCCAGTCCAGTTCTCCAGTGCCAATATCACCTTTCAAACCAGCCTGGGCACCATTCGGTTCGACCAGCCCCTAGACGCTGGGGAAGGCAATACGGCATTGCAGTTTCAACTCGGCCTAGGGAATTTAATCCTTGGAGACGTGGGATCGCGTCAACCGTTTCAGTCCGTCTCGATTACTTCCGCCGCACCCATCACCTTGTCCCAGGCGATCACCACCCAGGGCGGCGATGTCAGGGTAAATGCGAGTCAAATCCAAAGTCTAGGAACAGCGCAAATTCGCACCCAGGGTGGCAACATCGCATTCAATAGCGCGACCTCCCTGGATGTGGCCCAGGCCACCCTGGATCCCCGCAGCACGAGAGGCCCAAGCGGCGCGATCGCCCTCACCGCCCTCACCGATCTCACCACCGGAGACCTCAGTACCGCCAGCGGCACCACAGGCGGACCCATTACCCTGACGAGTACTACGGGCACCATCACCACGGGTCATTTAGACACCTCTGGATCCATGGGCGGCGGCGACATCCTAATCAACGCCCGCACCCGGATTGAGACGGGCACGCTCAACAGCAGTGCCACCATTGGTGATGCGGGCCACATCACCCTTGACCCCATCAATGATGTCACCGTGGCCTGGATTGATGCCCAGGGGGGCAGTCGGGGCTACGGGGGTACGGTCGATATCACGGCAGGACGCTATTTTCAGGCAACGGCCTCCTTTCGCGATCGCAACGGCTTTGATGCCAGTATTTCCACCGCCGGCGGCTTGGGGGGCGGCAATATCACGATTCGACACAATGGCGGGGCCCTGGGTGAACCATTCCGGGTTGGCGTGCCTCCCCTAAATGGCACCCAAGGCGTAATCACCACGGGCACGAATAATGTCCTGGCCAGCGGCAGCGTTTATCCCTACCAGTACACCCAAGCCAATATTCGGTTAGAAACATCACCAGAATCGCTGCGGCCCACCCTAGACAATTTATCAGAGGGTCCTGTAGCTGACGGCATGCCCTCTCTACCGATAGACCCCCTCTTGGAAGATCTCCCCGAGCTTGATCCACCGGATGACCTATCCCTGATTTTCTCCGCAGATCTCGATCACCCCCTGGATATTGATCTGGGAACCGAAAATCAGGATGCCGAATTTGCCCAGGAGTTTGGTGACTATCTGGGCCTAGAGACGGAATCCCTAGCGCTCACGTATCCGGACATGCGCAATCTGGCGGCCACCATTGCCGCTGAAACGGGCCGCAAGCCCGCCTTTGTCTACGTCAGCTTTTTACCTGAGGGTCGGGGGGCTAAGGTCAAGCAAGACACCGATCCCCTGGAATTGCTCCTGGTCACGGCCCAGGGCGAACCGATTCGACGGGTGATCTACACGGCCCCCCGCGCCCAAGTGATGCAGGTGGCGGCAGCCTTTCGGTCGGGGGTGACCGATCGCACCAGTCAAGACTATCTAGAACCCGCCCAGCAGCTCTACCAATGGCTGATTGCTCCCTTAGCAGAGTCCCTAGAAACCCGGCACATCGATCATCTGCTGTTTTTAATGGATGGCGGATTGCGATCGCTCCCCTTGGCCGCCCTCCACGATGGTCACCAATTCCTAGTAGAAAAATATAGCCTGGGTATGGCTCCCAGCCTCAGCTTGGTGAATACCCACTATGTGGATATCAAAACCACGCGCTTGCTGGCCATGGGCGCGTCTCACTTCAAAGCCCAAGCCCCCCTCCCCGCTGTGCCCATCGAACTGGCGGTGATTGCGCAGCACTTTCCCCATGGGCAATCGTTGCTCGACGCAGACTTCACAATTAAAAATCTTCAAGCCACCCGCAGCCAGACCCCCTATGGCATTTTGCACCTCGCCACCCATGGCGAATTTAAGCCCGGTGCTCCCCAGGAATCCTACATTCAGTTTTGGGATCAGCCGTTGATGCTGAACCAGATCCGCCAACTGGGCCTGAGCACCCCCCCGGTGGAATTGTTGGTGCTGAGTGCCTGTCGCACGGCCCTTGGGGATGATCAAGCGGAACTGGGATTTGCTGGATTGGCTGCCCAAGCAGGTGTCAAGTCTGCTCTGGCCAGCCTGTGGTACGTGAGTGATGAAGGCACCCTAGCGTTGATGACAGAATTTTACGATCAATTGCGGCAGCCCGCCGTAAAGCTGAAAGTTGAAGCGCTACGGCAGGCGCAATTGGCCATGATTCACGGCAAAGTGGCGATCGCCAACGGCTTCCTATCGGCTCCTGCCCTGGCAAAACCCTTGGCGTTACCCCCGGCCTTTGCCCATTGGTACAATAACGAACTCGCGCATCCCTATTACTGGGCTGCATTTACAATGATTGGCAACCCCTGGTAAACAGGATTGGCAACCCCTGGTAAACCCTAGTAGTCGTTTTCCCTCTGATAGCGGTCTTCCGTGTCCTATGCCACACTCTGGAACAGCGCTTCAAAGCCCTTGGCCGGGGCATCGGGCTTGGCAATAATCTCGACAACCCGGTTGCGAGCAGACTCCGAAAACAGCGCTTCTACAGACACCTGCGCCACCTTGGTGCGGGGAATGCTGCCCTCAAACAACGTATCCGCCGCCGCCATAACAATCGCATCGGCGTTGTCTTCATTTTTTAGCCCCCCTGGACGCACGATGGTGTAGGGCACGCCGCTCTTTTGCAGATATTCCTCTGCTTGCTTTTTCCAGACCAGAATCAGGAAAAACAGGTTGAGGGGGTGAAGGAATTGGGACACACACAGGGATGACACCATGACAAACTGCTCAATTCCCCGCGCTTTTGCCCCATCGACTAAATTTTTCGTGCCTTCGTAATCGATGCGATAGGGACCCGTGGGATCAAAGCTGGGCGTGGCTCCCGTAGCAGAAAGCAGTACGGTGCAGTCGGCGATCGCCCGCTCCACGCTGGCGGGATCCAGCACATCCCCTAGGACCAGTTCTGCCGCCGCAGGCAAAATCTGCTGGGCCGCCGCCAAATCTCGCACCAAGGCCCGCACTGGAATGCCCCGCTGTAACAACTCCTGCACAATTCGCCGTCCTGTTTGCCCCGTAGCCCCCGCAACCAATGCTTTCATCCCGACCATCCTTTCCGCTTTTAAGGTGTAGCTAGATTAAGACTCTCGCACTATAGTAATAGAATGTTGCTAAATATTACAGACCCGTTAAGCCAACCGATTCACCCGGTTCTATGTGTATAAAATGCTATCCGCACGATTCAGAAAATAGAGGAAGTGTCGCTAGCATGTCTTAAAAGTCGAGATTATGCGGAGAGCGCCACGACTTAATTGTTACAGGTTCCGTGTAACTCCCGTACACTCTGGATGCAAAGCAGGGCATCTTAAGAATAGTTCTAGCGCCATTTACGCCACCTAATTCCCATGCAGTCACAGGTTAACCACTTCGAGTCCATGGAAACGTCCGAGAGTTTTATCCAAGCCGTATCTGGCTTTTCCGACGCTAATGAGGCGGGGAAAGAGGATGCCGTGCCGGAACTGACCCAATTTCGCAGTCATTTTGTTGATCACATGGAAATGGCGGCGGATGCGGCAACCGTGGCCCGCTATCTCGATACTCACCACCAATGGTTTCGGCGCTGTGCCCATCCCATGAGGGTTGAGGAGATTGGCAAGAATAGCTATGCTTTGGTGATTGGTAAATTCGGCTCCTTCGGGTATGAAATTGAACCAAAGATCGGCTTAAATCTGTTACCCCAGGATCGGGGGATTTATTGCATTGAAACTGTTCCCGTCCCAGGCTATGAGTCTATTGGCTATGATGTGGACTTTAACGCGGCGATGGAGTTGGTAGAGCATGGGGCCTTAGAGGCGGCCGCCACTCCCCTGACCCATGTGCAATGGCAGTTGGATTTGGCGGTGACCATCCAGTTTCCCCGGTTTATCCATGCGCTCCCCAAGGCGTTGATTCAAACTACTGGCGATCGCCTGCTGCGCAATATTGTGCGCCAAGTCTCAAATCGCCTCACCCGCAAGGTGCAAGAAGACTTCCATACGACTCAAGGCTTGCCCATTCCCCCGCGCCAGCGCCAAAAGCACTACTAGACCTCTTCAAGAATAAGCAAAGGCAGGAGAAGCCGAGCCATCTGACGACTAATATTTAACTGCCGCGCAATCTCTCGATGCGTTTCTCCGGCATCCGCCAGAATAATAATCTGGGCTCTCAGCGCAATTTGTTGCGGGGTACTATGACGATGAATCAGCTGCTGCAGTTGTTCTCGTTCCTCGGGCTCTAACGTTAGCGGTTTTGGGGCGAGTCGTGGCACGGGGCTTTCCTCCAGTGCTCTCTATGCCTTAAATGGTACCCGAATGGTACCCGAACTTCCGCGCTGACATACTAGTGAATTGGCGGGCTAGTCTCGCAAAGCGAACTCATCTCGCTCCCAGCATCATTCCGTTCTCACCGTCAAAATTTGCGGCGGGGTCGCATCCGGCGGATAAAGAAAATCAAATTGGACGAGACGGTGAGCCTCCGGGGGCATCATCAGTCGGATTAAAGTCGGACCCTGCTGGCCGCGCCGCTGCACAAGATGAACATAGCGAGTTTGCGGCAAACCCTGGTCATCGGTGTAGCGCAGTCGGACACTGCCCCGGAAAAACACATTGCGGGGCAGCGGCTGGAAAAATCGCAGCCCTTTGGGCGCTGGCGCGTCGAATTTGATCGGCGTTTCCAGGGCGATCGCCACAGACTGGGCCTGTCCGGTCAAATTGCGCAGGGGCAACGTCAAACTATATTCCGTCGTGTAATTGCCGTGGGCTTGATAGGCCGTATCCGGGTAACGAGCCACCATCGCAGCCGTTTGGACTTGTCCAGTGCCCAAAGTCCCCCGCACCAACGTACTCAGACCGTAGGAAAAGGCTTGTCCAGCGCTGGGAATGCTGAGATACCAGCGCCCGATATCCGCCGTGGGATCGTCTACCAGTTGCGTTTGCCAGCGAGACCCTAGGGAAACCCCCGCCACGCGCCCATAGGCAAACGTGCCCCCCGGCAAATCCAGGGGCGTAGGAGGTCGATCTCGGGGACCCGCCACATCGCTGCGTTCGAGCAAATCCTGCCATTCATCCAAGGTCGGCGGGCGATCGCTACCATCGGCATTCTGCTGTGCAAATAGCGCCAGACTGGCCACATACAGGCGATCGCTACTGGCCAGACGAATCAAAGAAGACCGACCATTCAGTGGCGGCGTCAAGGTTTTGACAGGAATCGGTAAATTCATCAGCATCCGACTTTGCCCCGGTGGAATCATCACATAGGCAGGAAAGTCTGCCTGCCGCTTGCCCCGCAAAACATCATCCATCGCCCGACTGCCGGGACCCGAGTACACCTTGCCGCTAGGGTCTTCCACTACGGGGGGTAAATCAACAAAGGGGGCATCGGGCTGGCTGAGGTAGCTGGCCGCTTGCAGAATATCCACTCGCACCGATTGCGCTGTGGGATTGTGCAGCAAAATACCGAGGTAAAGCGTGCGGCGATCGTCGGGGCCTTGGCCTTTGGCAATGTGGTGGGCAAAAATATTAAAGCGGCCCGAAAGCGGTACGTTGAGATGGGCAGCGGGGAATTTTTTTCCCGTTGGGGGGAAGGTGGATAGCAAAATTCCGGCGGTTTGCACCAACTCGGGGCTATTGCTGTTAAACACCGGCACTGCATCCAGGTGGCCAGGAAGCACGCGCATAGGTTGCGGCACGGTGAATTCCTGGGGTGTGGGTGGTGGGGTTTGCGCTATGGGTAAAGGGGCCACGGGCAAGTTGGCCACGGGCAAGCTGGCCACAGACAAGCTGGAGAGCAACGGCAACATAAGCACAGTCAAGGAAGGGGAGGCGTGGGGATAAAGGCAGTATAGACCGGCGATCGCCCCCATTGGCGTGAGCATTACCCAGGGAAGTGGGCATCATGGCGGCGCAGCCAGCCACGCACCCCACTGGCCCAGGCCCAACCCAACCCACTGCCGATAAAATAGGGCGGAAAATCGGCCCATCGAAAGGAATTGCCCAATACAAGTCGTCCCGGCAGCGTTTGGCGCAGGGTTTCCAGGAAAGGGGGATGCCAAAGCTGTAAAAATTCGATGCCACAGGTCGCACAGCAAACTCCGATCGCCGCTCCCCGGAGGGAAACCTGGGGCCATAGCCCCACCACCAGCAACACCCAAGCAATTTCATAGGCAAGACTGCCCAATACATCGGCTAGTCCCTCTGAAATGGCGGTGGAAAATCGGAGCATGTATCCGGCGGGGATGACTAAAATCAGGCTCAGGCACAATGCCAACCGATAGGCGTAAGCGTGACGCATAGGTTCAGGGATGTTGTTAAAGTACAGGCTTGAATTCACCGCGACCCTCCCGGAAAACGCAAAATCCAGGAGAAACACAAAATCAAAAACAAAACGGGAGAAAGGGAAATTTTTTGGGCCGCTTTGCGCTATAAATACTCCCAGATAGAAAATCCACTTTGGGAAATGTCCTCAATGTCTTTCCTCGCTGCCTTTCCCCTCTGCCTTTATAGAGCCATCCGATGGAGATTATCCTCCGCTGGAAACTCGGCTGGAAATTGGCCTATGGGGATGGCGAGTGGGCTTGCCCCATTGGGAAACACTCTCCAACGCTCCTCACCCATACCTGCTTTAGGACGGCTCCATATGCATCAACTCGTGACTTGGCAATGTGCGTTTAAAACCGTAGGGCGGATGGTGATGGTGCCTGCGATCGCCACGGTAAGCTGGGGGCTACCCGCCATGCTGCTGCCCCAGACCACCCCCCTCGCCGCCCAACAGGCCAACCTCTGTCGGATCACCAGCACCAACACCACCCGATTTCGCTCCGACAGTTTGGGGTCAGAAACCCTCGGTACAATTCCTGCTGGCACCCCCATCATTTTGATGCGATCGCCGGATAGCCGTCGCAGCCCACTGGTAGAAGTCAAGGATCCCCGCCAGTATGCTGGGTTTGTTCCCATTGACGCCTTGGGCTCCTGTGGCACCGAACCCCCCGTCCAGCCCACTCCACCCCGAGCGTCTAGTGTCTGCCGCCGCGTCATTGCCAAAGCGGCACCTTCCGGAGTCGCCATCAATCTCCGGTCCCGTCCCCTGATTCCCCCGGACAATGCCTTGGCCAACTTCGTCGGCACCGTCAGCGAAGGCGCATACGTGTATGTGGTCACCGCCGACGGCAAAACTGCCAAGGCTTTCAACGACGGGACCTTGACCTGGGTGCAAATTGATCTAAAACAGACCCGCACCCTCAGCAATACCCCCGGTCAGTTCATCATCTCCACTGCCACCGATCCGGCGGAAGTTTGGATGTATAACTCTGATATCAATAAGCCGGGGCTAAGCAACCTAAGTCAGTGTCCTGCCCGCTAGTGTTAGGCCCTGGCTATACCCCTTCCCTGGCAGAGAAGGGGTATAGCCGGAGGGGCATTCAAGCAAGAGGGGGTTAGGTCTCCTGAATTGGGCAGGGGCATGCCACTGACCGATCTAACGGTTTTTCAACGCCCGCTGCATGTTGCGTTGATCTTCCCGCTTGCGAATATCCTCGCGCTTGTCGTGCAGCTTTTTACCCCGCACTAGGGCCATGTCCACCTTTACCCAGCCCCGCTTGAAGTACATTTTCAGCGGCACCAGGGTCAGCCCTTGCTCCTGGGTTTTACCCGTCAACTTGCGAATCTCGTCCCGGTTCATCAACAGCTTCCGGGTCCGTCGTGGGTCATGATTAAACGTCTGGCTCGACGAGTCATACACGGAAATTTGCACATTCAGCAGCCACACTTCCCCATCCCGAATCAGACCAAACCCATCCCGCAGGTTCACCTTACCCGCGCGAATGGACTTCACCTCTGTCCCTACCAGGGAGATCCCGGTCTCAAACGTTTCTAGGATCTCGTAGAGGTAGCGAGCCTGTCGGTTGTCGCTAACAATTTTGATGCCTTCACTTTTTTCTGCCATGTTTCTATAGTACTACTGCGTAAAGTACTACCGCATAACAAACTCCTACACTCTCGCCCATGCCCGAGAAGCAGCCCCTGTAAACGCCCAGGACCAAAACTCCCATTCTCGGATCGCGCTTAGCACCTTACCATTGGAACAATAGAAGCAAAACTGCGGTCGTTTGATTCACACGGCCCATTGCTTTACCGTCTATCATCAGGCACTTCCCATGGCACAGATTCCCTTCTGGTTTACCCGTCCCTCTCGCCGCTGGATCTACCCCTTACTGTCTCTAGTTGTGGCCATGGGCCTGTGGGTGGGCCAACCGATCGCCGCACGGGCCATTTCCTGGGGCGATTTGATCCTCAACGGTGTGCAGTTGATTCAGCTTTCCAACCTTTCCGATCGCCGCGAAGTCCAACTGGGCCAACAAATAAACGATCAGTTGACCAGCAGTCAATTCCGCGTAGTCAAAGATCCAGACCTTAACCGCTACGTCAACCAAATTGGCCAACGCCTTGCTGCCAATAGTGCCCGTCCCAACTTGCCCTACACCTTTCAAATTGTCGATGACAAAAGCGTGAACGCCTTTGCCACCATGGGTGGTTTCGTTTATGTCCATGTCGGCTTACTTAAATTAGCAGACAACGAAGCCGAATTAGCCAGCGTGATGGGACACGAAATTGGGCATATCACGGCCCGCCATGCCCTCAAGCAAATGAAAGAAGCGGCGATTCAACGGGGCCTTGCTGGCGCTGCCGGACTTAGCAACAGCACCGCCGTGGCCATTGGCGTAGAACTGGCTATCAATCGCCCCAATAGCCGCAAGGATGAATTTGAAGCAGACCAACTGGGTCTCAAAACCCTCACTAAAGCGGGCTATGCCCCAGGAGCCATGACTGCCTTTATGAGCAAGTTGATGACCCAGAGCTCTGTACCGACCTTCTTGAGTACGCACCCAGCCACGGGCGATCGCGTCACGCGGCTGAACCAAGCTATCAACCCCGCCACCGCCAAGAAGGGCGATGGCTTAGACAATACCGCGTACAAAACCCGCATTCGTGCTCTGTAACCCCAAATAATCTCCAGAAAATCCCCATTGCTGATGCCATGGCTGATCAGCCATGGCATCAGAGTATAGCTAGACATCAGAGTGGATATTAGAGACAGACGCCGATGATTGTGGTCCCAGTTGCGCCAAAATTATCCCGTCCCAGGGCGGTTGCCACAAAGGCATCTCGGCCTGGGAAGACGTATTGATGAGAAATTTCCACATCTTTCCATATCAGCGTGCCCGAACTTCACTAAGATTGAGTAGCAAATACATCGAGATATCTGTAACCATGCGGGTATTTGTTCTACTGTTCAACGCGGGCACCGACAACGAAGGGATTCACACCATTCGGATGGGCGATCGCAATCTGGTTCTCATGTTTGAGGACGAAGACGATGCGACCCGCTATGCCTTACTCCTAGAAGCCCAGGATTTTCCAGCCCCCAATGTCGAATCCATCTCGCGCGAGGAAATCGAAGATTTTTGTCGGCAGAGCCCCGGCTATGACAGTAAATTAGTCCCCGCTGGCTTTGTTCCCCAGTCGGAGGAAGAACGCCTACTGCTCGCACCGCCGGAAGCCAATCTCCAGGAAACCGACTGGGATGAACGTGAAAAGTCCAATGCTGCCTTGGCCGACGAAGTGCCCAGTCCAGGCGACGACGACGAAAATAGCATGTCCCAGCGCGAACTCGAAGCCATGAGACGCAGGCTGGAAGGGTTGCTGTAGTGAATTAAAAATTAAACATTAAGCATGCAAAATTTGGAACAACGGGGACACTTGCTGACTGAGCAAGCGAATCCCAACAGTCATAATCTGGACCAATTGAGTCCAGTCGAGTTAGTGGATCTGTTTAATCAAGAAGATGCCCGGACAATCACGGCGATCGCCGCAGCTCGCCTGGAACTGGCTGACGCAATTACCCGTTCCGCTCAGGCTTTGCAACGGGGTGGGCGCTTGTTTTACCTGGGAGCAGGCACCAGTGGGCGTTTAGGCGTATTGGACGCTGCCGAATGTCCACCTACCTTTTGCACGCCGCCGGAATTGGTACAGGGGATTTTAGCGGGCGGGGCCGGAGCCTTGATCCGCAGTTCCGAGGACTTGAAGATCGGACCGAGGATGGAGCAGCGGCGATCGCCCAGCACCAGATCACCAGCCGTGATGTGATCGTTGGCATTACCGCTGGAGGGACCACGCCCTATGTCCACGGGGCCTTGCACGCAGCCCGCCAGCGCGGGGCTACCACCGTTTTCATCGCCTGTGTCCCCCTAGAGCAAGTTCCCGCACACTATGACGTGGAAATTCGCCTTATTGTCGGCCCGGAAATTTTAGCCGGATCCACTCGATTGAAAGCAGGCACCGTCACCAAACTGGCTCTGAATATTATTTCCACGGGCACCATGGTGCAATTGGGCAAGGTCTATGGCAATCGCATGGTCGATGTTGCCGTCACCAATCGCAAACTCCACGATCGCGCCCTCCGCATCATCGAAGATTTAACCGATTTAAATCGGACCACCGCCGCCCAACTCTTGGAAGCGAGCGATCGCAACGTCAAATTAGCTCTCCTCATGCACTGGACCGGCCTAGACAAAGAAGCCGGAAGCCATCTCCTGGCTCAGCATCAGGGGAACTTGCGGCAGGCTGTAGATTCTTAATTCACTCTAGCGGCGACGGATGCGATCGATTTCGTCCTGTAACTCGGCAATCTCTCGGCGCAGTCGCTCCACATCCGCTGGGGTTTGGCCCGCTGACCCAGCAGTTCCAGAGGCAGTTCCAGTACCCCCGCTGGAGCCGCTGTCTGCCACCGGAGTGGCAGGCACATTGACCGAACCCTCTGCTCCGGCGCGGGGATAGTTGCCTGTGCGAATCTGGCGATAGTCTTCGCTGTTGGACCATTCCTTGAGATAGATGGCCCGCTCGACGGTAAAGGGGTGACTGAGGAAATTGCCCGTGTTGTAGATCAGGAATCGGTAAATTTGATTCAGTCCATCCTGATTCATTTCCTGATAACGTTCCGATTGGCGAATGAATTCATCCAGACTGATTTCGTGGGCATGTTTCACACTACCCCCGGAGATTTTCATCATGGTGCTGAGGACAGGATTGAGTTCATCCATGACCAGCAGCGAGGCGCGATCGGAAGACAATTCGGCTTTCCGCTGCCATTCATAAAACGCCAGCACTAGCCCTGAACTGATCAGCGTGCTGAGGCCAAAGGTCATTTCCGCCAGTCCAGAAATCGCTTGGGTGGTCCAAATCGCCATTTGGCGCAGAGTGGTGTGTCCACACTTGATATGGCCCAACTCATGGGCAATTACCGATCGCAGCTCCTGCTCATCCAGCAAGTCCAGCAATCCCGTATTCAGCACAATGAAGGGCCGCTCTTGCCCCAAGGAATAGGCATTTACTTGGGGCGACTGGGACATGAAAAAATTCGGTTCTGGATGCATGTCCAAATCCCGCACACACTCGCGAAACATTTGATACACCGTACCGTATTGGCGCGGCCCCACTTGAATGCTATTTCCCATCTGAAACACAAATTGTGGGCGCTCGGTCAGAAACTCCACAAATTTGCGCGATACCAAGTCAAACCCCGGCACATTGCGTAGGGTTTGTTCCGCTTGGCGATCGAGGGGGTGACGGAAGGCTTCACTGGAAATTCCGGGATAGGTCGGCATAGAAGTCAATCACTAACAGCAAAGATGAACGGTAAGCCAACGCTCTGGCAACCCTTAGCGAGTTGGATACCCGTGGCGAGTTGGATACCCATGGCGATAGGGGCGCGAGTCGTATCGAGTTGGGAAGGTGATTTGATAACGGGCTGGAGAGCGGTATTGCTCGATCTGGGCGGGGAAAGCGTAGGGACGCGCAATCTCAGGGGTGATCCCAGTGAAATTGGAGAAGGGCCTGGAAATCACCGTGCGGTTGATCACGATCACGCTAGAGTTGCTACTCGAATATTGGTCCGGATTATTGATCGGGTAGTTGACTGAGTGGTGGTGATGCCCCCCAGGCTGGCCATAGGGGTAAATAATCACCGGAGCCGCACCCCAATAGTATGGATTATGGAACTGGGTGTGACTGTAGATCGTAGACTGGGTCCGCTCGAAGGGAATGGCCTTGACTGCGCCATTGCGATCCAGTTCTACGGTTTGCGCCGCTTGGGCGTGGACTATAACAGGGTGAGCCAGGAGAGCCGTGGCGATCGCCGCCACTCTGACCGCGTTCGGCAATCGGCCCAGGGATAGGTCAAGCTTTGAAAAATTAAATTCAGAAAGAGCAACCTTCGGTAGCATCCACATATTTTTTACCGTAATAAAATTAGCAAAAACCTATCGTGTTCAACCTGCAACGGTCGATGCCCCGCCCACATAACTTGCTTTCCGCAAAAGACAGCGTTTATTCTAAGTATTCAATGACTCGATTCCGGTGCAAAAGGTTCCCTGTTCAGAGGTAGCGTGATGCTGTTCTGCTTGACTCGGCTAATCTCTTTGACTCAGCTCTACTTGACTTAGCTCTGTTTAACTCAGATTTGTTTAAATTCAGCTAACTTTTGGCCTAGTTTCGACTCGGCTAATTTTTGGCTTAGTTGAGTTAACGCTCCCCTTATCCTAAACGTTTTTGATGCGATCATCGTGAGCTCAGACCTTCGTTCCAGTCCCAGTCCAGACCCAAATTTAGCCCTGGAGCTAGACTCTAGCCCGGGACCCAACTCCGGTTCCAGCGCCGATCAAACGGCCAGTGTTCTCGCTGCCTTTGAGCGAGGCAAAGTAGCCTTTGAGCGGGGTGACTATCGCCAGTCGATTCAATATTTGGAACAGGCCCAAGCCCAGGGCGATCGCCGCTCTCGCCTTGGCGGAACCGTTCAGGTGTGGCTAGTCACCGCCTACGAAGCCGCAGGCCAGCAGGATGCGGCGATCGCCCTCTGTCGCCAAGTCAGCCGTCACCCGGACCACACTGTTCGCACTCAAGCGAAGCGGCTCCTCTACATCCTAGAAGCACCCCGGTTACAAATCCGCCCCGAATGGACAACGCCCATCCCCGATCTTACCAATCTGTCCGACAACGCCGGGTATGGCACGCGCGGAGCCTCCCAGTTTGTACCCAAAACCACCCGAAAAGAAAAATCTAAACCCTTATTTGAATTACCGGAACCCCTCCCGCCAGAAATTCCCAGGGACAATCAATTTATTGGGTTGGCCCTGGGAGTTACGGTGCTGACCCTAGGCAGTTTGGCCCTTTGGAATAGTCTGGGGCAATAGTCTGGGGCAATCGGGTTAAATTAAAAATTCAAAAGGAAAAATTAAAATTAATCCCGTAGTGCCCATATCGCTGGCGACGGTTAATCCTATCGGTTAGGCGATTTCCAACAAGTAATAGACCTGCTGGCTACCCTGCGGGAAGCGAACTACGGCTCCGCTCAGCCAGTAAAACCTGCTCCCTGAGCGAAGTCGAAGGGAGCGAAGTCGAAGGGAACACTCTCGGTCGGTATAATTTTCATGGAAACCGCCTTAATCCTAGATCCGGGTAATGCCGCCGCCGATTCAGATGTGCCCTCTGCCTCTTGAGCCCTTGCTTTTTTCTCTTTATCTCTCGCCCTTATTGGTCTAACCGGATTCCAGCAAAATATTGAAAATAACGCGACAGATTAGCAAAAAGGTTGTTAGATCATACCAAGGGTTAGGCAATCCCAATGGTCAGGCAAATGGTTAGGCAAACGGCTATGTTCTCAGTGGTGCAACTACTCCAACGTCTGCGAGCCATCGCGCTCCTGGTGGTCGCGTCTCTTTTGCTCTCGGGATGCGTGGATTATGACTTGGGTATTCATGTAGCCAGTCCCAGTCAGGGCGAAATTATCCAGCATTTGCAGATCGGCGATCGCCTGCGCAGCCTTGGCGACAGCACGGTTCGCCAGTGGACCAACCTGATTGAACAGAGCACGCGCAGTTTGGGAGGCCGGGTTGAACGACGACCGAATCAGGAACTGTGGGTGACGATTCCCTTTGGCGATGCCAAGGACTTAGAAACCAAGTTCAATCGCTTTTTTAGTCCAACGGATATCACCCCGGCCCAAGCGAGCCTACTCCGTGATTTGCCAGAGCTACAATCGCACTTGACGGTTCACCGCAGCAATTTACTCCTACTGGAGCGCAATCGGATACAGTACGATCTGGATTTGCGATCGCTGGGGGTGTCCACAGGCAGTGTGTTGCTGAGTCCGGCAGCGTTGGTAAATCTGGAATTCCGCCTATCAGCGCCATGGGGTGCACGTAGCCTCTCGCCGCTACCGGTGCGCCGGGAAGGTGACCAGCTGATTTGGACGTTAACCCCGGGCGCAGAAAATCATGTCGATGCTGCCTTTTGGATGCCGAACGCGATCGGCATTGGCGCTGGCCTAATCCTGGCCCTCGTGATCGCGGGACAATATCTCAAGGCCCAGTATTTCAAACAATCAACCCAGCCCGCTGTGTCCATTAGTCCGACCTCTGCCCCGCTATAGGCGATCCCCTATGCACCGTGCCACCGACCTCAAACGTTTTCTGATCCTGGGGCTGAGTGGTCCCATCGTCGGGGTGAATCTGTGGCTGCTGAGTCAAGTATTTCGCTACTTTGAAGGACTGATTACGGTACTGGTGATTTCAGCAGTAATCGCCTTCTTGCTCAACTATCCGGTTCGCTGGCTGGAAAAAATTCGCGTGCGGCGAATCCCAGCGGTGAGCATTGTTTTAATGATTACTGTGGCGCTGTTGGTGGTGGCGGGTGTCACTCTGGTGCCGCTGATTCTGGACCAGACCAGCCAGCTTTTGGAAAGAATTCCGGCTTGGCTAGGGTCAAGCCAAAGCAATTGGCAAGCCTTTGATAATTGGGCGCGATCGCGCAATCTGCCGGTCGATTTCAATCGGGTCAGTGGCCAATTGGCGACCCAACTGGAAAGTCAAGTGCAAACCCTCGCTCCCCAAGCCCTGGGACTGGCCCTGGGTACGGTCAGCAGTTTGGTGAATAGCCTGTTGGTGCTGGTGCTGGCCTTTTATATGCTGCTCTATGGCGATCGCCTCTGGCGGGGTCTGATTAATCTCATGCCCCCGGAATACGGTATTCCCTTGAGTCAATCTCTCCGGCTCAACTTCCAAAATTTCTTTATCAGCCAGGTAATTCTGGCCGGATTTATGACGGCGGTACTGATCCCGATATTTCTGTGGCTCCAGGTGCCCTTTGCGCTGCTGTTTGCCCTCGTGATTGGGATTGCGGAACTGATTCCGTTTATTGGGGCTACTCTAGGGATTGGCTTGGTGGTGCTGCTGTTGATGCTGCAAAGCTTTACTCTGGCGCTGAAGGTGGCGATCGCCGCCACCGTGATTCAACAAATCCGAGACAATGTGATTGCCCCCCGCATGATGGGCAACTTCACCGGACTCAATCCCATTTGGATTTTCATCGCCCTGCTGGTAGGGTTGCAAATTGCCGGATTCTTGGGTGTTTTAGTGGCAGTCCCGATTGCTGGCACGGTAAAAGGCACCTTGGATGCAGTGCTGGAAAAACCGAACGAATCCATGGGCCAAATCCCAAATTAAACGTCCCAGTTAATTCCAGATGACCCCGCTGGCTACGCTGCGGGAAGCGGCCTATGGCTCCCGCTTAGCCAGTAACTGCTCCCTTCGACTCCGCTCAGGGAGCGATTGTAGGCGACTCCGCTCAGGGAGCGGTTTTAGGCGAAGAGTGTTCTTAGTAATTAGGCGATTTCTGACAAATAAATACCTGCTGGATACCCTGCGGGAAGTGGACTATGGCTGCGCTCAGCCAGCGAGAGATTGCTCCCTACGGCTGCGCTCAGGGAGCAATCTCGGTCGGTATAATTTTTCCTGGAAATCGCCTTACCTAAATGGCAACTTTTTCTGGCAATTTCTGGTCAACGACCAGAGACAACTTCGCTTCCTCGGCCAAAAATTCCTGTACCTGAGCGGTTATTTCATCCTTGACCAATTGACGATACTCCAGAAAATGCTCAATCTGGGCACAGACCGATAGATAGCTGCTGATCCCCCCGCGATTGTGGCGATACATGCTGATCAGGTTGCGCCAGAACTGACCGCGCGTTTTCCGCAGTAGTCCCTGTCTCCAGGCAATAATGGCGATCGCCCGCACCGCCATCCAATCCAGTTTTTTATTGGCACTCTTGTCCCGCTTGGGGAAATTCGCCTCACCCAACAGACGATGGTGGCGATAGGCCCGGTCCAGAAACTTCTCCGGATCGTACAGGTCCCAAAAGGCGTTGATGTATTCCGTGGCAATATCCTCCAGGGGGCGGGTCGGCACATAATTCATCAGCGTCGTCTGGTTAATATTGGCCGACTCGCCCCGCAGCCGACCTTCCCGCTTGAGCCGATGCCACAGGGCCGTATCTGGCAAGGCTTGCAGCATGCTAAACAACGCCGTGGGGATCGCCGTCTGCTCCACGAATTGGACAATCCGCTGCCCCGCGCCCGCTTTTTCACCGTCAAATCCAATAATAAAGCCCGCCATAACCCGCAAGCCCGATCGCGAAATCCGCAGCACCGACTCACTCAGGGAATCCCGCGTATTCTGGAACTTCTGGGTGAGGGCTAAACTTTCCTCGTCCGGCGTTTCAATGCCCAAAAACACTGAGCCAAAATTACAGGCCACCATGGCATCCATAAGTTCCTGATCCTGGGCCAAATCCACCGAAGCCTCCGTCGCGAAGGAGAAGGGATAGCGATGGGCCACCACCCAAGGCTGCAACTGCTTCAGGAACAGTTTCACATTGCGCTTGTTGCCAATGAAGTTGTCATCCACCATAAACACACTGCGCCGCCAACCCAGCTCATACAGGCAGTCCAACTCCGCCAAAAGCTGCTCTGGTGTTTTGGTGCGCGGCTTGCGCCCATACAGCACAATAATGTCGCAAAATTCACACTGGAAGGGACAGCCCCGCGAAAACTGCACGGACATTTCCGAATAGGCATTCAGTTCCAGCAGGTCAAACCGGGGTACCGGGGTGCCGGTGACATCTGGACGGTTGCCATCGGCTCGGAACATCCCCGTGGGCTCGTTGCGGGCGATCGCCTCGACAAACAGCGGCAAGGTAATCTCCCCCTCATCTAAAATCATGTAGTCCGCCCCGACTCCCAGCACCTCTTCTGGCAAAGCGGTCGGATAGGGGCCCCCCACGGCGACGCGCTTCCCGCGCCGCTTTGCTTCCCGAATCTGCTCCAGAAAATCCTCCTTCTGGACAATCATCGCCGACAGAATGACCAGATCAGCCCAGGCCCATTCCGCCTCAGAAATCTCGCGAATGTTGCGATCCGCCAGTTTAAACTGCCATTCCTGGGGCAAAATCGCCGCCACAGTGACCAGCCCTAACGGCGGTAGCATAGCCTTGCGCCCCACTAATTCCAACGTCTTTTCAAACGACCAAAAACTTTTGGGAAACCGCGGATACAGCAACAAAACATTCATGCGAGATTACCCACTGGGAATTTTTCATTAAAATTTTAAAGACTTGTTGGCCCCAGACGAGGTAACCCCAAATAACGGCCCCCCCGCCCTGTATGGGCACGGGGGGAACTAGACCAACAAGCGATAAAAACATATCTTTTATCTTAGACCGCTTATTCCCAAACCATAAAAAAATTGTTCATAGTGCTACATTTTTGCAGGCTCTCTGGTACATATTGAAGCAGCCCATTTGGACAAAAACGGCGATCGCTGGAGATAGTTCCAAGGGCTGCATCTTTCGACAAATTTTCAACACATCCTTCGACACGCTGAGGAATCTTGGTATGCGACAAGTCAACTTTGTCATCATCTTTGTCATCTGCTTGGCACTCGTGCTGTTTGGCATCGAAAATACAGAACCGACTATTATCCACGTGGTGCAGGGGGTAGAACTACAGGCTCCCCTGGCGGTTGAACTCATTCTGGCGCTGGGCATTGGTGCCGTCCTGGCCTGGGTCTTCAGCGTCTGGACCCAATTGCAAAAAACCATCGAAGTGACCCAAGAAGTCAACTTGCGCGAAACCCGAATCCACGAGCTTGAAGAAGACGTAGAACGCTACAAAGCCGAAATCCAGGAACAGCAGCGTCTTTTGCCCGCTGCTGCGGCCAAGCCCGAGGATAAAGAGGTGGAAGTCTACGCCCAATAAGGCAATCTCCAAGAAAGTAATATACCCACTGGGTAATAAATCCGCTGGCTATTCTGCGGGAAGTGAACTACGACTCCGCTCAGCCGGCGGCAGATTGCTCCCTTCGACTCCGCTCAGGGAGCAATCTGGATCGGCAGATTCTTTCATAGAAATCTCCTAAGCCCATTAATTGCCCTATCGATCGCCCAGAAATCCAAGGAGAGAAGGCCGCGGGCTAGTCCTTTTCTCTAAACCGCCAAGAATTTCTGGGCTACCATACAGACACGTTCCCTATTCCGTACGTCTGACGCGTCGCTACAGGTTTTAGTCCATGGCCCTTGCTTTAGCTCAAGATGCGATCGCCCTCCTCATCGACATGGCAGAGCGTGGGGAAATTGACCCTTGGGACGTCAAAGTCGTCGATGTCATTGACCGCTTTTTAAACGAACTCAGCCCCTTCAGCGGCTCTGGGCAAGCCTTGTACGAGGACAATCTGTCTCAGTCGGGGCAGGCATTTCTCTACGCTTCGATGTTGCTCCTGCTAAAGGCAGACAGTTTGGCCCAGCCAGAGCCGACCCCAGAAACCGACCCTGGAGATGGCGACGGTTTCCTGGATGAGTTGGGTCTAGACGGCAATGTGCTACCGCCGTTTCTAGAGCGCCGCCTGCGCCGCCGTGCTGTGGCCCAACCGCCCCAAAAACGGCGCGTCACGCTCAAAGAGTTAATTGATCAAATTCAAACCATTGCTGCTGCCCTCGACGATCCCACTCCCCGCCAAAAACGCCTCAAACGCCCCAAACAACATTCCCGCAGCGAGGCCCTCCGGACGATCGCAGAACTGGCCCATAATGAGAACCTGACTGAAATGGCGATCGCCCTAGAGGAGTTCTTTATCCAATACTGGACCCACCTCAGTCAAGGCCAGAACTGGATCGATTTTGAACTTCTCTTAGAACTGTGGAGCCAAATTAACGGCTACCATGTTTCCCATGCCCACGCCGCCGTCACCGAAACCGAACCGCCCCCGCCCCCCCAGCACGATCGCGTCGGCGTATTTTGGGCACTCTTACTTCTATCGGCCCAGTCCAAGGTAGAACTGGCCCAAACGGAGTTCTACCACGACCTCAGAATTAACTTGATTGCGGATCAAGCCGCATCACACTTAACGACACACCTAATTGACGCTGCCTCTTCTGTGCTGCCTGACTAAAGTCTGTTAGGATTCTCTAAGAATAAAATGTGGCTATTTTGAGTATCAAATAATGCTGAGTCATATGTAGATTCGGTAGAGTCATTGCCATTGTTTTGCTGTATGCCCGCCTATGCTGTCAGCATAGAGTCGTTATCCCAAACCCAACGTTTGGATTGAGGATACAGTCCGGTTCTATACCGGGTTCTAGGAGTATTCAGGTCCTATTGGTTGATCTCGTAAAAGTAATTACAATTTAGTGGCGATTCGGTTGGGAGATAGAGGTAGTTTATGAAAGCCATGATTCTGGCAGCAGGCAAGGGTACCCGTGTGCGTCCGATTACGTACACCACCCCAAAACCCATGATTCCCATTCTACAGAAGCCCGTGATGGAATTTCTTCTGGAACTCCTGCGACAGCACGGGTTCACAGAAATCATGGTAAACGTGAGTCATCTCGCCTACGAAATTGAAAGCTATTTCCGCGATGGGCAGCACTTTGGTGTAGAAATTGCCTATTCCTTTGAAGGGAAAATCATTGATGGGGAACTGGTCGGAGCCGCCGTTGGGTCTGCGGGCGGCATGCGAAAGATTCAAGATTTTTCGCCCTTTTTCGACGATACCTTCGTCGTTTTGTGCGGGGATGCGCTGATTGATCTAGACCTGACTGCCGCCGTTAAGTGGCACCGGGAAAAGGGATCCATTGCGACGGTGATCATGAAAGATGTGCCCCTTGAGGAGGTGCCCAGCTATGGTGTTGTGGTGACCGATGCTGACGGAAAAATTAAAGCCTTCCAAGAAAAGCCCAAGGTGGAAGAAGCCCTGAGTACCAGCATTAATACAGGCATCTATATTTTTGAGCCAGAAATTTTCAATTACATTCCCTCGGGCGTGGAATATGACATCGGGGGTGAGCTGTTCCCCAAGCTGGTGGAAATCGGGGCACCGTTCTACGGCATTTCCATGGATTTTGAGTGGGTGGACATTGGCAAAGTGCCCGACTATTGGCGCGCGATTCGCAGTGTCCTCTTGGGTGAAGTGAAAAACGTTCAAATTCCCGGACGAGAAATTGCGCCGGGGATTTATGTGGGCTTAAATGTCGCCATGAACTTGGACAAGGTGGACATTCAAGGCCCGGTATACATTGGCGGGATGACCCACATCGAAGATGGAGCCAAGATCATTGGACCAACTATGATTGGTCCCAATTGCTGGGTCTGTAGCGGGGCCACGGTGGATAACAGCGTGATCTTTGAATATTCCCGCTTAGGTCCGGGTGTCCGACTGGTGGACAAGCTGGTGTATGGTCGCTACTGCGTGGATAAAACCGGTGCAACAATCGATGTGCAAGCTGCTTCTCTGGATTGGCTGATCAATGATGCCCGCCAAGAAGTCCCGACCAGTCCCCGGGTAGAACGGGAGGCGATCGCGGAGTTACTGAAAGCCAACAGCAAGGAAATCGGGGTCTAATTGGCGTTAGATGATTGAGGTTGGTGATTGAGGTTGGGTGATTAATATTGGATTACGAATGACCAGAGGAGTGTGGGTTCAATCGTTCAAGCAATTGCCTCCCATCCGGCGTTTCTTGATTGGTGAACCCATAACTTCTGGCGTTTAATCACCCTGTCGCTCAATTACCCTGGCCTTCAATAACACAGCGCGATCGCGCGGGGGTAAATCACATGCTCCTGGGCGTGAATCCGATTTTGCAGACTTTCCACAGTGTCGTTGGGCAGCACTGGCACCGCCGCCTGCATCAGAATCTCGCCACTATCCACTTCTGCCACCACGCGATGCACTGTACAACCCGTAATTTTGACCCCAGCGGCCAATGCTTGGGCCACGGCACGATTCCCTTTGAAGCTGGGCAGTAAGCTCGGGTGAATATTCAGAATTCGCTGGGGAAAGGCATTGATTAACACCGGTGTGACAATCCGCATCCAACCCGCCATTACTACCCATTCGACGCCGTGGTCAGTCAAGGTTTGGACGATCGCCCGATCCAGATCTTCTCGGCTGGCAAATTGGCGATGGTTCAGCAACGTTGCCGGAATGCCAAACTTTTCCGCGCGGGCAAAGGCTTGGGCGTCGGGATTATTGCCGATTAGCACTTGAATCTGGGCCTGCAGTTGACCACTGGCAATGGCTTGGGCGATCGCTTCAAAGTTACTGCCACTGCCGGACGCCATCACCCCCAATTTCAGCGGTGGTCCAGCAGTCGCGGCAGTAGACAACACGGGCGAAATCAAGCTGGTGGACGAATGAGTGGGAAGGGAGCTATGCACTGCGGTTTCAGATCAGAATGGGTGGGCTAATGCCTTGCTTATAGTGCCGGAAAGGCGATTGCTTGTCTAGCGGCAAGACTTTTACTAGGCTGTGCCTTGTGGGGTAAAACGCTGTGCCTTGTGGGGTAAAACATTAAGAACCCCAGTAATTCCGTGGGAGAGAAGCCCGAAAACAGGTGAGAATGAGAGCGGAACGTGATGATCGCTCCCGAAGATTGACGGCTTTGCTTGATCCTGTGGCTCCTATCCCTTATCCCTGCCTGAAATGAACCGACGAGAAGACTTTACAGATACCGCGCTCGGTTTAATCTCGGTCCGAAGTTTTCCGGCGATTGTGGGCATTGCCGATCACATGCTCAAGTCCTCCGGAGTCACTTTAGTGGGCTACGAGAAAATTGGCAGTGGGCACTGCACAGCAATTGTGCGGGGGGGCATCGCAGATGTGCGCCTTGCGGTGCAGGAAGGTGAAGATCGCGCCAAGCAATTTGGCCAACCCGCGTCTTCCCTGGTGATTGCTCGCCCCATGCCGAATCTGGAAGCCGTATTGCCCATTGGCAGTCGATTGATGCAGTTGGCTAATGGGCGTGGCCATAGCCGCCTGAGCAACCAAGCCGTGGGCCTCCTGGAAACTCGGGGGTTTCCGGCCATGGTAGGCGCAGCGGATGCCATGCTAAAGGCAGGCGACGTGGTGCTGGCGGCCTATGAAACCATTGGGGCGGGTCTGTGTACGGCGATCGTGCGGGGCTCAGTGTCCAATGTCGGCATTGCTTTGGATGCTGGCATGATCGAAGCTGAGCGCATTGGTGAGCTGCATTCCGTGATGCTGGTGCCCCGCCCGCTGGATGATTTGGATCAAACATTGCCCTTGGCGAGCTGCTGGATTGATGAGTTGCAGCCCGTACGGATCCCAGTGGCCATTAAAGAAACGGAGAAGGAACTGGTGGCCCTGCCGGAGCTGCGACAGGAGCAAAAGCCCTTGGCTTTGCCAGTATCCAATTCGGTGGAGGTGGAGTTAGAACGGCGGGCGATCGCCCAACCTGAACCCCTAGAACGCCAAGCCCTTCACCTTCCGGAACCGCCGTCTCTTGCCGAACGCATTCCTACCGAACGGGTTCCTTCTGAGCAGATTCCCTCTGAACGGGTTCCCCTGGAGGAGTTGCCGCTGCCAGAACCGCGTGAAAAGCCAGTAGACAGTGGGGCCGCAATCGCTAATACTCCCCTTGCGCCTCCATCTCCCCTGCCCGAGAAAAACTCCCCCGAATTAGCGGACGACAATCCTCCCAAATCCGCAGCCCCTAATCATCGCGGCAAACCGCGCCGCCGAAGGAATTAGGCTAGGTGGATCACGCTTTACAGAAATTTACAGAAGTGTCATCAGTTTTGGCAGAAACGGTCTGTTAGGTGAATAGAATCTGTTAGGTGGATAGAAAGGGTATTAGCATCCGGCGATTGCAATCGTTATAGAGACCGGAACTGCTGCCGAGGTGCTCCAGGTAGAATGGCTCCGGTCAGATCCGTTGAGCGAATTTGCACGTCCCGTAGATCCGCATCAGTCAAATCGGCTTCCCTCAGACAGCAACCCCGTAGATCGGCTCCACGCAAACTCGCTCCCTGCAAATTTGCCCCAGTCAAATCCGCCCAACTCAGATTGGCCCGCCGCAAATTGCATCCTCGCAAATCCGCGCGGCACAGCCTTGCCCGATGCAGATTGCTCCAAGTTAGATTGGCACCAAACAGCATGGCATCGCTCAAGTCCGCTCCTAATAGGTATGTACCACTGGCATTCACTGCCACCAACTTGGCCTGCTGCAAGTTCGCTCCATAGAGCGACGCCCCATCCAGATCCGCACGATAAAGGTTTGCTCCAGCCAACTGAGCCTCATTCAAGTGCGCCGCGACCCAACTGGATTCACTCAAATTAGCCCGCAGCAGTAGGGCCTGCCCCGCATCAGCCTCGCGCAAATTAGCTGCGCGTAGATCCGCTCCAATCAAGTTGGCCTTGTGCAACACCGCTTCACGCAAATTAGCCTGACTGAGATTTGCACTGAGCAGATGCGCCTCTGTTAAATCGGCTGCGTCTAAGTTGGCCTGTTGCAGCACGGCATTGGTGAGTTGCGCGTGGGATAAGTGTGCATGCTTTAGGCTAGCCATGGTGAAGTCAGCCTGATCCAGGATGGCCCCGCTCAAATTGGCGGATTCTAGCTGTGTACCTCGCAGAGTGGTACCACTCAGATTGGCGCGACGAAGATCAATTCCGCGAAAATTAAGGCGATCCAAATGACTGTGACTGAGGTCCGGATCCAAGCTGGGATGGGCGTGTCGCCAGTTTTGCCAACTCACGGCACCCTGCCTCAGCAGCGCAAGATGCTGATGGTTTGCCATGTCGTGTCCTCTTATTCTCTGCGCATATTAAACGAATGCTCACGCCCCGCCAGACTTTCGATGCACTCCACAACAGCCTTGGCAGCGGCAATAATATCGCGCTCGGCCCCCCCCAGGTACAAGCGGCCAAAACTGCCCACGGCAGAGACTTGCAGAATGTTGATGAGGGCTGCTTTTTCGGCTTCATTGGCCGCCAGGGCCGCATAGGCAGCGGGCTCTACTTCAAAGACGTACAGAGTTTGCCCTGCCATAATCATTTGTCCGCGTCGAGAGCGATTAATCAGCTGCGTATGGTGGGGATCAATGTTGCGAATGATCTGACTAGAAAGAATCCGGGGCTTGAGACAGTCCTGACGATTCACGCCAAGACTATCCAAAATGGCACGCCCCGCTGCTTGGACTTCGCCTTGGCTACTGGCATGGATTTCCAGCAATCCATACAGGCGCTCTACCATCTGGACACCAGGACGCACCACCGCTGCCTTGAGGGCGACATCAGTAATGCGATTAATTTCAATGCCGGGGGAAATTTCTACCCAGAGGGAAGCGTCTCCCGGCAAAGGCAAGAAGCCCAGGGAGACAGTGCCCAGGTAGGCAGCATGTTGGGGTTGCAGCCGGTCAAGATAAACGTAACTGCGGAGATCGATACCCAAAGTTTTGTAAACCTGTGAAAGCTCAATCAGTATAAACTTTTGCGGGGGCCGGTGGCTAGGGATGCGGCAGTGGCGGATGGCAGAATTGGGCGACAGGGCAAAGGGCAGCATGATGCATAATTCCTTTGTACTATTCGAGGCGGTGACTGAGGGAGAATCCCCTGTAGAATTAGGGATATCGATTGGCGGCAGGTTGAGTAGCAATGGCGTTGTTTCAGTCGGGTCCGTACCAAAGCAAGATGGTGAGTGGGATTGTCCGACAGTCCCGACGATGGCTGGAGTGGGGAGCGATCGCATGGCGACGGTGCCGCACGGCGGCAAGCTGGACGGCACAAATTCTGCTCTATCCCGTCTATGCGGTTTTTCAAGCGAGCCGTGGGCTGCGATCGCGGGTGGATCTTTGGCTGACGGGGGGTTCGGAGCCGATTGCCCCTTGGGCTGAGACAGCCAGCACTGAAGCAGAACAGGCAGCATTGGCGGTGGATGCACCGGTTTATGGGATTTTGCAGACCCTGCGAGAGATGGCGTTGCCGGGATCACTGCCGGTGGTGCTGGATGAGGCGATCGCCCAGTCAGACAATATTTTTTATCCCGTAGGGCCTGTTTCACTGGGCTCTTGGGCATTGCCAACAGGTCCATCGGGTTTAGTAGTGCAGCGTCTAGCCACGATGCTGGGCCAAGCGCCGGAACAAACGCTGCGGCAAGGCACCCCGACCTTCCGTCCCTCTGAATCCAGCCTCGTGCCCACGGCCTCCTCCCGCCTCACCTCCTCCCATCCGTCCACATCCAGCCTGTCCACATCCAGCCCATCCACGTCCCCCTACCAAGTGCAGGGGATTGCCAGTCGCCTGGATACCCGCGCCCTGGTCCTGGTCACAACCCAAAACCAAGTGCTGGATATACTGTCCCATGCTCAGCAGAGCCACTTGCGGCAGCGCCTCATTTGGGAACTGGCCACCCATGGGCGCAGGGTGCAACTGTCCCGCCAGCAGACTCGGGCGTGGCTGCAATCCTATGGCCCAATTCAGCCGCGCGCGCGCCAATTGCTGGGGCGGTGGGCACAGCGGTTGATGGGATGGATGCAGCAGAGTTCTGTGGCGATCGCGGCGAATCTTTTCCAAGAGTCGATGCTGCAACAGTCTCGCGAACTGTCAATGCCACACCAGCCATCGGCCCTATCCTTCACACGGCAAGGTCAGCCACTTCGAGCCCAGGACCGAGCTTCTGCCATAACGCCCTCTGCAATTACCCCATCGGCAATTTCCGCCGCCGCCCTATCGATGTCGGCGATGTCTGCAGCGGCAATCACGCCCTCTCCCACGACCCAGGTTTCCCCGAGCCATGCCCCCACAATCGAACTTCGGGAAGCCGCCAAGCCCTCTCCTGACGCGGCCAAGGGAGATCCAACCCCAACGACGGGCGTGTCCGCCATTCCCTACCCCCCGCCGACGGCAGCCTCTGGCCCGCGGTCAGAGACTGGGCCTGGGTACCCACTCCGCATTCCCTATCCCCCCCCAGTCTCCGCCGGGGCTGTACCAACACACCCACGGCATGAAGCAGACTATATCGACACCCAGGCATCCGTGATTCAGTATTTGCGCACACCTCTAGAAGGCTGTCTGCGGTGGCTGGATCGGGTGTTTGTGTGGTTGGAAACAAAACTCGCTGCCCTTTGGCATTCCCAATAGGAAGTGACGACGAACATTGTCCACAGCCATCTATATCTCGGCGCACCGGCAAGCATTGTCGAAAAACGAGAGTCGAAAAACGAGCGCTCTATTTCATCACTATTTCACCTGTTCACCACTATTTCACCTGAGCTTGGATCATGACCTATGGCAGTAGATTTGACCGTGGCAATTTGCACCTTCAATGGCGAAAAGCGTTTGCCAGCGGTTCTGGATCGGCTATTGGGACAAACCGACACCGCAGGCATGACCTGGGAGGTGCTGGTTGTGGACAATAACAGTCAGGATGGCACGGCCCAGGTGGTCGCGGATTATGCAGCCCGGTGGCGGACGGACAGTCGCCTGCGTTACGTGTTTGAGCCCACTCAGGGTACTGCCTATGCGCGGAATCGGGCGATCGCTGAAGCCCACAGCCACGATTTAGTCGCCTTTGCCGATGATGACTACCTGTTGGCAGAACGCATTGGGTAGCTGCCGCTATCCAGTTTGGGCAAGACCATCCCCAAGTGGGTGCTTACGGGGGACGACACTACGTCAAAACTGACGACCCTTGCCCGATGACTTTCACCGTATTAAATTCCTGCTGGCGTTGGAAGATAAAGGGCCGGAGCCGATGCAGTACACGAAGCCAGGTACAGTGCCGGGGGGGCCCAGTTTTGTGGTGCGTAAACAGGCATGGCAAGAGGCTGTGCCGCTCCACCGACGCTTGCGGGGCAAGCAAACCATTCGGGGCATTGTGGTGTCCAATGCCGAGGATATAGAAATTGTCATCTACATTCAAAGCAGCCGCTGGCAGGTATGGCATCACCCCGAATTGGAAGGATGGCATCACATTGCCCCTGGACGCTTTGAACGGGAACATTTGACCCGACTGGCCCAAAGTGCAGGGTTATCCGCCCATGCCTGTCGGATTGCCAAACTGGCCCCTTGGCAGCGCCCGTTTATGCCGGTCCTGCTGCCGTTTTACCTGGGGGTCAGCACCCTGCGTTTAACAATCTTTTATCTCAAGCATCGGCAGGCGATCGCCACCCAATTAGCACCGGCCTGCTGGTTTGAATACTACCGGGGGGTATTTCTTAGTCCTTGGTACACCCCCCGCCCGATGCCCTAGGGCATGCCCAGTCAAATCTAGACCCAGCGGGCTTCTCAGGCTCTGTGGTCGTGACTATTCGGCGGGGTGTGACTATTCGGCGGTGGCATTGGCGGGGCATTGCCGCACGAGGGTAAGCTGCAAATCTTGGCGTTGGATTTGATGGACCAGCGGGCAGCTTTTGAAAAAGTCGGGGTAGCGATAGCTAACGACCGGGGCGGCAAGATAGTAAAACGGCTGCGACTTCAGTGTTGCCAGAGAGGCGGGAGAAAAGGGCAGATAGGGGCGATCGGGGCTCGCATAAATGCTGGCAGACCGGGTGTTGACCCCCACCAGCACGGGTAGATGGGGTTGGCCATTTTCGTTAACCCACTCCATGGCGGCCCGGGCGCTCAGGCCCCAATAGTCCGTTTCGTAGGCTGCTGGAGCGTTAGCGATAGATCGGGACAGGCGATTAAAGTAAATATATTCATAGGGATGGAGCTGCACCATATCCCAGACAATTTGGCTGCTGAGGATGAGGCTACAGGTGATCACCCCCAGTCGCCACCCCCGGTGCCGCAGCAGTTGATAAATCCACATCAACGCCCCCGTCGCAATGGCGGCCACTCCCGGAGTGATGAAGGAAAAATGCCGAATTTCGTTGTAGATCGGGGACCGCTGGGCGATCGCCCCTAGCGGCAACAAAAAGACCTGGAGCAGTACCAGAACCGTGCCGACTTTTTGTAAGCGCGAAAATTGGGCATAACGCTTTACCAGTACCCCCACCCCTAGGCCAAACAACACTTGCAAAATCACGGGTACGGAGATAAAAACCACAGGGGAATGTAGTACCAAGGCACTAGTCCCATTGGGATACAGACTGCCATTAAACAGCACCAAGCCTTCCCAGGGATAATTGGTCATCGTGGCCTTAGCGTTCCACAGCCATTGCAGGGGGGCCAACCACGAGGCCGGATAGGCCAACAGGGTTACGCCCAGGCAAACTATTGCTGTCACCGCGTGATACCCCGTCACCCGCAGCAGACTTTTTGCTAATCCCGCTCTGGGCATCCCAAGACGAACGACGATCGCCCCCAGGTAAGTGATCGGCAGGATCATGAAACCGCCAAATCGAATGCCAGTTAAAATCCCAGCCAGGATGCCATACAACATCGCATAGACAAAACGGCGATCCAGCGTGATCGGCCCAATGGCAACGGGGCCGGAGCGAGATGGATCAAGATTTTCTTCCGGCTCCTCCAGCTCCAGATAGTGCGCCACTAGATAAATCCCCGCCAGAATACTCACAGCAAAAACGGCGGCAAAGGGAATATCCTTATGGTTGAAAAAACTATGGCCCCAGAACCGGGGAAACAGCGCCAGAACCACGACGCCTAGCCATGCGAATTGGCCACCCCACCAGATGCGTACAATTCCAGCGACAGCGCCGTAGGCTAGCAGCGAAGTTAAGAAAGTGAGGGGATGTTTGATGGCGATGCGATCGCGCGTTTCTTCATCTTTACGGCGCTCATAGCGATCCGCCGATTCGGCTGGAGTGGCACCAGATACCTGTAAATTTTCCTCCAGACCGGCCTGGGCCGCAGAGGGATCTTTCACGAGTCGGCTAATCTGATAGAGGGCCTCTGCACCAAAATTAAACAGCGTCCCGTTATATTTCAGAACTTCATAGGGCATGGGCTTGTGATGCCTCACATAGTCATAATTCCACTTCACGGTAGAAATACCCGCCGGTTCATCCCACGATAAGCCGTGGTTTCCCACCAGCGACAGGCCCAGGGTGGCCAACAGCGCCAGGACACAGCCCACTTTGAAACAAGCGGCTTGGAAGCTAGACGGGCTGGCAGCCAGCGCCTCAAGGGATTGCGGAAATTTTAGAGTCATAGCCACCAGGCAAAGAAGAACGGAAAATTGAGTGAACTTCAGTTCCGAAAGACGGCAGCGTAGACGCCAGCGCTCCAGGTCAGTCTCTTCACCTAGCGCCTCGCAGGGTGCCCGACAATGGGCCGAACTGATGTCCAGGAGGCGGAAGTTGCCTGGGAATGCCGCGTTCGCCCTAACCGCCGTGCATCTACAGCTTGTTTCATCAGTGTGAGAATCCGGGGCGTATTCACGGCAGCACTGAAGTCCTGCTCAACGACTTGGCGACCTGCCAATCCCAGACGCCGTCGATGACTGGGATTGTCTACGAGAGCCTCCAGGGCATGGGCCAAGGCCGTGGCATCATTGGGAGGCACTAAGAGGCCGGTTTCACCGTGGCGGACAAGGTCAGGAATGCCGCCAACGGGGGTAGCGATAACGGGGCAGGAAGAGGCCATGGCCTCCAGGGAAGCAAAGGATGACAGATCCGCGCGGGTGGGTAGCACAAAAATATCCGCCGCCGCGTAGAGGGCGGTGAGGCGCGGGTCGTTGGGAGAGAAATCTGCATGCACGATCACATTGGCGGGGAGATCGGAAGGGGCAGATTTGGTCACAAGATGGAGTTCCGCGCGATCGCCAAACCGCTGCTGAAATACATCCAGGAGGATGGCTCCACCTTTGCGCTCAAACTCGCCCCCCACAAAGAGCAGCTTGGGCTTTTTCGAGGAGTCAAAGGACTTGGTCACAGGCTGCCACAATTCCAAATCAACACCAACATGAATCGGATGAACCCGAGCCTCAGGCACCCCACAGCCCTGGGTATAAATATCCGCAGCCCAGTTAGACCAGGGGATCAATAAATCCGTGTGGTGGGCACACCAGCGATCAATGCCTAAACGCAACTGCTGCCGCCAGGGGCTTTTTTGCAGATGGCGGGCATAGAGGGGATAGGTAGCGGGATTGACAATGGGCGGATCGTCGTGATTGTTGACAATAATGGGTCGCTGACAAATCAGGGTGCGCAGGCTAGAAAACACTACGGCTTCAAAGAGGTGAATCATCACGCCATCCAACTGGCCCATTTGTCGCAAAACAGGCCATGTCTGATAAAGGGCCACGGCACGGGTCTGAAGAGGCCCAGGCAGCCACCGGAATGGGTTGAATTCACCGGGGGGAATGTAGTGGGTAATGGGTGCCCAGACGAGATCCACCTCGGGATCGCGCTCCGCATATTTCCGGAAGTTGATATAGCGAGTCTGGTTGCCCATGACCGCGCTCAGGATAAATCCAAAGCGATAGGCCGAATTTTCCACTGGAGAAATAGGAACGGGGGCCAGGGTAGCGAAGCGATCAAACATGGGATACGGCATAAGTTCTGAACAAACTGAAAAAGTCAGGAACAGAAATGAGCCTCTGCCTATTCCCGAATGTTGGCAACATAGACTGGATTCCGCCCTGCTGTAATCAGCATCAGTAAAATTGCTAGTATTGCCCTAGGAAAGCCCGGGAGATTCACTGAATCTTTACCGATGTATATAGTTTTCCCTGGGAGGGTTGGCATGGCACAGAGAGAAAAATCTCCAAACAGGGGAAATCTGCACGTCGGGTGAGTCGGCCGTCTGGCGTTTTAGCCGTCTGGCGTTTTAGACCCATTGCAGGCTTAGCGGGGCGCTTCTCGGCCCAGATGCCCTCGTGGGGGCACGAATAGCGCAGGGAACGTTTTGTGGAAACTCGCGTCCGCGTAATCAGGAATCTAAGATCAAGAATCTTAAGGGTGCGGCTACGAATGGGGCATCAGCCAGGAGGATCCTTAGAGAAGTCGGCGCTCCAGGCTCAAAAAGAGACCAGCATTTCTGTATTATTGAGAAAAGCGATCGCGGCGCGTTTGGCAAACCGTCAATCCGCTGGAGTTTGATATCCTCTGGAGTCCTTAAATTATGCTGACCCTCAAAATCGTGGTTTATATCGTGGTGACATTTTTTGCCTCGCTGTTTATTTTCGGCTTTTTATCCGGTGACCCGGCTCGTAACCCCGGGCGCAAAGACCTGGAATAGTTTTCAACGGCAGCGCCGTACAAGTTGGGTCCAGGGGTGGCTCGCTGAACTGCCCCTGGATTTGTTTTTTCTGAGATGCACTCGGTTTGTTTACGCCCTATGCCCTATTCGGCTCCTCCTGCTTTGCCGCCTGCTGCGATGGTATCTCCCCTTTGTCTTCAAGGTGGGCTTACTGCCAGTGGACTTGCTGAAAGCGGGCCTATTAAAAGCGGATCTGTTAAAAATGGGCAATGCCTGCCATCCGCTGTAGGGACTACGGGGACTGTTGCAGACCCTGCCAAGCGCTTGGGAGCAGCCGCTTTAGCGCAGCCTGACCCGGCAGAAAGGCTCTCGCCCATAATGTTTTCGCCCGCGCCGATCGCGTTACCGGGGCGGGGGTCGACTGCATCGCTGCGGGTGGGACAGGCCATTCCGGGAACAGAAACCACGCCAGTTCCGCCCGCTGGCACCCCAGGAGCTGCGCCTGTTACATCCCCATCGAGCACATCCCCATCGGGCACCTTTAGCGTGCTGGAACTGATGGCGGATCGCCAAGAGTATGATGAGCAGCGTCGCATCTTTACGGCAACAGGAGCCGTAAAGATGCGGTTTCGGGAATCGTTGCTGGATGCCGATCGTTTGCAGGTCAACCTCCTGAATCGGTTTGCCGTTGCCGAGGGCAATGCGGCCCTAACTCGGGGCGATCAGGTATTGCGCGGACAGCGTTTAGAGTACAACTTTGTCCAAGGGGACGGCACGGTCCAACAGGCCAGCGGCGAGATTTTTACGCCCACAGCGGGCCGTGATTTGAGCTTTCCCACCGGGCCACTGGGTACAGTATTAACGCCTCCCGCTAGCGATCGCATCACGGCAAATCAGCCCACCCGAGTGGGCAGCAGTACAGGCGGTATTTTCGTGGCGGCTGGTGTGGGCCGGGATGCATCGCGCCTGCCCGGAGCCCCACCCCAGGGGGGGCAGGTCAGGCGATTGCGATTTGAAGCCGATAAATTGGACTTTACACCGGACGGCTGGGTCGCAGAAAACATCAAAATCACCAATGATCCATTCTCCCCGCCGGAACTGGTGCTCAAGGCCGAGCGCGCTCGGTTAACCCGCATATCGCCACTTCGGGATGAAATTGTGGCCACCCGCCCACGCCTAGTGTTTGATCAGCGGGTATCTATCCCCTTAATTTCTCGCGTCGTTCTGGATCGCGAGCAGCGGCAACCCCCCCTCGTGAGTTTTGGGTTTGATGGAGAAGAGCGAGGCGGATTTTTCCTGCAGCGGACCTTTGAACCGATCGCTACGGATCGCGTGCGCCTGTCAATTACACCGCAATATTTTTTGCAGCGGGCGATAACGGATAGTACCAACCCTGTGAGCCTGGGAAATTTTGGATTTCGGTCGGAGTTACAGGCTAACTTGGGGGACCGTACCCGTCTGGCGGGCAAGCTGGTGATGACGAGCCTGGACTTTGACCGCGTCGAGGATAACCTGCGGGCTAGTTTGCGTGCTCAGCAGCTAGTGGGGACGCATTCCCTGGGCCTAGAGTACAGCTACCGCGATCGCCTGTTCAACGGATCCCTTGGCTTCCAAACCGTCCAAAGCAGCCTCGGGGCGGTTCTCACCTCTCCTGTAATTACCCTTGGCAACACGGGCATTAACCTCAGCTACCAAGCCGCCTTCCAAAACATCACCGCCGACAGCGATCGCACGGATCTCCTGTCCAGCAACCGCACCAACAACCGCACCAATCTCAGCCGTTTACAAGCCAGTGCCGCCCTGAGCCGAGGATTTCTGCTGTGGCAAGGCAGCGCGCTACCCCCGACCCCCACAGAGGGACTGCGCTATACTCCCCAGCCTGTCCAACCCTATCTTTCCATCGGCACGCGCCTGGAAGGGGTGTTGAGTTCCTACAGTAACGGCGATACGCAAAATAATTTGACGGCCAGTGTGGGGCTGTACGGCCAGTTCGGTCATTTTTCGCGATCGGTTCTAGACTACACCGCCTTCAGCCTCACCTATAGCCAAGTGGTGGGTGCTGGAGAGTCGCCCTTTTTCTTCGATCGCACTGCCGATAACCGCACCCTGGGCATTGGGCTGACCCAACAGATTTATGGTCCACTGCGGGTAGGGTTTCAATCCTCCTATAACCTGGATACGAACGAAGCCATTAGTACAGATTACATTTTGGAATACAGTCGTCGGGCCTATGGCATTACCCTGCGCTACAATCCAGTGCTGTCAATCGGTTCGATTGGGTTGCGCATTAGTGATTTTAACTGGGACGGGGGAACAGAACCCTTTGCCGGGTCGGGCATTACCGCTGTAGAAGGGGGAATTCGCCGAGGTACTGAATAAAGCGGCGACTGCATCAAGCAGCTACAGGTCCTGAATCGGATTCTTCTTCAGAAAAAAGTGGACAATCCCGATTCCCTGTGTAGCATGAAAGCTATCAGTAATAGCAGCATTAAGACTGGCAAGTCATATTAGTAATCATGGATGGAGTTCAGGATTACGGAATTTCCTGCCGCAGCGAGGGCGTATGACAGAGCGAAACAATGAATTAGGGAATCTCCAGCAGGATGCGGCTATCTGTGCAGAAAATTTACTGCGGCTCTACAGCTTTGAAGTAGGCGGCTACATGCCGGATCAACTGTTGTCTCGCTGGCTAACCCTGTATCCAACAGAGTGGGTGCGGTTGGCCGTGGTCGAGGCCCTCTATCAAGGCCGTTATAAATCCGTTTCGGTTGAACAGATTTTATCCTTTTGGCGACGGCGTGGAGAGCCCGTGCCGCACTTTAACCTTGATTTCGATCGCATGGTTTGCAGCAAATTGCCTCGGGCCATGCCCTCTCGCTTCAGCACACTGGGCAGTGGTCTAAGTCTAGGGCGTGGGTTAAGCAGTGGATTAGGCGGGCGGCCCCCCAGAGCCACTCCCCGACCCTTCTCTAGTCAAAGCCTAGTGCCCTTGGGAGCCGCCGCCCCAACGTCTGATCGGACGCCAGATGCTTCTCTAAAAGACTCAGATGCCCCCGCCGCCCCAGACCGAACCGTTGAGCAGGGCACGGACCCCGAACACAACACGTCAGCCATCGCCAAAACGTCCCCTCACCCTCTGCCCAGTGCACTGAAATTGCCCTACCTAGAGCCTCTAACGCCCTCCCCAAAGCAATCGCCCATGCAGCAGCCCCTGGCTGTGGACAATCTAGTCCCCTTACCCGTGCGCCCTACAACTCAGTCCATCCCCTCATCCCAAGTGGGTTCCTACAACCTACGCACCGAAGAAGGGCGGCGGCAATTTTTAGAAACCATGCGGGGCCTGCTATCCAAACAGAATGGTCCCAAGCAAGAACTGCCTGCACTGCCAGAGGCACAAACCCCAGAGACACAGACCCCAGAGACACAAACCCTGGATGTCGCTGCATCCAGGGCAACGATGACAGAGTCCAGCATGGAAGCAGCAGAACCGGAAATCACTCCGGCATTGACTCAGCCTTTAATGGCAACGCCGGAAGCAGAGGCAGAACGGCCAAAGACTGAGCACCCGTTAGTGACCAGCCCCCAAGAAAATGGGTCAACACCCCAATTGTCCGAGGCATCAGGACCCGAATTATCGGGAGCAGAGGCGTTGGGATCCAAAATACTCGCAGAAGAGCTTAACTCCAACGCGCCGCCAATGACTTCTCCACTGGTGACTCCACCGCCGATGACCACTGGTGGCGCGGTCATCGGCGCGCCAATAGACGCAAGACCACCGGAGCAATTGCCGCATCCATCATCGTCGGCATCCTCACCCGTCGCCCGATTCGTCACGACCTCAACAGGTTATTCCAGCCACACAGACCATTCCAGCAGCGCAGACTACCCGAGCGACAAGACCGGACAAAGCCTGATCCACCAATTTACACCCAGGGCAAATGCATCAGACTTCTACGCCAAGCTGAAATCCGTCGCCCTTCCCGATGGGGCAACAGCAGCTCCAGACGATACCGTCTCTCCGGCTCCACCAGATGATTCTGAGCGGGCGGAGTAGGGTCCCAACCCGCGAGAAAATTATTTGAAGAAATTCTTAGGGTGTCGTAGGCATACCGCCCATGCGGATTTCTGAGCAAAAGGATGCGATTTCAAAGCCTCCCGATCGCTTCACTTTGCTACTACGCAGGCGCAAATTAGATCCAGCGAACCAAATACGCTCATCAGAATATAACGTGTCCGATTGGGTCATCACCGTCAGTACCTGATCACTGCCTAAGCTGTAATGGGCGATCGTCCCCGTGGGTGGC
The DNA here is from genome assembly GCA_963766075.1 of uncultured cyanobacterium. Lineage (GTDB taxonomy): Bacteria > Cyanobacteriota > Cyanobacteriia > Leptolyngbyales > Leptolyngbyaceae > CAVYAN01. The sequence continues at coordinate 87,390 of CAVYAN010000061.1, read as the reverse complement.
TTACCGATCACCGTTTGACTCTGGAGTAACTGACCTGCATGGGGAGTAGTAGCAGTGGGGATCAGTACCAATAGACTCGATCCCGTCGTCTTCTTGGTATCCTGATCCATCATTCCGGTCCAGGTGGTTTTCATCCCGAGCACAGCCAAAGCCGGATCAATATCATGCAGATGACAAAGTTGTATCACTCCGTCATCTGTGGCTGCCAGGAGATCAATTTGGATATCGGACTTGCCGCTTTCCGACTTATTCAATGCCAGATGGTGACTAGTACGCTGCGAGAACCATTTGCCACTGTTCAGTTGAAAAAACTCCAAGATATCCATGCGATTGTTGATAGTTAACGAATTATTTGGTTTATTTATTGTACCGGGAAGGGTGATCCCAAAAGTGCCCTCCATATTTTCACCTAATCTTGACCCAATCTTTACAGGGATAAGGTAGGAATCCATAGATTATTCCTGTAATTTCAAGCTAAGACTATAGGGACAATTGCGATAGGCTCAAATTAACGGGCGTGCTTTCCATGAGCATTTGTCGCTAGCGGCATGGCCCCCTCTGCCTAGGCAGATCGCCTGAGTTGATGAGGCAAATTCGCTCCCTTTTAGACATACCACAGTTAGGAAATTTGAGCATGACACAGCAGAAACGGGCGTTGATTACAGGGATTACCGGACAGGATGGGTCTTATCTCAGTGAACTGCTTCTAGAAAATGGTTATGAGGTCCACGGCATCATTCGACGTACCTCCACGTTTAACACCGATCGCATCGACCACATGTATGAAGACCCCCACGAAGCGGGAGCCCGCCTGTTTTTGCACTATGGTGATCTAACCGATGGTGGTAATCTACGCCGGATTATTGAGGAAGTACAACCTCACGAAATCTATAACCTAGGCGCTCAATCCCATGTGCGCGTCAGCTTTGACTCTCCCGAATACACGGTAGATTGCGTCGGCATGGGTACTTTGCACTTACTAGAAGCCATTCGCGAATATCAGCGCCGGACAGGCTCAGAAGTGAAGTTTTACCAAGCCGGTTCCTCAGAAATGTTCGGTTTAGTCCAGGAAGTGCCTCAAAAGGAAACCACACCCTTTTACCCTCGGAGTCCCTACGCCTGTGCTAAGGTCTACGCCCACTGGCAAACCGTCAACTACCGGGAATCCTACGGATTGTTCGCCTGTAACGGTATCTTGTTTAACCATGAATCCCCGCGCCGTGGCGAAACCTTTGTCACCCGTAAAGTCACCCGCGCCCTGGCCCGGATTGTGGCTGGACAGCAGAAAAAGCTCTATATGGGAAACCTGGATTCCAAACGGGATTGGGGCTATGCCAAGGACTATGTGCGGGCGATGTGGCTCATGCTGCAACAGGATCAACCCGATGACTATGTCGTGGCCACGGGCGAAACCTATTCCATCCGGGAGTTCCTAGATGTAGCCTTTGGCTATGTCAACCTGAATTGGGAAAATTACGTTGAGTTTGACGAGCGGTATCTGCGTCCGGCGGAAGTAGAATTGCTGATTGGCGACCCGACCAAAGCCCGTCAGAAATTGGGCTGGGAGCCTTCGGTATCCTTCAAAGAATTGGTGCACCTGATGGTAGAAGCAGACCTCAAGGGCCAAGGTCTAGTGCCTCTCAATGGCCATGTTGTCCAACCCGTGACAGACATCGCTACCATTCGGCAAGCTGTTGGACCCATGGCCTAGAGGCGTTGTACCAGGATGATCGCTCAGGGATAAGCCCATTCGGAAAGCCTCAAAAGTCGCCTTTCCGAATCTTCATCCTGGTATTTAGACGCGTTTAGACGGATCCTTCAATTCGGATTAATATTTCCTTCAGGATTAATATTAGCTATTGATCCGCATCCTCACTAACTCTCTTATACCTTCTTTGTAGGCTTTGGGCTATGACAACAACAGCGCTCGATTTGAGCAATCAGCGGATTTTAGTAACGGGCGGCGCAGGCTTTTTAGGGCGACAGGTTGTGGATCAGCTTTGTCAGGCTGGAGCCACTTTAGACAAGATTACGGTCGTGCGATCGCGCGACTATGACCTGCGCCAAATGGACGCCTGCAAACGGGCCGCCGATCAGCAAGACATCATCATTCACTTGGCTGCCCATGTGGGGGGCATTGGCCTCAACCAGCAAAAGCCCGCCGAATTGTTTTATGACAATTTGATGATGGGCACTCAGTTGATTCACGCCGCCTACGAAGCCGGGGTTAGCAAGTTTGTGTGTGTGGGTACAATTTGCGCCTATCCGAAATTTACCCCGGTGCCCTTTAAGGAAGACGATATTTGGAATGGCTATCCCGAAGAAACCAATGCGCCCTATGGCGTAGCAAAAAAAGCGCTGCTGGTGCAACTGCAAGCCTATCGGCAGCAATATAACTTTGACGGCATTTATTTGCTGCCCGTTAACCTTTACGGTCCCGAAGACAACTTTGATCCAAGCAGTTCCCATGTGATTCCGGCCCTGATTCGCAAAGTGCATGAGGCCCAAGTGCGGGGCGATGCCCAGATTCCCGTCTGGGGAGACGGCAGTCCTACGCGGGAGTTCCTCTATTCCACCGATGCGGCCCGGGGCATCGTCATGGGCACCCAGTTCTACAGCGATGCCGAACCGGTCAATCTAGGCACTGGGTACGAGATTTCCATCAAGGATCTGATTGAACTAATCTGTGACTTGATGGGCTATGAAGGCAAGCTGGTCTGGCAAACGGACAAGCCGAATGGTCAGCCCCGCCGCTGTCTCGATACGGAGCGGGCCAAGCAAGCCTTCGGGTTTACCGCTGAGATGGAGTTTAAACAAGGCTTGAAAAACACCATCGACTGGTATCGCCAAAACGCGGCATAAAACGCGGCATTAGGGCATCAATCAAGACCCTCAGGAGTGGAATCGGCTGTGTTTTGGCGACCATTCCACTCCCTTTTGGTTGATCCGCAATTTTGTTTTCACCATCGGGGGTAGGCCCATCCCTAGCGGGCGCTATGCCGGGGGAATGGGTAATGTGGACCACTGGTGACGTTCGACAATCGTGTGGACGGCCCAGGCGGGATCGGTGGCGGGGTAGTCGGTACGATAGTGGCCACCCCGGCTTTCGGTTCGGTATTGGGCGCTTTTGAGAATGAGTCCGGCGATCGCCAGCAAATTGCGGGTTTCGGCCCAAAGCCTCAGATCGGCGGCGGGTAGGCCTAGCTTTATATTTTCTCCAGGGGATAAGTTCTCCAGAATCTGGCTGATCGAGAGGGCCTGGAAGTGCGTTTGCCAGCGGTGGACTTGGGCGATCGCCTCGGCCATCACCACGCCCTCCCGGCAAATTCCGGCACTTTGCCAGAGGAGGCGCGGCAGGACGTGGCGTATCTGCTGAATTTCCGCGAGGTCAGCCATGTGGAGTTGCGTGGATATTGGCGCAGGCATTGCCTCCAAAGGCATAGTCGGAAATGGCACTGGGTCGGTGCCATCGGGATGGTTTTTGACCAAGTTGGCAAACTGTGAGCCAAACACAATACATTCCAGCAGAGAATTACTAGCCAACCGATTGGCCCCATGGACGCCAGTGCTGGCAGTTTCACCCACGGCATAGAGGCCAGGAATCGAGGTCTGGTTGTGCAGATCCGTAGCGATGCCACCCATCCAATAATGGGCCGCCGGAGCGACGGGAATTGGCTGCGTGAAGACATCAATGCCCCACTGCTGACAAATCTGGATGATGTTGGGAAAGCGATAGCGGATCCGGTCTGGGGCGATCGCCCGCAGATCTAAATAGACATGTCCCGTAGCTGGGTCAGCATGGATGGATTGCAAATAGCGAAAAATAGACCGACTCACGATATCCCGAGGAGCCAGCTCGCCGTCAGGGTGGTAATCAAAGGCAAACCGTCTGCCTGTGGCATCGACGAGGTGAGCGCCTTCGCCCCGCACCGCTTCGCTAATCAGAAAGCGGGGCGCTCCCACCTGGGTCAACGCGGTGGGATGAAACTGGACAAACTCCAGATCTCGGACGATCGCCCCAGCCCGGTGGGCGATCGCGACACCATCCCCCGTGCTGAGACTCGGGTTCGTAGTCTGGGCAAACACCTGCCCCCCACCCCCCGTCGCCAAAATCACTGCTCCGGCCCGCAGCCAAACCAGATGGCCTTGATAGCTCACACTGACTCCCTGGCAATGGCCAGATGTATCCAGCCACAGATCGAGGGTGAGGGCTTGGGAAATGACGTGAATATTCGGGCGATGCAGCACCTGTTCAGCCAGGGCACTGACCACAGCTCGCCCGGTGGTGTCCGCCGCATGGAGCACACGACGGCGAGAATGGGCTGCTTCTAGGGTAAGGGCCAGGGCTCCCTCATGGCGATCAAAACCCACGCCCATATTGACTAAATCGGCAATGCAGCGGGCGGCATTCTCGACTAGAAATTTCACCGCCGGCGGATCGCAGAGGCCCGCTCCTGCTTGCAAGGTGTCTTGAATATGTAAATTCGTCGAGTCATCCGGTGCCACGACTGCCGCGATCCCCCCCTGAGCCCAGTCGCTGGCTGAAAGATTCAGCGTGTCTTTGGTGACCAAGCCCACTTGGAAATGGCTCGGCAAACACAGAGCTGTGTATAGCCCCGCCGCACCTGCGCCAATGACCAGGACATCGAAGGAGGAGGGAATGGGCATGGGGAGAAAGGAGGGGAGGAAAGGAGCATGAGGCGCGGTTGTGACTGAAAAATTCTAAAAACAAAATTCTAAAAACAAAGATTGCTCATTGACCCCAAGTTTGGGCATTGAGCAATCTTTTGCGGCATGATGCCAGAACGCCAAGTTAGCGAGCTAACCTAGCACCAAACGAGCGCGTCACATTAGCGATAGATACCGTTGTTGATGCAATCGTCACCCTCGACCAGAGCTTGCTCAACGTCCGTGACCGTGAAGTTGTCCAGGTTGGCTTCCAATAGATCAATCTGGCGATCGGTGAGTCCAGGAATTTCTAGCACGTCGTCAACGCTTTCATAGGGAGCGTTTTTGACAATGATTGCGGCCAAGTTAGGATACAAGCCTTGATATTGCCGGAATGCCCGTAGATTGGTGTTATTCAGGTCAACTTTTTGCCCGAACTCCGTTGCCATTTTGTCTTCCAGAACATTGCGCAATTCCTCTACCGCCAGAATCGGTGCTGGAGCAAAGGAACGCATCCCTACCACCCCATTTAGGTTCGCTGCCATAGCGCTTTCGGACAGACCCAGCCAGCCCATAGCCCCAATCACTAGTGCAAAAACTGTTAATAGACGCAAAAACTGTTTCATAAAGTAATCCTCCCGTCCTGTGGCGCGAAATCCATACATAGCATTTCTTAGAGACTATCATTTCCTGGATCCCATCTGCTCAACGGGAGGCTTAGCTGAGGAAAGCCGTTACATAAGTTTACGAAGTCCCTATTCTATTGGCATCCTATTGGCCTGTTTCTTTCATTTGCAAAAACGTTTCCACGTCCTCAAAGCTACAGGCATGGGCGTGAGTTGGCTCGTCGTAGCCCTTCAGAATCACGGTATGAGACTTAAATAGATGGGAAGATTCAGCCCCGATCTCGCTTAAATGCTGATAGGTGACTTCGCCCAAAGCCACATCTAGACCAATTTGTTTGGTCGATGTTTCCAGGCGAAAGGCTGCATTAACCGTATCACCAAGGGCGGTGTAATCCGGGCGATCGCCACTGCCCGTATTGCCCACCATGGCATAGCCGGTATTGATCCCGGCCCCAATCCGCAGGGGAAAAGGCAAGGGATACAGCGTATAAAGATCCTGCGTCGCCTTATTTAAATCAGTCAGGGCGCGGAAAATTGGGAGCATCTCATCCCCTCGGATTTCCGCGCCATGAATCCAAACCGCCATGATGGCATCACCAATGTACTTATCGACCCAACTCCCATGCTGGCGGATAATGTCGCCCGCATGGCGGAACCACGTCCCAATTACCTCAGACAGGATCTTTTCATCCAGTTGACGGGTTAAGCCTGTGAAGTTGCGGATATTGACGACCAAAACAGAAATCAGATTGCGCGTATGCAGTGCTGCCGTGGCAGTGACCTCACGTTCCCGCTGGGGAGAATAGGTGGAATGATGGCGTGTGGGACAGTGGAATTCCAGTTCCGTTTGCCCAAAGGTCAGGCTATCGCCATTGCGGAGGATAACCGGGATACTCACCCGACGACCATTCACAAAAGAGCCGTTGCGACTGCCTAAATCAATTAAATAAAAGTCCCCGGTATCCATACATTGCAGCATGGCGTGGTGCCGAGAAATCCAGCGATCAGCCAAGACAAAGTTATTTTCCTCGCTACGACCCAATGTCCAGCAGTTACCCTGGGTCAGGGGCAAGTGCCGACCACCAGAATCTGTCCGAAGAATTAAAAAAGGAGATTGTTGTAGGGTGACCACGGGCTGCAAGAAGCGCGCTCTGTTATGGATGATTCTTACACGGTCAAATTTCTAGGCAAATCTGAGTCGAGCATTGACCGGGAATCTTGATTATAAAGACTCTTCTATCAAGATACGCGGAAATTATGAAATTCTATGGGCAGTGGACATTTCTCAGTAATTCGGCGTAGTTAAGTCAAAAATTGCCACCGGTCTTTGGGGTGGGCAAAATTCTTTCTGAGGGACTACATCCAGACCCTAGAAGTCCAGCGATCAAACTGTAGGTCAAGCTTCAATCGGTCAAACTTCATGCGGCCAACGCCGCGATCGCAAACAGACTATCAACCAAAATTGTGCTGAAGACAGCGCCACCAAAGGCCCACCAGTGGGTTTCCTTCGTCGCCAGCAGAGTCATAAAGCTGATCCCCAGCAAGAATGCCGCCAAAAGAGCCGCCCAGGTTACCCCCCAGGGGGTATTGATTTGGCTCAGGGCATTGTGGAAAAGCTGTGCCGCTAGATCGGACTCTTCAACGCGCATCAGGCTGCGCCAATAGGGCATTAAGTGAGTGAGGTAAAAATAGATATCAGTGAGTGCCGTGCCGAGTAGCGATCCCAAATAGAAGAAATTGCCCACTTTCCCCCAGTTGCAGGCGATGCAGAACAGGGCAAAGGGTAATCCAATCGCTTCAATGGGGAGGTGAAGAATCGGCTCCCAACGAAACCAACCCCAGTAAATCGATCCCGATACCCAGGTCCAGGCAAAGCCAATCAGCAAGTCACCCGTGAGGCCGTGTTTTGGTGTTGCCAGCAATCGCTTGCCACCCCAAAACAAAAGGGGCGAAAGGGCTAGGCTCAGCCAGGGAAAAAACCGCACTAGGGGCGCTTCCAGGAAGACAGGGCCGGATACCAAGATCACGGCCATGACGAAGGCAAAGCTGCGTTGGGCGATCGCGGCGGGCTCGGCGGCGGATCGGGACAGGGGCTCACTGGAGACCGTTGAGTCTGGGCAAGCGGAGATGGCGTAGGAGCGAGAGGGGAGGTAGGAAATCAAGGGTGTTTCGCCCAGCTCTATCATTTTATTTACTTTATTTAACATATCATACCCGCTTCGAGTTATCCCGAGGGGGGGGGATATGAAACTGCCGTTAATCTAACTGATCTGGGACGAATCTGGCATGCTGACATAACGATAATTCAGAGGCAGCTAGAGAATTCTTGGGCAATTCTTTACAATCTCCGGAAGGAAATGTAATGGATTTGCATAATGACAGAGCGGCGATCGAAACTGGTGTAGCCTGCATAGGGATTCTTTGGGAGCAGTGAGTAATATGATCGGTTTGAATGGAATGAATCTGCTGGAAGGTTTATGGCATGGGCCCTGGGAAGAACCCGCTTTGGGGTCAGCCCTGTTGGCAATGGTGGATGGCCCCAACTGGGTTACGGGCATTTTCCAGGGGATTATCCTGGGCATTGTCCAGGGGATTACAGAGTTTTTGCCGATTAGCAGCACCGCTCATTTGATTATTTTTCGGGATGTTTTCGGCTGGAATGCCACTTGGAGTAAGGCCGCTGTGGATGGCATCCAGTTTGGCAGTGTGATTGCCGTGGTGATCTATTTCTGGCGAGATATCCAGAGAATTGTCAGCGGAGCTTGGGCGGCATTTCAGCAGCAGGATTGGCAGCGCGAGGAATGGAAGCTGTTTCTGGGGATTGCGATTGGGGCGATTCCGGCGCTGTTAGGAGGATTGGTGCTGAAGGTGTTGAAGGTGGAATTGGAAAGCCCCTTGATGATTGCCGGGATGTCGATTGTGATGGCGACGCTGCTGGGCTTGGCGGAGAAGGTTGGCTCGCGTCAGCGGGGATTTGATGATTTGCAGGTGAAGGATGGGATTTTGGTGGGTTTGGGCCAGATGATTGCCCTACTGCCGGGGGCTTCGCGATCGGGATCAACGCTGACGACGGGGCTGTTTCTGGGGTTGCAGCGGGAAACGGCGGCGCGGTTTTCGTTTTTGCTGGGCTTGCCAACGCTGGCGATCGCAACGCTGGTCCAAACGAAGGATGTTTTAAAGGAGTCTCACATGTTCCTGCCACTGCTGGTGGGGATTGTTTCTACCTTTGTGTTTTCTTATCTCTCGATTGCGTGGCTGCTGAAGTTTTTGCAGCGGCAAACCAATTGGGTGTTTGTTTGGTATCGCTTGGCGTTTGGGGCGGCGCTTTTGGGGGCGATCGCCCGTGGATTGCTTCCCAATTAGGGATATCTAGCCTTGCTGGAGGGGATGGTATAAAGGCGCTACACTAGGTATAATTCCTGCGGGGCTCTCCTGAGAGCGTCACTTCATTGAGACTATGACCTGTGGCAATTATTGCTCTCAGGCCATATCGGAGTCGTTAACCAATGCTGAGGCTGTCTACATGGAAGTAGAAGTGTCTCTAAATGTTTCTAAACCTCTAGTTTCTAGAACTCAGGATTTCTGGGAGGTATTTGATGTGATGAATCTGGTTATTCAACCCCGACGCTTCACTGTGACGGAATACCATCGGATGTCGGATTTGGGGATTTTGCCGCCAGAGGAACGTACGGAGTTGCTGTATGGACAAATTCTGCCAATGATTGCTAAGGGGACGGCTCACCGGACGGCAACGACGCGAATTATGCGGGTGTTTCAACTGCGGTTAGTGAATCGTGCCATTATCCAAGTTCAAGATCCGATTCATTTGAGTGATGATTCGGAGCCAGAACCAGACATTGCGCTATTGGCCCTTGATCCATTGGAATATGCGAGTCACCATGCGACTCCAGCGGAGATTCATCTGGTGATTGAAGTGGCGGATTCCAGTTTGAACTACGACCTCCAGGTGAAGGTCCCGGCCTATGCGGCGGCAGGTATTGAGGAATGCTGGGTCCTAGATGTACAAAAGCGGCAACTCTATGTCTTTCGACAGCCTCGTGTGTTTCGGCAAGCCAATACCCCGGGCTATCAACAGCAAATGATTTTAGCAGATAGTTTAGAGGCGGATAGCTTAGAGGTGGCACCGTTGGCGTTTGAGGATTGTGTGGTGGCAGTGCGGGATCTGTTGCCGCCGGTCGGGGCATGAGTGTATTGAAATGGGTGGCGTAGGTAGAACGGCATGAGTGAAACTTCGATTCGGCCAGCATTAATTACGGCGGTGTTGCCAGGTTCCATTGCCGCAGAAATGGGGTTTGAAGTGGGCGATCGCATCGTGACCATTAATGGCGATCGTCCACGGGATCTGATTGACTACCAATTTCTATGTGCCGATGAAGTGGTGGAATTGGAGGTGCTGGATGGGTCTGGCAAACGCCACGAAATCCAGATTGAGAAAGCCTACGATGAAGATCTGGGCTTGGAATTTGACACCGCTCTCTTTGATGGGTTGATTCAATGCAACAACCGCTGTCCCTTTTGCTTTATCGATCAGCAGCCGCCGGGAAAGCGCGAAAGTCTCTATCTTAAAGACGATGACTATCGTCTGAGTTTTCTCTACGGCAGTTACCTGACGCTCACCAACCTCAGCCAAAAGGAATTCGATCGCATTGCCCAAATGCACCTCTCCCCGCTGTATGTTTCGGTGCATGCAACGGAGCCAGAAATCAGAACCCGTCTGTTGAAAAATCCTCGGGCAGGACAATTGCTCGATCAGTTGCGGTGGTTTCAAGCCCAGCGGTTACAAATCCATGCTCAGGTGGTGCTCTGTCCCGGTATTAACGACGGGGAGCATCTGACCCGGACGTTGACGGACTTGGCCCAGTTCCACCAGGGCGAGGTGCCAGCGGTGGCTTCTGTGGCGGTGGTGCCAGTGGGCCTGACGCGGTTTCGTCCGGAGCAGGATGAACTGGTTCCGGTGAGTCAGGAAAAAGCGCAGGAAATTATTGTGCAGGTGCAGGCGTTACAGGAGTGCTTTCGGCAGCAGTTGGGGGCGACGGTGGTGTGGTTGGCGGATGAGTGGTTTTTGCTAGCGGGGCAGGAGTTGCCGCCGGAATCCCACTATGAGGAGTATCCCCAAATTGGCAATGGCGTAGGCTCGATTCGGCTATTTTTGAAGGACTTTGAACAGGCGGAACTGCCGCGTGCGATCGTGGTCCCACGCCGCTTTACCTGGGTGGTGGGGAATGCTGTGGAGTTGGCGTTTCAGCCGATTGTGCAACGGTTGAATCAGGTGGAGGGGGTGCAGGTGCAGATGGTGGCGATCGCCAGTGAATACTGGGGCCAAACGATGACCGTCACTGGGCTGTTGACGGGCCAGGATATATTAATGGCGTTGCAGCATCGTGACTTGGGTGATGCGATTTTATTGCCGTCGTTGATGCTTAAACAGGGCGATACGCGATTTTTAGATGATGTGACTGTGGATGATTTGGCGGATAAATTGGGAACTCCGATAATTCCCGTGGAGGGCATTGCGGGGCTGATCAACAGCCTGAGTAGTGACTTCAGGGAGATCGGGAGGATGCGGAGTCTGGATGATCGTGGAGATCGTGTTGAAGTCATATAGTCCATTTGCCCAATTTATTTTCATTAGATAAAATTTAAGCGGTAGTCATTTTGCATTGTCGTAGGCATCAAAATGTTTCACTCACGTCCACGGAGCTGAGCAAAACATTTTGGCTAGAGTGAAGATAGGACATGGGTGGTGGGGCAAATACCAGCGGGGTGAGAAACGAAAATGGCGTTACAGATGGATAAGTCCCGGAATCTGCGCAACGTTCTTGGCTAATTCCAACCAACGCAGAAATCAATGCAGAGGCAAAAGAATTAGATGAGAATAGAACTCACTTTGAGATCTTGGATAAGCTGTCATTCTCTAACGCTGCTGTATATCCAGTTCTTTCAACTGAGGAGAAGAACTATCAAGCGTCAACAGGTCGGGAAATGCTGGATGACCATTAATGGTGAGTTGATAAGTTCCCTGGCTCAGCCCTTCTAGGAAAAATACGCCCGCTGCATTACTCACAGAGATAACTTTTTGCTTTCCGTTGGTTGAACTTGCTTGCACTTGTCGGTTGGCTAGGGGAATACCAGTGGCATCCTTCACTATGCCAGAAATTGTATAAGATCGAATGAGGGGAATCCAAACAGGTGTATAGCTCCCTGCCACAACTTCAACACCATAGGCTGATGTAGGAGCTTGCCAATCCACCGGTAAGCCTGCGGGGTCAATATCAAGTCGATACCGCCCAGGAGGCAAGTGGAGTGATATATCATGTTTGCTAACATCAGGCCGCAAGGCTGTGATGGGTTGATTGTTTACAACTAAGAGCAGGTTGCTATCGTCGGTATATGAGTCTTCCCCGGAATCGTGTTGCGCGTTAGCATTTCTATCAAAAAATGGAATAACTTGGATACCACCGAGACTCCGAAGTGAATCGAGGGTTGAATTGGCTGGTTTGAGGCCGTTCTGCACTTGAAAGCTGGGGGATATTTCGATCCGAAAACTACTGCGATCTGAATCTAATGCAACCCCTTGATAGCGTGCTCGCAGGATGATGCCAGGAATTAAGCCAGTACCGATTGATGCCATTATTCCTTGGCCTTGTGACCCTAAGCCATAACCCAGCTCAAGTTCCCAAGCCACTCTACCATTATGAGAAGGGGAGCGATAGCGCCAGCTCAAAGTTGCTAACTGGTTGTGGCGATCGTTCAGGTTACGGGTTTCATAATTGAGCCTAAGTGTGCTATCCCTCTCCAAGGTGTGTTGTGGTAAAAATCGATAGCTAAGTTCAGAGCTAGTGCCAATGGCAGTTCCAAGATGGCTGAATATGAAACGTCCCCAGCTTCCCCGTAAATTCCAGCGCCATTCATTTTTGGTATTCCAGTCCACGCTAGCAAATAGGGAAGCTTGCGGCATATTGCGGGAAAACCGCAGACCGGCAGCGAGAGTATGTTCTCGACTGTCAGCCTTGGCATTGAAAAACCAGTCACGGTTCAGTTGCCAATCGAGAGTTGCCCGTTGAGACAAGTGATCGTGGCTCAGATTTAGGCCAAGTTTTTGCGAGGGTTGCCAGCGGAGATTAGCTTCCAGTTGCCAAGGTTGTTTGGCATTCGGATCGAACCAGGTTTTCGCTGTAAGTTGCAGAGGGAATTGCGTAGGCTGATAAAACAACTCCGCTAGACCCAATAGGGTGTGATCATATGCAAGTCCAAGCCCCACCGTAAGATCCTCCGATATTCCCCGACGGTAAAGCAGGCCACTGCGCCAGTTGGTGAATTGTCCTAGCCAGTTTCCTGGAGATTGAAATTGCCTGCCCAGTCCAGTCGAGATCATTACTACTGAGGTTCCCGCTGGTAACTGTGTGGGCAAGGTAATAAAGCTTGCGGTGCGGACTATCGGTTGAGCTGTGAGACGGCCATTGGGATAGAGCAAGAGGCGATAGGAGCCACTAGAAGGAATATTCTCAAATCGATAGATGCTGGAGGTATCGACTAGGGTATCAGCAATGACGCGCTCGCTCGCTCCTTCCACTAGCTGTACCAAAGTTCCAGGTTCGGCTTCTCCGGATACTGTACGACCAATTAACCCAGCCTGTATTCTTTGTATTGCATCAAATCCCCCTCCGGTTGGACTGGTCGTGGTAAATCCCTGCCGTTGTACCCAGGTGGCCCCCCAAAAGTTCCCGCCATTACGGCTAGCCCAAAATGGGGCGTGAGAACCAAAAACAAAATCATGGGTCGGAGTTTGATGCAGGAATTGCAGTTCAGAGAGTTGCCAGGTTGACGGTTTGAGTAAATTGGCTTGGCTGAGCTTGAAGACCCATCCACCACCAGCTAAAGTCCCTAGGGCTGTTAGCGTGCTGGATATTCGGGTCGCTGAGTGTTTGGATGTTCGCTCTCCTGTGATATTGGTTTCTGCCTGAATTGCTGTAAGGGTGAGGGTGGGAGCAGGAATGATGGGTAAGCCCTCGGTGATGACGGGAATGGGTTTAATGCTGGCCTGATATAGGTCGCGGCCTAGCCAGGGTGGCTCAAAGCGAATCGCATATTCGCGCAGATCAAACCGGGTCGGGATATTGAACCGGGTTTGGATTATCTCAATCGGCAGTACTGTACCGAGTTCGGGATCTTGGCGTAAAACATCGGGTGGGAGGCGGATGGCCAGCCCGAGTGATCGCAATTCCAATCCTCCGTCATCTAAAATGCGTTGGTTGAATTTCAGCGCTTTCACAAAGTCATCGAGGGAAATCAACCATTGGTTAAAGTCAATTGCTTGCTTACCATCTTCTTGTCCTCGCACCAGGGTTGAAGGGATAACCGTACGATCACCTACCATGATTCCAACCGGGAGTGGTGCCCAAGGTTTGGTGTCAATGGTTTGAATAGCCGGGGTAATGGGTATAGGCGGAGGCGACGATGGTACTGGACGATCATCGCCTTGCAGTGGTGCGGGCTGATCAGTTGGAGGTATAGCACCAGCAGCCATGGAGGACTTCTGTTCTGCCTGCACCCCAAATGCAAACTCAGGCAGGACTTCTAGGGTTTCAGGCGGTGAGGGAACGGTAACCGCAGTTAATTGTGGTGTGACTTCAGCCAAACCAACCGATAGTGGTTCCCCCAGATCTGCGGCTTTGCCCTGATCTGACGAAAAATCCGCCACTGTGATTGTGGTGGGAGGGTCTACAACAGTTGGCTCTGCGGTTGGTTCTGCGGCTAAGGTAAGTGAGGCGGACGACGAGCTAACCACCGCCGCCGTTGGCAGAGTATTGTGGAAGACAACAGTTTCTGGATGGAATAGAACGCCTTCAGACACCATTCAACTACCCCGATTAGGGACTTGGGGAAACCGTGAGTGTTGTGCTAAAGGGCAATTTGCTGGGATTATTGGCATCGCCCCATTGCAGTTCTCCAGTCAGTTGATAGGTTCCTGGGGCGATTTGAGGCGCGGGATTCGGCGGTGCCAGTGGCAAAAAGCGATCGCTTTTGGTAATCAAGGTCATAGGTTCGGTTTTGCTGCTGGCGATGACCTGGCTCCCTTGCTGTAACTTCCACATGACCCAGGGTCGAGTAGAGGCCGTGCCAGTATTGCTGACCAGAAGTTGTATCGTTTTGTTTAAGTGATCCCAGCGGGCACTCTGGACCCCTAACTTGGGGAAAACTTGGCCATGCCGCACATAGACCGTGACCCCAATGGTGGGAACCACACCAACACGAATTTGTCCCGTTTGCCCTGGAAGGGAAATCGCTTCCAGGCTCTCGGTGAATAGAACAGCACGATATTCTCCGGCAGGCAAACTGGGCGGCAACAGAGACACCAACCGAATGCGCCGCGTAGCGCCAGGTTCGACTACCAGTTCGCGGGGCGAGAATTGGAGGTAATTGCTTACATCACTAGGATCGGTGGGCAGCACCTGAAAGCTGCCATCACGGTTGTAGGTAAACGGCTGGGTGTAAACCCGAGCACGAAACGGTTGACTGCCAGGATTGGCGATTTCAATTGATCCTTGTGCCCTTCCCTTGTTTGTGGTAGTTTCAATCACCATGGGCGAGAGCGAGAGTTGCGCTTGCGCTAACCGGGGAAACAGCAGACTGACTACGAGAAGTGATGTGCCCAACAATGAATGGGCAACAAATTTAGGCGTAAATTGCATCGCATTAAAAATTATATTGTTCGTTATCAAGTGAAAGCAGGAGTGCGCAATAGTAATGTAGGTGCACCCTTTAATCCAATCTTTTTTAGTTGTCGGTCAAGTTATGCCTGCGCCCCCCAAATTCCCAATGTTGAGGGACTTTGAGGAATAGGGTTCCCGTAGCATTGGGATCTGGGGGATTGACCCAAGAGGTATTACCTTGATCTTGGGTCAGGCATGAAAGTCTTGAAGGACTACAGCGGAGTTGCCGTCACTGGAACGGTGAATGAGTAGGCACCACCGGGCATAGTACTGTTTGCATTAATGAACATTTGTACTCGCAAACTGATAGGAGAACCACTAAATGTCACTGTATTTGCAGTCACAGTTTGAGCTACACCATTACTTGTTTGTGCCTTAAGATCATTGGATTGATACACAGATGTGCCTCGACTAGATAAGCTGACGGTGGTTCCCGCCAAGAGATTGGCCGATAGCGTGTTCTCTGCCACCATATCGCCGACTGAAATCCGGGCACTGCCATTGCAATTCAGTCGTACCGTAGCATCTGAACCGCCCGGTTGTGTGGATGAAAGAATAGTTTTGGCAGTAGAGTTAGTGGCTAAAACCCCAGCGGTTAAATTATCAAATGTGCAAACATTCCCCACGAACCCATTAAAAGGCACATCAATCGTTTGTGCCGAAACTCCAGATACAGCAGACATTAGCCCTGCAAATACAGTTGCAGCAGCCATTCCAAAACGACGCATCATATCAAATCCTCTACTGATGAATTATTGTGTACAACGTTGCGGTAGATATTGACCGATCACGCAATGATGCACCCACACAAACTCTCAATTAACGGTGATTGCTTCGGAACTTTTGCTATTCAAGACCGATGTGATATTCGCTACCCTGCAATCTCCACAATTGCCCAATCTGCAACCGATTTAACGGTTCAGTAGATGTATTCGCTCAACACAACTGCGGAGAATCAACTGACACTCCTACCTTCCCACAAGCAATGAAAAACCCACTTCATATTCACCATCCTTTACGAAAAAATTAATAAGTCTTGCTGTTTGATGAAGCATTTATTGAAAACGACGAAAACGACAAGCCGTTAGGTGATTCCAAAAAACAAAATCTCTGGGCTTCGCAAGCCTCGGCGGATCTCCGATATCGACAATCAGCATCCACCTAATCGAGTAATTTTGCGAGATTCAGGGCAGTGAATTACTTGGTGGATGTTGTCCAGCAGAGCAGAGAACTTAGCGCAGGATGGCTAGTTTGGCCAGGGCCTCGACCTGTTGAGTGATGCAAAGTTCGATTTGTGATCCATCGAGCCTTATGTTTAAGGTGATTTCCAAGAAATAATATACCTGCTAGGTAATAGAGCCGCTGGCTGAGCGGAGTCGAAGCCAGCGGAAGATTGCTCCCTGAGCGGAGTCTGGTTCGGTCAAATCCGCCCTGTCGAACTTTCTGCCAGTGCCAGTGCCCCTGGATACAGTGGAGCGCGAATTTTTCGATAAACTCAATGGGGACTTTGGGGACAGTTGGCGAATCAAATCGGAAGAATCCTTGTTTGACTATGAACCGGGACAATCAACAACGACATTTACCGATCGCCAATTTCCCAAGCGCTATCACAGTTTGGCATCCTTAATGCCTGATCAGATTCGTCACGCCGAAGCGGTTTGCCGCGAAGCAGGAATTGGGGCGAATATGCTGCAAGGATGTCTGATGGATGTGGGCTATTCCAGGGTTTTAGAACGTTAGAAAGCATAGTTAAACTGTGCGTTTTAAGCTCCCCGGCATTTCTCAAAATGCCGGGGATCTTAATTAAATGCCGGGGAGCTATTAATTGTACCTACCCACTGAGGCGTTGATAAACCGTGGCCAGGGCGGTGGCATCGCCGACATTCCCAGGAAATAACACCACTGGCAGATCGGGATATTGGGGATGATCAGCAGGGGTGCGGACCATGGAAACCCCGGCGAGGACTTGACCGAGGAGTCGAGCGGTCCTCAATGCCAATCCACGGCTGAGGGTATCGTTAGAAGTAATGCCACCTTTGCTGATCAGAAAGCCAATATCGGCGGGGAGATGGCGAATCACGTCCATGAGTAAATTAGAAACAGATTCGCCGAAGTTGAGGCGGGTTTGGACATCCTCGAAGCTAAGCTCCTGCCGACTGGTGTAGATGGCGGGGGTGTTACCCGCCGCATGGATTGTGCTGACTTTTTCCAAAGTGGCTTGTAGGAGGGCAGCGGGGCCACCCGGCGTGAGGATCTGGGCGACATCAATTTCCACGCCGACGATGCCGGGTTGCTGGAGGAGATGCTGCAACTGCTCGGTGGTTTTTTTGACGTGGGAACCGACGATGATGGCACCGGGTTTACCGTTCCGAACATAGGTAGCCATATCTGCAGGGGCGATCGCCTGGGGAGGCAATGCCGCCAAAGCCGTGAGAATGCTGGCCGCACTGCGAAACAAAAATCGCTTGCCCTGAGCCGCTGCGGCCAAAATATCCTGGGCAAATCGATCCAAATCTGTCTGGGTTTCACCGTCCACCACACCGCATTGGTTGTCGTGCAGGCGTAGCAAGCGGTCTAAACTGCCCGCCCGGATATCCGCCAGCAGAAAGCGCTCCACCTGCTGGGCTGGAATTCGGCCTTGGGTTTTCTCGGCCACATAGTCGGGCAGATAGCTATGACTGTAGGCAAAAACCGAATCGCGAGCAAATTCCGTTTCATGGACTGGTGTATCGATACCGTTGACCTTGAGGTAATGGATACTATCACGGGTGGTGCGTCCCCCTTCAAAAAAGGCAGGAACCAAGAAATGGGCATCAAAGGGGCCGAGTTCCTCAGCAATTACGTCCGTTTCAACCGGATAGTGACCCCGCAGGGTGGAATCGGAGCGGCTGACCACCAGAAAGTCGTGAATATTGGCGGCGGCGATCGCCCGCTGCAAATTCTGACAGACCTCCCGCGTGACGGCAGCAGCCTTTTCCGGGGTCAAGGCCCGCGTATTCGTTAGCACAAAGAAAATCGGCGCAGCATCCCTCAAGCCAATCAGGAGCGTTTCCATATCCCACTGGGTCAGCAGTAAACAGCTATGCACCGTCTGGGAACCCGTTGGGTCATCATCCAGGACAATAATCTTGGGAGTCGTCATAGCGGTGGCTTTGTTTGGGGTTATCGGCTGGGGAACGCTATAGAGAGGCGGGCGGGGAGGACGCACTTGGGATGGCCTCATCCCTGAGGGTGACGATCGCCTCCACCACCACGGCTTGCCGATCAGCTCGGACTGCCGTAATCGCCCAGCGCAAAGGCTCACCCGAGGCGCTCAGGGCTAGGGCGATCGCCTGCGGTAACTCGCTGGCCATCTCAGGCCGTGCCACTTCGGTTGTGATGAACTGGGTGATCACGCCATGCCTCGGCGAGGTGTACGGATGTGGCTACTTTTGCTGCTGATACTGACCAAATTGAAGTTGATAGACCGCATCCTCTTTTTCTGTTTCGATCTTCAAATCCGATCGCGCATAAGACACACACAGCAGGGCAAATCCCTTTTCCTTCATTTCAGGACTAACACCCATGGCATCGGGCTGATCCACGGTGCCATGGGTGACTTGAGCCGCACAGGTCGTGCAAATCCCAGCGGTGCAGGAAGAAGGAAGATCTAAGCCCAGCTCATTCGCCACAGTCAAAATGGGGCGATCGTCAGGGACTTGGATCGTGTGGGTCTGCCCTTGGTGGCTAATCTCAACAGTATAGGTATTGGACATAAAACATAGAAGACGCTGGCTAAACCAACCCCCATTCTTTCATGAGTTGAGGCTGTTTTAACGGATAGGGTCAGGTTTAGCAGCACAGTCCGCCCCCAAACCTGACCCCACCCCAAGCTTTTCCCTGCAAGCTCATCTAGTCTTGAGTGCGCCTCTTGAGTGCGCCCCCAGATGAATTAGCTTTCAGTCAGGCCCAAGGCATTGCAATCACGGTTCGGACTCAGCGTTATCCCCTGAGGCAACTTAGTTTTGCAGAGCTTGGCCACATCTAGCTGCTCTTGGGTCAGCGTTTTTGCACTGCCGAGGTTAGCCCCACTCAGGTAGGCTCCGCTTAGATAGGCCCCGCTCAGGAAAGCACCGCTCAGGTCAGCATCGCTCAGTTTAGCAAGGCTGAGGTTGGCAAGGCTGAGGTCGGCATCACTCAGTTTGGCCAAGCTCAGATTAGCAAGGCTCAGATCCGTATTACTGAGGTCAGCCCCACTGAGGTTGGCCCCTCGCAGATAGGCCCCACTCAGATAAGCCCCACTCAGATAAGCACTGAAAAGGTTGGCTCCACTGAGATCGGTATTATTGAGGTCAGCGCCACTGAGCTTGGCCCCCCGCAGGTCGGCCCCGCTGAGTTTGGCGCTGCTGAGGTTCGCCCCACTGAGGTTCGCCCCAAAGAGATTGGCCCCGCTGAGATCCACATTACTGAGGTTTGCTCCGCTCAGGTTGGCACTACTGAGGAAGACATCGCTCAGGTTGGCCCCGCTGAGCCGAAGTTTTAACTTGCCCAGGACTTCTGCTTCAATCAAGAATTGAATCACATGCCTTTTCCGCTCTCCATCCTTGCCAAATCGGCGCAAAATCGCTAATGTGCGGGCGCGAATCACATCGACAGCGGCATTCAGCTTTTCCCGTTTGGCAATATCTTGCTGCGCCTCTGGCTGATTGTTCAGTTCCATCGCGATCGCAATCAAGTTTTGCTCGACTAACAGGTCCGATAGCCGATCAAAATACGCCTGAAGGGCTTCCTCTTTTTGATTGTTGTCTACTATTTCCCGTTCCAGGACAGCTTGGTCTTCAGCCCGTTTGCGGTCCGTTTCGGCTTGCTCAATAGCGCGGATTTGATCGCGCTGTCGCAATTGATAGATTAAAACCGCAATTAAAACCGGAATAGCCAGTGTGCTAGAGAGCTGCAACCACTCCCACAGCGTCTTTGCATCCTGAACGGTAGTGGTCGTGACGGTTTCAATCAGTTCCCTCTCATCATTTCTCTTTTCACTCTTGGTGACCTTTTCATCCGCTAGGAATCCCGTCTTCACATGTCCCGTGTAAAGGCCATAGGCAAGGAAGGACGCTGCGCCACCAATCACCAGGGCAGCAGCCCCTTTGACCACATTGTTTCTCGTCAGCCACGCAGGTATTCTCATCCCCAGCACCTCCACAGGACACTCAATAACAACACATCTTGCACGTTCCCTCGCCAACATTGTATCGGGTCAGTTGGCGTTAGTCCCGTTCGTGCACTTCCCGCTAGCAAGTCTTCATCAACGGCTAGCCAGCCCTTTGTGAGGTCACTGATTATAGGGATTCCTAAATCTTTGGAGCCTTTGACAACGCCAGTGCCCCGCTCCGGTAGGATTGACGCCGTGCGGCTGTCCAGGAACATCGGGATCGAACGATCCGCCCGTGTTGCTTTTGCTAATCTATTTTGGGGTGACGGCAAGCAGTACCGCAACGGCGCGATCGCTGATGAATCACGCCATTGAGCAGGGTTCAGCACCTTTTGTGGTGTCATGAATAAATGGCATAGGGTACTTTTAAGTATTCCCACCGACTCAGAGAGATCCTGAAAGAAATCCCGAAACTTTGCATGAAGAATCGATAAACCGTCTGCCCAACTGATAGAGACAAGGATAGTGGCACCGACGATTGCAACCCTCTCGGCCAACCTAAGGAATCATCAGCACGAACCATTGCTGAATTTAGCCATCAAAACTTGCCGATTAACCATCAGCAATGGAGCCTAATCAGGTTTGCGAGTGGTTCCCACGGTGGGGAACATCCGCCCCAACATTTGATTCACGTAATTCACCGTTCCGGCACCGTTGGTGCTGGGTTGTATCGCAGTCGAATCTGATTCCGGAGAATGTTCAGGGGACACAGGAACCGGAGACGGGACATCTGCTTTAGGCATCGTAAACGGTCCCGGATAGCTGGGCTGAGGAGCTACTCGGGTTGGCGGGGGAGGCGTACCGATTGAGGGCAGAGGAGTCTCAGTAAACGGTTGGCAGGGCAAATCCGGCTGTCTTGATGTCGGTGCCTGAAAATAGGAATTCCCGGCGCTAAACGGAGCCGTTCCAGCCTCAGAGGTAGATTCAGTTTGGGGAACTCCCACAAACCCGTGGGTTGCGGAGGCCGCAAAGCCTGTTTGTCCCTGTAGGGAGACATCGGCAGGAGGGGCGGCATTCCCCGACTGTCCATTGACTCCAGGATTGGGATACCCAGGATTGGAATAGCCAGGATTGGAATAGCTAGTCGCGCTGCCATTTCTAGGAGCATTGTGGGCGGCAGTCCCCATGGGTGCCCCCATAGCAGCGGCGCTAGGAACAGAAGAATTGGCCGTTGCCCCATCGGTCACAGTTGCCCCATCAGTCATACCAGGGGTTGCGTGGGGTGCCGATTCGGCCTTGCGACTGGTATCGCCCAATAACGCCCCCGGAGGAATTAAATCGCCTGCCCCGATTTGCAGCGCAACCTTGCCGATCAGCGCAGGACGGTGGAAAATTGTGCTCGCCGCCCCAATGCACGCCTGCTCGCCAATTTGGATATTACCAACCAGTAAAACTTCTGCGCCGATGATGGCCCCGGCCCCAATCTCAATACTGCCATGATTGGCGTGGATAACTGTACCACTGCCAATCACAACACCGGAGTGAATAATCACCTTGGTCTGGGGATCCGCCTGGATCATCACCCCAGGGGCGATCGCCACGCCTGCGTCAATCACAACATCTCCACTCAGGTAATAGTGGGATGTACTCAGAGGACGCAATTGAAGTGACGGCAACATAGTCATAATTCTGTGGAAGTCAGGATGCTGGATGGGGTGCGCAGAATGTCCCACCCTCTGCCAGCATCCTAGGCTTCTCAACTCCTACTTACTCGGCTTGTAAATCACCGTTTCTGTGACCCGTCGTTTGGCTTTGGGATCAATCCCGACCAAGCGCACATAGTCCTTCGGGTGTTCTCCCAGGAAAGACTCCAAGGCCGCCATCACACTAGACTCATGGCCCGCCGGAATCGAGGTACCCGTTTGCCAAGTGCTGGCCCGGTAGCGGCGCTCATCGGCATATTCCACGCCAATCTTGTAGCTTTGGGTCAGCAGTTGCCGCACCTGATCTGCCACAGCACCGTTTAACTTGCCCTTGCCGTTGGCAGCAGGTGCAGCGCCGTGGCCCGCTCCATGCCCTGACGATGCACTGTAGCTAGTCGGGGCTGCATTGGCCGTTGCCGACTGCCCTGGACGATGGACGACCACTTCAGCCACACGGCGCTTGGCCTTAGGATCAATACCCACCACCCGGATAAACTGACCGCTGTGGCTGGCGATGAAAGATTCTAGAGCCGCGATCGCCTCTGCCTGACTCCGCGCCGGAATAGTTCCTGCACTCGTCCAGGAACCAATCTTAAATCGGCGCTCATCTGCCGTTTCCAAGCCAATCGTACAGCCTTGGGCAATCATCGCCCCCACTTGTTGTGCGGCTGAACCTAAACGTGTTCCTCCACCGCTGGCTGCGGCTCCCGAACTTGTGGGTGCAACATAGGACGTGCCACCCCCTGAACTGGGCTTGGTGTCCCCCGGACGCTGAATCGTAATTTCTGCCAACCGGCGCTTCGCCTGTGGATCAATCCCAATCACCCGCACATACTCGCCTGCGTGTTCGGCCATGCAGGCTTGTAAAGCCGACAGCACTGCGCCTTCACTCGTAGATTGGATAGGAGTACAACTGGTCCAAGAACTCGTGCGATAACGGCGAGGATCGGCATGTTCCATGCCAATTTTCGCACCCTGGGCCAGAAGCTGACGAATTTGACCAATCACATCCGGGCTCAGACCACTGCCACCGCTAGCACCAACCGCCGAGGCTGTGGAGGGGGCCGCCGCATAGCTCACTTTCTGTGTCACTTGCACAGGCTTGCCGTCGGGACGTTGAATAATCGTTTCCAGCACGCGGCGCTTGGCCTTGGGATCAATCCCGATCAGGCGCACATAGTCTCCAGCGTGATCGGCGAGGCAGCCCTTCAGCGCTCCCAATACCTCAGCTTCACGGGTGGATTGAATCAGTGCGCAGCTTTTCCACGAACTAATTTGGAAATGGCGAGGATTGGCGTGTTCCGTACCGATGCGGTAGCCCTGGGACAGCAGTTGGCGGACATGATTGACGACGCTGGCATCCAGCGAGCCGGAGGTGTGTGTGTTCATTTCTATAGCGGTGTGGTTGAGTTCTTGTTGGATCGGGGCAATACTAGCGACGCTCTCCGCACTGTGATAGCCCGATCGCAGTGCATCATTAATTCCCACAACGTGGGAGGCAAACTGGCGGTCCCGGTCTTGGACATCCGGTAACCGATCGGCCTGCTGCTGAGTCGTAATCATGGAACCGGACGGCACATACTTTCCAGGCGGAATTTCCACATCCTGAATCAGACAGTGCATCATCACAATACAACCCTCGTTCACCCGCGCATTGAACACGGTGGAGCGAAAGCCAATAAAACACTGATCGCCAATGTACGCAGGGCCATGAACCAGTGCCATGTGGGTAATTGACACATCTGCCCCAATCCAAACGGAATAGGGTTGTCCATCGGCGCCCAGGACACGACCGTGTTCCAGACCACTCACGACAACGCCGTCTTGAAGACTGGCGCGATCGCCAATGTGGAACGGTGCCCCCGCCTCCGCCCGAATCGACGTTCCGGGTGCAATCATTACATTGGCTCCAATGCGGACATCACCCACCAAGTTCGAGAACGAGTGCACGTAAGCAGATTGGTCAATCTGAGGTTCGGCAAAGGTTTTCGCCCAAGGCGTGGGAGGAGCCGCAGAGGTACGGACTGCCATATCAATTCTCCCAACGGAATAGCAGGCAAGCCTGAATAGTTTCCAGAAACTTGCTCAAGATATAAACCGACATAAACCGAGAACGCACATCCAGAGTCTGGATTCAGGATGTGTGAACTGAAACTGCATAGACCCTAAAACGCCTAAGTCCTGAAGGATGAACAGTCAAACTCTCATGATGCGAACTGTAAAAACCGCTTGGGGTGGAATCAGACTTAACAGCACCAAGAAGTTGGGCTTCGTTCCCGTCACCCAACTTGCCCTGCCCGTAAAAAGAGCGCGGCGATCGCCCTAGTACTGCTCCCGCTTGCTGTACAACAGGCCATTTTCGACACTTATCGTATCAATAATGGCAATGACAGCGGCATCGACGGGGCGTTGCTCACTTCCTTGGACTTGGCGAGCAGCACTGCCATAACTGACCAGTACCCACTCACTCACGCCCGCCCCTACGTTATCCGCAGCGACTTCATAACCAGGAATTGGCTGCCCCGCTTCATCCATCAGTTGCAGCACCAAGAACTTAATGCCACGCAGGCTGGGCTCTTTTTGGGTACTGGTGACTGTGCCCAGAACTCTAGCGATTTGCATCAGAGCCTACTAGCGGCTAAGGGGACGAATGCCGCTAACGCTCTCGCGGAAGGGTTCTACAGCTTCCGTGTAGCGAATGGGCAGAACGTACTCCAGGTTTTCGTGGGGGCGCGCAATGATGTGAGTGGAGAGCACTTGCCCACCGTTAACCCGCTTCACATTTTCAATCCCAGCGGCGACGGAGGCTTGTACTTCCGAAACGTCACCCCGCACAATCACCGTTACCCGACCGCTGCCAATCTTTTCGTAGCCCACCAGGGTCACGCGAGCCGCCTTGACCATTGCGTCTGCTGCTTCAACCACGGCAGGAAAACCCAAAGTTTCAACCATTCCAACTGCAATTGCCATCGTAACTATCTCCCTTCCAATTAATTAAATTCGACAAACATCAATCAGGCATGGTTCAGGACGTTGCCCCTAGCAGTCCCTAAGGATGCTGCTGTGCAACCTACCACATCACACCTAGGAGCGGAACTGTTCTACAGCCTCGGTATACCGAATCGGTAGAACGTATTCCAAGTTTTCGTGGGGACGGGCAATGATATGACTGGAGGCAAACTCGCCACCGTTCACCCGTTTGATCGATTCCAGACCCGCAGAAATCGAAGCTTGCACTTCGGAAACATCGCCCCGGACGATCACGGTCACGCGACCGCTGCCAATTTTCTCATAGCCGACGAGGGTGACCCGCGCGGCTTTCACCATAGCGTCAGCCGCTTCAACAATAGCGGGAAAACCCCGCGTTTCAATCATTCCAACCGCAATCGGCATAATCGCCCTCCTAAATATGCGCCTCACGCGAGTAAAATCCACACCCCAGACATAGCGATTCCAAAATTTTGACGGGAAATGCCATGTTTTCAGGATTTTAAAAGAAGTTTTTACTATTCGCTCTTTAAGAATAGGATTGCCGTTGACACTTGACAATATAAAGTCCAATGATAGTTACAAATTTGACGCATTAGTCCGACTGATTAAACGAGGAGACAGCTCGAGAGTGCAGATTTCCATCCCCTGTTGCGTGATACTCCAGGCAGGTAGCTGACGGCTGACCGCTTTTCTCCGTAATTATAAAAATCGAATTTATTCATTGGACAGATTCATAGTGTCAGGCGATCGCCAGACTCCTTTTCTGCCTCAAACATCATAGGCTTTTTTCGATACACATCATTGGATTGTAAAAAAATTATTAATCCAACTTATATATCGTTTAACAGACTTCTATATAAGTTGTTTTTAGCCCCACCTGCGGATTTTAGCGATGGAACCCGGTAAACTTGACACAATCACAAGAATCGTAAACCACCTTTAAGAATTGCAAGCAAGCATTGCTGGCGTGCCAGGTCAACTGCGTCTAGGGACTCTGGGGCGATGGTGGGGTTGGCAGGGCATCTGAATATTGTCCCGCAGGTTATTGCCCCGTAGGTTTGTTCGACTCTTAACACTTCGTTTTTTATATTTAAGGTTTTAAAGGTCTGTTCAATGCAACAGTTTTTCATTGACACGGCTTGGTGGATTCCCTGCTACGGCTTGGTTGGCGCAGTGTTGACGTTGCCCTGGTCTGCGGGCATTATTCACCGGACGGGGCCGCGTCCTGCTGCCTATTTCAACCTGTTTATGACCGTGGTGGCACTGGTGCACGGGGCCTTGGTGTTTCGGGCCTCCCTGGGGCAAGACCTGCAGCCCTTCATTTTCCATTGGTTCGCGGCAGCGGGATTGGATTTGTCCTTTATGTTGGACATTTCTCCGGTCAATTGCGGGGCAATGGAAGTGATCACTGGGCTTAGTCTCTTGGCGCAGGTTTTTGCGATCGGCTATCTGGAAAAAGACTGGGCCTTGGCCCGATTTTTTGGGCTGATGGGCTTTTTTGAAGCGGCGATGAGTGGATTGGCCATTAGCGATTCCCTGTTCCTCACCTATGCGTTGCTGGAAATGCTCACCCTTTCTACCTACCTATTGGTGGGATTTTGGTACGCCCAACCCCTCGTGGTCACGGCTGCTCGGGATGCTTTTTTGACAAAACGGGTAGGGGATGTGTTGCTGTTGATGGGAGTGGTGGTGCTTGCCACACTATCCGGTTCCTTGAATTTTCCCGACCTCTACGATTGGGCAGAAACTGCGGAGTTATCCCCAATGACAGCAACGCTACTGGGTTTGGCCCTGATTGCGGGGCCCATTGGTAAATGTGCGCAGTTTCCTTTGCATGTTTGGATTGATGAAGCGATGGAAGGGCCAAATCCTGCTTCGATTCTGCGAAATTCTGTGGTGGTGGGCTGTGGGGCCTGGGTGCTGTTTAAGCTGCAACCCATTTTGATTTTGTCTCCTGTGGCCTCTACAACGCTGGTTGTGCTGGGTGCCATGACAGCAGTGGGAGCTTCCCTGGTGGGAATTGCCCAGATTGATATGAAGCGGGCACTGGCCCACACTACCAGTGCCTATCTGGGGCTTGTGTTTATTGCGATCGGGATGCAGTGGACAAATTTCGCCATGATTGTCCTGTTTACCCATGCGATCGCTAAAGCCCTTCTGTTCATGAGCACTGGCTCTGTGACCCTCACAACCGTCAGCCAAGACGTGACCGAGATGGGGGGCCTAGCCCGCAAAATGCCCGCTACGACTGTGGCCTTTATTGTGGGTTCAGCGGGCTTAGTCGGACTCCTGCCGTTTGGCGGCTTCTGGGCCATGCGCGAAGGGGTTAATACGTTTCTCTACGACAGTCCCTGGATCGTGGCCATCTTGCTGGCGGTGAAT
Source organism: uncultured cyanobacterium (assembly GCA_963766075.1). Taxonomy (GTDB): domain Bacteria; phylum Cyanobacteriota; class Cyanobacteriia; order Leptolyngbyales; family Leptolyngbyaceae; genus CAVYAN01. Next base: position 60,155 of record CAVYAN010000061.1, on the reverse strand, counting down.
GCCTTGACAGCGGTGAATCTCACTCGGTTGTTTCGCTTGGTCTTCCTGGGGCCGACCCAGGCCAAGACGCGCCGTGCTCCAGAAGTACCCTGGACTATGGCCTTACCCATGGTGTCATTAACAATCATTACGCTGCTGGTTCCCGTCATGATGCAGCAGCTTTCCATCCTGCCGGATGTGGACTATGTCAACTGGACGGCGGTCATTTTAGTCATGGCTTCCGGGGCGATCGGGGTCAGTATCGGGGCCAGCGTTCATCTCAACCGCACCTGGGCAAGACCCGTACAGGTACCACTCAAGTTTGCGCAGGATCTCCTGGCCTATGACTTTTATGTCGATAAGCTTTATCGCTATAGCGTTGTCTGGATGGTGGATTGGATTTCCCGGTTTAGTGCTTGGTTTGATCGCTACGTCCTTGATGGCTTTGTGAATTTTGTTGGACTGGCTTCAATCTTTAGCGGCGAAAGCCTCAAGTACAGTGTCTCTGGCCAGTCCCAGTTTTATATGCTGACCATCCTTTTGGGCATTGGCGTTATTGGCATCTTTCTCACCCGTGGGTTCTTTTAATCGGCGAGTTGCCCCAACCCAGACCTTCATACTCACCCTCCAACATCCATGCTTACCGCCCTCATTCTCATTCCCCTGGTAGCGGCACTCTTGGTGGCCCTGTTGCCTTCAGCGATCGCCCCCAAATATTCTCGGACGATTTCCCTGGTGGCTATGGCGATCGCCTTTGTCTGGTCGATGGGCCTGGGCTTCCAGTTCAATTCGGCTGCCTCAAACTTGCAGTTTCAGGAAGATTTGCCTTGGCTAGAGGCTTTAGGCTTGACCTATCGCTTGGGCTTAGATGGCTTATCTTTGCCGCTAGTGGTGCTGAACGCCTTGCTGACCGGCTTCGCCCTCTACGCTACCGATCGCGATATCAATCGCCCCAAGCTGTACTACATTTTGATGCTCTTGCTGAATGTGGGCGTAGTGGGCGCATTCTTATCTCAGAATTTACTGCTGTTCTTTCTATTTTATGAACTGGAACTGATTCCCCTGTATTTCTTGATCGGGATTTGGGGCGGCGTGCGCCGGGGCTATGCGGCCACAAAGTTTCTGATTTATACGGCGGCTTCGGGCGTGCTTATTTTAGCGGGCTTTTTGGGGCTGACCTGGATTAGTGGGGCCACCAGTTTTGACTATGATGTGACCCGATCGCTGGCGCTCCCCCTCACCACCCAACTGATCCTGCTGGGGGCGATCATCATTGGCTTTGGCATCAAAATTCCGCTGGTGCCGTTCCATACCTGGCTCCCCGATGCCCACGTTGAAGCGTCCACGCCCGTGTCGGTTCTGTTGGCTGGGGTGCTGCTGAAATTGGGGACCTATGGCCTGTTGCGGTTTGGCTTAGGCTTGTTTCCCGAGGCGTGGGCCGTCTTTGCGCCCTACTTGGCCAGTTGGGCCGTGGTGAGTGTGCTGTACGGGGCCTTTACGGCGATCGCCCAAAAAGATATGAAAAAAATGGTGGCCTACAGTTCCGTCGGCCACATGGGATTTATTCTGCTGGCGGCAGCGGCAGCAACCCCCTTAAGCCTTTTGGGTGCTGTTTTCCAAATGATCAGCCACGGTTTAGTCTCTGGACTGCTCTTTCTACTGGTGGGCGTGGTTTACAAAAAAACTGGCACCCGGGATATTGATACGCTGCGCGGCTTGTTAAATCCAGAGCGGGGTCTGCCCCTGATTGGCAGTTTGATGGTCGTTGGGGTCATGGCCAGCGCGGGCATTCCCGGCATGATGGGGTTTATCTCCGAGTTCATGGTGTTTCGGGGCTGCTTTCCCATATTTCCCGTTGCAAACGCTACTGTGCATGGTCGGCACGGGGTTGACAGCGGTTTATTTTCTGCTGCTGGTAAACCGGACATTTTTTGGCCGTTTGCCGGAGCAGTTTTCTAACCTACCGCGTGTGCTGTGGAGTGAACGGATTCCCAGTGCGGTGCTAGCTCTCCTGATTGTGCTCCTAGGCTTGCAGCCCAGTTGGCTCGCACGCTGGACAGAAACCACCACCACCGCCATGCTGATTTATCCCACGATTGGCAATGTACCGCCGTCGCAGTTGGATACCGCCGGCACTAAGCTATTGTCTCCAGAAACCGAAAACATTCCTGCCAAAGTATTGTAGAACCAGTAGTTATCGCGCCAGTCATAGCGCCAGTTATCGCACCATTACTCTCTTTGTTTGCTTATCTACGCTCAAAAGGTCATTCCCCATGCCGACTGCGATCGCCCTGCCATCCTCCGCCCATCCCCTTGCGGATATCATCACGCGCTTAGAATCCGGTGGAGCCTTGCTGCCCGAATCGGATCTGAATTTGGTGGAAGTCGTGGGTGTGCTGAAAAGCTACGGCGTGGTCATGGATTCCTATTGGCGCAACCTCATCTACATTTCTCAGGACCAGTTTTTGGTGCTGTTTCCCTTCTTTAAATACTTTGATGGTGATGTGTCGTTAGCGAAATTGCTGAAGCATTGGTGGCACGATCGCATCAATTACGAATTTGCCGAATACTGCATGAAGGCGATGATGTGGCATGGCGGCGGCGGCTTGGATCAGTACCTGGACTCACCGGAATTCCTTGAAAATGTCCAGCGGGCTACCCAAGCCAAGCTGCGGGGGAATTTCTTTATGCAGGGCGTGTCTCGGGCATTCCCCGACTTTCTGGCCGAGCAGGTGCGCCAGATGTGCTACTACAGCGCCTTGGGGCAGTTTTGGGAAGTCATGAGTCCAATGTTTTTGGAGTTGAGCGATCGCTATGATCGCGGCGAAATCAAAACCATCGCCGATGTCGTCGATCATGTTCGCAATGCCCTCGTCGCCAATGCAGGCAATCCCATGACCTACGCCGTGACCATCGGCGATCAAGCCTACGACATTATCCCGCAGTCCGCAGGCTTGACCTTCCTGACGGATCTGGCCGTGCCTTATGTGGAAGCCGTGTTTTTCCGCTCTCTCCCCTTCATGGGCACCCTGTCCTACAATGCCCAGGCCCAACAAATTCCCTTCGACCAGTCTCGGTTTTCCTACGGTGCACTCTATGCGGATCCACTGCCCGTGGGTGGTGCGGGCATTCCGCCCACTCTCCTGATGCAAGACATGCGCCATCATATTCCTCCTTATTTGCAGGAGTTTTACACCACCACGACACGCGGCGATACCGATGTGCGCGTTAAGCTGTGCGTCAGTTTCCAGAAGTCCATGTTCTGCGTTACCACCGCCGCCATTCAGGGACTGGCTCCCTCGTTTCCCTTTGACCAAGCGGCCCCCGAACTACAGGCCAAAAATCGAGCTTATCTTGAAACCTGGATGGATCGTCTGTTACCCTCCCAATTGCCCAATGTCCAAGCCTGATGCAAGCCTGCGTCAAAAAAGCTTGAGTGTTGTCAACGGAACAGGGTAATTTAACGTCATGTCATATTTCTACGGCGATCGCCCCTGTTAACCTGCTATGAGCCAGTTTGAGACTGCAATGAAACGTGTATTTATCTGTGGTTCGGCGCTTCGAGGTCAGCCTGATCATGGAAACCTCTCCGGGGCAGCCTTTATCCGGACTGCTAACACGAAGCCCCAATATCGCCTCCACGCCGCTGTTGACGGATGGCACCCCGCCATTTACGAAGTCAACACCAACGGCATTTCCATCCCCGGTGAAGTCTATGAGCTCACACCAACCCAATACGACCATCTGGTTTCTACTGAACCGCCCCACATGTACCCCGCTGACGTGGTGTTAGAGGATGGTGAAGTCCTCACTGCTATCCTCTATCCCCGCGAACTGGTCGAACAGTTCAACTGGCTCGATATTTCCAACTATGGCGGCTGGGCAGCATACAAAGCCAGTCAGGCAAAACAATAGAACAACTCTACCTTCACGGCGATCTATTCAATGTGATATTGAGAGAATGCTGCTTAGGCCAGAGCAGTTGTAACAATGATTGTTACAACTGCTCTGGCCTATCTCATGGAGGGAAGCGCCCAGCCAGCAAACATTGGGTGTAGATGCTCCCCCTCAGCGTACGGATTCCTTTACATTTCTCAACAAATGGATTAATGTGAAGACATAGAGCGCAACGCTTCTATACATACATACTTTTTTGGAATTATAAAACCATGACAACGACCCTACAACGGCGCGAAAGCGCGAACGTGTGGTCCCAGTTCTGCGAATGGGTCACCAGCACCAACAACCGTCTATACGTCGGTTGGTTCGGAGTCCTGATGATCCCAACGCTGCTGAGCGCCACGATCTGCTTCATCATCGCCTTCATCGCCGCCCCCCCCGTGGACATCGACGGCATCCGCGAGCCCGTCGCCGGCTCCCTGATGTATGGCAACAACATCATCTCCGGCGCGGTTGTGCCTTCGTCCAACGCCATTGGCCTACACTTCTACCCGATTTGGGACGCCGCCTCCTTGGATGAGTGGCTGTACAACGGTGGTCCTTACCAACTCGTCGTCCTGCACTTCCTGTTAGGCGTCGCCTGCTACATGGGCCGCGAATGGGAACTCTCCTACCGCCTCGGCATGCGCCCCTGGATCTGCGTAGCTTACTCCGCACCCGTAGCCGCCGCCACCGCAGTCTTCCTGATCTACCCGATTGGTCAAGGCTCGTTCTCCGACGGCATGCCCCTGGGTATCTCCGGCACCTTCAACTTCATGTTCGTGTTCCAAGCCGAGCACAACATCCTGATGCACCCCTTCCACATGTTGGGCGTTGCTGGTGTGTTTGGTGGCAGCTTGTTCTCCGCGATGCACGGTTCCTTGGTGACCTCCTCCCTGGTGCGTGAAACCACCGAGAAGTAGAAAGTCCAGAACTACGGCTACAAGTTCGGTCAAGAAGAAGAGACCTACAACATCGTTGCGGCCCACGGCTACTTCGGTCGGTTGATCTTCCAATATGCCTCCTTCAACAACTCCCGTGCGCTGCACTTCTTCTTGGGTGCATGGCCGGTAGTCGGGATTTGGTTCACCTCCTTGGGCATCAGCACCATGGCGTTCAACCTGAACGGGTTCAACTTCAACCAGAGCATCATCGATTCTCAGGGTCGTGTGGTGAGCACTTGGGCGGATGTGTTGAACCGGGCCAACTTGGGTATGGAAGTGATGCACGAACGGAATGCGCACAACTTCCCCTTGGATTTGGCTGCGGGTGAGATTGCTCCGGTTGCTGTCTCTGCTCCTGCGATCAATGGTTAGTCTCTGACTAAGAGTTGATGGTTTGAGGTTGACTGAAATCGTCTGAGTTCAATGCCTTTGAGCGCCCTCTCTAGCAATAGAGGGGGCGCTGCGCTTTGGGATAGGCGTGGGGGAGAAACTGGTTTTTAGGGGCTAGCAGCCGCTCTGCTAGGGCGATCGCAAGGCATCGGTGGTAATCGGCGCAATTTGTTGGATATTAGCGCGCACGTAGCACTCTCCCAATTCATCCCAGCGGCGACCGGCATCTGGATAGGCGAGTTCAGCCTGCGTGCCGCGCACCCGCAGCCAGGGCAGGCCCTCGTGAAGGGCGATCGCATCATTGGCCAAATTTGGCCCCGTATATCCAGGGAGATTGGCAGGACCGCGAAAAACAGCGGTCATAATTGCGCCCGGAACAATGCGCGATCGCACCGGACCGTTGGGCGTGTCGTGGCAAGTAATGCCGTAGTCCTTCATCTGGGCGGGATTGGGCGGCTTGACCACCAGCCATTTGTCATTGGTGTAGTACCCACGATTGCCCAAGACCAATGCGGTTGTGAAGTCACCACTCCGATTGGGCAACGGCACCTCAGACATTTGGCCACTGGCGCGATGGGTAAATAGAATTAGGCTGGAGGCGGTCATGGCAACCGCCATGACAGCAGTGCAGAAAGTCTGGATTTTAGCCATGATTTTTTCATGGGTCCGGGTTGTGTTTTTCCCATCCTACTGTGGCCCTAGCAAAAAACTGTGGCCCTGGCAAAAAATATAGTGATTAGGTTGCGGCGAGTTAGTTTACCGCTTGTGAAATGCTTTACAGCCTTCCCTTGGCTCAGGATTGCCCAGGCTACCTACTGGCAGAACCCGTTTTAGAGTTTTAAGCTAGAGTTTTAAGCCGTCTCTCCGAAATCGGACGACCCTAGCGTGTTTCCTCTCTGTAATGCTACGGATTTCGTGGTTCAACCAAAACTGCGCTGATGCCAGAGTTCCGGGGAACTCTACGATGACAATCCTTTGTCATGCATCTGCCTGAATCTGCTGGGTGCCAGGGTGGGATCAAATCTGGCAGGGCAATCTTTAAGAATCTTGAGGAACCTAAAATGTCTATGAAAAAGTTAATTCTGCCCGCTATCGGCGTAGTTGCAGTGGCAGGGGGCGCAGCAGGAGCATACTTTTACTTGAACGGGGCGGCAGGCAGTGATGCAAATCCCTTAGCGATCGCCAAGGTGATTCCTGATGATGCCTACATGGCAGCATTTATTTCAACAGACGAAAAAAATTGGGCCAAGCTCAAGCAGTTTGGGACTCCGGAAGCCCAGAAAGTCATGGACAAGAACTTTCAGGAATTCCAGCAAAAAATGGTGACCGAAACCAAGGTCAATGTGGATCAAGACTTGAAGCCTTGGGTCGGCAATATTATGGTGGCAATGATGCCCACGGCCAGCAAGGGGCCAGAGCCGCTGGTGGCGATCGCCATTAAGGACAAGGTAAGTGCCTTGAAATTTGCGAACAAGATGAAGAGCGAAGCCAAAGTTAAAAGTACGGAAAGCGACTACAAGGGCATCAAAGTGACGGAGATGGCAGGTGAATCGGGTAAACCCACCTATACGGCGGTCCTGAAAGATACCTACCTGATGCTGTCTTCTGATCAGAAAGCCGTTGAACAGGCGATCGATACCTTTAAGGGCGAACCGTCCTTTGCCACGAAACCTGAAGCCGCTCAACTGTTAGCCAAGTCGGGCGAAGTGGAAAATACCTTGGCGCGGTTCTATATGCCAGACTATGCCGGATTCGTCCAAGCGGTGAGCAATCCCAAGTCTGCCGCCAAGCCCACTGCCGCCACCCTGGAACGGCTGAAGCGGGTGAAATCCATGGTGGCCGTGGTGGGCATTGATCAGGTTGGATTGCGCTTCAAAGGGGCCGTGAATGTCGATGCCAAACTGGCGATGGAACAGCAGCCTTCCCCCGGCAAGGTCGTTGGCCAATTCCCGGCCCAAACCTTTGCGCTCATTTCCGGGGCCAATGCCAGTGCCCTCTGGAAGCAAGTGGTGGCCCAAACCAAGGATGATACAGAGGTCAAAGCCGCCGTGGACGCGATGCGGAGCGGTACCCAAATGGTGGGGTTTGACCTGGATAAGGATATTTTTGGCTGGATGGATGGCGAATTTGCCCTGGGGATGATGCCGCTGGATCAAGGCTTGCTGGCCCAGCTTGGATTTGGCGGGGCGTTGGTCTTTGATACCAGCGATCGCAAAACCGCAGAAGCGACCCTGGAAAAGCTCGATGCGATCGCCAAGCGGCAATCCCTGCCCGTTGCCCAGCGCGATGTGAACGGCAAGAAAGTCACTGAATGGCAGACTCCTCAGGGGGCGATTCTGGGCCATGGTTGGCTAGACAATGACACCCTGTTCATTGCTACTGGCGATCAACTCGTCACCACCCTGTCCAGCAAGCCCAATCCGGCCTTGGATGCCAGTGACACCTTCAAGGCCGTCACGGCCTCCTTGCCCAAGCAAAATATTGGTTATTTCTACATGGACATGGAAAAAACCATGACCTTGGTGAATAAGGTAATGCTGATGTCGCAACAGCAGTCCATGCCACCGGAAACTGCGGCTATCCTAAATTCGATTAAGGGCTTGGGTGGCACGACCACTCAAGCGGACAAAACCACCAGTCAATTTGAAGCGGTCTTGGCCCTCAAACCGGCGAAGTAGTTATCTCGGTAACGGGCTAAACCCGCTTCAAGTCAGTGGCAGGAAACAAGTCAGTGGCAGGAAACAAGCCAGTGGCGGAAAAATCTGAGAAAGAATGCATTGTCTATAGACAATGCATTCTTTTTTACAAAAAGTTCTTTTACAAAAAGTTTCTGTAAAAGTAAGAAGAATATGGGTTCAGCATGGATTCAGCGATGATTGTACAATCATCTCCAGAAATCCTTCCCGTTCCCAGGGTCTGTTCATCCGCTCCAGGAGTCGCTGTCATGAATTCTGCTGCCAGTCCCTATCAACTCACCGATCGCGAACGCCAAAATCTGGCAAAAGTCTACGACTACAGTGCTGTGCAGACCATTCCAGAGATTTGGGCGATCGTGGCCCAGCGCCATGGACAAGTCCTTGCCCTCCACGCTCCACACCTGAAGCCCCCCGTTAAAATCACCTATGGAGAACTTCTGGAGCAAATGCAGCAATTCGCGATCGGGCTGCAGGCATTGGGTGTGCACCCCGAAGACCGAATTTCCCTGTTTGCGGATAATAGTCCTCGCTGGTTGATTGCCGACCAGGGGATGATGATGGCGGGGGCGATAAATGCCGTGCGGAGCTCTCAGGCAGAAAAGGAAGAACTTTTATTTATTTTGCAAAACAGCGGCTCTAGTGTTTTGGTTGTGGAAGATCAGGCCACCTTTCAACGATTGCGCGATCGCCTCGACCCTACCGCCCTTCGCGCCGTTATTTTCCTCTCCGATGAAGAACCGGACCTCGATGCCAGCTCAGATAACACTCTGAAAGTTCTAAGTTTTTCGCAACTGCTCGACCTGGGCAAAGGCCACAGCCTTCACCCCATAAAGCGTACCCGCCAGGATTTAGCCACACTGATCTACACCTCTGGCACCACCGGACAGCCTAAGGGGGTCATGCTCACCCACGGCAATTTGATGCATCAGGTCACGACCTTTGGGACGGTGATTCAACCGGCAGGGGGCGATCGCGTGCTCAGCATTCTGCCCACCTGGCACTCCTACGAACGCACCGTGGAATATTACCTGCTCTCCCAAGGCTGTACCCAGGTCTACACCAGCATCCGCACCATCAAAAAAGACCTGAAGGCGTACAAGCCCCACTACATGGTCAGCGTTCCTCGCATTTGGGAGTCTGTCTACGAAGGCGTGCAAAAGCAATTCAAGGACCAACCCGCCAACAAACAAAAGCTAATCCAACTTTTTCTAGGCATGAGCCAGCGCTATCTTGCAGGTCAGCGCCTCTGGCAAAACTTGGATTTACTGAAGCAGGATCCGGCCCTGCCCCAGCGTTTGATGGGCGGACTGCAAGCCTTGGTGTTCTCTCCGTTCCATGCCCTGGGCGAAAAAATGGTCTACCAGGCCATTCGCGCCGCTGTGACGGGGGGCGAGTTTCGGGCGGCAATCAGCGGTGGCGGGGCTCTGCCTCGGCACATGGACGACTTTTTTGAAATTGTCGGGGTCAATGTGCTGGTGGGGTACGGCTTGACGGAAACCTCTCCGGTCACCAATGTCCGCCGTCCCTGGCGAAATTTAAAAGGCTCCTCTGGTCCCCCGATCGCCGGAACCGCCGTCCGCATTGTTGATGCTGAAACCCGACAAGACCTTCCCCAGGGCAAACGCGGATTGGTCCTGTTGCGCGGGCCGCAGATTATGAAGGGCTACTACAATAATCCCGCCGCCACCGCTAAGGCAATTGACCCCGAAGGCTGGTTTGACAGCGGCGACCTCGGCTGGGTGACGAGCTATGGCGATCTGGTGCTTACGGGGCGGGCTAAGGACACGATTGTCCTGACCAATGGTGAAAACATTGAGCCTCAGCCGATCGAAGATGCCTGCCTGCGCAGTCCCTACATTGGCCAGATCATGCTGGTAGGCCAGGACCAAAAGGCGTTAGGGGCGTTCATCGTGCCCAACTTGGAAGCCCTCCAGGAATGGGCGACAGCCCAGGGTCTGGCCCTGGATACCGCCCCAGACTCGACCCCACACTCGACCCCGGAATCACCCGCCGCGACAGCCATCGCCCTGGATGCCAAATCAATCCAAGACCTCTTTCGCCAAGAGCTGAACCGTGAGGTCCAAAATCGTCCCGGCTACAAGGTGGACGATCGCATCGGCCCATTTCGCCTGATCCTCGAACCGTTCTCCATCGAGAATGGACTCCTGACCCAAACGCTAAAAATGCGGCGGAACGTCGTGATGGATCGCTACCAGGGTATGATTAACGAGATGTTTATGTGACCCCGTTAGGTGAGTAGCCTCCGGTCACTGAACCTGAAGCCGTTTGTTATTTGCTCAACCTTCTTTACGACTCTATTTCCCTTACGAACCTGTCTCCCTCACGAACCTGTTTCCCTCACGAACCTATGGATCTTACGCCGTCCAATTTGCTGCTTCGCCGCACGGTGAACGTTAAAGCAATCGTTACCCCCCGTTGGAAAGACGAGGCCCAGCAGCAACTGCAAGCTCAGATTAACCAGCTTGACAACCAACTGCAGCAATTAGAAATGCAAGGGCAGCGCATGGTTGCCGAAATTCAAAAGCAAAGCCTCAAGCCGCCTGGTCCCGAAACCTTGCAACAAATTGACAATATCCAAGCCCAGGTGAACCAAAAGAAAAGCGAATTTCTGGAGCAAAAAAACCAGGTATTGCAGCAGCTTCAGCAAGTTCAGGTCCTGGAAATGGAACAAGAAGTTGCCCAAGGCCAGATCGACAGTATTTTTAAGGTAGCGATCGGCGACAACCTGGTCGAAAAAATGCAGGTTGAAGTGGTGATTCGTGATGGCATCATCGAAGAGGTGCGCGGCGACGTTTAGGCCAATGGCGGGATGGTTTGCCCTCCTGCTTCAAGACGTCTTCTGCTCTGCTCGTCCGCTTTGGCTCAATCTCTAGCCACGTTTTTCTAGATGCCTTTTTTATTAACCCTTGAAGGAACGCCCTGTCCATGATCTACGAAGTCTTCATGCCTGCCCTCAGTTCCACCATGACCGAAGGGAAAGTGGTTTCCTGGCTTAAGGCCCCTGGCGATAAAGTCGAGAAAGGTGAAACCGTGGTGGTGGTGGAGTCCGACAAGGCCGACATGGATGTGGAATCCTTCTATGAAGGCTATCTGGGCGCAATTCTAACCCCAGCCGGTGAAGCGGCCCCTGTCGGTAACACGATCGCGCTCATTGCCGAAACGGAAGCGGAACTAGCCACGGCCCAATCCCAGGGCCGTGGCTCAGCTCCAGTTGCGGCGGTGGCAGTCGCTCCGGCGATCGCAACTCCCACACCGCCCCCCGCCCAAAACGTCATTACCCGCACGGATCGGATTGTGGCCTCTCCCCGAGCCCGCAAGCTGGCTAAGGATCTCAAGGTTGACCTGAGCACCCTGCGTGGCAGCGGCCCCCACGGACGGATTGTCGCTGAAGATGTGGAAGCTGCTGCTGGTAAGCCATCCACAGCTCCCTCGGTAGCGACCTCTTTTGCGGCATCACCTGCCACAGTTGCTCCGGTTTCCACTGCTCCTGCGCCCACTGTCCGCCCCCCGGCCCCGGCCCCCACTGTCGTGGGCCAGCAGGTTCCCCTCACCACCTTGCAAAACGCTGTCGTGCGCAACATGATGGTGAGCTTAGATGTGCCGACCTTCCATGTGGCCTACACCATCACCACGGATGCCCTCGACAAGCTCTATAAGCAGGTCAAATCCAAGGGCGTCACGATGACAGCCCTATTGGCAAAAGCCGTGGCCATAACGTTGCAAAAGCATCCCTTACTGAATGCGAGCTTTACCAACAACAGCATCAATCATCCGGGGGCGATCAACGTGGCGGTAGCTGTGGCCATGGATGATGGCGGATTGATTACACCGGTCCTACGGCAAGCGGACCAGATGGATTTATATTCCCTCTCCCGCTCCTGGAAAGATTTGGTCGATCGCGCCCGCGCCAAACAGTTACAGCCAGATGAATACAGCACGGGTACCTTTGCCATCTCTAATTTAGGCATGTTCGGGGTGACCAGTTTTGATGCTATCCTGCCTCCCGGTATGGGATCGATTTTGGCGATCGGGGGTTCTTCCCCCCGGGTTGTGGCTACCAAGGATGGTCTGATGGGGGTGCGGACTCAAATGGACGTGAACATCACCTGTGACCACCGGGTGATCTATGGGGCCCATGCGGCGGCCTTTCTCAGGGATTTGGCAAAACTGATCGAAACCGATGTGCAGTCGTTGACACTTTAGGGGCCTTGAGGGAATTTCCTGGAAATAATTGATCGAGGCCAACCATGACGCACTTCCCAACCACCCTTGACGAGGCGATCGCCCAAGCTCAAGCCGCGACTTTTGCCGCGATCGCGGCGGGGTATTCGCGCCTGCAAGTGGATCTGCAACTGCCAGAGCTGAAGCCGATGGAGCCTGCACAGTTATTCCTACAGGGATTCGATGCCTATGGTGCCGGGTTAAAGGTGTTTTTTACCGATGCTGGGGCGGCGGCGCTGGCTCGACGCCTCTGGGCTGACTTTCCATATCCCATCAAAAGTGTTGATGTGGCTGGATCTCGACAAACTAGCACCGTCGAGGAGCTGATTGCACCGGAGGACCAAGCCTTTGTGTTTATCGCGCCCTCGGCGGTGGAAGTCTTGGTGGTGGAGCAAGTGTGCAACGCTGCTGGCGATCGCCCCGTGATCCTGTTCAATCCTCGTTTAGAAGATGTGAGTGTTGTCGGCATTGGCTATACGGCCCGCCAACTCCGGGAACGCTTCCTGAACACGGTAGAACCCTGTTATTATCTCCGACCCTTAAGCCAAGCGGCCCTGCTGCGCTGTTACCCAACGCCCTGGCAAGTTTGGCTAGAAGGCAGTGAAGGCTATACTTTGATTGGGGAGGAATTGCTCCGCCCCAATTCCGAAAAGCTGGATGAAATTCTGGCCAAGGCCATGGGCGATAATCGGCCTCAACGCAGTCTGATTGCCCAAATGCAGCAATTTTTGCGGGCCTTGGGACAGTAAGGCGGTGGATGACACCCCCGGGATCCTGGAATTAATGCTGCCGTGCATCTGTATGGGGCGACGGCTAACCAGGTAAAGTGTGGGTAAAGTTCCGTAATATACCGATAATATTGGGGATCGATGGACGGCGCGACCGGAATAATCAGTGCATAATTAAGGAATGGTTACCCCAGTAATGCTCTGATTTAGGGTAATGCCACGACTTAGGGCAAATTAATGGGCAAATTGATCGAGTCAGATGGTTATTCTAACCGTGAATTGTTTGAAGAAGGCGATCGCATGAGCGCAACCAGTCACCGTCGCATCATTATCGGGGACGTCCATGGGCACTATGCGGGATTGATGCGTCTGTTTGAGGCAATTGATCCCGGTGCAGACGATCAGGTTTATTTTTTGGGAGATCTGATCGACCGGGGACCAGACAGTGCAAAAGTCGTCGAGTTTGTGCAGCACGCTGGCTACCACTGCCTCTTGGGGAATCATGAGCAACTGATGCTAGAGGCATTTCCCCATGGGCGGATTTCTGCTTCGGCGCTCCAAGCCTGGCTCTATAGTGGTGGACGCGCCACTGTGGCCAGTTACGGCGAAGCGGGTATCTTGATCGATCATCTGGATTGGTTTCGCACCTTGCCCACATACCTAGATTTGGGCGATCTCTGGTTGGTCCATGCCGGTGTCAATCCCCATCTGCCGTTGCATAGGCAGTCGGCCCATGAATTTTGCTGGATTCGGGATGAATTTCACCGCAGTACCGTGCCCTATTTTCAGGACAAATTAATTATTACCGGGCATACCATTACCTTTACTCTGCCCCATGTTGCTCCCGGTGAACTGGCGCAGGGCTGTGGCTGGATCGGCATTGACACTGGTGCTTACCATCCCCGCAGTGGCTGGTTAACGGCGGTCGATATGACCTATCGCATGGTTTATCAGGTGAATGTCTTCAAACCTGACCTGCGAGTTTTGCCGTTGGATGAGGCGCTCACCGCGATTGAGCCTGCTGCCGTGCTGGCCCATTAGACCACAGCAGTTCGATTGGCGGACAAAGCCAAGTGAGGGGGTATCAGATGCAATTCCACTGGCTCGATATTCAGCGTCTGTGGTCACCGATCGCGACTGGACTGCTGCTCTGGGTCGGAGGGTGCAGTGCAAATAAGGTCGAGTCTGTCCGCTTGGCCAGTGGGCCTGCGGGGGGCTTCTATCACCGCTTAGGTCAGCACATTGGGGAGTCGGTGCAGTTGACCGGCAACATGGTTCTAGAAAATCAAGAGACCCAGGGTTCTCTACAAAACTTACAGGCGCTGCGCGATCGCAGAAGTGGACTTTGCCATTGTTCAGTTGGATGTTGCTAATGCGTTTATGCGCCAGGGCGAAGTTCAAGCTGTTTTGGTACTTGCCAATGAGCAGGTGCATGTAATTACCCAAACCAATTCCGCGATTAAAAGCCTCTCGGATTTGCGGGGCAAACGTGTGGCGATCGGCACATCCGGCAGTGGCATTCACTATACGGCCACCCACCTGTTTCGATCCGCTAGCCTCGACATCCAACCCGATGATGCCAACTTCATTACGGGCATCCCAAAGCTTCAATCCGGACAGTTGGCCGCCCTGATTTACGTGGGCAGTATCGGAGCCAGTGAAAAATTGCGCCAGCAGTTCCTAGCAACTACCAATCTACGACTGGTGCCCCTCTCCACGAGTCTGGTGAACTATCTGACTGGGCTTGATCCGGGTTCCTACCGAAGTGCTACCATTCCCGCTGGCACCTATCGCCCTGCCCCCGCCCTGCCCGCCCAGGACTTGACCACCCTTTCCACGGCGACGGTGGTTGTGACGCGTCCCGATGTCAGCAATCGCAAAGTTGGCCTCCTCACGTGGGCGATCCTTTCCAACTCGCGCAAATATGCTCAGTTTTATCCCGAATTGGAGACAGGTGATGCCAAAACTCTGTTGCAAGCGGGGTTGTTCTATATCCATTCGGCGGCAATCTCCGTCTTTCAAGAAGGAGATCCACGCGAAGCTTGGATTCGCTACCTGGAAAGCAACAATGATCTGCAAGCGGGTTTAGTCATTCTGCTAGGCACCAGTGGCATCGGTTTATTTTTGCAATATTGGCGGCGGGAACGCTCTAAAAAGCTCCTAGGCACCACAACCAAACGGATTAACGAACTCAAGGAGCTCCTGCCCCACGATCCCCAGGAAACCTTGCGCGGGATTGAAGAATTGTCTCAGGAACACCGTGTCATGTTTATTGACGGTACGGTTCCCGCCGATATCTATGAAGAGATCCACCAGAAAACCCAAATGTTTACGGATCAATGCCGCAATATTTTGGACCGTCAACGCAAAAAGTTCATTCTGGATACCTTGTTGCTACTGGATGATTGGCAGGAAACACTGCAAACTGACCCAGTAGCGGCGGTGAAGAAGCTCAGTCAAATTAAACAGCAATACCGGGAAATGCTGATGGCGGATCAAGTCGATATTCAGGCCTACATGGAAATTATGGAACTGACCCTGATTTCCCTGATGACCCTGGCCCCTCGCCTGTCGGCAGCCGCACCCTCTGACGAAGCGATCGAGATCTCGCTGCCCGAACCGGATGCGTCAATGTAAAGAACATTGCCGGCCCTTTGGACCTTTAGGTCACAATCACCGAGACGATAATGGCGGCTATCCCGAGGATAATGGCGGCAACGATCAGTCCTGCTGCTAGGTTGCCACTGCGAATTTCCTCGCGATAGTTAATCGGATCAAACCGATCGAACAGCCAGACGGCCCCGTACAGCAGAACAATCCCAAATAGCGTCCAACCCAGCGACTCCACTACTTTCTGGGCAATCATATTTGCTCCTTTTTTCGAGTATTCTTTCGGATAATTTTTGTTCTACCAAGGAGATTTTGGTGTTTCCCGGTGTCTAATTTATGTTTAAAGCCGGGCTTAAAACCGGGCTGCGACTTCGCTCGGCCTGCAAGTCAGGGCTTTGAAGGTTGAGCAAGGCCGAGGTTGACTTCTCGCCGGGTACCTCAAACCGATCGCTGGTTTAGTTACACCCACTAGTTTAATCACTCTCTCTGATTGAAGAAAAACTTGTTGATTCTCCGTAGGGGAAACTTGCGCCATTGTATCCGGAATCAGTTAAAACAGAGCTATGATTGCCGACCATCCTTCCCAGCCAGCGGGTTCTCAACCGCCAAGCCTTTCCACGACGGGGCGGTTCATTAGCCGATGGGCCTATGTTTCTCTAAGCTTTTCGGCGGTGATGAGTCTGGCTTTGCTGACGGTGCCTGTTTGGCAGCGGCTCCTGCTGACTCAATCTCTGGCTATTGCTGAAGGGGATGCAGTGGATCTGCCGACGATCGCCCTACCCCCCACTCGTTTCGGTGCCCTGCGGGTGGAAGCGGTGGCCAGTTTGCCCTGGGAACAATCAGCCACCTATGAAATCCAAATTCGCGATCGCGCGGGGCAGGTGATTGGTTCAGCCGTGAAGGATGCCTGGGCCGAAACGGGCCAGTGGGCGGAAGAGGGGGAGTCAGGCACCTGGGCCGAAACCGATGTGGCTGCTGGATTGGATCTGCGGGCAAAACAAGCCGAAACCCTGACGCTGGCCATTGCGGTACTAGACCATACCAATACAGCCGGGCTGGAGCTGAACCAGCCCATCCCGTTTACTGTTCAGGTGTATTCCGGAGCGATCGACGATCGCTACCTATGGGCAGGGTTGATCGGCACCCTCTGCACCACGCTGTTAGCATTTTGGGCTGTTCCCACTAGCGGCAAGCGGGTGATTGCGCTTTCTAAAACTAGACGCTCAACAGGTGTGGCCGCAGAGCAGGCCCTGTTGAGGGGGGAGATCGCCTGCTGCGGGTGACCGTTCAGGTCAAGGCGTCACCCTCTGCGCCCAAAACCTTTGACCTGGAACTCGCCATTCACAATACTGAGGGCGAATCCATTTTCGCGGACCAGGTTTCGCTGTTAACGCGATATATCCGAAATGATAGCAAAACGGTGGGTGCCCGCGCCCAGTACACGGGATTTTTCAAGGTCGCAGCTCCCGGCTCCTACGAATTTTCGGTCGCGATCGCCCCCGAAGATCCCATTCTAAAAACCACCTTGATCGTGTATGAAGATGCCTGCACCCTGATTTCGGTTCCCGTGTGTTCTCTGTCCTGATTGATTTGCCATCATGCTGATTAAATTTTTGACCCTGAGTACCGCTGTGATCGCCTTGCTCACCCTATGGATGGCCTTTACCCAACAGTCGGCTTTTGTCCTGCGCCAGGAAAATCAAGATCAGTACTGGAGCCGTTCTGACAGTCTGCGCCCGTCTGGATCCTATGTCGGGGGCCGATGGCAATATTCCTCGCGCGAAACCTATGCTGGATTTCGCGGGGGCGGACCGGGGACCGGCAAATAATGCAGGAGAATGCTATGGAAGGAAATGCCCTTGTGCCCAATGCCATGGTGGGAGGTGCCATACTGGGAGATGCCATGGCGGAAACAGAGCAGCCGAAGCCTTTAAATCGACGGCAGCGATCGCTCCTGTTGATCGCGGCGGCAGTGTCCTCCAGTTGTGGATTGGCAGTTGAGTTATTACTGGGTACCTTAGCCAGCTATTTGGTAGGAAACCAAGCCCTCGCCTATGGCGTGGCTGTAGGCGGTTTTTTGGCTGCTATGGGCTTGGGGGCATACCTGAGCCAGTTCATTGCGCGATCTTCATTCAACCAGATCGAGCAGCAACAGCAATTACAATTTGCGTTTGTGGCGATTGAACTTCTGATTGCCCCACTGAGTGCCGTTCTACCACTAGCGCTATTTGCGTTATTTGTGATCAACGGGCCGTTCTGGTTAGGCTTGTTCCTGGTTACGATCATTTTAGGGGGATTGGCAGGATTAGAAGTGCCTCTGTTAACCCGTCTTTTGGCCCCCGAGGAAGGCGTAGGCGATGCCCTAGCGGGAGTGCTGGCCCTGGATTATTTGGGAGCCTTGGTGGGCTCTTTGGCCTTTCCTGTGATTTTGCTGCCGCTGATTGGCCTATTTCCCTCGGCGGCCATTATTGGCGCATTGCCCGCGTTGATGGTGTTTGGGTTTGGGCGCGAATTTCCCAGGCTGCGGCGTTGGAGTTACTGGGGCTTGGGGCTGGCGGTTGCCCTGGTTGTATTGGCTCCGATGACGGTGCCCCTTGGCGATCGCCTAGAAAATAGCCTCTACAAAGCGCCGATTATTTCTCGCATCCAGTCCGCCTATCAGCGCATTGTTCTCACCCGACGCGGCAGTGATGTGCGGCTGTTTTTGGATGGCGATCTGCAACTCTCCACCCTGGATGAATACCGCTACCACGAGGCCCTGGTGCATCCTGCCTTGAGTGCAAATCTAAGCCGAAAAGACTTAAGTCTTTCCGGCCTAAATCTTCCCAAGTCGATTCTGAATACAGATTCAAATATAGATTCTAATTTAAGTTCAAGTATTAGAAGCCTAAGTTCTAATCTACTAGAAAATTCATATGAATCTGGTTCGAGATTAAAGTTTAGTGATCGTGATTATTCAAAAGACAAGCCAGTTTCCAATTTAATTGTCAACATTAATTCTGATTCTCCCAATGTCAAGACGACGATGAAGCGTCGGGTATTAATTATGGGAGCAGGCGACGGTATGGCCTTGCGGGAAGTGCTGAAATGGCCGGATGTTGAGCGGGTTGTGCTAGTGGATTTGGATCCAGCCGTGGTGAATTTGGCCCGTCGCCATCCCACCCTGAAGCGGGTCAATCAGAATGCCTTTCAAGATCCTCGGGTAGACTTGCGCATTGGCGATGCATTCACCCTGGTGCCGGGTTTATCCGAAATTTTTGATGTGATTATCGCGGACTTTCCGGACCCCGATCGCGCCATTATTGCCAAACTCTACGCTCAGGGATTTTATCAGCGTCTGCTGCCACGGCTAGCCCCCAACGGCGTTTTTGTCACCCAGGCATCCAGCCCATTTTTTGCGCCGCGCGCCTTTGCCTGCGTCGCCGCAACGTTGGCATCCGTTGGGTTGTCGGTGCATCCCTATGTGATTGATGTGCCTAGTTTTGGTCCCTGGGGCTTCGTGCTAGCAGCGCGATCGCCCATTCACCCGGAGCAACTCACCCTGCCGATTGCCACCCGCTTTCTCACAAAGGCGACCCTGCCTACACTTTTCCAACTGCCGGGGGATATTCGCTTGGGCAATGTGGAAATCAACCGCCTCGCCCAACCCGTGATTGTGCGGTATCAGGAAGATCCACGGTGGGAAGGCTATGAATAAGGCGTATTGGCATCTGCGTCGCGGGCATTGGCTAGAGAAGAGGCAAGCATTATGTTAAGGCAGGCATTATGTTAACGGGTATCTGGATCGGAATTGTCGCTGTCGTTGTCCTAGGTGTGGTCCTACTATGGCGACAGAACAAGGGGTTGTCCATGTTTCCGGCATGGCAGCGGCGATTCTCCACGCGGGCGGCCACACGGCATGCGGCAGCGCGGACCGTATTTAATCTACAAGTTGGAGATATTGTGCAGTACGCGGGAACAGATTGGGTCGTAGAGGACCGGCTGACCTACGATGATCACGGCTACGGCTGGCTGGAATATTTAATGCAGGATGGCGATCGCCAACGCTGGCTGTCCATCGAAGAGGATGATCGCCTAGAGGTACTCTGGATGGAAACCCTAGCCCATGCAGAAATCAGCAATCCGCCCCCGCAACAGATTATTCTGGACCACCTCACCTATCGTCAAATCGAAGCGGGCACAGCCCGCATGACGCGCCTGGGCACTCCCTTGAATCGGCAATCGCAGATCTGCCAGTATTTTGACTATACCGGACCCGATGACACCGTGCTCTCCGTGGAAAATTGGCAGGGCGATGTGGAAGTAACCCGGGGCCGACAGATTCATCCCCAATCGTTGGTTCTCCTCCCTGGGGATGGCAAAAGCGTATACCGTAACTATGACTGAACCGATTCATTCCCATCACTTTTCAGCGATTCTGCCCGTGGCGGCACAGTTGCATGGATGGACTGCAATGGACTTTTTGCAGGTGTTGCAGCAACAAGTACAGACCGTAGGACTGACCGTGGTCAGCGAAACCTCCTTCACCTTCCAGCCCCAGGGCATTTCGGTGGTGGCACTTTTAGCTGAATCCCATGTTGCCCTGCACTTTTGGCCAGAACTCGGCAAGATCACCCTCGATATTCATGTCTGTGACTTTCACCATGACAATCTAGAAAAGGCCAAACAGTTGGCAGCACTATTGGCCCACACCCTGGGCGATCGCCACCACCCCACGACTTGGCATTCCCTATCCATCACAGGCTAGGCACGATGAACCGTTCACGACTAAAAATTCTCACCCGTAAAAATGCCCACCAGATCGCTCCTTATTTTGAATTTATTAATTTTGAACTTTTAATTTATTCAGCGCACACGCTCAGTCTGTGGTGTTTTATGCTGCCGTGCCAGCGTGGGAGCCAAGCCCGGAGGCAACGGATTGGTGCTGCCCCACTGACCGACCCAGGTTTTAAGCAATGCCTCCTGTTCGGTGCGGAATCCTTCTAGGTTATCTGGACCACCATTTTGGATCGCAAACCAGACGGTGCCGTGTTTCTGCGTTGCCAGCACTCCGGCTAAGGCACTAACGTTATCTAAACTGCCGGATTTGATAATTGCCAAGGGCGGCAGCGATCGCTCACTCAAAATTCCCTCATCGCGCCCAATCACAGTAAACAAATCTCCTACGGTCATCTGATGGGCTTGCAAGTAGCGATCAATGGCCCGAAACATCCCACAGACCATGCGCGGCGAAATCCGATTTGCCTCACCCAGGCCAGAGCCATTCACCAAGATAATTTCCGCCGCTGGTAGCCCCGTCGCCTGCACCACCTTTTGTTGCACCATTGCCGCCCCCCCTGCTGCATTGGCCATCATATCGGCCATCAAGTTATTGCTGTATTGGTTCATTTTTTTCAGCAACTCTGCCACCGGCAAGGACGCATGGGTGAGTAGGGGCTGCACTGTTTTTGGGAGTGTTTTTGTCACCTGAACGGTTCCTTGAATGGCCACTTGGGGACGGGGAGTTCCTGCGGGCAATGTTTGATATTGGGTCATCGCCTCACTGCCCCACGCCGACGCATTCAACCCTTCCTTGAGAAAATTTCCGGCCTGGGTGGGGTCGCTTTCAAAGTTCATGTAGAACGGGCCAACAATCACTAAATTTCCCGTTACCTGGCGGATGCCCAGTTGGTTCAACTGATTGCCCAGGGCGATCGCTTCTTCCCACACCAGCAGCGGATCTTCGCCTCCCTGCACCACCAAATCCCCTTGCAGCACACCCTGCTGAATCGGGCCTGTTGCTCCCAAACGGGTCGTAAATCGATGATCCACGCCAAAGGTTTGCAGCACCGCCAAGGAGGTTGCCACCTTGGTCAACGAAGCCGCAGATAGGGGCTTTGTCCCTTGGTGATTCCCCAGCAATTCACGGTCTGTCTGGATCCACAGTCCTTGACTGGCAGGCGCAAATCCCTTGCCCGCCAGTCTATCCACATACTGTTGCACCTGTGCCTGCACCGCCGTATCCCCCAATCCAGGCGGGGGAGTTAGCGGTAACACAGGTGCTGCCGCTGGAGTCCCGGGGAGCGTGGGGATTTGCCCCGGCAAGGACGACGGGGATACCACCGGAGACGGGCGACCACAGCCGCCGCAAATCATTACAGCCGTTACCATTCCCACAGTCCAGGAATGTTTCGCCATCTCAGTCAATCCCCGTATTATCATCACAAAATTATCATCACAAAATTATCACCGCAGAACTCGTGACTGCTGATTCCGGCCAGCGCCCCTAAACACCCTACACTGAAAGGTTCCATTTTGATGCTGCCCACCCCGCCCCGCCCGATCGCCCCGTCCCTAGCCTCACAGTCTTCCTCTGCCCTACAACGGTTTTGGCGATCGCCCGCAGGCAAAATGGGTGGCCTGCTGACGCTGCTGTTGCTCCTGCTGGTATTGCTCGCGCCGCTGCTCTGTCCCTACGACCCCGCCAGCGATCGCAGCTATATCACTCGCCTACGCCCCCCCAGTTCCGCTCACTGGTTTGGCACCGATGCCCTGGGACGGGATATTCGGACCCTGGTGTGGTACGGCACGCGGACCTCTTGGATCGTGAGCAGCATTTCCGTCAGTTTGGGCCTCGGGATAGGACTCCTGAGCGGCCTTGTGGCGGGTTACTGGCGTGGCATCGCCGAAACCGTGATTGGCTGGTGCACAGACATTCTGCTGGCATTTCCATCCATTTTGTTGGCGATCGCGATCGTCACGGTCACCGGCCCCAGTCTCCAAAGCACCATGCTCGCCGTCGGCATCATCCAAGTTCCCATCTTCACCCGCCTGACCCGTGCGCTCGTTCTTTCCCTCCGGGAACAAGAATTCGTCCTCGCCGCCCGTGCCCTCGGTGCCACCCCATGGCACATTCTGCTGCGCCACGTCCTTCCCGCCAGCCTGGGACCCATCATTGTCCAAGCCACCCTAGCCACCGGCACCGCTACCTTGGAAGCCGCGGGCCTGGGTTTCTTGGGCCTGGGCGTCCAACCCCCTAACCCGGAGCTGGGCACCATGCTAGCGGACGCCTTCAAGGGTGGTTACTCCCTGACAGCGCCTTGGACCATGCTCTTTCCGGGACTATTCATTACGCTGACGGTTCTTGCCCTCAACCTGTTGGGAGATGGCCTACGCGATGCCCTTGATCCCCGAACAGAACTGGATCAGCCTAGCCCACCACAACCGTAAAGTCCTCTCACCAGAACCCTCGAAACCACCGAAGCATTTCCATCAAAGTTAGTCAAGCAGATTTCCAAAATCCTGTGGCAATTCATCCTGATCTTGTCCAAAAGCTCCGTAACAGTTAGTAGCAACCCTAACACGGACATCATCACCATGCGTCTTCAAACCCTTGCCATCCTGACGACTCTTTTGCTGACGGCTTTCGCGGGTCACCTGTGCCTCCCCCAATTGGCCAATCAGCCTGTGGATGACCACCCAGCTCTCACAGCACTGCAAGTTGTGCCCCCCATCAACCATCGGGGCAGTGGTCGTCTCACAGCCGCATAAACGCGCCCTAGCGCATTGAGACAGAAGTAAACAGTAGAGGGCGGAAGGTTGAAATCTCTATGGAGAAGGCAATTTGGCTGTCCATAGCTGGATGGTTATGGCCGCCGGACTGTATTAGCCATAGCACTATTAGCCACAGCACTGGGGCGATCTCAGGCGATCTCCCCGTAAATTCCCGGTGATCTGGGTCGGATTTGCTGCTTTCATCGTATTTCCACTGAGAATTTCTGTCGCTAGGTGTCTCTTTCACGCAAAAGCCCCCTCTGACTATTTATCCTCTGCTCGTTTTGATAAAGATTAGCCCGCTAGAACCGGCTTGTGAAAACGCTGTAAGGTTTTACTGATAAAGTGTTCTATCCCTCAATGATTGAGGAATAATGAAGATACTGTTTAGGGACAGCCTTACCATTGTTCCAACCTAGCTGATTTTGCTGAGGGACTGCCCTATTCTTGATGTTTTGCCCTAGTATGCAGTTGGTCGTTGCCTTTGTTCCAGCAACAGTGCAGGCCAATCGCGCAGGGGGCAACCGTCAGGAAATGGGCGTATTCGCAAGTGGACTATGTCCACGGGTTGGAGCGCAATCGGTGCTCCGGGTTCATAGGGTGTCAGCATGATTCAAGATCTTGATTTAATTAAGCGTCTCGGTCCAAGCGCGATGGACCAGATTTTGCTGTATCTGGCGTTCAGCGCCATGCGGACGAGTGGGCATCGCCATGGGGCTTTTTTGGATGCGGCGGCCACCGCAGCCAAATGTGCCATTTATATGACCTACTTGGAGCAGGACCAGAACCTGCGAATGACCGGGCATCTGCACCATATTGAGCCTAAGCGCGTCAAGGCGATCGTCGAAGAAGTTCGGCAAGCCCTGACCGAAGGCAAATTGCTGAAAATGCTCGGCTCCCAGGAACCGCGCTACCTGATCCAATTCCCCTACGTCTGGTTGGAGCAGTACCCCTGGCAACCGGGACGTTCTCGGATTTCGGGCAGTAGCCTCACCTCTGAAGAAAAACGTCAAATCGAGCAAAAGCTGCCTCCCGGAAATTTGCCCGATGCCTTGTTAGTGAATTCCTTTCAGTTCCTGGAATTGATTGAATATCTCCATGCCCGCTCGCAAGATGACTTGTCGGAAGACCACGGTTTACCCATGAGCGAAGCCCTCGCCGAGCATATCAAGCGGCGGCTGATCTATTCCGGTACAGTTACTCGGATCGAGTCGCCCTGGGGCATGCCGTTTTATGCTCTGACCCGCGCTTCTTATTCGCCCGAGGATGAAGAGGAACGCACCTTCATCATGGTGGAAGATACAGCCCGCTATTTCCGCCTCATGAATGGTTGGGCAAAGCGAGAGGCCCGGGTCATGCGGGTCTTGGAGGAATTAGATATCCCTGCTGATCGGATTGACGATGCCCTGGAAGATTTGGACCAGACTATGCGGGCGTGGGCCGATCGCTACCATCGCGAAGGCGGCGAACCGTTTGTTGTGCAGATGGTTGTCGGCGATCGCGAAAGCGAGTAGCTACCAGTCTTCGTCTCAAGCAGCTTTTTGCTTCTCAAGCGGCTTTTGGCCCAAGAGATAGAGTCATCGGCTCGTGATGGAGACCTCAACGCCGCACGCCCAATCCTGGTAGATCATTGGGCAGCACGCGCCCGGTTTCAAAATGGGCTCCCACAAATGGATCATCCAGTAAGTTGAGGTGGCTATCGAGATCCACATAGTCGGCCAACGGTGACAACTGGGCCAGAGCAGTGTTCAACAGCGCGCTATCCGAGTAGCAGCCAAACATAATTTTCAGGCCACAGGCCCGCGCCGTATGAATCATGCGCAGCGCTTCGGACAGGCCGCCGGACTTCATCAGCTTGATATTGATACCGTGGACGCGATCGCACAAAGCCGGAATATCCTGGCTCGTGAAGCAGCTTTCATCGGCGAAGATGGGCAGGGGCGATCGCCGATACAACGTCGGCAATTCTCCCTCTAATCCCTTAGCCAGTGGCTGCTCAATCGATTTCACACCCTGCTCTGCCAGCCAATCCGCCATCGCTAGGGCCGTCTCCACCGTCCAGCCACCATTTGCATCCACACTGATGTGGGCAATATGGGGAGCCACGGTTTTTACCGCCAGCACCATCGCCTGATCCGCTTCCGCGCCTAGGGGACTCCCCAATTTCAACTTCAGCGCCTGAATATTTCGCGACGGAGAGGCGACGGTGCCTTCACCTAGCCATTCCCGAACCCGCTGTTGGGCCGCAGCGGGCGAGCTAATGCCAATGGTGACGGTGGTGGGCACAATGCAATCGCGATCCAGGCCCCACAACTGCCACAGGGGTAAATTGGCCGCCTTCCCAAGCCAATCATGCAAGGCGATATCCAACGCGGCCCGCGAGCTCGATGGCAAACCGAACTCTGTCATCATGCGATCGATGCGTTGCCGTTCCAGAGGACTGACGGCCTTTAGCAATGGGGCTAGACGTTGGATCGGACGGGCGATCGCCGCCGCCGTGAGCGGCAATTCCCCCACCATCACGGAAAATGGCGAAGCTTCCCCCCAGCCCTGGATCCCATCATGCTCCACCTCCACCCAAACATTAGTCGTTTGCGCCGTTGTACCCCGACTAATGGTGAGGGGAGTTCGCTTGTGAACAGTGAAGGTTTGAATCCGGATTTGCATAATTAATTTAACTATAAAAAAGACCCCACCATTCCTAACCAGAGTCAGCAATGCCCATTTTTAATTTTGACTTTTAATTGTAATTATCCTAAGCTCGCCAGTACCCGTTAAATGTGACCGACCGGGACGCAACGTGTAACTGAATGCGGGTAGGCCCATGGCTGCGGAGCCGGGTGGCGGTGGGAACTGTTCTCGCTTCAGAGAAGCCCCAATGGGTGGCTTGCCAAGGAAATTGATGCGCTTGAGCAAACTGTTGGGGGACGTAGACCTTGCACCAACGGCATACGGGTGCAGGCAATGGCAAGGCTTTGGAAAATGGAGTGTTTAGCATGGGAAAAGGAAGAAATAACAAACGACTTCTTCGTAACCAGAAGTCCTGTAAAACACCGAACTAAACTATTCTTAAGACTCAGACTGGACGAGGGTTTGAAAAGTTTTCAATCAATCGATACATTAATGACAAACCTAAGACTTTATGCATTCTCTAATCAATGATTTGAATAGGTATGCCTGCTTAGGTATTTATATAAAATTGTATAAATACCTAAGTGGGTGGCTTCATAAACAGTCAATTAAGGTATCAATCAGCCAATCAATTAAGATAATCAATCAAGACATCTAGTCAGTCAGTAAAGTCAATTAATCAAGACATAAGTCAAGGACACTAATCAGTCAAGAGTCTCAGTCAGCCAAGGCACTATAGACTAAGGGCTAATTGCAACTGTGATCTCAGCTCGCGTTGCCGGTAGGGGAGTAGGGCTGTTGGATACCGCTGGACAGTAGCGAGCAAAGGCACAGCGGTGGCAGTGGTCACCGGGGGTTGGCTCCCAACCCCGATCATAGCGGAGGCGCAGGGCCAACTGGCTAATCATGGCTTCGGCTTGCTGCCGCTGTTCGGCTGTAGCGACAAATTGGATTTTTTCGCCCAACCGAAGGTACAGCAAACTCATGTATTTCAGACTTTGACGATAGGTCTGCTCTAGGGCCAGGTAGTACAACCCCATTTGAATGTCTAATTCGGAGGCGTCGGGAGATTTGATTTCCCGACTAGATTTATAGTCGATTAACTCCAAGCCCTCAGGGAGAAAATCGAGGCGATCGTAACGCCCACTAATCAAAAACTCCAAATTTTCGACTTGGAGATAGCCATGGATCTTCCCTTCCACCGCCAAGGGTTGCGACAGAGACGTTTCGGCAGCAATAAAGGTGCGGTGATAATTCTCTAGAATTTCTAGACCTTCGGTATTTTGCTTGGGGGTCAGATTAGCAGAATTTTGTTCCCAGCAATGTTTTAACCAGCGTAGATCGGGAAGAGGGGTATGGTAGTGCCAATCCCGATGGCATTGCGCTAGGGTATGGTGCAATGCCGTACCCAGAGCGGCGGAACCAAAAAACTCACTGGTGGGCAGTTTACGCTCGTAACGCAAGTAGTAGGAGTAGGGACAACGCTGATAGGTTTGCAGTTTGGTCGCGGAAATCTGGTAAACCATACGCCTCTAGTTTTGCCCGATGGGGCGCTTAAAAAGAGTGTCGAGATAGATGCGAGAAGCTTGGCGTTGGTAGGGCTTTTCGGGAAGGGCTTCGGTGCCACGATTTTGCAAGAGAAATAGGGATAGGGCTGCGGTGAATACCCGATTCTGATCCCAGTCAGGACGAACTTCTAGATAGTTTTTGAGGGCATCATGGAGGACTTCAGGAACTTCGATCAGGAGGCTAATGCTGGTGTCCATAGAATTTTGCATGCTTTGAATGGGGGGGAATGGAAGGGTATGGGCGCGATCGATGAAACGTGAAATCGATGTTAGTTCGGCGATCGCAGTGGGAATGAATAGGAATGATGGGAATGAATAGTAGAGACGCTGCGAACAACGCCTCTACTCAGGTTGTTGGAAAGCAGCAAAAACTAGCGCCAATCCAAACGCTGAGTTGCTCTGGCCGCGAGCTATAGTCCGAGTGGTCCATGTCGAGCGGCTTTGAGTCGGTCAGCGTTGGGAGCGCTTTGTTGTTGGTCGCCTAATTGTGCCGGTACCCCCCCCGAGTTGTCAATGTTGTGAAATGTTACGAACGGATGAACCAACGCTGTCAATCAACGGAGGAATAGGGGTTTTAAGCCGCTTTTTGTTACACAACTTTATTAAGACAGACTTGTAGAATAGAAATGGCTCGGGTTTTTGCCTTGTGGGATCAGAATCACCAAAGGCCGATGCCTGCGTGGCGATTGTGGAGAAGTCTGGGGATCGTGGGGAGAACCTGTGGAAAGTATGGGGAAAACCACTCTAATTACGGGGAAACGATGTGGAATGTGTGGGGAAACCCATAGTAATCATTAAGAAATGCAACAAATTTGAAATGACTCAAACTTTAAAATTTTTAGGGTTAAAACTGCTTTGATAATTCCCCAAATCTGTTGCTGTGCAGGCTTTTTACGAGTTATGAACACTCTTGGGGACAGGCTGTGGATAACCTATTGAAAAGTCAGGGCAAAACCTGTGAAACCTGGGGAAAACATTTCTGTGGACCATGGCTCTAAAGTTGATGGCCTTGGACCGTTAGTTGGATGAGGGTTTAGGGCTAGTCTGGGGAATGCAATTTGGGGTAAGTGAACCTTACCCCGATCACAGACCGTCGGTTATCCATCGGCATTAATCTGATCAATTAGCTCCTGCAGTACAAACTCAACCGCGTTGTTGTCAATTTGGCAGGTGCCTGCATTAGCATGTCCCCCCCATGGTAGGTCAGCATTAGCTCTCCGATATGGGTCTTGGAGGTGCGGTTAAAAATAGACTTGCCCACAGCAAATGACGTATTCTTGCGCTGTAAACCCCACACCAGATGGATCGAAATATTGCACTCTGGGAAGAGTGCATAAATCATGAAGCGGTTGCCCGCGTAAATCATTTCTTCCTGCCGCAGGTCTAGGACCACTAGATTGCCGTATACCTTGGCACAACGCTTGAGTTGCTCTTGAAACGGTATGGCATGGGCAAAATACAGCTCGACCCGCTCCTGCACGTCTGGCAATGCCAAAATCTCTTCAATCGTATGATGCTTACAGTAGTCAATCAGCTCCATCATCAGTTGGTAGTTGGAAATGCGGAAATCCTTGAACCGTCCTAGGCCAGTGCGAGCATCCATCAAGAAGTTCAGCAGGGTCCACCCCGTGGGGTTCAGTACCTCTTCACGGCTAAACTGCGCTGAATCTGCTTTGTCCACGGCGGCCATCATATCCGGTGCGATTGTGGAAAAGCGTTCGTTGCCACCAAAATAGTTGTAGACGACCCGAGCTGCAGAGGGAGCATCGGGATCGATGACGTGATTTTCTAAAGTTCCTATCACCCGAATCATTTCACTGGCATGGTGATCAAAAACGAGGTGTGCCCCAGCCACAAAGGGAAGATTGGTGGTGATGTCGCGATCGCCAATGGCAATCTTGCCGTCCTGCATATCCTTGGGATGGACAAACTGAATATCATCAATCAGATCCATTTCCTTCAGCAAAACGGCACAAGCCAGTCCATCAAAATCGCTGCGGGTGACCAGCCTGTACTTGGTGTGCGTGGCAGACATGGAATTCTCCTTAACCTATGCATGGAACAATTGCCAAATCTATCGTGCCCCCATTCCGCGCCGGCGTAACAGTCCTGAGTGACGAGCGACCGTCCCATATTGGTCTGATTTCGGCGATCGCACCCTATTTTGTACGGTTCAACGCCTACCGTTCTGAGCAGGATCCGGATACCGTCTTATATAGGATGCTGACACGGGTATAGGATGCTAAGACAGGCGAGGGCTGTGATTCTGGGTTACTGGTGTTTAGAGGGGTGATGGTTGTGCCCAAGTGGTTATTGCCAACGGTGAGTGAAATTGTGGCGCTGAATGACCCGACCTGGGTTGCCCTTGAAGCTGGGACCGGGTTGTCGGAGGGGCGGGCGCAGCGGGAGTGGCGAGGGGCGATCGCCGCGCTGACCGTCATGCTGCAAAGCCCACATCCCAGTGACCAGGAAAACCAAGATTCAGGAGAGCCTTACGGCATGGTGGTTTCGGGACCATTGCCAGTGGTGAGCCAGCCGGAATTTATAAAAAACTTTCTCACCTGGACCCTCACCACCCATCGTCTCGATACTCCCTTTTGGATGCCGTTTCAGCTTTTGCCCGCTGCCACTGACTGGGTTGTTGTGGATGATGCCCTGCCCCCTGCCCTGTCTCTACTACCCGGCGACCCCTTGGCCACAGAACAGTTTTGTCTCGTTTTGACGCCTCGATTTAGTCTTGTCATGGTACTAGCGTCGGGGCTCGACGACTCTTCGGCATTCCGCTTCTCTTTTCTGCCGGAGGTCGTGGAGCGGGTGTGGGAAGTGTTGCGTCCCCGCGTCCTGCTGACCAGTGCAGAGCAGGTAGCCGCCCTCGACCATGGGATTCGTCTGTTCCCCCCGATGGTGCCGGATTATCAAACGGTGATGCAGTTTAGTCGGTTGCTGCTGGCGCACTTGCCCGAGGAGGAAAAGGCTGTAAAAGAAGAGAGACGGACTAGCGCTAAGGGCATCGATGGGTCAAGCCAGCGCGTCACATGGGGGCGTGCGAAAGATAATGATGCGATCGCTGACGACGCGATGGATGTTGCCACATCGGAATCCCAGGCTTTTGCCGATTCCCAGCCGCTACCCCCAGCGTTGGATGTGGAATTATTGCAGGCACTGGCCCACGAAATCCGCACCCCCCTGACCACTATTCGGACCCTCACCCGGCTCTTGCTTAAGCGCAAGGATCTCCATGCCGATGTAATCAAGCGCTTGGGGCTGATTGATCGGGAATGCAGTGAACAAATTGATCGCTTTGGCTTAATCTTTCGTGCTGTTGAACTAGAAACTACCTCGGCGCAAACGGCATCGGCCTCTTTAACCCGAACGTCCCTTGCCCAAATGTTTGAGACCAGCATTCCCCGCTGGCAGCAGCAGGCCAGTCAGCGCAGCTTAATCCTGGAGGTGGTCTTGCCCCAGTGCACGCCAATGGTCGTCAGTGACCCCTCTATGCTCGATCAGGCGCTCACCAGCTTGATCGAGCGGTTTACCCGCAGTTTACCCGCTGGCAGTCACATTTGGGTGGAAGTTACCCCTGCGGGTAATCAGCTCAAGGTGCAGTTGCGATCGCAACTGGCGGCGGATTCTGCCAAATGCCTCCAGTCCCGCAAGTCAAAGCTGCGATCGCTGGGCCAAGTCCTCATGTTTCAGCCGGAAACGGGCAGCCTCAGCCTCAATATGGCCGTGACCAAAAATCTATTCCACGCCCTGGGAGGCAAGCTAATTGTCCGCCATCGTCCCGAGCAGGGAGAAGTAATGACCGTGTTTCTACCCCTGGAAAAAAATAATTCTAGCATCCTCGACAGTGCCCATATCCTGGATGCATAACCGGAAGCGATGGCAAAGAGTCCGTAAACTCTCTCTTTTTCCCTATAGCTGTTTTCGAGTTTTTTTGCGAAGATCAAAACATCCATCGCTAAGCGCAAGCCCCCACCAAATTTGTTGCGGTGACCGACTTCACTTTTGCCTCACCCTTCTGGTTCCCCTTACTATGCCTGAGTCTCTTCCGTCCTTTGATACTGTATTAACCGTAGTTGAGACCCCGGACTCCGAGGACCCACCCTCAAGCTCAACGGAATACGCCCTGCTGTCTACGTTGCCCAAGGCGATTCCCGATCGCGTGCCGCCCCACCCTGGCAGTCCACTCATTCAGCCCTTTGGCTACGACATTCCCCGCTCCACTGAACAAAGCCAAAAGGTCGAAGCCTTTCGCCAGACCCTAGAGCGCCATCGGGGCGATCGGCAATTGATTGTCCTGCAAGACTTTCCCGATCCCGATGCGCTGGCTTCCGGATGGACCTATAAGTTGATTGCCCAAAAATACGACATCCAGACTGATATGGTCTATGCCGGTACTCTCAGCCATCAGGAAAATATTGCCCTGGTCAAGCTTACGAGTTTGCCGGTGCAGCGCTGGACTCTACAAACCCTCAAGACTAAGGATTTATCGCTTTATCAAGGCTGTGTACTGATTGACAACCAGGGCACCACGAGCCAAATGATGACCTATCTGCAACATGCGAAGGTGCCGATCGCGGTGATCATTGACCACCACAGTCTCCAGGGCGATTTGCGATCGGAGTTCATGGATATTCGGCCCCACACTCGGGCCACGGCGACGATTCTCACCCAGTACTTGCAGGCCGGATTACTGAAACTGGACAACAGCACTAACGAGCATGTCAAATGCGCCACGGCCTTGATGCATGGCCTCCGCTCCGACACCAATCGTTTGATGCAGGCCCAGGAAGAAGATTTTCTGGCCGCTGCCTACCTGAGCCGTTTCTGCGACGCGCAGTTGCTGAATGCGGTGCTCCAGTCGTCGCGATCGAAACAGGTGATGGATGTGATTGAGCGATCGCTAAAAAATCGCTTTGTCCGCAACAACTTTTCCATTGCGGGGGTTGGCTATCTGCGCTATGACGATCGCGATGCGATTCCCCAAGCTGCTGATTTTCTCGTCACTGAGGAAAATGTTCATACCGCTGTAGTCTATGGCATCGTCCATGACGATGATGATGAGCTTGAGGTTGTGGTCGGCTCCCTACGGACCAATAAATTGACCCTCGATCCCGATGAATTCATCAAGGAAGCCTTTGGCCAAGATGCCCAAGGTCGCTACTTCGGGGGTGGGCGCTCCCAGGCCGGTGGGTTTGAAATTCCCCTGGGCTTCCTCTCCGGTTGCACCGAAAGCTCCGACTACGCCAAAATGAAATGGACCGTTTTTGATGCCCAAGTCAAACAAAAGCTCCTACGCTTGATTAATCCGGAGCAAAACTATCCCAATGGGGATAATTAATGGCTAATGGCATGGTTATTACAGTGGTCCAAACCACTGGCTCTCCCCGTAGCGACGTCTAGGGGCAAGATTACGGCTGCCAGAAATTAAAGATTGGGCCATGAAACATGGACGAATCCCCATTCTGCATGTACCCTAGACAGGCAGTTTTGGCATCACCCTTACAATCCCCCATGAATGTGGCAAAGCAATCGCCCAAGGCAAACAAGCCGAATCGTTCGGTCCCCATTGGATTGGTCTTAATCCTTCTGGCGCTGGGACTGTCTGGATGGCAAGCATGGTCATGGTGGTCCACAGTTACGTCCCCGATGGCCATGGCTCCTACCAAAACTGTCAAACTGAAGGTGCCTACGGGCAGTTCTGCCCAGGAGATCGGCCAGGATTTGCAGGCCCTAGGGGTGATTCGTTCTACTCAGGCGTGGAGTTTGTGGTCCCGTTGGCTGATGCTGCACAATCCTGAAGGGGGATTTAAGGCCGGGACGTATGAGTTTTCTAAAACAGAGCCGATGCAAGCGATCGCTGCCGAAGGTTTGGCAAGGCGACGTGATGCAGCTCAGTTTTACGATTCCTGAAGGCTGGTCCGTTCGGCAAATGGCCGACTATTTCCAGCAAAACGGGTGGTTCTCTGCCCAGGAATTTATCGATGCCACCAGTAAAGTCGCCCCGAGCGAGTATCCCTGGTTACCTGCCGACTTGCCTCGGGGCGCTGCTCGTTTAGAAGGCTATCTCTATCCCGATACTTATCAGACGGCAACCGCCGTAACGGCGGCAGAAGTGGTACAGCAAATGTTAAAGCGGTTTGAGCAAGTGGCTCTGCCGGTTTACCAGCAAGCCCGCGGTCAAACCTCGATGACCCTGGCCCAGTGGGTGACGCTCTCTAGCATTGTCGAAAAAGAAGCCGTCGTCGCCACGGAGCGACAGCGGATTGCTGGAGTCTTTACCAATCGGCTCAAAAAAGGTATGGCTTTGGGTCCGATCCCACCGTGGAATATGGGTTAGGGGTGAAGCAAACCCCCGATCGCCCCCTCACTTTTGCCCAAGTCAATACTCCGAACCCCTACAATACCTATATCAATGTCGGTTTGCCGCCAACGGCGATCGCCAGTCCCGGTTTGGCCAGCCTCCAAGCGACCCTAGCCCCAGAAACTACGGATTACCTCTACTTCGTGGCTCGCTATGATGGGACGCATATTTTCAGTCGCACCATGGAGGAGCATTTGGCGGCGCAGGATGCTATCCATGATCGGCGCGATGCTGAGAAGAAAAAAGGATAAATTAACGCCTTTGGCTCCTTCTCTGGTTCTTCTACTCTTTATTCTTCTTACCTATGTCTTGGGGAAAACTGTTACAACCGGATCTGTTTCTCGCGGGGACAATTCTGAAGCTCACTCCAGAAATGGTGCAGCAAAATGGGCTCAAGGGCTTAGTCCTGGATGTTGATGAAACTCTAGTACCGATTCGTATGGCCGAAATGTCTGCCGAAATTTTGCCGTGGGTGATGGCAATGCAACAGGTGGCGGATATTTGGCTAGTAAGCAATAACATTAGCGAACCACGGATTCAGCGCATTGCCGAGATGCTGCGCCTGCCCTATATTGCGGGCGCGGGCAAGCCGTCGCGGCGAAAGTTGCGAAAAGCGGTGCAGGCCATGAACTTGATGCCGCACCAAGTTGGTATGGTGGGCGATCGCCTATTTACCGATGTTCTGGCGGGCAATCGGTTGGGCATGTTTACGGTGTTGGTGGAGCCCATGGTGGAATTAAACGCGATACAGCGGCGATCGCCGCTACACACCTTTGAATTTTGGCTGTCTCACCAATTGGGAGCACCGCCGCTCCCGGGTAAGCTACCCTAAAGGATCATGAATAAAGCGGTCAAAAAAGACGTAAAACCGTACCAATCTTGAACGGAGGGAATACAAAGAAAATATTAAACTGGGCAGTTTCGCCGGAATATTGTGCGATTATAATAACAATTCAAATGGGGTCAGCTTAATAAAGACCCTAAACTTAAGTCTCAATAAATGCTAAATCAGAGCGCTCATTCCACCCCTATAGAGAATGAGCGCTCTGATTTTTGGTTGATTCTTTGTGTAAGGGACTTCCATAAAAATAATCTGCCCGTGAATCAGGTTTCGACTCCGCTCAACCTTCAACCATCGCGGGTTGAGCGGAGTGGTAGCTGGCTTCCCGCAGGGTAACCCAATTTCCTGGGATGATTTTTTAAGAAAATGAGCGCTCGAATTTTTTGGCGAATGAGCACTCCAACTTTAGGTGGAACCGCCGTATTTAAGGGGTTACACCATTTCCAATCGTTCCCTACGGACGCCCTAGAGACTAGTCTTCATCTAACTGATTGAGTAATTCATCCTCAATCATGGGCAGTAGAGGCTCTAGCTTTTCGAGCTCTTCCGGAGAGAGGAGTTGGGGATTGTTGTGCTCATCCAAGCGGGCCAGGATGAAAAAAGGGTCTAGGGGTGCATAGACCCCATATTCTTGTTCCTCCGAGTAAAAGCTAGCTAAGAATTGCAGCTCTTCTTCTTCCTCGGCAGATTCTTCTTCAAGAAAATCCTCTTCCATGTAGTCGGGCAAGTCACCTTCTACCGTCAGCGTCACAGCAGAGCGCTTCAGGGTTAGATTATGCTCCTCTAAAACGGCCTTGGCGACGGGGAATAGACGATCGATTTCAGCATCGTCTTCCACAGGGATAGCTTCTTCGTCTTCCCCCGCTTCCTGCCAGGAAAATATTTCCACAGGAGCGTCAAGGGGCAACAACAGCACGTATTCCTCACCATCCAGTTCGATGGCGTGCTCCACGGTGCAGTTAATGGTGCGTCCGGTGGCGTCCTTTAGGGTGACGACCTCCACATCATCATCCATTTCAATGTCGTCATTCATTCCGGGTTTTGTCATAGGTCGTTGGCAAACGATGATCGTCTAACCATTGTTGCAGAATCAGGCACGCAGCTTTGCGATCAATCAGCCCTTTATTTCGGGAAGGTGAAATTCCTGCCGATTGGAGCAGTTCTTCAGCCTGGATCGAGGTTAATCGCTCATCGACGTATTCTACGGGTAAATTGAGCGCTTTGGAGAGCGATCGCCCGAATTTTTGCACTTGGCGTGCTTGGGTGCCAATGGAGCCGTCCATGACGTAGGGGAGTCCCAGCACGAGGATCTGCACCTGGCGCTCCAGCACAATCTGCTGAATCGCCTCAATTGCGTAATCGAGCGATCGCCGCTCAATCGTTGTAATACCGCTGGCAATCAAACCCGTACCATCGCAACCGGCTACACCGATCCGTCGTCGCCCTACATCCAATCCCAACGCCGAAATCACCATTTTCTACGGATAGCCCTTAGCAGCAAGGCCCCTGCTGGGGAGGGTCAGCAAAGTCAGAGGCCGTTGGCAAGTTCAGGCGCGACTTCTTACCCAGTTGCGCAGGAGGCGAGGGCAATGCCGGTCGTCCTGAAGCGTCGGAGGCCATATCCGCCGGACCGGAGAGAGGTAAGGGACTGATGCGGCTGGGAATCGGTGTCCGAGCAGGCTTCAACCCTTGGAGGACCTCTGCGAGTTGCAAGGATTCTAGGGTGGCTGGCTTGGCTTCCCGGAGCTTGTGCCACACCGATCTCGACATCATCAAGGTATGGGCAATCCGCACGGAGCCTAGGCGCTCCAAATATTCTTCTCGCTCGGGATGATAATCCGCCGAGGCCAGTTGGAGGGATTGGGGAGCAACGGCCTGAGTAACCCGCGCCATTTGACACAGCAATTCGGGATATAACCAGGTGTAGGCAGGATGTACGGTGAGCTGCGCTTGGTGGGGCTGTGAGCCATCGCGACAGAGGCGGATTTGGAAGTATCCGATCGCGGCCTTTCGCTGGGACTCAAACACGTAAGCGCTGATAACTTCTGTATGGCCGATCCAGTTTTTGATGGCTTCAAACAAAGAACCCAACAGGCTGGTTTTGAAGTCGGCCAGGTGACGGTCAAAAACCTGCCGCACCAAGGGGGGCATGGCGATGGTGTCCAGTTGATAGAGCAACTGGGCATCGGCATTGCTCACCGGTAACAGGTTGGGCAGGTCGGGTTCTCGCTCGGCGAGTTCTTGAAGTTGGGTCGCGGCGATCGCCCAGTAGGTCATTTGGGCCAACGGCTGAAATCCATTTTGGCGGTAGAGGGCCAGCGTCTCTTTATCGTTTACATTAACTTCCAACAGCCAAGTGCGGGCTTCCCAAATTTTCTCAAAGCAGTGGCGAAGCAGCAGTGAGCCCACATCGGACACAAAGGGGCGAGTGGTGACAGTAGGCTTGGGCGGCTCGGTGGCTTCCACCGCCAAGGCATCCACGGCACTCATTACAACGTCTGACGGAGCAACTACTCCATTAATGGCTCCGTGATCTAAGGCGACTTGATCCACCCGCCAAGTCGTACGGGTGCGGTTAAACGGAGAGACCCGAATTAAGCCATGAATGTTTTCTTTGCCCACGGGCTGGGCACAAAACATGTATTGATGGGGGTGCAGAAACACGCTGCACCCCCGCACAAACCCCTTCCAGGAGCGCAACTGCCGTAAAGGGCGCTCTGGATCGGCAGAACAACTGATGCTATCTTCTTCCAAATCTTCGGCACACAAACGCTCCACCGTTTCTAAATCACGGTACTGAACGGGACGAATCACAATGGATGATTTGGGTAGCATTTCAGTCATCTGCGGAACGGCGCGTGGCACCGTAGCGATGGGGTTGAGATTGTAATACTTATTCTAAAGGCTTTCTATGGATTCTAGAGGGCTTCCCTGAATTCTGGAGGCTTTTCTCTGAGCATCGAGTGATCAGCCCTCGGGCTATTAGCCTAGTACCATGGGCAAATCGGGCCATGCGTTGTCGGTAATCGGGCCATGGGCAATCCGGCAGAGCAATGAGACAATGGGCGTATTTGATATGTCTCCCTGATTTGGACTCTCTCTCTATGTGGCTTGTCTCGATTTTCTGTTCGGCTGAAAGCTGGCGCGTTCATGCCAAGACGTTTAATGCTCTACTGGCCACCTATCCCGCCAAAGCTTTGACGACGAAGAAAATGCGCGAGGATGAAAGCCGGATCATGCAGTTCCAGTTTGAAGATGTCAGTGAGGCGGAAGCATTTATTGATGAATGCTCCACGCTAGAAGGGTTTAAGGGGCTATTTGAGTCGATGTAGGGTGACCTCCAGGTAACGGTCACCCCGATGTCAGCTGCGATGTGTTCTTCACGACTTCGCGCTTAAATCGCTGGGGACGGGAATCGCTTAGGACTGGGATGTCGGATCAAATTCGGCGATCGCATAGCGAGCGATCGCTAAACTAATCCGGGCTTGCTCAATCTCTGAAAGGGCTTCCCAACTAACAGGGCGCGCATTTTGCAGGACGGCTTCCCAGGGTTTTACTTCTGCTTCGCCGCGCATGGCAAAGGCCAGGGGACGGGCCAAGACCTGCAAATCCTCTGCTGCAAAGGTCGGCAACACGTCTTCCACACAGTGGACCAGTTGGTCTGCTAAGGACAGGGACGACGAGACGACGGATTGGGCTTGTTGGGCGATCGCCGCTAACAAATTCTCCGGCATCCGCAGGGCAAACTTCTGCACTAACTTGCTCTGAAGGGGCGTGGTTTCCACAGATGGGGCTGAAGTTTTAGCCCAAGAGGCGATCGACCTGGGCAAAAAAGGAGGTTGCCCGGGCGGCAATTTCTGCCTCTTGCCAAGCTTCAAAGCCAACCACCTGCTCTACGCGTTCAAAAAAGGCATCGGTAGCTGGATCTGCTGGATTCCACGGATAGACAATCTGTCCATGGGGATTTTCATCTATGGTGACATGGTTACCTTCCAAGGGCTGGCTAGGATCCCAGTGAATTCCCTCAGCCGCGATTAAAGCGGTTTGTAGCTCGGTGGCGATGGCCTGGACGGTGACAGGATTGCCGACGAGCGGATCCATGACCGTGTGAGCAGCGGTGTGAGCAAGGTTGAGATTAATATTTGTATCCATGTGATGAGCACTCCTGTAGGCGCTGACTAACCAGTTTGACGGACCAATTGGGCAAAATTGGCTGAGAAAAGCCGCTTTAGGGCTTTTTGAGCAGCCTGTGCTGCTAGGTTTTATTCAGTTGTGAGGGGATCTACACATAACACGTTACACTTTCCGCAACCGGGAAAGAACATCGGCAATTTGGCGTAGAGAAAATTGGTCTAGAGAAAACTCTGAATCAGGTCTGGATGAGTAGAGCCTGAGCCTGACCAACCTGAGCTTGACCAAACCTGAGTGACCTGTCCCCCATTCGGTCCAAGTGCCCTCTATTTTCACAACCAACAGTCCCGAGTGCAGTCAGCCAATCGAAATAGATTCGTAATGTACCAGAAGGAACATCCGATGCCTGAATCGTGCTCAGTCTTACTGAAGTTAGGCTAGGCTAGAAGCACTGCGTTCTGTTGTGTCGGATGTGTCGGAACTATGAGTTTATCCTTCAAACAGTTAGCCACTGGGGCATCGTTGTTGGTCATTGGGGGCGGCGTTGGCATTATTAGTAGTCAATTGCTGCTGCATCCATCCCAGGGCAAATCGGCAAATTTGGGCGATGCTGGCCTAGTGCAGCCGCTGATGGCCAAAACTGGCCAGATCGCCACCACCACCAGTCCGGGGCCTAATAGCGAGAATTTTATTGCTGCCGCTGTGGAAAAAGTGGGTCCCGCAGTGGTGAGGATTGATGCAGCGCGTAAAGTGGAGGCTGATGTGCCCGATGCGTTGAATAATCCGTTTTTCCGGCGATTTTTTGGTGACGAGGCTCCGGTCCCGAAGGAACGGATTGAACGGGGTACGGGGTCGGGATTTATCTTGAGTGCTGATGGGCGATTGCTGACCAATGCCCATGTGGTGTCAGGGACGGATACAGTTGAGGTGACCCTGAAGGATGGACGCACGTTTACGGGCAAGGTGTTGGGTCGGGATACGGTGACGGATGTGGCGGTGGTGAAAATTGATGCTGCCAATTTACCCACGGTCACCTTGGGGTCTTCGAGTAATTTGATTCCAGGACAGTGGGCGATCGCCATTGGGAATCCCCTCGGCCTCGACAATACCGTGACTGCTGGAATTATTAGCGCGACGGGACGGTCCAGTTCTCAGGTGGGCGTGCCGGACAAGCGGGTGCGCTTCATTCAAACCGATGCGGCCATTAATCCCGGTAATTCTGGCGGCCCATTGCTGAATGATCGGGGGGAAGTCATTGGTATTAATACAGCCATCCGAGCGGATGCTCAGGGGTTGGGTTTTGCGATTCCGATTGAAACTGCCCAGCGGGTAGGGGAACAATTGTTTGCCCGGGGTAAAGTGGAGCATCCTTTTCTGGGAGTGCAAATGGCAGACTTGACACCGACCCTGCGCCAAGAAATCAACCAAGACAGTGACGCGAAATTTAAGGTGAATCAAGATCAAGGCGTGCTGATTGTAAGGGTTATGGAGGGTTCACCGGCGGCGCAGGGGGGAATTCAGCAGGGTGATATTCTTCAGAAAGTAGGCGATAAGCCCGTCGAAAGTGCTTCGGATGTACAGGTAGTGGTAGAAGCCAGTGCGATTGGTGTGGCGTTACCTGTGGAAGTGAGCCGCAACGGTCAAACGGTGAAGTTGCAGGTGAAGCTGGCGGCTCTGCAGACGAAAAATCAGACGTAGGCTCGCTGTCCTGGTTGATTTTGGGCTGTGTGAATTTTGGGGTGGAGTGGTTTGAATTGATGGATGGAGTCAGTAGGGAGATCGCGCCGAAGGCGTTTAAGCATTTGGATACGATCACGGCACTATTTGTGACGGTATTGCTGATCTCGAATGTGACTTCGGCCAAGGTGACGCAGGTTGGACCGCTGACCTTTGATGGGGGGACGGTGCTGTTTCCCCTCAGCTATATTTTTGGGGATATCTTGACTGAGGTGTATGGCTATGGGCGATCGCGCAAGGTGATCTGGATTGGCTTTGGTGCAGGACTGTTGATGTCCCTGGTGTTTATCCTAGTGGGGGCACTGCCCCCTGCGCCCGATTGGCATAACCAAGTGGCCTATGAGCAGATTTTGGGTTTGACGCCCCGGATTGTCGGGGCTAGCTTGATTGCCTATTGGGTTGGTGAATTTGCGAATTCTTGGATGATGGCGAAACTGAAGATTGTGAGCCGAGGGCGACATTTGTGGTTTCGTACGATTAGTTCCACCTTGATTGGGCAAGTTCTGGATACGGGTTTATTTGTGGTGATTGCCTTTGGAGGAGTTTTATCCAATTCCTTGCTATGGACATTGCTTCTTTCTAATTATGTCTTTAAATGTGGTGTAGAGATTCTCTGTACGCCTGTTACGTATTGGCTAACGGGGTGGTTAAAATGGCAGGAACAGGAAGATTATTACGATATTGCAACGAACTTTAACCCTTTTCAAGCGGGGCGATCGCGCCAGTAGCATGCGGTACACATCTATTTGCCAATATTTTATCCATCTCCCAATATTTTATCTTCCCGCATCTCCTGACGGGTTTAGCCCCAAGCGCCCGCGTTAGATATCCTTCAGTAAGTTGGTTCCCAGCAGATGCATCTCCGGCAAACGAGGCATCAATTCGCTCCGTTGGGAGGCAATGATCAAGAGCAAGGGCAGAGCAAATCGCCATGAATGCCTGAATAAAAATCTCAGAATTTTGATCTCAGAATTTTGATCTCAGAATTTTTTAGCTAACGGGTCCTGTTGGGATCGAACCAACGACCGACCGCTTAGAAGGCGGTTGCTCTATCCACTGAGCTAAGGACCC
The DNA here is from genome assembly GCA_963766075.1 of uncultured cyanobacterium. Lineage (GTDB taxonomy): Bacteria > Cyanobacteriota > Cyanobacteriia > Leptolyngbyales > Leptolyngbyaceae > CAVYAN01. The sequence goes on along the minus strand of CAVYAN010000061.1, from coordinate 18,748 downwards.
TGACGTGTAATTCCCACGAAAGGCACTGTTCGGGAAAGGCCCTGTTCAAGAAAGGCACTGCCGATACAGAGGCCCGTCCAGTCCCCAAGCAACCTTCAGGCCATGATTAGCAAAACCACGCTTATTTTAGACATCTTATTCAAACATAGCCCCAAGTTTACGCCATAATCACTCGCACCGATGCGTTGCTCAGTTACCAGTTCGTGAGCCAGTAAGCTGAAGGCCCTGCGATCGTCACGCTCTATGGCGCAAATTGTCCCATGGCATAAATCGTCATCTTGCCCAATTATGTGGGCATACTCTATCAATCTGAAGTAAATCTGAAGCGATTCAGGCCGCATCAGCATCATCTTGGTGCAGCGGTTCCCTGCAATCAATAGGTTCAGAACCGCCAGATTATAGTATAACCATACAATCCTCTGCTCCAGGCAATACCAATCTCCTACTCCAGATAATGCAGTCCTGATCACCGCAACTCGGCACTTCCATGTTTATTTTGAAACGGCAGGATGTCGTCATTTCCAGCATTCAGCACCCCAAACGGGATCAGCAAATTCCCATTCTGACCTACCAGGGGCAAACCTTTCGCTTGATCAGTGTTTTTAATGCTGGCCAAGAAGAAGAGGCGCGGGCATTCTGGCGAGACTTAACAGACAATCAGGGAAAAGCCTGTGTGCTGCTAGAAGAACCGGAACGGTTCAGCGTATGGGGAAAGATTCGACTGGAGCAACTGGCTAATGAGGCAGATTCAGGCCCGCCCGCTGGTATGGCTGTTGGGGCATTGGCTCCCGCTCACGTCAAAGCCTCTTTGCTCATGTTACAAACTGTGTATATTGATGTCGAAGATTTGCTGGGCAATCGGCAGGCGGGGTTGTTTCAAAAAGATATTACCGAAGTCTTTAAACAGTGGCACTTTCCCAAGACAGAAACGCCCGATGCGATTAAAACGCTGCTAACAATGGACCCGCTGAATGCCGTGCAACTCCCTGACTGGCAGGAGCATCACTTAAATACCCTGCTGCAAGAGCTCCATCGCCTGGGTAAAGCCTATTTCGGCAATACTACATTTGTCGAGCGGGCCATCGATACCCTGCAAGATCTGTCCAGCGGCGATCGCACCCAGTTCCAAACGTGGTTAGGGAAATCCCCTCTAGGCAAACTCTGGCACTAATCTGGTTCTATGCAGCTAAAGAAATATTCCAGAACTGGTCCGTTTTTGGTAATTTCGATTAGGATTTCAGCACTTTTGGTTAAACCTTGCTTAAAATTGCCCGTTAAATTATTTCGTTGTGGCGACCCTCTGAAATCCCTGAGGGGTTCATGGTTGACCCGGGAAGCCTAGTCACAGGCTAGGGAATCCCCGGTCATTGAGCTGAATCCTTGCAGCTTTAGGGTTCAATTCATGGGTTTGTGGTTCCAAGCTGCTTCTGACACCATCCTGTTGATTGAAATTTAGTAGGCGGTTCCATTGGACAAGTCATCTTCCTCTAAAGCATCCCTATCCGTTCAGGCCATTGTCCTGGCTGAGGTCTTCTGGGCGGTCGCCGCCCTGCTTTTTTTCCTGTTGGGTGGTATTTCCCTGGCGGGGCAGAGTGAGCCTCCCTTTTGGTACAACTTTGGTACGTCACTGTTTGAATTAGTCGCGTTTCTAGTGGCCGCCATTCTCTGTTTGAGAAACTGGAGCAGTTCCCAAATTGTTAGTGGGCGCAATGTTTGGTTTTGTATTGGGTTAGGGTTGTTCTTTTATTTCGTCGGGAGCCTGCTTTTTACCTATTGGGAGACGGGACTGGGTCAAAATCCCAGCGTATCCCCAGGTGACTTACTCTATATACCTGCCTACATTTTCCTGATTATTGGTATGGTGCAGGCTGTCATTACCCGTCGGTTAAACTTGGAAATTTGGCAGTGGGGCATTGTTTGCTTGATTGCGCTAGTGGGCGCGGCGCTGGCTTATTTGGTGTCTGTGCCGATGCTCAATCAAGGGATGGTACCCCCGGCGGGGTTGCTATCGCCCGCGGTGGCCCAGACTGCTCCAGTGGCTGATCCCCCCGCTAAGCCGTCGGTCAAGCCGACTCCTAAGGTCACCCCTAAGGCTGCTGTCAAGGCCAGCCCTGCGGCCTCACCAGAGGTAAAGCCTTCTCCGAAGCCATCAGCAGTCCCTGTCCCTGCGGCTCCCGCTGTGATTCAGTCCCCGGCACCGGCATCGATCTCGCCAGAGTCGCCCTCGAAGGAAGTCCCCAAGGAAGCCAAGGCACCACCGCCTGCTTGGGCAGCGGCGATCGAGCAGAAGCTGGCACCGCTGAAAGCACCCCTGGATTGGTACTACGTCGCCAGTGATATCTTCTTGCTGATCGTCGCGACAACTTTACTATTGGCTTTTTGGGGTGGGCGGTTTGCCCAATCTTGGCGGTTGATTGCGGCGGCGGCGTTCTGTCAATACATCGCGGATATGTGGTTTAAGTACGCAACGAATCAGTTGGAAAATTATCAAAGCGGTGGATTGCTGGAAGTATTTTGGGTATTTAGTGGTGTGTTATTTGGGATTGGAGCAGCTTTGGAGTATGACTTGTCGAGTCGTGCGCGGAGTCGGGCTGGGGGTCGTCGCCGTGCTTCATGATTTAAAGTCGCGATGAGGCGTATAGAATGGAGCAGGCTTCTTCTTTTTGCATAGCAGCATGACCCTTCGCAAACTTTCGGACTCAGACAAGCAAGAAATTTTGGCCCTGTATCGGACAACGGCGGAGACCAGTTCGACGCTTGCCGCGCAGTTCGGAGTGAGTACCAGCACTGTCAGCCGGATTCTCAAAACGACTCTCTCTGAGCAGGAGTATGAGGGACTGATCCAGCAGAAGCGTGGGCGATCGCCTGCGTTGTCCGTACCCGAATCGTCATTACCCGAGTTGCCAGTATCCGAGTTACCCGTGGCCGAGCTACCCGTGGTCGAGTTGCCGATACGCGTGCCGAAGATGCCAGCCCAGTTGGAAATGCCCTTGGCGAATGGGGATGGGGATAAAGGACGGAGATCGCGCAAGCGCACCTCTGTCCTCGCTTCTCCGACCTTTTCTGAAACCGCCTCCATCGGAGAAGAGCAGCCTCTTGTATTGGCTGACATTGCTCCTGTGGCCGAGATGGTCGATCGCACCCTCTCAATCCATTCTGAAACGGGCTATACCGATGATGCGACAGAATTAGAGGAGATCCTCGCTGATGAATTAATTCATCAGCATGCCATGGATGAGGATGAAGACGAGGACGAAGACGACCTAGACGACTTTAGCGATGAGGACGAGGACGACTTTGACGATGATGACGCTCCCAGTGACTTAAGCCTGATTGCTACGAGTGGGCTGCGGGCTGGTGCTGCTATTCAAGTCCTGCCGCTGACTGCTGCGCCCTTACCCCGAACCTGCTACTTTGTGGTGGATCGCTCGGCGGAATTAGTGGCTCGCCCCCTCAGTGATTTTGGCGATTTGGGGCAGATTCCTCGCTCCGAGACCCAGGAAAAGACCTTACCGCTGTTTGATAACCATCGCGTGGCCAAGCGATTTTCTAATCCCCGCACCCAGCGCGTGATTAAACTTCCTGATAGTCGCATTCTGCAAAAAACCATGTCCCACCTGCAAGCCAAGGGCATTACCCGCCTCCTGATTGATGGCCGGGTGTATGCCCTTGTGGATGACCTTGCCTTAGGGGATGACCTTGCCTTAGGGGATGACCTTCCCGTGGAATAGCGCCTTTCCCCAGTGTCTACGGTTTTTGGCGTGATTCGAGCCTTCGAGCTTGAAACGGCACACTTTTACATGGCTACCTCCATGCACTTTGCTACCCGTCTTACTGCCCTGCGTGGCAATGTCTTTGCCGATATGGACCAGGCTAAGTCCCGCGCCCGTCAGGCAGGTAAGGAAATTATTGATCTTTCCCTAGGGTCATCGGATTTGCCCACGCCCGCGCATGTGTTGACCGCGATCGCCCAATCCTTGCCGGATCGCAGCACCCATGGCTATCGGCTGTTTCATGGCACCCAAGCCTTTCGTCAAGCGGCAGCCGCCTGGTATGCCCACAAATTCGGCATAGTGGTCGATCCCGAGACCGAAGTGTTGCCCCTGATTGGCTCCCAGGAAGGCACCGCGCACTTGCCCCTGGCGATTTTGAATCCGGGCGACTTTGCTCTCTTACTCGATCCGGGCTATCCCTCCCACGCGGGGGGCGTGTATCTCGCAGGCGGACAGGTTTATCCCATGCCCATTACGGCAGACAACGACTTCCTGCCGATTTTTGATGATATTCCCGCCCATGTGTTGGCCCAGTCTAAGTTGATGGTGCTGAGCTATCCCCACAATCCCACAACGGCGATCGCCCCCCTTAGTTTTTTTCGCCAAGCGGTGGCCTTTTGTCAGCAGCACGAACTGGTGTTAGTGCACGACTTTCCCTATGTGGATTTGGTGTTTGGCGAGGGGCCTGCCCCATCCATTCTGCAAGCTGATCCCGAAAAAACCGTTTCGATAGAATTCTTTACGCTGTCTAAGTCCTATAACATGGGCGGCTTTCGGGTGGGGTATGCGATCGGTAATGCGGAATTGATTCGGGCTCTGCGCCAGGTCAAGGCGGTGGTGGACTTTAACCAATATGGGGGCATTTTAAACGGGGCGATCGCGGCCCTCACTGGCCCTCAAGCCAGCGTCTACGAGGCGGTGGAGACCTTTCGACAACGACGCGACACCTTTGTGCAAGCCCTCCACCACATGGGGTGGCAGGTTCCCCTGCCGCAGACAGCGCTCTATGTCTGGGCCAAGCTACCGGCGCCTTGGGCGGAGCAGTCCGTTGAATTTTGTACCCAATTGGTGGAGGCGACCGGCGTAGCCGTTGCTCCCGGTGCGGGCTTTGGCAAAGCCGGTGAAGGCTATGTGCGCTTTGCGCTGGTTCATGAACCGGGTATCCTGAAAACAGCGGGCGATCGCATCGCCCAATTTTTAGCCACTAACTTTTAGCCACTATTTAAGGCGCATATTTAAGGCTCAGGCACTGTTTAAAGCTCTGTTCACACCCGACTTTTTGGCTACGGTTGGAGCTGGGATGAATCCGCGATCGCCCTAGTTTGATTTCCCTGAAGGAATTGGACGGATCAGGACAATCGGGGTTTGTTCATTGGCATTCCCCGCCGGATTTTTGCCCAGGGCTTGTTTGAGGAACTGGGTGGACACCCCAGAGGATGCCGCCAAAATCTTGACAGCACCCAGATCGTTGACATCCACGATCGCCGCCGGTAGACCGGTTTCACTTTGGATCCGATTCACCACGGCCTGGGAATCCGCCGGACCCAAAACAATAAATTGATCGTAGGGCGGAATCGTGCCCGTCACATCATCAATGAGGCGGGCTTGTTCCCCGGCCAGTTGGTAAAAAACACCCGGCCGACCCAGCGCTTTGGCGATCGCCCCTGCCGCAAAAGCAAAACCTACCCGCCACGCCCCGGAGATATCAACCAATGTTTGCAGGCCACAGGCCGTTGCCAAGCTGGACGTCGGCATGAACAAATAGCACAACCGCCGCGCCAGCCAACCGGGCTTCACTGTACTGGGATGATGAAAACGCCCCTGCATGATCGCCAACGGCGATTCTCCGATCGTCACCACATCTCCAGGGCGGGAATTGGGCAGCACATAGCGGCGGACAATTTCCACCGGATCATCCAAATGGGTCAGCAGATGGGTCCGAATCGGCAACACATCCCCCACGACCGTAGGTCGCCAGCTTTTGGAGTCTTCCGCCGAGGGAAATCGCAACGGCACCATCACATGCTGAGTTCTTGGAATTCTACCCTGAGGCCCATAGGTAACATAATGCACCTGCACCCAGGCCAGATCTAAGGCACTCAGCGCTGGTCCCTGAATGTCGATTTCAATTCGTAGGCGATCGCGCTCGCCCACCTTCACCACATAGGCTTCCCAATAGCCGTCCGCTCGGGCGGGCATATCTTCATGGCACGCAATCAGCCGTGCCTGGGAATGAATATTTTCTAAACTACCCGATGCCAATAACTGTACCGTCGCCGACACCTCTGTCAGCATAATTTCCAGATTTTGGGTCTGGTTTTCAAAATCCAGCTCTCCCACCAGCAGGTAGCGCTTGAGTTCGTACACCTCTAACTGCCACGTTCCCGTCGTAAGTTCTAAGCGATTTCCCAACCGCCGCCGATACTGACCCTCTAGCGCAAGTCCACTCAATCCCACAAGAGCCAATACTCCTAACCCAACGGTGGCAATCCCAAAACTCACAGAAACTTCTCCGTGCCAAACTCCCTTTATAACCGTTAAGGCTACCCTGTTTTGGCTGCATTGCACCCCAACTTCCACCCAACTTTTGCCCTGATCCCCGCAGATTCACTAAAATCTTCACCAAAATCTTCTCAAAATTGCCTGGAACGTTCAGGAGAGGAAAGTTATCATCAACCATATCCGAATCTGACATCCGTCCATAACCTTTCCCTCTCATCAGGGCATCTTGTGATTTTTACCAACCCATCTCAGCCGATCCTTGCCGCAGACATAGCGCCGCTGCTGGGAGATATTCGTGTCGATCTTGCTGCTTTGATCCTGATGTTAATGCTATCCGCCTTTTTCTCTGGGTCGGAAACCGCCCTGACCGCCCTGGATAACCTGAAACTCAAAGCATTAATCAAAGAACAAGGCGATCCGCAGCGGATCTTCACCCTGGTGCTCGGTCATCGGCGGCGGTTTATTACGACCCTGCTGGTGGGCAATACCCTGGTCAATAACTTTTCAGCTATTCTGACCAGCAATCTGTTTAGCCTGTGGTTTGGGAACCAGGGAATCGGTCTAGCAACGTTTGTGGTGACATTTTTAACGCTCACCTTTGGGGAAATCGTGCCGAAATCCCTGGCGATTAATAATGTCATGCCGATTTTTCGCAGTGTGGTTTATCCCATCTACGGTCTGACCAAGATTCTGTCCTGGTTTGGCATTATTCGCCTGTTTGAAGTCCTGACCCAGCAGGCAATTCATTGGTTTCAGGGGAATGTGGTGCAGCAGGGAGAGTCGGTGAAGGACTTGCAGTTAATGATTGAAATTCTGGGCGGCAAGGGACACCTGGACTTTGACAAGCACAAAATGCTGAATAAGGCGCTGATGCTGGATAAGTTGAGTGCCCGCGATGTGGTAAAACCCCGCATTGAGATGCGCACTATCTCCCATACCGCCACGCTTCAGGATTTGGTGGACCTATGTTTGGAAACGGGCTATTCCCGGATCCCTGTGCAGGAAGAATCCAAGGATGAAATTGTGGGCATCGTTCACCTCAAACGTGCCTTGCAACACTCGATAGATCTGGGCCAACCGGGGCACACTTCGCCGGGACCGATCCAGACTTCTGTAACAACGGTTATGGACCCGCCCGTCTATGTGCCGGAAACCAAGCGGCTTGCTGATTTGCTGAAGGAAATGCTGCAACAGCGATTGCATATTGCGATTGTGGTGGATGAGTACGGTGGGACCGTGGGTTTAATAACTTTGGAGGATATTTTGGAAGAGCTGGTGGGCGAAATCTATGACGAAAGCGATTTTCCTAGCCGCGTTTATGGCCCCCGGAGTGGGGTGAGTGGCGGAGTGAGCGGCGGGGCTAATTCTCTCCCTCAGTCCGCAGGAAATACCCCCCGGAATGTCAGTGCGCGTTTGTTGGCGCGGGAGGTGAGCGGCGGCCATTTTCGGGATGGATTATCGCGAGACGCTGCTTCGGGTGAGAGAGCAGTATAAGCCAATCCACGGAATTGGGTTTTTCCGACATTTTTTATCCCAATCGCTACAAACTTCAAGATTTGCCGCCTGCCAAAGTCGCCATGCCTGACGACTAGGTTTAACATGAGAGGAACGGTTTATCCGTGTCGGCTTTAGCGTTAATCCATGCCTAGCGACCCCTTTACTCTTCATTGCTCTAATCCACTGTGCCAAAGTCCTAATCCGGATGCGGCAGCCGCTTGTCAGCGCTGTGGTACGCCATTGACACGGATGCACGTCTGGCTAGTTGGTCCGCAGGCTGAGCAGTTTTTCGTGGGGGACTGGGTGGGGGCCTCATCCCGAGATCCGTCCCAGAATCGCTACCGCGTTGTAGCACCGCGAGTTCTGTTAGACACAAAGCCAGCGCTATTGCCGGATTCGCCCCTGGATATTTCTCTAGCTATGGAGCCTTATCTAAAGCTGTCTCACCATAGGGTGTCGGTGCCACAGATTTATGGCGTGCTCAATTTGCTGGATGATGTGTTGGATGATGGTACCCGGCGAGAATTCTTGCTCCTGGAAAATGCCCCGATTCAGGATTACAGCCATGCTGGGGCAACGGGGCCATCGGTAGGTCCATTGCCTCGACTAGTAGAGGTTTGGCGGGGTGGTTCGGCGTTACGGCAGTTGAATTGGCTGTGGCAAGTTGCGGGCCTATGGGCCATCCTGAAGCAAGAAAAAGTGGCCTCCACCTTACTCTGTTCAGATAATTTACGGGTGGAAGGGGATCGGGTGCGCTTGCTGGAGTTGAAGTTGGATCGCCAAACTATGCCGACGATCGCTGACTTGGGGCAGCAGTGGCAGCAGTGGATTGACACCGCCCACCCCGACATTCGGGAGTTTTTGACCTGCCTGTGCCCGCAAATGGGGCAGGGACCGCTGGATACGGGGGACGCCGTGGTCCAGGTTTTGGAATCTGCCTTGGGTGATGTGGCGCGATCGCGCCACATCACCCTGGCCACCCAGACGGATCAAGGGCCAACCCGGCAGCGCAACGAAGATGCCTGCTATCCCGCTTCAGGGACCTTTTGGTCCCTGACAAATCCCGGTATTGCGGACCCGACGTTACCTCTGCTAATCGTGTGCGATGGCATTGGGGGGCATGAAGGGGGCAATGTGGCTTCGGGATTGGCGATCGCGACGGTTCAAACCTGTTTGCAGAACACCCTGCCTAATACGGATCCGCACCCGCTGGCCATCACCGCCCAGATGGAAAACGCGGTCCTGAATGCGAATACGGCTATTTCCCAGCGCAACGATCAAGAAAAGCGGCAGGAACGGCAGCGCATGGGCACCACACTGGTGATGACCCTGATCCACGACCAAGCCCTGTACTTAACTCATGTCGGCGACAGCCGTGCTTATCGCATTACCCGCAGTAATTGCCACCAGGTTACCCTAGATGATGACTTGGCGTCGCGCGAATCTCGCCTGGGCTATGCGCTCTATCGCCATGCGCTGCAAAAGCCCTCTGCGGGGGCGCTGATCCAAGCTCTGGGCATGAGTGCCTCCAGCCTGTTGCATCCCACTACGCAGCGCTTTGTTTTAGATGAGGAATGCTTATTTCTGTTGTGCTCCGATGGGCTTAGCGATAACGATTTGGTGGAACACATTTGGCAAAGTCATCTATTGCCCGTGCTAGACGGCAGTCTAGATGTGGCATTAGCCAGCCAACGCCTAGTGGAAATTGCTAACAGCCGCAATGGCCACGATAACGTCACCGTGGGGTTAATTCACTGCAAAACAAGCGTTTCAGGAAGGGCAACTACTGCCGTCAGTCCGGCCTGGGTCACCCAGGCGCTTACTGCGCCGCTCCCAAAGCGCCGCTCCGTGCCGGTGGATCCGCCCGTTGCTGCGGCCCCGCCTGCCGCCACTCTAAAGTGCTGCCGCCATCCCCAAAGGCCCGCTCTCCCCTGCTTATCCTATTAGGTATTGTTGGCCTTTGGGGGCTAGGGGTAGGGCTGGCCTATAGCGCCTTTCCGGGCGTGCGACGGTGGGTAGATCCCATTCTCAGCATTCAAGCTGGCCCGTCTGTTGAACCGGATGCGACGCCCTTGCTGGCGACACCCGCCAGTTCCCCGGATAAATTGGCAGTAGACACTCTCATCCAAGTCAACCGTGAGGCCCTAGACAGTGCGGGTAAATTCACGGTTTCCCTGATGAGCCAGCCAGAATCGGCCAATGCCAACGTTACCCCGGGAATTTTACCTGTAGGCACGGTGCTGCAAATTTCCAGTCGCCAAGAAATTCCTAACCAAGGGGCTTGGCTCAAAATCAAGGTTTGTTCCGTTCCTGATCCGTCCCGTGCCGCGCCCCAGGTTCCGCCACCGGGAACCGTAGGATGGGTTGCGGAACGTGCGATCGCCCCTTTAGTGAACCCGACTCCCACCCTCCAGCCTACCCAACGAGGCACCTGTGGGCCGCCTCTAGTGCCGCTCCCTGTACCTTCTCCCTCTACTCAAATGATCAATCCGCCCGCCCATCCCGTGCCTAAACAGCCAGAGCCCAAACGGCTATAGCTCCCAATAGTCCTAGTCCAAATCGCCTTCGTCCTATCCTAGAGCCTTACCCTACGTTGAATGCCTGCGTCTGAACTCCCTTGTTTGAGTGTGGCGATCGCCCCCCTCAAAATGCCTGGACATTTTGCGATCCACATTATCCAGGCCCCTTATCCAGGGGGCTATGTCCTTAATGACAGTCGTTGGTCAGAGGGGCTGAATCAGCTTTGGCACGGCTGGCAAGAAATGTTTTCTACCCGGGCCTTACCCGCCGTGCCCCAGGTGTCTCAAGTTCATGGCCCCTTGCTCCCAGTCAGCGTGCCTGCCGAAAGTTCTGAAGCTTCCCCAGGACAGCCGACTGGTCGGGCTGGACGGCTCATGCAAAATTTGGGAATGGGACTCTGGCAATGGCTGTTTGAGGGCGCAATCCAAAACAGCCTTAACCATAGCCAAGGGATTGCGATGGGACAAAATAAGCCGCTCCGCCTGCGCTTAGAGATTCGCGATCCCTGCATGATTGCTTTGCCGTGGGAGATTATGCAGGATGGCGCGGGCAAGCAAGCCATTTCCCTTAGCCAACAGGTTTTATTTAGTCGTACCACGAGCGATGTCAGTCAGTTGCCGCCGCTGCAATCGGACTCCAGCCTCAAAATTCTCCTCGTGCTCGGTCAAAATACAGTGCCGACCATCGGCGGGGCGGCCCCCACAGACCCGCTGCAAATCCTCAAGCTTGAACAAGAAGCGACAGCTCTAGCCTATGTCCTCAAATCCGCTGCGAGTAGCGGCCAAAGTCATGGAGATCGACTTTGCCAGGTAGACACGTTGGTCCAGCCTACTCCGGCTGACCTAATCGAAGCCCTGGAAACCCGCACCTATAATGTGCTGTTCTATGCCGGACATGGGGTTCCGGCGGCGGATGGCGGTTTATTATTTTTGCGACCAGAAATGACCTTGAATGGGACTGAGCTGGCCCAGGTGTTAACGCGCTGCCAGGTGAAGCTGGCTGTATTTAATGCCTGCTGGGGGGCACAGCCCGATCACCAGGATGTAGAAGGCGCTAACGAGAAGCCATCTCCTTCCCAGGCGATTCCCCGTAGTAGTTTGGCGGAAGTGCTGATCCATCACGGTGTCCCGGCGGTTTTGGGGATGCGAGACTCCATTACCGACGAGGAGGCGCTCAGTTTTATTCAGGCGTTTGCCAGAGCACTGGCGGATCGTTTGCCCATTGATCAATCGGTGGCTGTGGCGCGTCAGCAATTGCTCACACTCTACAAGTTCAATCAGCAGGCTTGGACCCTCCCGGTGCTGTACATGCACCCCCAATTTGAAGGGGAACTACTGAAGCCCCTGGAGCAAAATTTAACGCAGTTGCCAGCGCTAACGACGCGCATTGGCAAGCAAATTCCGATCGCCTCACTGCGATCGTTGCGCACAGCTAAAGTTTGGCAAATTCACGGCGGCATTATGCGCGTGGGTCGCGATAAATCCGAAAACGATCTGGTGTTATACGAAGATCAGGGCGGTGTTTCTCGTAAGCATGCGGTGATCTTTTGCCGCCAGTCCCAAGTCAGTGGCCGTTCCACCACTATTTACTTTCTAGAGGACTTCTCGACGTTTGGCACCTGGATATCCTGCGCTGACGGGTGGAACAAAGTTCATCGGGAAGAAGTGGCCCTACAGTCCGGGACGCAGATTAAGTTTGGCAGTTCACAGAACGAAGTTGTCGAGTTCATGATCCAGGATGATTAACCCGAAAAATAGGTTGTGTCTCAGGGATTTGTTTGATTTGTTTAGGAAGTGTCTCTAACCTTTTATTTTTCAAAAGCACATGATCTAAAAAATCAAGAGGGACGGCTGCAATGCAGCCGTCCCTCTTGATTTAGATCGATTCACCTCAGGTTTTAGCCCATTAACCAGACCAACGCTTGATTAGTCAAGGTTGGGCATGGTCAACACGGGTTCAGATTCGCGATCGATACCCTTCTCAAAGCCGCCAGCCGCCGCACGAGCACGACCCGCATGCCATAGGTGACCCACGAAGAAAAAGAATCCCATCACAAAGTGGAAACAGGCTAACCAGGCACGAGGAGATACATAGTTGAAGGAGTTAATCTCCGTCGCCACACCACCCACCGAGTTCAAAGAACCCAGAGGCGCATGGGTCATGTACTCCGCTGCACGGCGCACTTGCCAAGGTTGAATGTCGTTCTTAATCTTGTTCAAGTCCAGACCATTGGGACCGCGCAAAGGCTCCAGCCAAGGGCCACGGAAATCCCAGAAGCGCATGGTTTCACCACCAAAGATAATTTCACCCGTGGGGGAGCGCATCAGGTACTTACCCAGACCCGTAGGACCTTGGGCCGAACCAACGTTGGCACCTAGCTTTTGGTCGCGAATCAGGAAGGTCATCGCTTGTGCTTGAGAGGCTTCTGGACCCGTAGGGCCAAAGAATTCACTGGGATAGACGGTGTTGTTGTACCAAACAAAGCAGGACGTGATAAAGCCCATGAGGCCCAACGCACCCAAGCTGTAGGAAAGGTAAGCCTCACCGGACCAGATCAAAGCACGACGCGCCCAGGCAAAGGGCTTGGTCAGAATGTGCCAGATACCGCCGCCGATACAAATCAAACCAATCCAGATGTGACCACCGACGACATCTTCCAAGTTATCCACACTAACAATCCAGCCGTCGCCACCAAAGGGAGACTTCAGCAGATAGCCAAAGATGATCGCGGGATTAAGGGTGGGGTTAGTAATGACGCGCACGTCACCGCCGCCCGGAGCCCAAGTGTCATACAAGCCGCCAAATGCCATGGCCTTAGCCACCAATAACAAGGCACCACAACCCAAGATAATTAGGTGATAGCCAATGATATTGGTCATCTGGTTCTTGTCTTTCCAGTCGTAGCCAAAGAAACTGGAGTATTCTTCCAAGGTTTCTGGACCACGAACAGCGTGGTAGATCCCACCAATGCCGAGCACGGCGGAGGAGATCAAGTGAACAACACCCACAACAAAGTAGGGGAAGGTATCGACGATTTCACCGCCGGGTCCCACGCCCCAGCCTTGCGCTGCCAAGTGCGACAGAAGGATAATCCCCTGCTCGTACATGGGCTTTTCCGGAATAAAGTGGGCCAACTCAAACAAGCACATGGCACCAGCCCAGAAGACAATTAAGCCTGCGTGAGCGACGTGAGCACCTAGGAGCTTGCCAGACAAGTTGATTAACCGAGCATTGCCGGACCACCAGGCAAACCCTGAAGATTCCAGGTCACGGTTACCCGCCACAATTGAACTATTAGAGAGCGTTACCACGCGGCAGTACCTCTTCGGGGAATACAAATTTTTCGTGAGGCTGATCAGCAGGAGCCATCCAAGCGCGGATGCCCTCATTCAGCAGAATATTCTTGGTGTAGAACGTTTCAAACTCGGGGTCTTCCGCCGCCCGCAGTTCCTGAGACACAAAGTCATAGGCCCGCAGGTTCAACGCCAAGCCCACAATGCCCACCGAACTCATCCATAGGCCCGTCACCGGGACGAACAACATGAAGAAGTGCAACCAGCGCTTGTTGGAAAAGGCAATCCCGAAGATTTGAGACCAGAACCGATTGGCCGTCACCATCGAGTAGGTTTCTTCCGCTTGGGTCGGTTCAAAGGCGCGGAAGGTGTTCGACTGCTCACTGTCTTGGAACAAGGTGTTTTCCACCGTCGCGCCGTGAATCGCACACAGCAACGCACCGCCCAGAATGCCGGCCACGCCCATCATGTGGAAGGGGTTCAAGGTCCAGTTGTGGAACCCTTGCAGGAACAACAGGAAGCGGAAGATTGACGCTACCCCAAAACTGGGAGCGAAGAACCAACCGGATTGACCCAAGGGGTACATCAGAAACACGCTGACGAAGACAGCAATGGGGCCGGTGAAGGCGATCGCATTGTAAGGCCGAATGCCGACCAGACGGGCAATCTCAATCTGACGCAGGCAGAAGCCAATCAGACCAAAGGCACCGTGCAGGGCCACAAAGGTCCACAGGCCGCCCAATTGGCACCAGCGGGTGAAGTCCCCTTGCGCTTCCGGTCCCCACAGAAACAGGATGGAATGGCCCAAGCTGTTGGCGGGGGTGGAGACGGCCACGGTCAAAAAGTTACAGCCTTCCAGATAGGAGGAGGCTAACCCGTGGGTGTACCACGAAGAAACAAACGTTGTGCCGGTCATCCAGCCGCCCACGGCCAAGAAGGCGCAGGGGAACAGCAGCAGACCAGACCAACCGATGAAGACAAACCGATCGCGTTTCAGCCAGTCGTCGAGGACATCAAAGATCCCTCGCTGCTCGCCAACGCGTCCGACTGCGATGGTCATAGGATTAGATCCTTAAGTTACTAAAAGTGCAGGTTCTCTAAATTGAACAAGGTTTATATCTCTAACATCATAAGCAAAATTAGAAATTTTACAAACTGATACGTAAATCTCATTTAAGGTGCCTCGTCGAGGTCCCTCGGGATTGGCTTCAGTGCGGACACGGCATCGGCTAAAATCAATTTACATGAGAGTGGCGATCGATGAGGATTTGCCTAAACGGGTCGGCTCTCGCTTCGGTGGCTGCTGCGACCCAGTTCTTAGGGCCATGGCTTTGGATACTTCGTTTCAAATTGTCCTGATTTGTGTTGCTTTATGACTTTATCCAAGACTTCCACGGGTTCTTCTACCACGGAACAGCGCATCTTGCGCCAGACAGTGATTGGTTCTCGGCGGTTTAGCAATTTATTTTGGGCTACGGTTGTCCAAATTGGCGGGGCCGGGTTTTTGCTGGCAGGGTTGTCTAGCTACCTTCAGGTGAACTTGCTGCCGTTTTCTGACCCCACCCAGTTGATCTTCCTACCTCAGGGGGTGGCCATGGGTTTTTATGGTGTATCCGCAACGCTGTTGGGGATGTATCTTTGGTTGACTATGGGTTGGGATGTGGGAGGAGGTTACAACGAGTTTGATAAGGACAAAGGGCAAGTAACGATTTTTCGCTGGGGCTTTCCCGGGAAAAATCGCAAGGTTGAATTGACCTGTAAAACTGAGGAAGTGGCAGCGGTTAAGGTAGATCTACGGGATGGGCTAAACCCAAAGCGATCGCTTTACCTACGGGTGAAGAATCGCCGCGATATTCCCCTTACCCGCGTGGGACAGCCCATTTCTCTGGCGGAGCTGGAAAATCAAGGGGCAGAACTGGCCAGATTTCTAGAAGTGCCGCTGGAAGGGCTTTAGCTCGGTCAGAAGACAGCAGCAGAGAGATGGAGAGAGCCGGGTCCGGGGGGTTGTTTGCTTCCTAAATTTGGTGTGCCGCAGTCCCGGGGGTGCCATAATATTCACTCTTACTGAGTTGGGGATGACGTGATGCAACAATTTTTTCAGCGGTGGCTCGTGGTGGTTGTGGTCGCTGGCGCGTTACTCTTGGGGGGATGTAGTGGCCAAAAATCCTCAGAATCGTCTGCTTTGGCCAGTCCTTCACCCGTCGCGTCTGCAAGTCCATCGCCAACGGTCGTGGCCTCGGCACCGGCGACTCCTAGCATGGCCAAACTAGTGGGAAAGGCCACGGTGGAAATGGTGGTGAAAGGAAGCAAGGTGGTGATGGAAATTGATGGGACCCATGCACCGATAACGGCTGGGAATTTCATTGATTTGGTGCAAAAAGGGGTTTATGACGGATTGATCTTTCATCGGGTGGTACGGGAGCCGCAGCCATTTGTCGTGCAGGCGGGCGATCCCCAGGGTAAAGATCCAAATTTCCCGGTTGAACAGTTGGGTTCGGGCAGCTATAAGGATCCCGCAACGCAACAGGCGCGCTACATTCCCTTGGAAATCACGCCGGAAAAAGCAACTGCACCAATCTACAGCAAGACTTTCAGGGATGCTGGGATTAATGAGGCTCCGATACTGAAGCATAAGCGGGGGGCGGTGGCGATGGCCCGATCGCAGTTTCCCGATTCAGCCTCCTCCCAGTTCTATATTACTCTGGCGGATGTGAATTTCTTGGATGGTGACTACGCTGTGTTTGGCTATGTCACCAGTGGGATGGAAACCGTGGACAAGATCCAGATGGGCGATCGCATCGAATCGATCAAAATTACCCAGGGTGCTGAGAATTTGCAGGCTGGAAAATAGCACAGGCTAGGAAATAGCAGGAAATACATTAGGACAAGCGAGGTTGGGGCAGAAAAGAGGCATGAATGCTGGGCCGAGGCAGGTTCCCTGGCTGAGCTTGTGTCTGATTTTTTGCTCCATTTCTTATGGATGTAGTGGTGACTGGAGTGGGCTTGGTTTCGGCTTTGGGCGATCGCGAGGCAACCTGGCGGCGGTTGCTGGCCGGTGAATCAGGGCTGCGATCTGTGCAGCCGTTTTCCGCGTTGGCAGCGGCTCCGATGGCGATGATCGGAACTGCGCCTGGAGACCTGACGGCCTTGACGCGGGAGATCGTGGCAGCGGCGTTGATGGATGCGGGATTAGCTGCGCCCCTAGTTGACTGCGCAGTTGTCGTGGGGTCGAGCCGGGGTGGGCAGGGGCAGCTGGAGGCCCTTCTGGATCAGGGCTTGACTCGGGAGAACTTGGCCTCAGAATTGGGGCCCATGGATGGGGGACTGCGGTGGTGGCAGGGATGGCCAAATGCGGCGGCAATCGCTGCCGCGCAACTGATTCAAACGCGGGCGATGGTTTTAGCACCCATGGCAGCCTGTGCTACAGGAATTTGGGCGATCGCCCAGGCAGCGGACCTCATCCGACGCGGCGACTACCCCAGAGTGTTAGCGGGCGCTGTAGAAACCCCGATTACTCCCTTGACAATCGCAGGCTTTCGGCAAATGGGAGCCTTGGCGCAAACGGGATGCTATCCCTTTGATCGGCAACGGGAAGGGTTAGTGTTGGGGGAGGGGGGAGCTGTACTGGTATTGGAAGCGGCAGAGGTGGCTGAGCAGCGGCAGGCCAGGGTCTACGGACGGGTGCTGGGGTTTGGGCTGACGGCAGATGGCCATCATCGGAGTGCCCCGGAACCGGGGGGAGTATGGGGGCGGTGGGCAGTGAAACAGTGTCTAGATCGCAGCGGATTGGCTCCTGGGGCCGTTGATTATGTCCACGCCCACGGGACAGCCACCGGACTGAACGATCGCCGCGAAGCCACCCTGCTTCAGCAATGCTTCCCCTTAGGAGTGCCGATTAGCTCTACAAAAGGAGCGACAGGGCATACTTTGGGGGCATCGGGGGCGATGGGTGCTGCTTTTTGTCTTTTAGCGCTATATCGGCAAGAATTACCGCCCTGCGTTGGGTTGCACCATGCGGAATTTGACCTGAATTTTGTCAGAGGGGCGCTGTCTGTGCGGGTGGATCATGCGCTGTGTTTGAGCTTTGGCTTTGGTGGCCAGAATGGCGCGATCGCCTTTGGGCGATCGCGCTACGGTAGAGCCTAGACCTCGTGAGCAAGCTAGCATGACTCTGACTGAACCGATTTTGGCGGCAATGCCCGGAAACCCGATTGAGGGGCTACGGCGGGCGGATGCCCTGTGGAGTGCTCTACGGCAAGGTAATCTGCCGATTCCCCAAGTGGTCCAGCAGCATCCCGTGTCTCTCGAGCCAGCGTCGGAAAAGCCAGCGTCGAGAGAGCCAGAGTGGGACGTGGTGATTTGTGGGGGTACGTTGGGGATTTTGATCGGTGCAACTCTGGTGCAGCGCGGGTGGCGGGTGCTGCTGCTAGAGCGAGGCCGCTTGCAGGGACGGGTGCAGGAGTGGAATATTTCCCGACAGGAACTCCAAGCATTTATCCGCTTGGGGGTATTGACGGAGGCCGAGTTGGACCAGGCGATCGCCACGGCGTACAATCCCGCCCGGATCCAATTCCACGGTGGACCGGCAGTTTGGGTGGAGGATGTGCTAAATATTGGCGTGGATCCGGTTTATTTACTGGAAACGCTGAAGCAGAAGTTCTTGGCAGCGGGGGGGACGCTGGTGGAGGATGCACCGTTTGAAGCGGCGATCGTTCAGACCAACGGCGTCACGGTAAAGTCGGGTGCGTTAACGTTTACGACCCGACTGCTGCTGGATGCGATGGGCCATTTCTCGCCGATTGTGCAGCAAGCCCGCCGAGGCGAGAAGCCCGATGCGGTGTGTTTGGTGGTGGGTACTTGTGCGACAGGGTTTCCCCAGAATGACTCTGGGGATTTGATGGTGTCTACGACGCCGATGCAAAACCAGTGCCAGTATTTTTGGGAGGCGTTTCCTGCTCGGGATGGTCGCACGACCTATTTGTTCACGTATTTGGATGCCCATCCCGATCGCTTCAGTCTGGAGTATTTTTTTGAAGAATACTTTCGATTGTTGCCGGACTACCAGGGGGTGGCATTGGACCAATTGCAATTTCAGCGGGCTTTGTTTGGCTTTTTTCCGTGCTATCGCGACAGTCCTTTGCAGCCGCAGTGGGACTTTATTTT
>CAVYAN010000060.1:0-6195 GCA_963766075.1 uncultured cyanobacterium | reverse complement strand
TTATAAAAATGGTGCGTTGGCTAAGCCGAAACGCACCCTACGCAATTATTTATTTTATGGTAATAAATTTTGCCCGCCTCAGGGACTATATTATGCCGTGTCTTTACGATCAACTTCCCGGACATCAATCGGCTCTAGCTTTGTGCAGATTCATTCAGGTGCTGTTGAAGTTGCTGGACTTCCCCGATCGATAGCCCTGTCACGCGAGAAACGATTTCAATCGACAAGCCTTCTCGTAACGAATTATTAGCAATTTCTCTTTGCTTTCTTGTTTCTGCTCTTGCCTCTGCTTCGTTCTGAATAGATCGATAAATAACTGACTCCTGCATGATGTCTCTCCGTACTAAGCTATAAATTATGTCCTCCTCCAATCTTAACCCAGCCAGAATTGCCGAGGCTGCCATTAGATTCGATTGCGTCGTCGGGTCTTCAATCTGATCCACGATCTCAGTCACTTGGCGCAACGTCTCCGCTGGATTCGCAGTCTGTCCAAGTGCCGCAAAGGGCAGCAGCCCAGGATATTGCAGAAAGAGTGAGGCGGGTTGCGCCCACAGCCGAATCACATCAAATTCATGACGAGTCCGTTCCATCAGATAGGCGGTTTCATAAGCGAGTTCGGAGGTGGTGGGCTTCAGGTAGATTACCACTTGTCGCATGGTCTTGTTTTTGTAGCGGCGCTTCCCTCGAACCCGATAATCCAGCATTCGAAATGGGATTTCCTCCTTCGGTAGGGTCTGGAACTCAATGTGGAGGATGGAGTCCTCGGATTGGAGCAGAATCATCGCATCAGCGCGAATGGGGTCGAGGGAGAGTTCAGACGGTTTGATTTCCGTCAGGGTGACAGGCTCTCCCATCAGCCAACTAGCGAAGTCGGCTGAGAAATGTTCGGCGAGGAATCGGCAGGTATCATCATACATAGATACAAATATACTATTTGCCGCGCGATTTGATTTTGAGTGAATTTAAATTTTGGCGAATGATTGTTGGAGTGCGATCGCACTTCAAGACTTACCCGAAATCAAGACACTCCAATTTCTTTCGCCTTCTAATATTATTGCACCAGGTATAAATTAGTCAGTTAAGGGGTAGCTCTGGCTTTGATTTTGCAGAAGGGTCAGTCAGTCTGGCCGGAGACTGGGTGAATCTCGGTAGCAAAAGAGCAACTTTTCCTAGCTACAAGACTGGCGGTGGATTTCGCGATGACTCCATCCAACCTATAAGATCAGCGATCGCACTCATGAAAATGGTGCGTTTGCTAAGCCGCAACGCACCCTATACCATTTTATCCTTTCTCCAACCATTTTTCTATAGCTAAGGCTGACAATACATCCCAAAAATCTGGCTTTTCTGGACTGTCTCGACATCCTAAGTATCCCTCTATTTCAACTGGAGTACGTGACTTACTTGATAAGCTCTCCATCATATGAGGACGTTTTTCGGGTGGTATCTGCTCCCATTCCAAGCTTGTTTTCATTTTGCCAAACCCCTCTGGTATATGACCTACGTGAGAAATTGTCTGTCCATTAGTCCAAACGCGAAGACGACCAACGATAGGCTTCTTGAAATCACGCCACAAATATGTATTTGGGGTTGGCAACCACAGAAATAAGACAGGCTTTTGTGACTTTTGCTGAAAACATATTTCTGCACATAGCTTTGTCTTTCCAGATCCATATTGTATGATTCTCTTATCAACAATTTCTTTCATTCGTCGATTGCAAGCGAGAACTTTACTTCTCACTTTTAGAAAGCCTTCCTGTTCTTCTTTTGTGCAGTTACCCAACCATTTAATTAATAGTTCTGGAGGTTCTGGAACACCTTCCAGCGCTGAGGCTTCAATTGGTTGATAGGGAATTAAATGCTTCTTGGAATTGAAGTCTTGTCCCAGTTCTTGGAGAAGGAAATGAAAACCTTCTTCATCTTTAAGAATAGAGAACTGAAGAAGCTCAAAGTTAAGCTGACTGTACTCTTGATCAATTAAGTTATGCCGATGATAACTTGGCGCGATTGCAATAAGTCGAGCTGAGCGAGAATAGTCAACTTCTTGAGAAAATGGTTTTTCTTCTAGAAGATTTGCATAGTAGCGAGTGAGCTGCTGAATTAAGTATCGATCTTGTACATTCTTCAACTCTAGAACGACGAGTCCTTTATCGTCATCTACAGCAAGAATGTCACATATTTCACCATTAGAAATATGTTGCTGTTTAAGGGGAGTAAGACCAAACACTTGCCTGAGATTCGCCCAGATAAATTTCTCTAATGCTGCTTCACTTATAAAACCCCAACCACTAGGAGTTTTATGCAACGCTACTCCACTGATCACAAGCAATCAACTCCAGTACCCAAATAAGCGGAAAACCTTTTAGATGACTTAACCTTACGCACTAGACAGGTAAGCTTCAAACTGCCCCCACCGAAGACTGGCGGCACAGTATTGTGACACCGAACGGTCCGGCGTAGCTACCTGAAATCAGCTTGCTACCCCCGCAATTTTCTTAGACAATAATATTATCGCCGGAAAATCCTCACTGCATAATAGCCAAAGTCAGACAAAGACGACGCCATTTTCCGTATATTTTCAGATTTTCTACAGAAAAGTTAATGTGCTTTTATTGCCGATTAATTCTCCGTGTTTCATGAGCACCGATCGCCCCTCCACATCACTCACTCCCACCCCAAAAATTTCCCAGGAGGGCTTGCAAAAGACGGCGCGATTCGGTATTCTCTTGCGTTAAGGTGAGTGCGCCTAGGTATAACTGCGCTCACCCAGACGCCCAAAGACCTCGGTCTTAAAACGCGATCGCCCAGTGTTAGCAGCACCGAGCGATCGCTAACCCCCAAGCTGATAACGCCAGCATGGCGGCTTGTTCTATTTTACAAGCCACCCTGTTTTGCAACGCATTCGGGGTGGCTGCGGTTTTTGGGTCTTCTTCCCCACAAGCAAACAAAGGAGACCCAACCATGAATATGACCCCGCCGAGCCGCAACCCAGCGGTTCACAGTTCCGACTGGATCAACATCACCCCAGCGGCCAAGCCCCCGCCGTCGAAGCCATGATCCACCTGCTCCATCGCTTCAACGTCATCGCCGCCTGCGAGTGGAGTCCCATTGTCCCTCTCCGCAACTCCCCGATTGTGATTCGCGTCGCCTCACGGGGCATGCGCGGATCGGCCCCCGACGGTCGGTCATCACCGTAAACCCTCGTAGCCCAACCGAAACCCGCAGCGCTTTGGGCGATCGCCCAAAGCGCCCCGCTCCAGCCACTCGCAAACCGCATCCCCTATTCCGGCGTTACATAGGCCGCCGTAATCCCTCCATCCACCAAAAACGTCGTGCCATTCACAAACGACGATTCCTCACTGGCCAAAAACAGCGCCGCATTCGCAATCTCCGGAGCTTGGGCAAAGCGCCCCGGCGGAATATGCACCAACCGCCGCTGTCGCCGCGCCGGATCCGCCAGCAACTCATCCAAAAGAGGCGTCTGCACCGGCCCCGGACACAGCGCATTCGCCCGAATATTTTGCCGCGCAAACTCCACCGCAATCTCCCGCGTCATCGACAGCACCCCCCCTTTGCTCGCCGTATAGGCAATTTGGGGCGTCGCCGCCCCCATCACCGCCACAAAAGACGCCGTATTGATAATCGACCCACCACCCGATCGCAACAGCGCCGGAATCCCATACTTACAGCCCAAAAACACCCCCTTCAAATTGATATTGATCGTCAAATCCCAAATCGCTTCCTCCGTATCCAAAACCGAATTGTCCGCCCCATGGAAAATCCCAGCATTGTTAAACAGCACATTCAGTTGGCCATAGGTCGTCTCTGCCGCCGCGATCGCCGCCTGCACCTCATCCCCCTTCGACACATCCGCCTTCACAAACAGCGCCTGCCCACCCGCCGCTGCGATTAACGCGATCGTCTCCTGACCACCCGCCTCATTCACGTCACACACGACCACCCGTGCCCCCTCCCGGGCAAACAGCAGCGCCGACTCCCGGCCAATGCCACTGCCCGCCCCCGTAATCAAAGCCACCTTATTTGCTAACCGCATAGTCCCTATCCTTGTATCGATGAAATGGTGATGAAATGAAAATCGTGAAATGAAAAATTTAGCGCGGTTTAACCATCATCTGGGCCGATGCCGCCGCCACCAACCCTCGAAACAAGCGCTGATGCACCGGCGACTCTGGTGATAGTTCCGGATGCCACTGCACCGCCATCAGCCAGGGATGCTGCTGATGCTCTAGCGCTTCAATCAGACCATCCGCCGCATAGGCCACCGCCGCCCAGTCCACCGGCACCGCTTTAATCGCTTGATGGTGCCAGGACACCACATCAAAGTCGATCGCCCCAAGCATCTGGGCCAACCGACTGGTCGGCTCCACCTGCACCGGATGGGGAATAGGACGCCGGGGATGATCCAGTCGATGGGCGATCGTCGCCCCATACACCTCGGGCACATGTGTCACCAGCTCAGCCCCACTGGCAACCCCCAACACCTGCATCCCCCGACAAATCCCCAAGGTTGGAATTTGGCAAGTCAGAATTATCTGCGCCAGGGCTAGCTCAAAATCATCCCGTTCTTCATCTACCAGATACACCGTCGCATGAGACGGCCCCCCGTAGCGATCGGGATCAATGTCACCCCCGCCCGTAAACACAAGACCATCCACAATCTCCAGCAAACGCTGGGGATCCGGCTGATTCGGGGGCAACAAAATCGGAATCCCCCCCGCCAGTTGAATCGCATCCACATACGTACCGGGCAGCGTAAATTCCCCGGCTTCGCTGCGGCTATAGGTGGTGATTCCAATGATCGGTCGTTGCATAGTTGCGTTCTGAAAGATCACGTTACTCCTACGCCCGTTCAAAATAGCGGGCGCGCTCCCAACTGGTCACCACTTCATCAAACTTGCGCTGTTCCGTCCGGAAAAAGTGCAAATAATGATCAATCACCGCATCACCCAACACCTGCCGCGCCCACGCACTGTTTTCCAACTCCCGAATCGATTCGTTCAAACTGGCGGGCACCTGGGGCAAGCCCTGGGCCAAGTAAACGTCACCCGCAAACATCGGCGGCGGTTCAATCTGATTACGAATGCCATCCAGTCCAGCCGCCAACGTCACCGCAAAAGCCAAATAGGGATTGGCATCCGCCCCCGGCGCCCGACATTCCAGCCGCAGAGATGACCCATGACCCAAAACGCGAAATCCCGCCGTGCGGTTGTCATAGGACCAGGCAATGCCCGTCGGTGCAAACGACCCCGCCGCATAGCGCTTGTAGGACGAAGGATAGGGCGCATAGAACGCGAACACCTCGCGAATGTGGGCCATCCAGCCCCCCAAGAACCAGCGAAACAGCGGCGAACTCTGCACCGGGCCAAATGCCTCCCCACCTGGAAACAGCGCTTGTCCGGCGGCATCCCACAAACTGGCATGCAAGTGCATGCTCGATCCGGCATAGCGCTCATCCCATTTCGCCATAAACGTGACGGCCACATTGTTTTGCCAAGCAATTTCCTTGGCCAGGTGCTTGTAAAGCACATGGCGATCGCACATCTCCAAAAAATCCGTATAGCGCAGGTTAATCTCCTGCTGTCCCGGCCCCCATTCCCCCTTGGAAAACTCCACCGGAATGCCCGAACGATCCAAATGTTTGCGAATGTTACCAATCACGAATTCCTCTTTCGTGCCTTGAAAAATGTGATAGTCCTCAATGTAATGCCCAATCGGCTGCAAGTCGTGGTAGTTCTTGCGCCGTGCCTCCTCATAGGAATCGGCAAACACATACAGTTCCAGCTCAGAAGCACCCATCGCCTCATAGCCCATAGATTTGGCCAACTCCACCTGCCGTTGCAGAATGGCACGCGGCGCAATCTCTACGGGCACATCCTCCTCCTCGTTGAGCAGATTGCACAGAACGATCGCTGTTTTATCCAGCCAGGAGGCCAAGCGCAGCGTGCTCAAGTCGGGCACCATGCGCAAATCGCCATAGCCTGTGGCCCAGTTCGTAAACTGATAGCCCGGAACCGGATCCATTTCCATGTCACAGGCCAGCAAATAATCACAGGCATGCACCCCGTGGGCCAGCGCATCCTGCACAAAATAGTCTCCCGTAATCCGCTTACCGACCAGCCGACCGTAAATATCCGGAAAAACCGTTAGAACCGTCTCGATCTCCTCTGCGGCAAC
>CAVYAN010000059.1:0-25854 GCA_963766075.1 uncultured cyanobacterium | reverse complement strand
CATCGTCATCTTAACAGATAGCCCCCAGACACCAGCAGGGTTAGAGTCCCGTTGCCCGTTCGCTCAAAAGCAACTCCGACGACAAGGGGCAACGTCCAGAGGGTAATGCTGTCATGGCGACGACCAGAGGGCATGGGCAACCAGGGAAAAAAGGGATTGATACATCAACAAATATACTGTTCACCTATTCCATAAAAACTGGGAAGGTCGGGAGCGAATCGTCCGGATTAATGTTCCGAGGCTATGAATACTGATAAGCAATAGTTTATCTGCTCATCCCCACATCCGCTCATTTCGCTCATCCTTAATTTTCGCTCATCCTTAATACGGATTGGATATTGATTGGCACTGGTGTTGGCTTGGCATTCGGCCACCCCAGGACCGCCATGCGAGTTGGAAATTTTAGATTTTGGATAGCGCTCAACGCCGCTGTGCCAGAAGACTTTCGGTTAACTCCAAGGTCCAAAATCCCAAATCTAAACTCTGAAATTCGCACGATCGCGCCTCAGTTTAGCCCCATTTATTACAGTACAGCTCATGTTCCCTGATGATTTAGTGCGTCGTTTTCTGCGCCTGGATCAACCAGCTCTTTTTGCCCGATACCCAGACATTTAATGCCTATGTTTACCGCGTGATCACCGTTTTGGGTCGAGGGGTTCACACGGTAGCCGTGATTCGTCGAGCCGAAGAGCCTCGGGCGATCGCCACCTACCTCGCCACCCCAACCCATCCGTGGCACCAGACCCAAATCTGGATTTACTGTGACCACCTAGCCGCGCTCCCTGGCGAGACCTTGACCAAGCAATCCGCCCAAGCCACGCATCGCATCACGATTATTGAGTGCCATTTGGGCATTTATGAGCCGCGACGGCTGAGCAATCACCGGGTGCTCTGGACAGCGGATCTGACGCTCATGGAAATGCGGACTAATTTTGCCGTGCCCGTGGCCCAAACCTTGGCGGAGGCTTTGGTTCAGGATTGCGCGGAGGTCATTAACTGGGACGCGATCGCCCAGAAAAAAATCGAAATGGAACAGACGCGAATTACTGGATTTTCACCTAAATCCTTAACCTGGTACTCCTATCGCGGTTAAGCAATCAATCACCAACGCGAAAATTCCACCCCATAGACAGCAGCATTTACAGGAAAACCCCTAGGGGCTTAACCCTGCGCCGTAAGGGGTTACCCCCCGAACGGATCGACCTTATGGCGCATCCAGTGCGATCAGGATTCGCGCGAATGCCTGATGCATGACCTGACAGGTTTCAGCATCTAAATGCGCTCCAAAATAGTCAATAATTCCTTGCGAATAAACAGCCCAGATGGTTTGCTGCATCGCTAATCCAGCTTCCGTCAGCACCGCAAAAGCACCCCGGCGATCGCTCGGGCACCGTTCCCGCCGCAATAATCCAGCGGCTTCCAAGCGATCGACCAAGCGGGTCAGGTTGCTGCGGCTCAACAGCACCTTATCGGCCACATCACTCAGGCGCAATCGATGATTGGGGGCTTCCTTGAGAGTAAAAAGCACATCGTACCACTCTAACGACGGCAAACCTGCCTCGGCTAGCTGCGCTTCAATGCGCTCCAGCAGGCGTACATGAGCTGTGAGAAAGAGCCGCCAAGTTGAGCTACACAAGGGATCAAGAGGTTCCATACCCCCAGTGTGGCAGAAAGTAGTTGCAATTTCAACTATCCGGTGCTACCGTGAATTTAGTTGCACCTGGAATTAGCTCAAGACAGACTGTCAAAGAGCAAACTATCAAAGAGCAAACGATTTAACGATGCTGCTTTGATTGCATGGCTTTGATTGCCTGTAAGGATGTCAGGGGCCCCAATACTCAATTATTTTTAGGAGAAACAAATCATGGCTATCGATCTAAGGTCTGCATTTGAAGACATCACAGCACTGGTTTTGCAAGGCAAAGCCATGGAAGCATTTGAGAAATACTACGGTGAAGATGTTGTGATGCAGGAAAATGAAACACCTGCCACGTTTGGTAAAGCCGCTAACCGTGAACGCGAGTTGGAGTTTTTCTCGAAAGTGGTGGAATTTCGTGCAGCAACGGTGAAAAATGTTGCCTACGGCGATGATGTCATTATTTCTGAATGGTTTGTGGACTATACCCACGCGGACTGGGGCGACGTGACTCACGATCAAGTGTCGGTGCAGAAGTGGAAAGATGGCAAAGTTGTTCACGAGCGCTTTTATTACGGAGCGTGATGCCACTGCTGGCGCTGGGATGTAAATGTATCGCATTAGCCGGTCAGCTTCGGACTGAGATAGTGGCTGAAATGCCGAGTCTAGAGGGTTGGCTGACTCCTGCTGCGCATGACTACAGCTATCTCTCAGCGCCACATTGTAGCGTTTGTGATCTTAAGGATTTAAGGATGCATCTGTTTGCACCGAGTCCTGTTTGTACCTATTCCTGTTTACACCGAGTCCTTAAGCCGAGTCCTGAATCAGAGGCAGATCCCGTGAACTTATCGATTCCTCAGTTGGAGCTAATTAGTCATCACCTGTGTCCATACGTTCAACGTGCAGTGATTACACTGCTGGAAAAAGAGATTCCGCACGATCGCACCTACATTGATCTGGCCAACAAACCCGACTGGTTTCGGCAACTGTCCCCCTTAGGCAAAGTGCCGCTTTTGAAGGTGAGTCAGGATTTCCGTAGCGACGTGCTGTTTGAATCCGCCGTGATTTGCGAGTATTTAGACGAAATCACGCCGGGGTCATTACATCCCCTTGATCCGCTAGAACGGGCGCAACATCGAGCTTGGATTGAATTTGGTTCAGGGATTCTGAATGCGATCGCGGGATTGTACAATGCACCTGATGCTGTGGCATTTGCGCAAAAGCGTCAGGAAATCCTGGATAAATTTGCTCGAATTGAAGGGAGCGTCATCGGCAAACCGTACTTTGCCGGTGAGTCATTTTCCCTCGTTGATGCCACCTATGGCCCAATATTTCGCTACTTTGATGTCCTAGAGCAGGAGCTGGGGCAGACAATCGGTTTCAATATCTTCTCCAATACCCCAAATCTCAGGCTTTGGCGGCGCTCCTTACAAAATCGGTCTTCTGTAAAAAACGCCGTAGCCATCGATTATCCAGAGCGTCTGCGCGCATTTTTGCAGCAGCGCCAGTCCTATCTGTCTACACTGCTCGCGTTGGAAACGGCGTAGAACGGGACAGGCGTGCGATCGCCCCTATACTCGCACCGCATCCGAGAACCGAATTTTTAAGTAATCGTCCTCCATCTTGGCCCCTGAGGGTTGCAATGCCGCCAATGCCTGGGGCAGCACCAGATTGCGCCGATGGTTGCCAATCCGAATGTTCAGTTCATCTGCCGTTTTACTCAGTTCAATCTGCTTTTTCTCAATGCCGGGTAAATAAACTTCCAGGCTATAGCTGGACCCATCCTGCACCACCCGCAGCGTTGTTTCCTTGTAGTAAACCTGGGCCGGATCTTCACCCTCCGCAAACAGGGTTTCCTTCAACCGATCCAGCGCCTCTAGCCCACACATTTCCTCGGAATAGAGGGGCACTTCTTTAATCGGCAGTGGCGAAAAATTTTCATGAATTTCCAAGCGGTGCTGCTCCTGGGATTCCTTCCAGCGCTGGAAAAAGGGATCAGAAACCGTCGCTGGAATAATCCGATTGGCTACCACCATGTCGGTTGCCACGTTATACAGGCTTAGGTAGGCATGGGCACGCAGGGATTCCTTAATCACCATCTTTTCGGGGTTCATGATCAACCGCACCGAGGTTTGGGTTGGGTCGGTTAGCACTTTTTCCAGGGCTTCGATTTGCTCGTAGAACTCGTAGGGCGCATCCATCACCTCTTTGTCCGGCAGAGAAAACCCGGCGATCGGGCGGAACAGCGGTTCCACCAGCGGGCGCAGTGCTACGGAAATACCCTGGAAGGGCTTATAAAACTTGCGCATATACCAACCGCCAACTTCCGGAAGACTCAATAGCCGCAGTGCCGTTCCCGTCGGGGCCGAGTCAATGATCAGCACATCGTATTCGCCTTCGTCGTAGTGGCGCTTCATCCGCACCAAACCAAAAATTTCGTCCATCCCCGGCAGAATGGCCAGTTCTTCGGCTTGGACGCCTTCCATCCCTCGGGCCTGCAACACCTGGGTAATGTAGCGCTTGACCGCACCCCAATTGCCTTCCAGCTCCTTGAGGGCATCCAGTTCTGCGCCCCACAGGTTGGGCCGGACCAGCTCTGGGTCGTGACCCAGGGGCCGATCAAAGCTATCGGCCAAGGAGTGAGCGGGATCGGTACTGAGGACTAGGGTTTTGTATCCCAGTTCGGCACAGCGCAAACCGGTCGCGGCGGCCACCGAAGTTTTGCCTACGCCGCCTTTGCCTGTCATTAGGATTACACGCATGAAGTCCAATACCCTTTCTGAAAACTGGTTTACATTCTTTTACTTTAAAGGGTAATTGGATTTTGGATGGCACTTCATGCCGCAGCCCGAGAAGATTTTGGATTTTGGGTCGGGTTCTAGGGGCAGGAGGGGCCGAGGTGGGGCACACTTAAGCAATCTTTAATGCATGTTCTCCCTTCAGGCACCTTAAAAAAAATGGTTGAATTTTCTCCCGCTGACGGTGAAGCCACTGCCCAACTCCCCCTCGATCCAGCCATGGTGCTGGCGGCCCAACTTCAAGAGCGCGTTCAGCAGCAAGAAATTCTGGCCAGCGCAATTATCCGAATTCGCGATTCTTTGGATCTAACCACCTTATTTAACACGACCAGTCGAGAAGTCCGGCAGTTACTGAAGGCCGATCGGGTCGGGGTGTTTCGATTTGATCCCAATCGCCATTGGGACGATGGCGAGTTTGTTGCCGAAGATGTGATCGACGACTTCCCTTCTGCGATCGCCACCAAAGTCCATGACCACTGTTTTGGCAACCAGTTTGCGGTCCATTATGCCCAGGGGCGCGTGCAAGCCGTAGCAGACATTTACTCCGCTGGACTCAGCCCCTGCCACATCGATATTTTGGCCGCTTTCCATGTCCGTGCCAACCTCATCGTCCCCTTACTCTCAGAAAACCATCTGTGGGGATTGCTGTGTATTCACCAATGCCATGCTCCCCGTCATTGGCAACCGTCCGAAATTGCCTTTGTTCAGCAAATAGCCCATCATTTTGGCGTCGCGCTACAACAGGCGGCTTATATTGAACAAATCCAGGCCGTCCAATGTGCTCGTATGGCAGAGCAAACCAAAGCCCTCAACCGCCAGAAATCCCTGTTCAAAATTACCCATAACATTCGGAAATCCCTCGAATTTAGTGTCATTTGCCAAACGGCTGTGGCTGAAGTGCGCTGTCTACTGGCCGCCAACCGCGTCACAATTCATCGCTTCACAACGGACGGGGATAGCGAGCTGCTGTTCGAGTCGTGCGTAGAGGATTTGCAGTCTTTAATGGATGTTTCATCCCCGATTCAAGCCATTGATTGGATGGCAATGCAGCAAGAATATGGTACCGATCATAAAACCATTGCTGTGGATAACATTTACCACGTTAAACATCTAGATCAGCATGTGCAACGGCTCGCACAGTACCAGATCCAAGCCTATGTCACGGCGCTCATCTTTCAGGAAGATCAGCTCTGGGGATTGCTCACGGCATTTCATAATACTATTCCCCGAACGTGGCAGGAAGATGAAATCCAGCTCCTGGCTCAAGTGAGTGAACAACTGGGAATCGCGATTCAGCAGGCGGAGTATGTCCAGCAATTGCAAACGCAAGCAGTGGAGTTAAATTGCACGCTAAAAGACCTAAAGCGCTCTGAAATGCAACTGATTCAACAGGAGAAGATGATCAGTCTCGGTCAACTGGTTGCAGGTATGGCCCATGAGATTAATAACCCGATTAATGTTATTTATGGCAATCTGAACCATGTTGAACGATACAGCTATGATCTGCTACAACTCTTAACTGCCTACCAGCATTACTATCCCAATCCCCCGGAATTGCTGCGAGCCGATCTGCACAATGCCGATCTGCCTTTTCTGCAGGAGGATCTGGCAAAGCTGTTGGAGTCGATGAAATTGGGTTCCCAGCGGATTCGCGACCTCGTGCTGTCGTTGCGTAATTTTTCCCGTTTAGATGAGGCAGACTGCAAATTCGTGAATCTGCATGAGGGCATTGACAATGCCTTGGTATTTTTACAGTACCGGATTCAAGGCAATATGACCCGTCCAGATATTGAAATTGTCAAGCAGTATGGGGAGCTTCCCTTAGTGGAATGCTATGCCAGACACTTCAATCAGGTGATGATCAATCTACTGACAAATGCGATCGATGCGCTAGAAGAGCGCAGTCGTAGCCAGAGTTGTAGAGACATGGCGGCTCACCCCTATCGAATTGCGATTACTACGACTCAGACCGCCGCAGACTGGATCGCGGTGACGATCGCTGACACGGGGACTGGAATTCCGGAACGGATGCGATCGCGCTTATTTGATCCCTTCTTTACCTCCAAACCGGTGGGCCAGGGGGCTGGATTGGGGCTGTCCATTAGCTATCAAATCATTACTGAAAAACATAGTGGCAAATTCTCCTGTGATTCCACCTGGGGAGAGGGCACAAAATTTGTGATTGAGTTGCCCCTTGCCGCCAAGGCAGGGCCGACCCAGGCCCATCACTTCCTGTAGGAAAGTGTGCCATCGGCCCCACCATTGCCATAGGCCTCACCATCGCCAAAAATGGGTTCCCCGGATGTGATCTGATGCGCCCTAGAGGGCATGCTGAAGGGGTGGGATAAATTTTGTGGGTGCTCGGTAAGCTGAGCCAATCACAGTGTGGGGTGCTGATACCTATCGACCATTATTCTGATATTCATTTATTCATGTAACTGAATCAGTCGGTCGCTGCAATGACAACGTTAGGATAGGCAAAGGGCATCGCCCGTGCCCATCATTAACCTAATGAACCGAAGTGACGGGTTATTTCGGTTGACCTCTACCAAAACGTTGATTTCTACCCAAATATTGAGCAATTGTCAGGGTAAATACCGTTGTTTGATCTCTGCGGTCAACGACGTACAGGCTACCATCAATCCCCAATCTAGACTTTTCAGGAGACTCTGATGCTGAGTGCCGCCCTTGGACATAGCAATGATCCAGAGACAGAATTCGCGATCGCGGAAGTATTGGAACAGTGTGTGCAGGAATTAAACGGCACCCAACCCCAAGCCGGCATGCTGCTTGCGGGCATTGATTTGGATCATGCCCTGATCCTGCAACAGATTGCACAAACCTTTCCCAACCTCGCCTTAATTGGTGCTACTACAGATGGTGAAATCTCCTCTTTGATGGGGTTTCAGCAAAACTCCCTCGTTTTGATGCTGTTTTGTACCGATGCCACGGTAGAAATCACGGCAGGGGTTGGGCATCATCTGTCTCAGCACCCCACGGTAGCCACACAGCAAGCGGTAGACCAGGCCCTGGCCCAAAGCACCCTGCCACCTCAACTCTGCCTGACGCTGCCAGAAGGGTTATTGGCCAATGGCGTCGCAGCCGTCACCGGCCTGCATCAAGCCCTTAAGGCCAGCGTGCCCGTTGTTGGCGGTACAGCCGCAGACAGAGGAGGATTCAAAGCCACTTACCAATTCTTTGGCACCCAGGTTTATCAGGATGCAGTGCCGATTTTGTTGTTTTCGGGAAATCTTCAGTTTTCGATTGGTGTTGCCAGTGGCAAATCACCCATCGGCCAGAGTGGTCGAGTCACGCGATCGGAGGGGAATGTTCTGTACGAAGTGGATGCTAAACCCGTGTTCGAGTTTTTTCAAAACTACGTTGGGGATGTGCAAACGAGTTATAACTATCCCCTGGCAGTATTTGAGAAGCAAGACAGCAATTTCTACATTCGCAACCTGTGTGCCTTAGATGAAGCAGCAGGCAGCATCACATTTTTTGGGGACATCCCAGAACAGGCGATCGTCCAAATGACAGAAGGCAGTCGAGAGGATATTCTCCATTCCTGCAAAATATCCATCCAGCACGCCCTCGACACCTATCCGGGACAAACGCCCACCGATCGCCCTCTTCTTTTCCTGCGCTGGGCGGCGGCAAATCCTGGGAACTCGCGTCAGTCAAGAATACGAACTGCTGCAATCGTATCTTTCGGAGTCCATTTCCGCCTGCGGCTTTTATACTTATGGAGAGATTTCTCCCTTTACCCTGGAGGCTACACCCCGGTTTCATAATGAGACCTTTGTGACCGTGCTGCTAGGGAGCGAATCATGATATGGCTCAATCTAGAGTATCAGTAGCAATAAAAGGCGAGTAATGGACTCCTCTGAACAGATTAAAGCACTAGAAAAAGCCAATCGACTTCTGCGTAAGCAACTGGAACAATCGGAACGCGATCGCGCCATTCTCGAAGGCGGTATTGAAGCCAAGGAAACTTTGCTAAAGCGAGTGATTCAAGAACTCACCGCAAGCCAGCAACGCTTGCAGACGCTGTCAGCCAATGTTCCCGGCATGATTTATCAATTTCGCTTAGCAGCCGATGGTCAAACCTCTTTGCCCTGGACTTCTTCCGCCTGTCGCGAAATTTTTGGACTAGAATCGCAGCAGGTTGAAACCGATGCCGCGTTAATTTTTGCGCTGATCCATCCTGAGGATTTGGCCGAGGTCAAAGCAACGCTCGCCCAATCAGCCGCCACACTAGAGCTATGGAATCATGAATATCGGCTGGTGGTGGGAGACCAAGAAAAGTGGGTGAGAGGATTTTCCCGTCCCAGCCTTCAGCCCGATGGTGCCATTCTGTGGAATGGCTATATTGAAGAGGTCAGCGATCGCAAACGGGCTGAATCGGCCCTCAAACAATCAGAAGCCCAACTCCAACAACAAACCCAACAACTGCGAGCAGCCCTAGCAGAGTTACATCGCACCCAGTGCCAAATGGTGCAGAGCGAAAAAATGTCGGCCCTGGGCCAGATGGTGGCCGGAGTAGCGCACGAACTCAACAACCCCATCGGCTTTATCCACGGCAACCTAGACTATCTGGGGCAATACAGTCAACAACTGTTGCAATTAATACACATATACCAAGAGCATTATCCGGAGCCACCAGAGGCACTGCAAGTAGAACTAAAAGCTATGGATCTTGATTTTCTGCGTCAGGATTTGCAAAAAATTCTCCAGTCTATGCAAGTCGGCTCCGATCGCATTACCAAAATTGTGCTTTCATTGCGTAACTTTTCCCGTTTAGATGAATCAGAGTTGAAGGCCGTGGATTTGCATGAAGGGATTGATAATACCCTGATGATTTTGCAACATCGCCTCAAAGCCAATGCCGAACGTCCAGAGATTCAAGTGGTAAAACACTACGGTGAATTACCACTGGTGGAATGCTGTGCCGGACCCCTGAATCAAGTGTTTATGAATCTGTTTGTGAATGCGATCGATGCTCTAGAGGAGAGCAATCAGGGTCAGAGTTTTCGGGATATTGCCAGCCATCCCAATCAGATCTCGATTATGACGGAGCAAACCAGTCCCAACTGGATAACGGTAAAAATCACCGACAACGGAACCGGCATTCCCGAAACTATTCGATCGCGCTTATTCGATCCCTTCTTTACCACCAAAGCCGTAGGGCAGGGTACTGGACTGGGGCTATCCATTAGCTATCAAATCATCACTGAAAAGCATGGCGGCAAGCTCTCGTGCGACTCAATTCCAGGGCAGGGAACCACGTTTGTGATTGAGTTGCCCCTCTCACGGATCACAGTTTCTCCGGCTCGGGCTAGCCAGATCAGCGGTGCTGTTCCCGATTGACTTGGCAATAGTTGTTTATGCATCGGGTTACCCTGCGGGAAGCAAGCTACGACCACGCTCAACTCTGATTGTCCCAGTGGGCTGAGCGTAGTCGTAGCCCACGACAGGGTACCCATGTCAGATCTTTGTTTGCCGAGCCATAGATGCCTGGTGGGTCTATGGGCGATGGCTGGGGAGCTTACTAGGGTCCTTTCAAACTCTCTGCGATTGCGGCCACGGTTCCTTGCACCTGATCAGCCCCTGCCTCCGTAGCGGCAACGATTGCCAGCAAAATGTGTTTGGCCGTTGGGCGCACCAGGATGACACCGCCCGTGGGCTGGGTTTTGCCACCGATGGTGAGGCTACCGGACCAGTTCATAATAATGCCCCCGCCGGACTCGGGTTGGGGCGGTCCCGTTTGAAAGCCTTCGCCGCGCTGAAAAACGGTGGTGGCGATTTTGCCCAGGGCTTCAATGTTGGCAAAACTGGGACTGAGGGCAATGGGAGCATCGCTGGGCTGGGACTGAGCGACTACGGTGTAGGCTAGGTTGCCATTGGGAGATTCAACCAGGATCGTCCCTGCCAGGGGACTGGTTTGAAAGCCTTGCCGAATACCGACGCGAAAGCGGCCAGCGGGATCGCTATAGGGCTGCGATTCGATGGGCAAAGCGGGCGCGGTGGCAGCGGGAGGAAATTGCACTGGCGGCGGCACAAAAGTAGGCACGGGTTGTGGACTTAGAGCCGGGGATGGCGCTGGGTTGGGGGCCGCGGTTGGGGTAGGAGCACTGGAAGGGAGAGTGAGGCTGGGAGGCGCAGCGGGAGATGCCCCGGGAGTTGGAGTTACCCCAGAGGGTGCCGCTGGGGCCTGGGCGATCGCGGGCATGGCAAAATCCGGCGGATGCAATTGCCCCAGAATCAGAATCGCGATCGTACCCAGCATGCCTAACGACACCCATTTTACCGCCCGCTTCATTCCTCTGCTGATCGGTCGAAACCACTGAGCCATTCCAGTTACCTCCCTAAAAGTTTTCCAACACACCAATTCGCCCAACGTACTCATTCACCCAACACACGCCTCACCCCAAATACCGTCTAGCCAAAATTGATCCTGTGATGCGTGGTGGATTGTCAACGGTGTCGATTATCAAAGTCGATTATCAAATTTGATCATTCTACTAGTCTCGGAGTGACCTAACGATGTTTCCGGACCGTGCTAGTGCTCATCTTAGGCTAGTGCCCGTTCTAGAAACGTTCAAATAGTCTCTAACGCGCTATCCCAATTATTATTGGATTTCCTCATCCACCTTTGCCCAAAAGTTCGGCATTGCCAAAATCAAACAGCCCCGCGATGCAGCCAATCATGAGGGTGGCCAAGGTGGCTGCCCATAGGGCCTTCCAGCCTAATTCGGCAATGTCCTTGCGACGGGAGGGCACAAGGCTGATCAACCCGCCCACACAAATCCCATAGGAAGGCAAATGGGCAAACCCACAGAGGGCATAGCTAACGACCAGCAGGGCGCGATCGCTAATCAGCCCTTGACGCGACAGATTGGCCAGTTGAATATAGGACGGAATTTCCGTAGAGAGCAGCCGTTGTCCAATTAGGGAGGACGCCTGCCACAGTTCTGACCAATTGAAGGAGACGCCCGTCAAAAACGTCAGGGGCAAGAAAGCCATACCCGCCAAGTTTTGTAGACTAATCCACTGAAAGATGATGCCAATGCCCCGCAGAACCGGATTCTGGCTAATGGCAAGGGAGCCGAGGTTACCAAAAAACAGGTTTGCGATCGCCACCAATCCCAAAATCGCAATCAGCAGCGCCGCAATTGCCACCGCCAGTCGGGCTCCATCCATTGCCCCTTGAATCAGGCTTTCCACCGGACTGGGCAGTGAGTCTGCTTCAGCGGCATTTGGATCGTCCGATGCAGGCGTGTCTAGACTGGACTCCACCACAGTTTGTCCCAGGGTTTTGGGTACTTCTGTTTCGGGTACTAAAATTTTGGCCATCACGAAGCAGGCGGGAATCGCCATCATCGAAGCCGAAATCAAATGGCCCGTGATATTAGGAAACACCGGACGTAGCAATTGCGAATATAGAGCCAATACCGTTGAAGCCGTACTGCCAAAGCAGGACGCCAGAATGGCACAGAGTTCGCTCCGAGTCATGTCTGCCAAATAGGGACGGACGACCAAGGCCGCCTCGATCCCCACAAAAATGTTGGCCGCGCCACTGAGAGACTCGGCCCCGCTCAAATTCATGGTGCGACGAAAGAGGTGGGCAAAACCGTTCACAATCGGCTGAATCAATCCCAGGCGATAGAGCAGAGACATCAGCGCGGAGAAAAAGATCACCAAGGGCAAACCGCGAAAGGCAAAGATGTAGCCCAGATTGAAATTGTCGGGACTGAGGCGATCGCCCGGAACGGGCACATAGGGGGGCGTTACGGCCCGCGCA
The DNA here is from genome assembly GCA_963766075.1 of uncultured cyanobacterium. Lineage (GTDB taxonomy): Bacteria > Cyanobacteriota > Cyanobacteriia > Leptolyngbyales > Leptolyngbyaceae > CAVYAN01. The sequence continues at coordinate 13,619 of CAVYAN010000059.1, read as the reverse complement.
ATCCATCGTCCCGCCAGCAGTGGACCGGGCACTAGGGCATTGTCTGGCACCAGAGTAGCCCCAAACACAAACCGGCCCCCGGCTTCCGTGGCATCCAGCACAGCATTGACGGCATCATTCAGGATCAACATGAGGCCCCGCGTGGCGGGCACAAGGAATACCAGCGCCCCCAACATCAGTTGTAGCCCAATGCCCCACGCTATTACTTTCCAGGGAATAATTCGGCGATTTTCTGATCCTAGCCAAGCAATACCACAAAGGGCAAGCAGTCCGAAGCCAGAGAGAACGTTAAGCCAGGGCATAGGGAGGCACAGAGAAATAATTCACTAGCAGAATACAGGATTCGGGGGGCGGTTAGGCATTTTTAAGCGGGCGATCGCGTGAACTAGACGCGTGAACTAGAATTGTTGCACCCGGTTCTCGCGCTCTGCCATTCTAGGCCATGCAGATTAGGGCCATGCAGATTAGGGCTATGCAGATTTAGGGCTATGCGGATTAGAGCTATTGCACATGAAAGACAGGATGACTCGGACCGTAGCCACACTAGTAGCCACACTATTGGGAGCGATCGCCTTCTATACGGTCATTCCCATTCCCGATCGCTGGCGGCTGAACTTCCATGGTATTGCCCACTGGGTGCCTGGAGTAGGACTGCTGATTGGCGGACTATTGGGATTGTGCGACTACGGACTCGCCAGGTTGGGGATGTCTATCCTGCTGCGCAGTGGCATTGTCGTCATCGCCTGGGTCGGCATCACGGGGGGATTGCACCTGGATGGAGCCATGGATACCGCCGACGGCTTGGGCGTCATGGATCCCCAGCGGCGGTTGCAGGTGATGGCCGATAGCCACAGTGGTGCGTTTGGGGTGATTGTAGCGATCGCCCTTTTACTCCTAAAAACCCTGGCCCTAGCCGACATTTCTACCCATCGGGAACTGGCCCTGATGCTGGTAGCTGGGTGGGGCCGTTGGGGACAACTGGTGGCGATCGCCCGCTACCCTTACCTAAAAACCGCAGGCAAAGGCATGTTGCACAAGCAGGCGATTCACTCGGTCTGGGCGGCTGTACCGAGTGGTCTGCTCCTGTTCGTCTTCAGCATCAGCTACGGCTATATCAACTACGGCGATGGCACGGCGATGGCACTGGGGGGAGGGATCGCCGGACTGATGGGAGGGGGGATTGCCTTGCTGACCGGAGCCTACTTTAACCGCAAACTCGGAGGGCAGACGGGCGATACCTATGGAGCAATTGTGGAATGGACCGAAGCGCTGCTGCTCTGCATCCTGACCCTCTTGCCCGTTACGTCGCCTTCCTAGCGTTCTCCTAGGCGCGCCTAGATGTCACAGTCCGGGATTGCTGTCCCAGTCTCAGGATTGATGCGGGCGCTGCGATCTTTAGATCGCTTTCGCCAAGATAAATAGTTTCACTCACTGCTGGAGAAATAGCATAACCAGAAGTTCACTCGTTAGCGTAGGCATCTCTCACTGCTGGCAGTCAATGCTATCGGTGCGATAGCGCATTACATTCCCACCTTTATGAGCGATTTAATGAGATTGTCCTTCACCATGAGTTGACGGGCAATCTCTAACAGAGTGATGCGTAACTCCTCAGCAGAAACTTCATGCACGAGATGGCTGTAGCGGGTCATCGCAAACTGTTGTTCCAGTGTTAATTCAAAATCTTGGGCGTTAAGTCCGGGTAGCATTGTATGTTCTCCTTAATATGTTCTCCTTAAATTTTAGGGGCATAAGCATGAGATCAAAGGTCACCCGCAATATTCGACTTTTGAATTAACACCGAAAGTCGAAAGATCTAAATTATTATGATTTATCAGATTTAAATTTTATTTGACAAGTCACTTTTACACTATGACAAAGCACCGTTTCATTTCTAGGGTCATTTGATTGATAAAAAAACACTGCTCAGAGGAGATGAGCAGTGGGATTCTAAAGCGATTTAGCGATCGCGATTCAGGATCAAACAATAAAATCAAACGGAAATTAGAGAATCAAGATTAAGCAAAACCTAATTTGAATTGCCTAGAAGTCCTGATATATTTCCATCATTTCCTTTTAGGGCTTTCCTTTGTTTCTTAGTGCCATTAGAGGCAGCTTTCGGTTTTTTGGATTCTTTATTTCCCTTTTTTTCTTTTGACATGGTGGTTCTCCAGTTAATGGTTAATTCAAGATCTGGTCAAGGGGCAGAAAATCGACAGACGATCAATATCTACCCCGTCCAAGACTACTCAGAGTCTCTTTACGGTCAAAACCGCGCCACAAAAATTTAATCTTCCTCTGAATCTTCAGAGTCTTCTTCATCGTCTGGAATTTGATTTTCTACATCAAGAAAATCATCTAAATCCTCAGGAACTTTATGATCCTGAAATTCATCAAGTTCTTGAGATCTCAATCTGCCACTGCTTTCTAGCCAATTGAGAAGAGTTTCGCGCGCAATCGGCGGAACAACTTTCATTGCATGGCTTCGAGGTTCTTCGCTAAGAGATGGGTTGTAGCATGGAGGCATCGTTATTATCCTCTCTTTTGTAGATAAAAATAGGAATTTAGGTTGTTAAAATCAATCAGAAACAACAAACTGATTCAGAAAAATAGGCGAGTGTGGCTGCTTCTGAGCATCAGGTACAGCCTTATTCGTGAAAACTTGAAAGATCAAAAATAGTCAAAAATGGATGACTAATATTCAGATAATCTGGACATTTTAACTCCCTACCTTTTACTGCTATCTTCAAGCACTAGATTGCTGCGATCGCAAATGATGTGTGCTTCGTTGCGCCAAATTCAGGGATACAACGTTGTGCGATCGCATGAATCAAAAATCCCTAGTACAGCGCCATGGAAGCAAATATCCCGCCATTAACAATCAAATTATCTTCTCCACAAAGATTTCCATCGCCTAAGATTTCCATCATCCGTTCTTTGTCTGTTGATTTTTGTCTTCTGACTTCGGCCTTTGTGTACTAGCTAACAGCAAATGAAATCAGGACTAGAGTAACCACAAATAGTGCTGCTCCGGCTGCCATCACGGCATAGTTTCGCTGCTGTCGTGGAGAAGGATAGGCGGCTGGATAGACATCGGGTTCAATGGCGTAATTATCAATGAGTCCTTCATCATTCACGGTATAGCTAGCAGCAGCAGGATCATCAATCGGTTCAGGAACCTCGTTGTGGCGCATGGTGGCTTGAACTTCAGCCGGAATCAGCTCGGTACCGTCGCTCTGATGTTTTTCATTGAGATCGGGGGGGGTGCCCTGGGTCTTAATGGTGTTCATAGGTGACCTCGTATAGGCTTTGTCATTCCATCATAGTTGATTCAAAAAATGACTGTATTGCCACAATAGACCATCAATCGTTCAAATCTATACACCCTATCCGTTACAGTTACTGGAAATAAAAAATAAGATTCGTTGCGCGACTAAAGAGGCAGAAATTCTAGGCAGAAATTCTGAGATTTGCTAATAGCATGGCTGGCACTGCCAGAATTGGGAAGCAGACTGCCCCCGGCGGGGTAAAACCCGGACCGGCTTTAGGGCTAGTGGCAGCACAGCTATGCGATCGAGCCGCCAGACTGAGTCGAACCGGAGCCCGTAGACCCTTTACCCAAATTCGGTACGGATGGGTTGGCTCCCTATATTCAGCGGTCTGATCAAGGCTATATATGCCAAAGGATAGAGTTCCGGGAATCTAAAATACCCTACTCTCATGAATATACAGAACGTTCGATTTCAAAATTCCACAGACCGAAATTCCGTTTTATTTTAGTTAAATTTTGTATCGTATTCAATCAACTTATTCGAGAAGTAAAACAATCATCTGTCAAAGTCGAACAAAGACTTAGAAATGTTATTTTCTCCCGAAAATTATTCTGGAAGTAGGTATTCTCACATCCTTTGAGGAGGACATCATGAGTTTATACAATCTATCTAAAGCCACCGCTCTAAAACTACCGCTGACGCTGGGATGGAGCCGTTCAATTAGCCGTAGACACCCCAGCAGGCGAACCCTGAGCACAGGAATAGGATAACACTATCAGCATCCTTACCCTTTTAGGGACTTCTCCTCAATACATGGCTAATGACAATATCTGTAATTCTTTATACAAAATGCATCGGGCACTCGTAGACCGCCAACCTGTAAAGTGCGATCCACGGTCATCAATCACCCTAGCGCCTGCTCACTGTGATCAGGCATTTAATCGATGTTACTAACTCAAATCACCGCTGAAGATCTCATCAGACTGGAAGAATGTCGCATCAAGCGGCTGCTACATTTTTTTGGTTCTAGTTTGCCACGCTGCTTGATTCGGCTCGATGTAACCAATACGCTGAATGTCTATTGTCCTGATCCAGAAATTGTCGATGAGTTAGTAGACGACTTGGAAGATTTGTGCAATTATGCTTGGCTGATTTTGGGAGTAAGGACCGTTTCATTGTATTTTTGCTACGAAGAAATTCTGCGCATGGACACTGAATTTACACTAGAGGCCCGTTTAAATTGATTATTTCACAGAGTTAAAAACATGATTTCACGTCAACAGATTTCTGGATTTTTGATGACTGCAAGTCTGGCTATGATGCTTTCAGTCGGCATCATTTCTCTGTTGGGAGTCACAAATATTCGGGCCGTAAATTCACCCAAAACAGAAATTAGGCCATCACAAACTCAAGTTTCTACAATGAATAAATTGAGGCCATGACATGAGGCCATGACAAAGAAGCCTGGAGGTAAAAGTCAAGACGCGATCGCTCATAGAATCGGTGTTCCAGCAGCTCTCGACTGGACCAAAACATACCGGAAAAACGCTATAAAATCAATCGTTATGTCTTAGAAGGATTAGAAAATTAAAAATAGACTTTACTAATACCGAGCGGTTGTAGTTCCGTTATGATGTATTTATATCAGCATTATAGTGTTTTACCTATCCGGTGATTAGCTGGGTATCACTGCGGTAAAAACCTTGATTCATTCTGCTATGAAATCGTTCTTGGAGTTTTTATGTCCTTGTCTTTAGTTACGGGTACTCTTGTCACAATTATTAGTGAAGCCGTTTTGCAAGATCGTTTAATCCAATTGTTAATTAAGCTAAATGTATCCGGATATTCAATAGTTCCAACTCAAGGCGCAGGCAGTCATGGGAGACGAATGGGAGACATTGCCGGCTATAACACCAACATTGAAGTCAAAACGATTGTGACCTCCGAAATTTCTGATCAATTACTAGAATATTTAAAGCCGTTACAGTCTACCCATGCTTTGATTGTGTTTCGGCAAAAAGTAGAAGGACTCTTTGACTAGCTAAGTGGGTGGGCGGAATGAAACTAACGATTAGTTTGGGGTTCGGCTCCGCTCACCCCGCGAGTCCAGGCGTTGAGAGCGGAGTTGAAGTCCGGTTTTATAAATAATTGCACCTTTCTACTTATAGCAACCCTAGTTGAGAGGATGTCTGAAAAGCCCAGACATAGCGTAGGAAGGGAAAAAGAAGCCCTCATTCCGTAAACTGTCAGAAGAAAGAAACCTTGACAGAAGAATGAGAGCCATGAACCTATCCTATCCGACTGACATGAGTGATGCACAATGGGAACTTTTGTTACCGTTGCTCCCTGCTGCTAAAGCGGGTGGACGCCCCCGCAGTGTCGATCTCAGAGCCGTTATCAATGCCATCTTTTATATAGTTGTTGCGGGTGGTGCATGGCGCATGTTGCCACACGACTTTCCCAAGTGGCAAACGGTCTATCACTACTTCAGGGCATGGCGCTTAGAGGGTACCTGGGAGAAGATTCATACCCAATGTGTCGAGTGGGAGCGGACGATTCAAGGGCATGAGGCCGTGCCGAGTGCTGCCAGTATGGATTCCCAATCGGTAAAAACCGGCCTTCCCACGGCGATCACCATCGGTTTTGATGGCGGCAAAAAAACGAAAGGACGCAAACGTCACCTCATGGTGGACACCTTGGGGTTGGTCATGATGGTTGTGGTCACGGCGGCCAATGTCAGTGACCAAGCGGGGGCGCGTCTCCTCTTTAATCGCCTTGCGGCGGTGCCGGAGCGGATAACGCGGTTGGTGCGCATTTGGGTTGATGGAACCTATGAAGGCGTGGATTTTATGCGGTGGACGATGGATACCTACCGCTGGATTCTCGAAACCATTAAACGTTCAGAGGCGGCCAAGGGCTTCGTCTTATTGCCGAAACGGTGGGTAGTCGAACGCACTTGGGGATGGCTCAATTGGTCACGCCGCTTATCGAAAGACTACGAAGTTTTGCCGGAAACCTCCGAAACCTTCATCTATGTTGCCATGATTCGACTCATGCTCAGACGGCTAGCGTAGCTGTTAACTTCTCAGACATCCTCTGAGACCTGTATGAAAGTAATGCGGGCATGGTGATGACGACAGAGGGCATGAACACTCTTGGATTAGGCGGGCTGATAGTCTCTATTGAAGGAGTGGAATATGAGTCCTTGGTATATGTTGGACTCCACCGCCGTATTGCAGCAACTCAACACATCGGCCACTGATGGGTTAGACCCTGCGGAAGTGACTCGCCGATTGACGCAATACGGCCATAACGAATTGACGGAGCCTCCCGGAGAGACCCTCTGGCAAATTCTTTGGACGCAATTGACGGCGACGATGGTTGTGGTGTTAATTGTAGCGGCGTTGATTTCCACGGCATTACGCGACTACACCAATGCGGTAGCAATTTTGGTCATCGTGGCATTTAATGCCATTTTAGGTGTTCGCCAAGAGTATCAGGCAAGGCAAGCGATCGCCGCCCTCAAAAAACTCGCCGTGTCCACGGTTAAAGTGCGTCGGGCACAGCGCGTGGAGGAGATCTCATCCCATCTGTTAGTTCCGGGCGATATCATTCTCCTTGAAACGGGAAACCGGGTAGCAGCGGACTATCGGTTGCTCGAAAGTGCCAATCTTCGCATTCAGGAAGCCTCGCTCACGGGAGAATCGGAGCCATCGGACAAAAATACTCAACGGTTGGCATCGGCGGATCTGCCCATCGGCGATCGCTGCAATATGGCCTATATGGGCACTGTGATTACCTATGGTCGTGGACTCGGTGTTGTTACCGCCACCGGGGCTGCTACAGAGTTAGGCCGCATTGCCACCGCCATCCAAACCGTAAAACCTAAGCCAACGCCACTCCAACATCGGCTTGACCAGCTCGGCACGAAGCTAGCCTTGATTACGCTGCTGCTGGTGGCCGTGATCTTTGGGTTGGGCCTCTGGCGGGGTGAAGAATTATCGCTGATGTTCCTGACCGCAGTCAGTCTCGCTGTTGCCGCCATCCCCGAAGGCTTGCCCGCCGTTGTCACCATTGCTTTGGCGCTGGGAGCACAGCGCATGCTGAAACAGCACGCCTTGATTCGCAAGCTCCCCGCCGTGGAAACCCTCGGCTCCGTCACCGTCATTTGCTCGGATAAAACCGGGACGCTCACGGAAAATCAGATGACGGCGACATTTTTGGCAGTCGAGGGCTATCAAATTGATTTGACCTCGCGTTTGGCGGAACTGCGTACTGCGGAACTGCATACGGATGACGATTTGTCGGGTTTGCTGGCAGCCCAGCCCGCCTTAGCTTGGCTGCTGTGCGGGGCGGCGCTGTGCAATGACGCCTTGCTAGAACCCCATCCGGATAGTCCTCACCCGTTGCATGCGGTGGGCGATCCAACGGAGGGGGCCTTAGTGATGACAGCGGCACAGTTGGGCTTGGCGAAGACCACGCTAGAGCAATCCTTGCCCCGCATTGCGGAGCAACCCTTTGATGCCGTCCGCAAGCGAATGACAACGGTGCATCACCTTCCCTCCGCCACCGATCCGTTTCCCGTCGCCTTGGCGCTGATCAAAGCTGAACTGTTGGGACTGGGCCAGGTGAATTATATTGCCTTCACCAAAGGGAGCGTGGGCAGCTTATTGACGGTGAGCGATCGAATTTTGGTGAAGGGGCAACCCCAACCCCTGGATGCGCAGCGGCGTCAAGAAATTCTGGCAGATAACGACCGATTAGCCCGGAACGGCCTGCGCGTTTTAGGAATTGCCTTTCACACGTTTACGGCCCCCACCGTGGATTGGGACCGAGAGCCGCTGGAACAGGATCTGATTTTTATCGGGATGATTGGGATGATTGATCCGGTGCGACCTGAAGCAAAACAGGCCGTGCTGAAATGTCAAGAAGCGGGGATTCAACCCGTCATGATCACGGGGGATCACCCCCTGACGGCACAGGCGATCGCCCGCGCGTTGGGGATCGTTCCCGACGATCGCATCCTCACAGGACAGGCCATATCGCAATTATCTAAAGAAGACCTGAAAACTCAAGTGGCAACTTTTTCAATCTATGCCAGGGTTTCACCCCAGAACAAATTAGATATTGTGAAAGCCTTTCAGGACTGCGGTCACATTGTTGCCATGACGGGGGATGGCGTGAATGATGCACCCGCCCTGAGGCAAGCCGATATTGGCATTTCTATGGGCATTACGGGGACCGATGTCACGAAGGAAGCCGCCGACATGGTGCTGCTGGATGATAACTTCGCCAGCATTGTGACGGCGGTTCAGGCGGGACGCGTCATCTATGACAATATTCGGAAGTTCATCAAGTACACCTTAACGGGGAATGCGGGTGAACTTTGGGTGATTCTGCTGGCTCCGTTTTTAGGGATGCCGCTGCCCCTGATTCCGCTGCAAATTCTTTGGGTTAATCTGTTGGCGGATGGTCTACTGGCCTTGGCCTTGAGTGTGGAACCTGCCGAGCGCAACATTATGCGCCGTCCGCCGCATCGCCCGAGTGACAGCATTTTTAGTCGGGGGGTGGGTCGCGAGATTATTTGGGTGGGGCTATTGTTGGGGCTGATTTTGCTCGCTATTGCGAATCACTATTGGTTTGCAGGAGCGGCCAATTGGCAAACCATGGTGTTCACGACCCTGACCTTATCGCGGGTCAGCTTGGCTGCTGCCATGCGTTCGCAGCGGGATTCTCTCTTTCGGTTGGGGCTATTTTCCAATCGACCGCTATTGGCCGCTATGCTGCTGACGGTGGGCTTGCAAATGGCCGTAATTTATATTCCGGTGTTGCAAGTCGTTTTTCACACTGTCTCCCTATCGGCGATCGATCTCACCATTAGTATTGGGTTGAGCACTGTTGTCTTTTGGGCGATCGAAACCGAGAAGTGGTTCATACGCCGCTAGTCACGTTCTGGGTTAGCGGCGGCAGAGCACTTTTACATCACTACCAAGATTTTAATACCGTCCGCTGTAGCAGCGTATTGGGTGGTGGTTCGCACCGTTTCAAATGGTCATTACGCACCATCAGGGATATCCGGTTCGACGACTCGCGCCAACATGTTAAGAGATTCCTGCCAGCCCAAGTAGCATAATTCGACAGGAATAGCTGATGGAATTCCCTCCTGAAGGATAGTGAGTTCAGTTCCGCACACGACGGACTTCAGGTCAATGGATACCCGCATTTCACCAGGTAGGTTTGGGTCGTCAAATTTATCGGTATGTCGAATGCGCTGACTAGCAACAAGCTCGGTGTACTTGGCGGTAAATGAATGACTGCTTCCCGTGCTGAAGTTGGTGAATGACATACGATAGCCACCGCCAACGTGTGCATCCATATCGTGAATTTTTCCAGTGAATCCGTACGGGGGTAGCCACCTCTCTAGTGCACTTGGATCGAGAAAAGCCTTGTAGACTCTTTCCGGTGGTGCTTTCAGCACCCGGTGAAGGCGAACGGTTCCTTTTTCATCTGACATCATTCATTCCTCAATTAATGGAATTACCGCCAGTTTCGCATGTTGCCCGAGAGCCGTCTAAGGTTTGAGTTCAGGCTGCGGCCCGTCAGGGCTGTGGTGCTAGCAGTAAATAGTTAGCCTGCACTCTCGCCGGGCTGAACGCGAGAGCCGAGGACTCCTAAACAGGGCGTCACTGCCAAGATCATATAGTCTTAGGGACTTCCAAATAAATCATCATCCCAACCCCGCCATTCAGGATACCCGTGGCGAATTCAAGAGAAAAATACCTTTGGACATTCATCGGCGATCGCTCGGACCCGCGCCGGACTAGAAGTCGGCGCTCTTAGAGCGAAGTCCACTAGAAGTGGACTGTAAGATCCGGGGCTTTGCGTTCCATCCGATCCACTGGACGGAGTCAGCGATCATAGCCGTTCCAGTCAGTTTCTAACTGACTTCGCCCTGAGAGCGCCGAATTTCATTCCGGCGCGGAGGATGCGATCGCCGATCACGCTCAAATCGCGCGTCCATTTTCTGGTTCCAATTCGCCACCGGTATTCTTCATTTGCGGGGCGGGTGTAACGCTCTGATGGCATGATTATTTATGGGGAAGTCCCTTACTCAATTGTATTGAGAATTCCATAGGGAAATTTGCGTGTCATCCATCGTCGAACATCCTCGTCAATCACAATATAACGAGTAGGCGATTCTTTAATCCAGTAGACTGCATCCTCAATAGCATTGATGAATGCCTGCGCTTACGAATCTGAAGCTCGTCGTTTCTTTGCTTCAGTAACCCAAGTTGCCTGAACGGTTGGATCGGTGTCAAACTCTAGGCTTTCGACTAGCTTGTCTGCGAGGAATGCCCTAGACAAAAATCTTGACATGCTGAAGTTTAGGCAACTCATTCGGCTCAGGGCATATGTTAGACCGTCACCACTCGACTACTTAACCACCGCTGAAACGATTTTTGACTTTCGCCAGATGGTTGCCCAAGAATCTGATTCTTGATGCTGATGTCTTCGTCTAGCTGATTCCAATGAATTCCGTTACCATTCGTAATGAAGCGACAATCGTTGCGTTCTTCAATTGAGACCTGCAAGAGGCGAGGGTACCATGCTATTGGAACAGATAGGGTGCGCCCATCAGATAAATCCACGGAAAGCGTGTCGTCTGTGACTGTCACTTGCTGAATTGTGGGCATTTCAAGCAGTTCAATCGTTAAAGAATTCATTTCAGCCTACTAGCAATTGCTCTTTATGTTCTTCAACAAGTTTTTGAATGCGGTTAATCTCTGTGCGACTAAACCCTCTGTTACTTTGAAGGCGTATGGGTTCACCTACACCGCAAACCAGCCATATTGAAGAATTGCCACAACTTCACCCCAAGCCGTAGAACGGTCATATTCATTTGCGTTCACGCCAGCTCGCCAAACTTACAGTAAAATTTTGGTGGGGTGGGCATCGCCCACCATCCGTAAAGCACATGAGTTGGATGGTTTTGGTGAGCATCGCCCACCCTACTCCTCCTCTATGGAATAAAGAGTCGCCCAACGCCCATATATCTTTCTATATCCAACGTAATCTCAAGAAGGCGATCAATGCATCGCTCACGATAGCTAAATTCATCCAAGCGATCAAGATCTCCGATAGTAATCACAGGAAATGAAGCGGCTGTATTTTCTTCGCGCATAACTTGCTCTAGTGAATCCTCACCCTTCATGTTCCGGTTTGCTGTGAGTATCATCATTTGATTTGCTTGAGCGTAGCACCAGACAATACGATCGCTACTATTCATCGACAGCCCAGCCTCTCTAAATGTAACAAACCGAAGAGGCAAAAACTCAAGCCAGCCAAGTTTTGTCAAGATCCCGAGGAAAACAAAAGCATAACCATCAAGATTGTAATCAACCAGAAAAGTCATACCGCCTCGGAAGCGCGTTTAGCTTTCTGCTCCTCTAGCTTTGCCCAAAGAGATTCTTGTCCAGGCTTATGTGGCATCTCCGCAAGTTTAGAAAAATGCCCACGGTTGCGATCTTCCCAATACTGACGAATTTCTTCTCTGGTTCTAAGCACTTCTTGATATTCAGCTTCAATCTGAGCATGATTTGCCTCTATATAGGACAAAGCAGCATTAATCTGGTCATCCGTGAGATTGAACTTGTCGCGGATCAACTTTGGTGGATACTGGACTTTCAGAAGATCCATGATGTCGTACAAACTCAGACGAGTACCAGCGATCGTTAGACCCCGCTCTGTTCGGATAATAACTGATTGGGTATTTGACGCTGAAGGCATGCTCGTAGCCTCTTAGAAACTATCCTATTATACCCCATCGCAAAGTTGAATCTAGGATTTCACACTTTACAATGAACACCTCAATTATACCGATTAAGCGATTGGTCGTAACTAAAATTTTGGTAGGGTGGGCGATGCCCACCATCCGTAAAGCGCATGAGTTGGATGATTTTGGTGGGCGATGCTACTACTATTCAAAACATCGTATTACTGTTAGCCGATTTTTCTGGGATGGTCTGAAGTACGTCCCAATGCTCAACTATCTTGCCGTTAACATCAAGGCGAAAGATATCGATGCCAGCCCAATCGCTGTCACCTGGCCATTGCTGATAGCAGTGCAAGACGACGTAATCGCCCTCCGCGATGACACGCTTAAAATGGACGCGCTTGCCCGGATATTCTTTCGCCATCTTCTCAAAATACTCGATGAAAGCCTGCTTACCATCGGCTACCGCCGGGTTATGTTGAATGTACATATCGCCGACGTATTTCTCTATGGCTTCTGCGGGCTTACACTGATTGAACATCAGATCATAAAATGCTGTAACCGTTTGTTTATTCTGCTCAAGTTTATCCGTCATTTGTTACATACCTCACGTTAGCCCAACGGCCTTGCGTTGAGCGCACGGACTTGCGCTTTCAATTATAACTGATCGCGTAAATCTCCGTTCCGCTCCAACGAAGTGTTGGGTCTCATGGTACGCGCTTATCAAAGTCTTCATCCATACAACTTAACAAGAAATCAGAAATAATTTGAGATACCTGATCAAACCGCTTAGGTGATAGCCCCGTGGAGTTGGCAGCTAAAATACCATGAGCAAAAACATGGCGAATGCTTCTCGCAAAGCAACTGACATTAAATTCTTTACTAGCCGGAAAATCACACATCATTTGCCTTAGATGCTTGCCAGTTAAATGTTGTGAAAGATACTTTGATAGAGCATTTTCAGGATCTAAATCACGAATAGTTTTGATTACTTGATCCTGTGACTGAGAATCTTGAAGCAATTTTACCTCCGACTCGCGACTTGGATTCATTCCGAAAATGTGGCAGTACGTCTCAAATGCTGAGTAAACAAGAAAAATTCTGGTAATTGCTGAATACAGTTGTGGTGTATCTGAACCAGAATAAGCATCGCCTAAGTCCATTGCCTTAAAGCTTTTAGCCAATCGAAATCGGGAGCATGTCACCCTTTTGGGTAGAAAAATAAGTCTTGTATAATCAGGGTTTGAGCCTGACTTAGGGAGTGTATATCCATGACCCCAGCCGAAAAAGCTCAGATCGATGAGCACGTGCAAGCCATTGCCAAGATTTTGTATGCCGACGCAGATAAAAGTCAGATGACAAATCTGGGACAGATTGAGGCCGGGATTCGCGCGCAACTTCAGGAACATGTGGGTCCCCAAGTCGGTGTTTTTTTATCACAGCAATTACAGGTACAAACGCCGGATACATCCGCACCCTAAAAAGTATTTTAGGTCGCCTCCCCTTGAGCGAGAAACAAGGTCAAGCCTTAGGTGTGGCTGCAGGCAAGCAAATCAGCCCGTATTTAGAATTATGCT
>CAVYAN010000058.1:0-23601 GCA_963766075.1 uncultured cyanobacterium | reverse complement strand
GCTTGGTGCGATCGCTAAGCGGACAGCCGCCCCGCCCCGACGACAAACAGCCCTATGCGAGTTTGTTTCCTCAAAGCAGTATGGTTTGGCTGACAACGGAAATGCTGCTGGCCATTGCCCCGGAAGCCAGCGGCGATCGCGCGGCCTCCCTTGTCCCCCACTTGAACCGGACCATGGTGAACTACAAAATCACCAAGCCCCTGCGCCAAGTCCATTTTCTGGCCCAGTTGGCCCACGAGTCCGATCGCTTTTATGCTCTGGAAGAATACGCTTCTGGCGAAGATTATGAATTGCGGCAGGACCTCGGCAACGTCAATCCCGGAGATGGGGTGCGCTACAAAGGCCGTGGCCTGATTCAAATTACAGGCCGTGAAAACTACGATCTGTGCGGTCGTGGCCTTGGGGTTGACCTCAGTTGCCCATCCCACGCGCCTTGCTGATCCCGATTTGGCCTGTCGAAGTGCTGGATGGTTCTGGAACACCCGCAAACTGAACCCCGACGCCGATCGCGATGATGTAGAAACCATCACTCGGGTGATCAACGGCGGCCTCAACGGTTTTGACGATCGCCAACAATTGCTCCGTGCGGCCAAGCAAGCCTTTGAGATTGCTCAATAAGCTTTGAGATTGCTCAATCAGAAAGATTGCCCAATTTTCAAGAAAGATTGCCCGATTTTTTCCTTGCTCTCTTGCCCTCTTCCCCATGTCTGACTCTTTTCCCGTGCCCGTCCATACTTTAGGCGTTCCCCCCAACGCCTGGTTGGTTGATGCGACCACCGCCGACCTGACTCGGCCCTCGCTGCCGACGCGGGGGATCACCCTATTCACCGCCACCAAAACGCTGCGGTTGGATTTGGCTAAGACGGCGCTGTTAATCATCGATATGCAAAACGACTTTTGCCATCCCGATGGTTGGTTGGCCCATATTGGTGTTGATGTGACGCCCGCGCGATCGCCCATTGCCCCGCTGCAAGCCTTGATTCCCCCGCTCCGCCAGCGGGATGTGCCGATTCTGTGGGTCAACTGGGGCAATCGCCCCGATCTGCTGAACATTAGTCCCGCCGCGCTGCATGTCTACAACCCCAGCGGCGACGGCATCGGGCTGGGCGATCCCCTGCCCCGCAATGGTGCTCCCGTCTTGGAAGCAGGCAGTTGGGCGGCTGCCGTCGTCGATGAATTAGCGCCTCACCCCCACGATATCCGGGTGGATAAGTACCGGATGAGCGGATTTTGGGACACGCCTTTGGATAGTATTTTGAAAAATCTGGGCAAAACCACGCTGCTGTTTGCTGGCGTGAATGCCGATCAATGTGTTCTCTGTACCTTACAGGATGCCAACTTTCTCGGTTACGACTGCATTTTGCTGGAAGACTGCACGGCAACCACCTCACCCGACTTTTGTTGGCAAGCGACCCTGTATAACGTTAAGCAATGTTTCGGATTTGTAACGGACTCTAGCCGATTTTTGAGGGCGGTCTCTGAAATAGGGTAGTCATTGGACAGACTTTTCACCGTGAACACGTTCCCCCATAACCATAATGAACTCCTCAAGCTGTGTCATTTCGGTTGTCAAATCCCCTACGGATTATCAAGCGTTTCGGATTAGTCCAGGGGACACCAATCGGCTGGCGATTGTGTTTGATCCCCAAAGTGCCAATATGTCCTTGACGATGTGTGTCGAAATTTTTGATGTGGGGGGAAAAACACCGCCCAATCGCCATCAATTGGCCGTGGAGATGTTCTTTGTGCTCCAGGGCGAGGGGACTGCCACCTGTGATGGTAAAACCGTGCCAATTCAGGCTGGGGATAGTCTCTTGGTACCGCCAACCGGCATCCATGAAGTCCGGAATACGGGATCGGGACGGCTGTATGCCCTGTGTTTCATGGTGCCGAATGAAGATTTTGCCGAATTGATCCGCAGTGGCATTCCGGTGGACCTGGATGAAGAAGATTTTGCGGTACTGCGCCGTGCCCCGCGATCGCTGCGGTCCTCAACGTAGCAGCAGCAGACGGGCGGAATGAAATAAAGGCAGCAGGATGAAGGTCAATCAAACACAGGTCAATCAAACACGGCCAATCAGGCGGGCAATCAATCGACCAACCCAGCACGGGTCAGCCAGGAAACCCTCTCGATGCAGACGCGGGATGGCGTGCGCTTAGATGCAGATGTGTATCGTCCGGCAGACGGCGGCGAGTATCCTGTATTGCTGATGCGGCAGCCCTATGGACGGGCGATCGCCTCCACGGTGGTGTATGCCCATCCCGCTTGGTACGCCGCCCAGGGCTATATTGTAGTGATTCAAGATGTCCGGGGGCGGGGCACCTCGGCGGGCAATTTCCACCTGTTTGAGGCCGAAATTGCCGATGGCTATGACACTGTGCAGTGGGCGGCGGGGCTTCCCGGCAGCACAGGTCGCGTGGGCATGTATGGATTTTCCTATCAGGGCATGACTCAGTTGTATGCGGCGATCGCCCAGCCACCGGCCTTGATCACGATTTGTCCCGCAATGATTGGCTACGATCTCTATACCGACTGGGCCTACGAAGGCGGAGCCTTTTGTCTGCAAGCCAATCTCAGTTGGGCCCTGCAACTCTCGGCAGAAACGTTGCGGCGGCGCGGCGATGAAACGGCTTATTTGGCCTTGGCCAATGCTGCTCAAAGGCTGGACTTTGGCACCGCGATCCCGGCGCGATCGCCCCTGCTCGAAACTCTCGATTCCGATTCCTTCTACCACGACTGGCTCAATCACCCCCACCCCGACGCCTATTGGCAAGCCTGCTCTCCCAAGAACCACTTTGCCGCTGTTGATTTACCGATGCTGCACATTGGCGGTTGGTACGACAGCTTTCTGCGCGGCACCCTGCATTTGTATCAAGCCATGGCCGCTCGCAGCACCCAGCCCCAGCATCTGATCATTGGGCCGTGGGCCCACCTGCCCTGGGGCCGCAAAGTGGGGACAATCGACTTTGGCCCAGAAGCCGCCACGCCCTGCGATCGCCTGCAAATTCGCTGGTTCGACCAGTTCCTCAAAGGCATAGACACGGGCTTGCTGGCCGCTGCACCGCTTCAGCTGTTTGAAATGGGTCGCAATCAGTGGCGTCAGGTTGACACCTGGATCCCGAGCACGCCAACGCCGTTCTACTTGGCCAGCACTGGACTGGCGGCCCTGCGGGATGAAGACGGCAAACTCATCCTCCACCCCCAAGCCCCAATTCCTGAGGCAACGGATCGGCTGGTTCATGATCCGTGGCGGCCCGTGCCCGTGCTGGGAGGGCATGCCGCTGTGCCCACTGGTCCCTGCGATCGCGCCAGCCTCGACTGCCGCACTGATATTCTCACCTACACCACCGAGCCCCTGCCCCAAACCCTTCACATTGCGGGGGAGGTCCGGGCTGACCTCTACTGCTCCGCCACGGCCCCAGGGATTGATGCGCCTAGCTTTGATCTCTGTGCGGTGCTGTCCAGGGTGACACCCACCGGTAGCGTGATCAACATCACCCAGGGCTATGGTCGGTTTGAATCCGGCACGTCTCCCTCAAGCCAGATCAGCCTAACCAAGACAGATCAGCCTACAACCAACCTGCGTCCAAATTGCGGCGGGGGACGCCCTCCGGCTCAGCATCAGTGCCGCCTGCTTCCCCGCCTATCCCATCAATGCCGGAGATGGCACTTTCCCCGCCACGAGTCGCCAGATCGATCAACGTGTCATCACCATTAGCCTCCAGAGCGGTGCCGCATACCCCTCTCAGATTGTCTTGCCCCTACTGCAAGAGGATCCCTAAGGGGCTTGCCATACAGGATTTCTACCGACCGGGCTTGCTCCCTGAGTAAAGTAGAAGGGAGCAAGCTTAGAAGGCTGGGAGCCTAAGAGAACGGTGCCTATCGTCTGCTGCGGATAGCCTCTGCCATAACCCAATCACCTCTAGGAGATTGTGGTTATGGGCGTTGTTATAGCCTGTTCAAACCATGCACGAATGCAAAATTCTTAGAAAAACGATCCTCAAGCCTACAACACCCTCAGTAGAAGCAGTCTAAGTTTGTATCAACGTCACTGAGTTGACATTTCTCGCAAAAAATAAATGTTAAACATTGACAATGTCAGATCTAAGGGCTACCTTAATAGTAGAAACAAACTCCGACCGACGGAGGTGCTGCTATGCCCGATGGAGATATTGTTCATAACAGGCTCAGAAGGCTTTACCAGAAGCCATACAAATGGCTTTGCGAGGGAAAAGCCACCAGCGATGAATGTGCTCGGACTGTGTTGGAGTCCCTTAAAAAAGACCTGATCCAAAAAGGCGATCTTCCTATCAGACTTTGTCAAGGGATGGCAGATATTGTTGCTCAATTTATTACTGCAAGCGATGAGCTTGGAGCAAAAGACTACACTTCCTTGAGCATGGAGTTTGATAGGCTGGTGCAGCAATCTGATGGACGACCAGATCTCAAAGAGCTTGCCCTTCGTGCTGGTAAGAGTGTTATTTGCGATTTGAGATATGGTCAAGAACTAGATGTTGGCAATATTTCAGTTGTGATGCTACAGCGTTATATGAATGAAGTATATGAATCAGAATTTAAGGAACGCGTTCCACTCACTTCTGAGCATTATGCTGGTATTGATCAAGCAACTCTTTCAGGGCGCATTAAGGAAATGGAGTCAAATATAAAGGATGGTATTAGTAAATTTGCTAAAGATGCGATTAATAAACAAAGTGTAGCTAAATTGTCTCTACCTAGGCGTTCTTCACGGAAGGCAATAGATCTAGACGAGGATCTCTTAGCAGGTTGAATATTATGAAAAAGCATGACACATACGACAGAAATTACACCTTGTTTTTTGACCCTATAATGAATAGTAATGGGAATGTTCGCTGTATTGATCATTCCAGAGGTAAGGAAAGCAACATAGGCATTGCTATAGATGACAGTGGGTTTGGATGTCGGGTACAACAAGAGTTTCCATCAATCATTGCTGATCTGATTGATCTTGCTGTTGCTATTCATGCCACTGATCGTCTTACTTTCCAAAGCCTGCGACAAGAACAGACTCGCATTTGTGTATTTCTTCCAGTACGTCATCCAGAATTACTAAATCTGACCTCCTTTCAAGATAAGCTTTCTAATTTGCTTGAGTGGGCTACCGGAAGTCGATGGTTGTTCGATTTTCATAAGAGGCTTGACTCAGGACGTTTTGTTGAGCAGCAACCTCTTCTTTCATCGGCAGATCCTTATGTGGGGGAGGTAACACTATGGAGTGGGGGACTTGATGCGCTTGCGGGGCTTTATAGCCGCCTTAAAACAAGTAATGAAGTATCGTTCATGCTATTTGGAACAGGCAGCAATGAAAACACCCTTGCTCGTCAGGAACAAGTATTCCAAGCATTTCAATCCTCTTTTCCTAACCGTTTGAACCTTTGTCGAGTTCCAATTCGCTTCTCCGAGAGTAGCCTGCATCAAAAGAACAAAATCTCGCGTGCGCGAGGCATTGTATTTATGCTATTGGGTGCAGCCTGTGCGTACTTAATGGGACAAAGAATTCTTTACTTGTACGAAAATGGTATTGGTGCAATCAATCTTCCATACCGTAAGTCTGCCATAGGGCTTGATCATTCTCGCTCAGTTCATCCATTAACCTTGCTAAGAATAAGTGATATCATTTCAGAGCTTTTAGGAGAGGAATTCAAAGTACAAAACCCTTTCCTTTTCTGGACTAAAGCGGAAATGTGTAAACCATTAGCTGAAGATAAGAGAAATGACCTGCCACCGCTAACGATGTCATGCGATAGTCCACATCGACAGCAACCCATCCAGTGTGGGTATTGTTCTTCTTGTATTTTGAGGAAGCAGGCGCTTGCTGCCTTAGAGATGGAAGACAAAACTCCATACATAGTTCCCCATGGTAGAAAGCCAGCAGGAGACACTAGTTTGTATCTGCGACATATGCTGGCGCAAGTTTCTACTCTTAGAGATTTATTAAATGTCTCAGACAACCTTAATCTCCAATGGGAATCTTTAACCCGAAGATTTCCAGATCTGGACGACATTGTGGATCGAACGGCTATGGCAGAAATTCTACTGCCTGCTGATATGCAGAAACATTTGATTCGTCTTTATCAAGCTTATGTTACTGAGTGGGATGCTGTAGAATCTGCACATCTCAGTAGATCTCTTGAATCAAATAAGCAATCGGCAAACATCTGATGATTATCTGATTGCTGTTCAGTAAGGCTGAAGGGGAAATGCTATGGCTACCAATATTCTGGACAATATTGATCTACGTAATCTAGGGGATCTGCTGCAACAGGCGCGTAAGAAGTGTGGGATGACTCAGGCGGATGCCGCTAAGGTTATTGATGCTGCCCGAACTACCATCGTCGCGATTGAGAAAGGCGAACGCCGTCTGAAGCCAAATGAGTTGATTAAACTGGCTCGCGCCTACGGGCGAGCCATTAGTGACTTTGTTCGCCCTAGCCCTGTGATTGAACCTTTCGCCGTTCAATTTCGCGCTGCTTATCAGCGGAGTGAACAAGAGGAAGCACGAATTGACCCGATCATTCAGCGTTTAGAGGAGTTATGTCGAAATTATCTAGAACTTGAGAAGATTGTGGATGCTCCACTTCCTCGAAACTATCCTCAAGAGTATGACGTGACCAGTATGCCGATAGAGGCTGCCGCAGAAAGTATCGCGATCGCCGAACGTCAAAGGATTGGACTGGGCGATGGTCCGATTCCACTCCTGCGAGACATCTTGGAACAAAGTGTAGGCATCCGAATTTTCTATCTGAAAATGCCAGCAAAGTACTCAGAAATTTATAGCTATGATGAGCAGCTTGGTGGCTGCATGGCTATTAACTTAGACCACTATGAAGAACGACGGCGCTGGTCAATGGCGCATGGATACCTTCATTTTCTTGCCCATCGACGAAAGCCTGTATTTGACTTCGAGGGGCAATACCAAAGAATCCCAGAAAGTGAGCGTTTAGCTGAGGCGTTTCCAAAATATTTCTTAATGCCTTCAAGTGGTCTGCTCAGACGATTCAATGATATGCATCGCACTCACGGCAAGTTCACGCCAACTAATTTGTTTACTCTTGCCCACTACTACGGAGTATCGATAGAAGCCCTAATTTATCGCTTAGAAGAAATGGGGCTTTTACCCTCTGGCACTGGAGATCGATTACGAGATCGCGGATTGAAAGTAAGGAAAGTACAGCAGGAGCTAGGCTTAGAAGACATTCAACAGCGCACTGACGTAGTACCCACTCACTATCAACACTTGGCAATTGAGGCTTTAGATCAGGGACTCATCACTGAAGGACGATTTGCAGATTTCCTTGGTGTTGACCGCTTGGAAGCTCGACGCATTGCAGAGGCATTGCGTGAACATTCAAGTGGAATCATGGAAGAAACTGCTCATTTAGATTTGCGTCAAGCATAGGAAAACAGGGAGATCAGTTATGCAAATTAGACACTCCCATGTTGTTCTTGACGCTTGTTGTGTCCTTAACTTCTGTGCTTCGGGGCATTTCATTGCAATTTTGAAGTCAATCCCTGCTCAAGTTGTAGTGACTGAAGTCGTGAGAGAGAAAGAACTGCTAACGCTTCAACGCCTCCAAAATGAGGAGAATGAAGGCGCAGTTCAGTTTGAGACAGCCATTGCACAGGATTTGCTTTCAGTAGTGGATTTCGAGTCAGAAGCGGAGGAAGAGACGTTTGTAAACTATGCTTTTGAACTAGGCGATGACGGGGAATCTGCAACTTTTTCCATTGCAATTCATCGAGGGTGGGCAGTTGCCACTGACGACAAAAAAGCGATTTCATTGTCTCAAAAAGAAGCACCTGATTTACAGGTTTTATCAACTTTAGAAATAATTAAGAATTGGTCAGAAGCCGGAAATCTTACTTTAACCGAATTACGCGCTGTACTTGGATCTATACGAACTAAAGGAAAATATATGCCAGGTAAGGACCATCCTTTGCTTGGTTGGTGGGGAAATTTAATGCAGTAAGCTTAATAACTCATGAAAAACTAAACTAAGCATTTTCGGAGGAATTAACAAGGTTGTATAACGACTTTAATTGGCTGAGCTGAGCCAGAAGGAAAAATCTTAAGTGGGCTAAGTGGGCCGAGGCCAAGGCTAGGTAACTTGGGCATCACCAACGCATTATCAGCGGTAATCCGGGCCGAAAATCCACCTGGTGCCCCCGAACTTCTCCATCAAAACCCAGTTCTACACAATAGTCTGTTCCTCGCCGCAACGTGACCTGTTGGGTGTCCAGCACCGCGTGCAGTTCGGGAGACAGAGGATCGGCAAAAGGACCGACCAACTCCACCCGTGTAATTTCGCGCAAGTCAATCCCATGATCGAGTGGTTGAGCCTTTTCCGGCGGGGATTGATCGGGACGTTGCCGCGATGCAATCTGGAACAGCATCGGCTCCGTTAAGCGATCGGCATTGTTGCCCACCGCGATACTCATGGTTTTAGGCAAATAGGGCGGACGATAGGACCAACTGGAAAAGGCAATGGTGTCATCAGCATCCGGGCCGGGGCGCAGACAGATGCCAAAGGGACAGCTCCCCTGATGCCGACTCGTCCATCGCTCCCACAGTCGCGTGTGATGAATGGCTTCGGACATTGCCTCTCTGGGATCATGCACCCACAGCAATTCCACCATAGCGTTGCGGAAAAAGAACCGGCGGTTGGTGGTGCCTTGGCCTGAATGCACGTTAGAGGAGCCCTCCACTAACCCAAAGGTGGTGAGACAGTCTCCCTCGGGAGCACCAACATCCACACATATAAAGAGATGATCGAATTCAAATGCCATGGTTTCAGTCCGCGCTGCTCTCATACTTCTCAGCGGCCATCAAGGAACCGTCCGCCCCGCTCATCACGCCATCACCCCGTTCCCCTGCCGTGATTCCATTCTTTTTTCAGGGCATTCAGACCGCGTCTAGGAGCCCGTAGAGGACAGGGCACTGCCAACGGCCTCTATCTCAACGGTATCATCGTCATCGGTTTGACCCAAATCGCTGAGGAATTGCAGGGCATTGGCGACAGCACTGGCGACGGCATAGGGCGAGCTTCGATAAAAGGATCGCCATGCAACAGCCTTCACTTCTGCGTAGCGATCGCCATCCTCGGGGTGCTGCGCCAACCAGGCCAAACGCACCGCATGGCCCACCAGCACATCCAGCACAATGTATTCTTCAATGCGCAGATCCGGATTGCGTTCGGCGATCGCTGCCAGTTCCATCAAGGCTTCAACATTGGCTTGGCGATATTCCGGCGCTTGGATTTTATTCAGCAAATGTTCCACTTGGAGCGCGAAATTTTTCTCACCAGGAGTCATTTCCAAAACCAAGTTACTGTCCAGGCGGTTCCGGCGTTCTAGCTTATCGCCAATGATCAAGCCCCGGCAGTGCTCGAGCACTTGCCACACCCGTGGATAGAAATCCTGCGGAACGCGATTGGTCGAACCATCGGTGCGGCGTTTTTGCAACCAATCCTCTTCCTCGGCAGGTTTTTCGGGCAGCACTACCCAATCGATCGCCTGCTTTCTTTGAATGTGCAAAGATTCTTGCTTAAACAGGGCTTGATTAAAGCTTTCATAGCCCAAGAGCAATTGCCGAAGCTGCATTTGAATCTCATGGGGACTCAGTTGCATCAGGCGTTCATAGGCTTCGTCCTGGGTAATCTGGAATTCCTGGGCCAGATTACTCGTGAGCAACAGAATCAAGTACCCGACCCGGAGTGTGAGTAACCCTTTAAACAGCTTCGGTTCCGACTTGAGCAAGAGGCTGGTGTAGATCAGAATTTCCTGGGTCAGGACGCGATCGCGAATATCCTCCCGGCAGAATTCGCGAATCTTTTCCATCACCTCAATGGACGACATCGGTTGGGTAATCAGCGAAGCTTCGCTGTAGGCCCGTCCCACGGCGATTTGTTTCTGCCGGACCAAAATGTCAATCACTGCATCCGTCAGGTTGGGATCAACGCGATCGAACAAGCCTGCCACCCGCCGCACCACCGCCCAAAGCTTCCGCCGCCCCGCCGTGGCGTAGATCTCATCCAGCAGATTCGCCACCGTTACCCGCCGCTGCGGATGGCCAAATCCCGTGTCGAAATCAAAGCCATGCAGCCGCGATAACGTACTCAAAATCTCCACCTGCTCGTAGAGGTTTTGGGACTGACGCAAATTGTGTAACAGCAGGGCAGAATCGGTTTCCAACTCAATGCCAAATTCCTGCAAGCTGTTTAATGTCTGCGTTGCCTGGGGATCAAAGCCCAAGTAAGACTGGTGCGGCAAGGCATCCAGTACTGGGGATTGGGTAAAACTAAAGTCATGTAGAAAATCAATCCGCTCCACCGTGGTCGTCAACAGCAGTTGATAGAGCGGTGCTAGCTTAATTGGCACACCATTACAGTCTCCGGCTTTCAGCTCCTGAATCAAGGCCAAAATCGGGGCCGCACTGTCGCTGAAGTCGGCATCATTGCCCAGCATGGTACGAGTCAGGAGCAGCGTCATCGTGGGTCGGCCCAACTGGCTCCAGTGGCGCTGAATATAGGCCAGTTCCGCCCGGATTTGGGCCGCTAGGAACTCCGGATCAAAGGTGAGGTAGAACTGCTGTGCATCCAAAAACGAAGGCAGAAACACCAGGGTTTCGCCCTGCACGCGGAACACCTTGGATGTGGTGAGGGTCCGTAAACGGCGGGCAGGCCGTCCGGTAAGGCCCAGCTTATCGTTGCGCCCAATTTGGGTATAGACCATCGCCAGTTCCCGCGCTTGGCGCACGGCGATCGCCTCCACCTGCGTTGGCGTTTGACTCTCAATCCCGTAGCTCGCCAGTCGCGACTGCAACGCTTCGTCTTCGGCCAGGAGGGCCACCTGGACGCGGGGTTGGCGCTGGTGCCGGATGTGCATATGCCGACCCAAGGGATCAATATCACCGATCGCAATCACGCCATCATGCACCATTTGCCCCATAAAGTAGAGGCTTTGAGCCCACACTAAGGGCACATTTTCGTTGGGGACACGGGTTTGGCTATGGGGATTGGCCCGCTCTGCCGCCACCGCCGACTCCGGCACAATGTACAGTTCCGGCAACAGCTTCACGCCATCCCGTTCCACCAGCACCGCTTCCAAACGCTGCGTGTATTCATTCACCTGCTCGCTATCTCCCCGAAATAGGGCATCCAGCAGCAAGTAGGTAAAAAACAGGGGCCACTCGCTTTCAATATGTTCAAACTGCTTCAATTCCCACGGCTCGTAGTGCAGCCGCGTTGTATCTTCAATCACCGTTTGGTGCCCATCGCGCAGAAAGCGCTTGCAGCCATAGTTGCCCTGAAGCTTTTGGATAATGGCATTGCGGGTGCGATCGCACAGTTCCAGATCTTCCACCGCAAAGGCCGGGTAGCCAATCACACTCAGCACCGCCGCATCCACTTCCTTAGAGCTGGATTCGCGGGGCAGCAAGGATTCTAGGGTAATCCGCGATCGGGCAATTTCGTCCGGTAGTACGTGAATCACCGAACTCTGTCCCCCCCGCACGCCAAACAAATTCAGCCCATTCAGGGCCTCCATCGCCGCTTTGGCAAGGCCCACAGAACTCGCATTCAGCTCGGGATTGCCATGGTTAATTTTGTTGCCCCGCTCCCAAATGCCATAGTCCGGCGTGCGGTAGGCGCGGCCAATGTAATACACCAGGTTTTGAATGAAGTTGACTTCATCGGTGTTGAAAATAATGTGCAAGCCCGATGCTGTCATTTGCGCCAGGAACAACAGAAAAATTGACGTTGCATCCAACTGCAAATGTCCCCATTCCGCATCCCCAACTACCGTACCGCCCGTTTGGGTATCGTACTTGGCGTGGAGTGCATCGAGGGGCTCTTGCGTATCTTTAAATTTTTCAACCTTTTCGGCCTGCCGCATCATGGCAAACAGCAGGCCGCGCATCAGCTTCACTACGCTGTGTTCCAGTTCAAAGGCACGGCCTTCGTCTTCGTCCAGCTTGCGATAGCCCAGGGCCAATCCCCACACGGCCAGGATGCTATACACATTGTCCCGCACCCAGGCATCGGTATAGTCCCCATGGGCATTGACGGCGGTACTCGCAGGCAACAACCCAGTAATTGGATTTTGCCGCGCCAAAATAATGGTGTGGATTTGCTCGTAGTAATGGTCAAGCCGGACTCGGCTATTTGTTGTTCTGCCCATTGCCTTGCCCATTGCTTTGCGGGTTCCCGGAGGAGTACGCCTGCGAGGGAGCGATCGCAATCTCGCAGGGCCTGTTAGCAAATATTAAGCCAATTTGTTAAGTTTAGTGGATGCAGTCGGCGGGTTTATTAAAACAAGTTTTCCAATCCTAGGCAGCGGTTCTCCCGGATACCAGTAGGGAATACCGATCCAATGCCTCAGGTCCAATGCCTCAGGCCCCTTGCAGATACTCCCGTGCCGCATCGGCAATCTGGGCCAAGTCATCCGTGGCCAAGCGTTCCAGTGCAGTCTTTACATCGGGTCTGCGGAATTGGGATAGCCCCTGCATGGCCCGGTAGCGGATTTGCCAATCGGAATGGGTCGTCAAGGGCAGCAGTAAAGGGACAGCGCGATCGTCGCCCAGTTCCCCTAGGGCACCGACAGCAACCGTTTGCAGCAGCTCATCCCCCGAATTCAGAGCCTCGGCTAACAGATCGAAACAGCGGCGATCGCCCAGTTCTCCCAGGGCAGCCACAATACTAAACTTGACCAGCCACTCTGAACTGCTGGCATAGAGTGCCTGCAAGTCTTCAAAGGCATCCTTCAGTTTCAGCGCGGCAATGGCATCGGCGGCGGCGGCCTGGACATCGGGTTCTGAATCCCGTAGGCGTTCCCGCAGCAGGATGCCCGCCTGACTAAGATCTTGATGGCCAAGGGTCGCCAGTTGGGAGACCGCCCCGTAGCGCACCCGGGCGTTGCTGTCGGTGACGAGGGGTTGAATAATGGCAAAACCCGCGGCAGGTTCTAAGGTCCGGACTTGATTCAGGCCGCGCAGGCGATCGCCAAAATCCCCGGACTGCAGCAATAGCTTAACTGATTCAGGCGTAATGGTCATAGATAATTCAGCTAAAAGTGATTCAGATTTTATGAAGTCGGAAAATGTATGAAGTCGATAATCTTGCTCAACGGGAAAATACGCAGTCAAGGCCGATGTCGCCCTAAACCTGCGGCCCTAAACCTGGGCTAACGCCATCGTTCGCACAATGTCCCCGCGGGTCAGAATACCAATGACCTGCCCCCCAGCGTCAACTACGGGCAAGCGATGGACTTGGCGATCGTGCATCAGATGTGCTGCCTCCCGTAGGGACTGCTCTGGGTGAATGGTAATGGGATGGTGACTCATGACCTCGGCCACGGTTTGGCCCAGAGCCTTATGCAAATCCCGCTCATAACGCCCCGGATTTTCCAGATAAATCACACTATCCAGCACCATGATGTAGGCCGGCGGCGTCACATCCGTCGCCTTCCACATCAAATCTGTCTCCGAAACCACGCCAACCAGCTTGCCCGTCTCATCTACTACAGGCAACCCGCTAATCCGGCGTGCCGCCAAAATCTGAATAACCTCCGTCAATGCCGTCTCTGGACGTACCGTGATCGGATCCCGACTCATGACTTCAGCAACAGTTTTAGACATCATCCGATTTCCTCAACAAAGCCCTATGTCTCCATTGTAAGAAAAGATGGGGATCAACCGAAGCGGGCTTCGCAGGACGTAACGATTCGGGAGTTTAGATTTTGGAGTTTAACGAAGATCGAATGGGCTAATTCGGCTTGGCAAGGGCAGCCTGGGCCGATCGCCCCTCGCCCTGAAAGCCAAAATACCAAAGCGCGGCGACAGCTTCGGCTCGGGTGACGGGTTTTTTGGGCTGTAGCAGCGTCGTATAGCCAAAGACGCGCCGAATATTGGACAAATCACCATTTTGAAAATCGGCGAGTACAGCCCGCAGCGCCTTGGGATCAATCCGTGCGGTATCCTGGAAGCCCCAGGTTTGGGTCACAGCTTCCAGGGTGGCTAAGGGCAACGCTTGTCGCGTATCCATTGGCACTTTCCACAGCAGTAGATGTTCGCGGGTTAGGGGTTGATTGGGGCGAAATACGACTGTTGTGCTATCGCCAGACAAGGGACTGGGGAGCAATCCGGCTTCGGCAAGTCCTTGGATAACGGGGAAGTCTGGATCGGTGCGGGGCACATCCTGAAAAGCAGGCTGGGAGGTTTCCAAGCCTAGCCGCACCTGCTGGACGGGGGTATCGGCATGGAGGTGATTGTTGACAGCGAACAACCAGCGGGCATAGTCGCGGCGGGTAACAATTTTATTAGGCTCAAATTTAGTCAGCTCAGGATTGGGAGCAGGGCTGGGGTCAGCAGCCTTGGGAGCAGAATTTCCCTTGGCCACTGCTGCCGGAGAAAAGGTCAACACGCCCAGTTGCAGCACCTCGGAGACGTACTGTCGCAGCGGTTGGGGCGTTTTCTCTAGATCGGTGAAGGCAACGGTGGACGGGGCTAGGGCCGTGGGGGTGGCGGACTGAAGGCCCAGGGAGTCGCCTGATAATCCGAGGGAGAGGCGATCGCTAAAGGGTTTGACGCGATCTATAGAGCCTGGGACAGCAGGGCTCTGGACCACTCCGCTGGGTGCGGCGTCCGGCGGCATGGCTCCAACGGCGGAGGGGGTGGGCGTGGGACTGCTCGCCACCGGCGGCGATGGGGTAATACTCGTCGCCATGGGGGTCGCCAAGGGGCTGGATTGCAGTTTGGGATCTGCCTCCAAGGATTTTTGCAGCGATTGTCCCAAGGGCGTATTGGCACAACTGGCCAAGAGCACATTGGCCAGCAGGAATAGGGCAATCCTAGAACGGCTCAGCAGCACCACACATTCCACCCACAGAAAGTCACTCCTTACCCTAGCGCAGATTCGGACCCGGCCAACAGGTCTTGGGGCAGGGTTTTCCCCACTGTGCGATTCCAGAGTTTTGAGAATCGAGTTACTGTCTTGCTGACCGAGCCTGTCACCCAACCTCTAGGAAAAATTTCTGGGTGAAAATTTTTTCTGGACTGAGGTTTGCACTCAAATGTTCCGGATCCCCGGCGGCGATCGGGAAGAAAGGAATGGTAGATGCACCCTGATTTTGCCCTGAAGGTTCACCCCTTCAGGGTTTTTTATTATCAGGATACGTGATGGTGCCAGACGTGACGGTTCAGTGAATTCTGCGTGAATCAGTGGGTGTAGGGTGATTTCCTAGGGTGATTCAGTCAGTACGGATAACGGATGGAATAGAATCACACCTTCAAAATTTGAGATTGCTATCAGAATGTCCGGATAATTGTGATGGGTTTAGAAGAATAGAGTGGTAGATGCACCCTGATTTTGCCCCGAAGATTAACCCTTCGGGGCTTTTTCATTGCTGGATGGCTTTTGATAAGCGGCGACTTTACGCCCTAAACAGCACTGAGGCGATCGCGGGAAAACTACGGAGGAAATTGACTTAAAAAGCACGTCCAATTGCAAAAGCTTCCGGAAAAACGGGATGCCCGTGGAAGAATAGAGTGGTAGATGCACCCTGATTGAACCCTGGAGGATTACCCCTTCAGGGTTTTTTATTGCTTGATTGGATTCTCTATACTTTTATATTTTGAGAAAGCTTTATTGTTCGGGGCCAGTGGCGTCACCGATTCTGGCCCCCCCCATAACCACATCCGGCAAGGCTCGCCGCCGCCCATACAGCCACAGCAACCCGGCAATACCCACGCCCATTTCAATTAAGCTAACAACCTGAGCGATTTTCAACGGGCCCAGCATCAGGCTATCGGTACGTAACCCTTCAATCCACACGCGCCCTGCGCCGTACCCTACGAGATAGACCAGAAAGAGCGTGCCCCGTTTGATGGGGGAATGGGGTTGGATGCTGCGGCGAAATAGCCCCATCAGGATGCCAAACACCACAAGGTTCCACAGCGATTCATACAGAAAGGTGGGATGGTAATAGGCGATCGCCCCCGATCCAAGGGGTCGCCGCGTCTCCGGAATCAACAGTTTCCAGGGCAGGTCGGTTGGACTGCCAAACGCCTCGGAGTTGAAAAAATTGCCCCAGCGCCCAATCGCCTGCCCCAGGATCAACGACGGGGCCACTAAATCTGCCAACTGCCAAAATGGGATTTGGCGAATGCGGGCAAACAATAAACTCGCCAATAAGCCACCGATCACGGCTCCATGGATGGCGATCCCTCCTTCCCAGATGGCGAGAATCTTTCCCGGCTGATCGGCGTAGTCCCGCCATTGAAACAGCACATAATATAATCTGGCAGACGGAATAGCTGCCAGCACAAGCCACAGGGCCAAATCCGCGAGCGCTTCTGGATCTACCTGTCGCCGTTTTGCCAGCGCCTGGGATAAGTTAACCCCAATGAGTACCGCCGAAGCAATGAGCAGCCCGTACCAGCGCAGAGTCAGCCAACCCCAGTCAAAAATGATGGGTCCGGGCGACGTAAACTGAAAGGCTAACGGCAATGCCGCAGCGCCAAAAACAGGGTCAAAAGCAGTCAATCCGGGATATAAAGCTGGCATGGAAATAGTCCAAGGGCACAATCAACACGATGCCTCGATTGTAGGCTGCTTCGTGCCCCATCGGTGCCCTCTTTTCCCCAGTTGACTCGCCCGGTTCTTTCCGCTAAAAATGGCCCAGGCAAGGGTTTGCGATCGCGGCATCTCCGCCCCGCCACGATGCCTCCACACTGCCGATGCCTCTAAGATGCCGCTCTAAAATGCCTAAGATCTGCTCGGGCGCGCTTTTAGATCTGCGGGCGCGACAGCCGCGAGTTTGCCATGGCTCAGGGTCCAACATTGATCGGCGATATCCACCATTTCGGCGGCATCATGGGAGACAACAAACAGACTCCAATGGGTTTTGAGCTTGGCCAGGAGGGCGATCAACTGGCGACGCATGGACCAATCTAGG
Organism: uncultured cyanobacterium; assembly: GCA_963766075.1. Lineage (GTDB taxonomy): Bacteria > Cyanobacteriota > Cyanobacteriia > Leptolyngbyales > Leptolyngbyaceae > CAVYAN01. The sequence goes on along the minus strand of CAVYAN010000058.1, from coordinate 6,611 downwards.
CCCGCTGTCGGTTCATCCAAGAGCAAAATATGGGGCTGACGAATAAGTTGCACTGCCAGTGCCAGACGGCGCTGCTGACCACCGCTGAGGGCTTGGGGAGAGGCTTGTAGGGAGAGGTGCGCCAGTCCCACTTCGGTGAGAGCGTACTCAATGCGATCGCTGCCCAGATCGGGATGCCCCAACCGCAATTCTTCCAGGATGGTATTGCCACAAAAGTGCCGCTCGGGGAACTGAAAGACTAACCCACTGAGTTGCTGCAAATGCAGGGCGGTCAGTTCCTGTTCGCGCCAAGAGAGGGTGCCCCGAGTTTTTTCGGCCAGCCCCGCCAAAATTTCCAGGAGGGTACTTTTGCCAGAGCCACTGGGACCGACCACCAGGGTTAACTGCTGGGGGGCAATTTGTAGCGTGACATCCTTCAGGACTGCCGTGGGAGTGGCGGGGGGATGATAGGTGAGATTGCGAACGTGGAGCATGGGTAAAAGAGGTGAGCGGGGCTGGATTGACCACACCGGATGGGAACTTGAGGTCAGGGAAAACGTCGTGCAAAATAAGGAGACGCTGGAAAAGGAGGCGGTGGAAAAAGGGTGCTGGATGACAGTCCTCCTACTCTAACCAACTTGGCGACTCGTCGATACTCAATTTAGGCGGTGGGGATTCAGAATTATGCGTGGATGGCAATCTGGGCGGATGGCGCGGCCTCGGGCGGTGGTGGGTCTGACAGTGCTGGCCTTGAGTTTGTGGGGCAGTCCGGGGTGGGCAAAGGATCCGTTTCGGGCAACGAATACCAGGGCAATTGGCGATCGCACCAGTGCGGCCTTTGTCCAACTCTTTGAACGGGGCAACTACCAGGAAGCCAGCAAACTATTGCAGCAGTCAGAGACAAATGAACCGTTAGCCTTTGCGTTGAAAGCGGCCCTTGTGTTTAGTGAGGGCGATAAGAATGCAGCGATCCTGCCAGCAGCGTTCCTAGAATATGCTCAAAAAACGCAAACCACGGCGCAGGCTCTGCTGGCTAGCGATCCCCTGCGGGGCAATTTGTATCTGGCGGTGGGGCAATTTTTGGAAGGGGTTTATATTTACAAGGAGCAGGGAACCGTCAAGGGTACACCCCAGGTATTGGGCAAGGTCCAGCAAGCCTTTAAATACTTGGATGCGGCGCAGGCTGTGTCCAAGGACGATCCGGAGCTGAATTTAATCAAAGGGTATATTGATCTGTTCATTGGGCTGAATTTGCCATTTTCCAGCCCCAATCAAGGGTTGAATCGGTTGGAGAAATTTGCCGGACCCCGCTATTTGGCCGATCGCGGCATTGCTATGGGCTATTTGGAAATGAAGCAAATGGCCAAGGCGCTGCCTGCGGTGGAACGGGCTTTGCAATCGGTGCCGGACAATCCGGAACTGCTTTATCTCAAGGCCCAAATTTTACGAAGACAAGAAAATCCCGCCAGCGTTGACTATTTCAATCAAGCCTTGGCAAAGCAGGCCCAGTTGCCGTCGAATTTAGTGAAGCAAATTACCAAGGAGCGCGATCGCGCTAAGGAGAAGCTGGGCAAAAAGTGATCGGGTGCGTGCGGGGGGATGTTCAGATCTCACTCTGTCCAGATCTCACAGTGAATGGCCCCTTCTGCGGTAGCCTATACTCTGTAGTTTGCTGGGTCTGCTCTATGAATGTGCAATTTCGCGAATTTGACCCGTTCAATGTGTGGATTTGGATCGAATTTGGCATGAATCCTTCCGAGATGGAGAAGCAATATCTGGAGGAGGTGCTTAATTCCTGGTTCTTTATCGGCAAGTTGGGCGGGTTTAATGCGGAAAGTTTACAGGTGCAGGATGTGGGCCTGGAAATCAGTCACATGGACTATAACGGCGACGGGGCGGAAGAGAGTCTGTCGGCGTTGATGCACAATATGGGCGATGTGGAATACGAGGGCGGTTGGGCCCGCTGCTGGTTTGATTTGGGAACGAGTGATGCGATCGCCCTGGATGTTTTGATCAACGCCCTGCGGCAGTTCAGCAAGGACTATGTGAACCTGGAAAGCCTGATCATTGGCGGTGAAAACGAAGATTGGTCCTTGGGCGATCGCAAGTACGCGGGCTTTGCCGATGGCATGGATGACATGCGGGAATACAACTGAAATCAAGCTTCTGCAATCAAGCTTCTGCAATCAAGCTTCCGCCCGTTGGGTTTCTGCCTGGAGGATGGCGGCGTGGGTGCGAGCAAGGGCGTCAGGGCTGACGGATATAGCGGTGATGCCCCAGCGGATTAAATCGGGGATGATTTCTGGGTATTGGGCAGGGACCTCGCCGCAGATGGAGCACGGGATGCCGAGCTGCTGGGCGTGATGAATCAGTTGGGCGATCGCCGCGATGACAGCGGGATGATTTTGGGGGAAGGCGGGGGCCATGGCTTCGTGGTCGCGATCAATGCCAAGCAGGAGTTGGGTGAGATCGTTAGAGCCAATCGAGATGCCTTGCACGCCCGCTTTGACGTAGTCCGGCAACAGAAATAGTACGGAAGGCACTTCGGCCATGATCCACAGCTTGAAGTGGGGAGAGTGCATCAAACCAGCGGCAGCGACGCGATCGCGGCAAAACTGAAATTCCTCGACCGTCCGGACAAAGGGCAACAGCAACGTGAGATGAGTGGCCCCTGCTTTTTGGGCTGAGGCCAGAGCCGCCAGCTCGATGTCAAACAAGGTCGGATTGAGCTGGTAGCTTAAGGTGCCCCGAATGCCGAGAATCGGGTTGGCTTCGGGGCGGACGGGGGTGGGTAAGAGTGATTTAAATTCATGTAGAACGTAAATCAAGGGCGCGATAGAAGACGGGGCGGGGTGCGAAGGCGCGGGTAAATTTTTGGATGGCGTGGGTTAATTGCTGGGTCAGCTCGGCGGGATCGAGATCGAGGAGGCTGTGGCCGGAATGATGGCGGACCAGGGTGGTCATCAACAATTCTGATCGCAACAAGCCCACGCCATCAATGGGCAGATGGGCAATGCGGGCCACCTGCTCCGGTTGGCTCAGATTGACTAATAGTTGGGTGTGGCGAATTCCGGTGGTGGCGCGCAGGGTGGGTGTCGGACGATCCGGCGGGGCGATCGCGGCATCGGCAACCCGATACACCTTCCCTTGATTGCCATCGACTAGAACTAAATCGCCGGAACGAATGCGCTGGGTGGCCCCGGCGGCGGCGACAACTGCCGGAATGCCAATTTCGCGGGCGACAATGGCGGTGTGCCCGGTTAAGGTACCTTGCTCGGTAACAATGGCGGCGGCCCGATGGATCCAGTCCAAACAATCGAGGGGAATGGTGGGGGCAATCAGGATGGTGCCGGGGGCTAAGGGGGCGCTGGCACTATCCTGAATTAGGGCGACTTTTTGCATCACTGTGGCTCTGGCGATGACGCGCCCTGGTGCGGCGGCGACTCCCTTGGCGAGTAAGTGGCTTGCCGAGCGGCCTGGGGTGACTTCTAAGCTTGCTTCCGGATTTTTTTCTGGGTTTTTTTCTGGGCTGTTTCCAGGTGGGGCCGCTGCGTGCTCAAGACTTAGGCTCTCAGGGGTAGCGGCAGGTTCAGATGCGGCGGGGACGATCGCGCGGGTGGTTGGGCGGGGGCCCGGTAAAATCAGTTGGGTCAGAAAACAGGAGCGGGTACCATCGGGGCCGACAGAAATGACCCATTCCACTTCTGTGGCCGTGGAAAATTCGGTCCGCAGGCGCTGGGTCAGGGGCAGAAGCTGGGCTAAATTTTCCTCTGAAAGGGCATAGAGAGCCTGTTGCTCGGGGCTGAGCCAGCGGGTTTGGAGCATTGGCGTGGCAGCGGGCTGGAGTTCGTAAGCCAGGGATTTAATGCCGAGGCGGCGGGTTTGAATAGCGCCTGTGTTTGGATCGATCGCATAGGAATCGGGACACACTTCGCCACGGGCGATCGCCATCCCGAGGCCCACCGTGGCCTGAATTTCTATGGGGTTGGCTTGCGGGCGCATGGTGCCTGCGGCGATCGCGGAGGAGATGGGCTGTACGATCACAGCGAGGCCGATGCGGTGCAAGGGCAGCCCTAACCGCTGCCAATAAAATAAACTTTTTGCCCCAAATAATTCGGCCCACAGCAGTTTGAGGTTGTTCAGAACGGCGGTGGGGTCAGTAGTGCTGATGCGACTGCTGAATAGCACCGATTCGTGGAGGTATTGGCTGGTTAGGGGTGGGTGGACGGGCAACACCAGAGACGGGCGGAGAATCACACTGGTGGTATTCAATTGGCCGAGGGCGGCAGTTAAGTCGTGCTGGACCGGATCGGCCAAGGCGGCGTGGTGAATCGTTTGCCGGATGCGCTGGGCGATCGCCTGAAGTTGCTGCGGATTTTCAATATTCACGCGCAGAGACGAATGGGGCAAATCCGTGAACAGCGGATCACGCCAATTAATCTGCTCCAAAAAGCGACGACCGACAGCCGCAGAAATCACAAATCCCGGCATTATCGGATAGCCCCGCTGCCCTGCCTGACCCAGGTGAAATGCTTTGTTCCCGATGAGTTGACGATGGCTCGGATGAATCTGATGGAGCCAGTACAGGGTATCCACGATGACGGTGCAAAGGCGGGATCCTTTGATGAAGGTGCAGGTGGGTTATGCGCATAGGCGGCTGCCAAAACCGTTGGTGAACCTGCCTCAACAAAATTCTATAGAAAAATCTTTTTTATGGTTATACCTGATCGTAATCGGGATCGGCAAACAAGTGGAGGTTTCTCAACGTTTTATCAAACTCAGATTTCATCAAACTAAAGCCGCATCAAACGTAGGTTTCATCCAACCAGACACCCACCACCCAAAACCAGGCCATCAAAAAACCCGTCTGATAGCACCTAACTGACAGGAACTGCTGATAGGAACTATGAGTTTCTACGCTGACGCATTCTAGGCAAAATCGGGCAATTTTAGGATACTGAATATATCACAGAAGAGTATGCCAGGATTTAACGGAATCGGCGGGCGCAGGGTGTGGCTTCAGCAATGGTCCCACCAATGGCGTAATTTTCTCAGTATTGCGCTGGAAAGTCCCTGTCCGCTGTGCCAGCGCTCGACAGCGCAGGTGCTCTGTCGGGATTGTCAGCGCAAACTGCAACAGGGACAGACGAGTCGTCAGTTCTCGGGGGTTAAGGGACTGCCGCCGGTTTTTGCCTGGGGAATGTATGGGGGCGAATTAAAGCGGGCGATCGCGGCCTTCAAATATGAAAACCAGCCCCAACTCGCTCAACCACTAGGGCAATGGCTAGGTGAAGCCTGGTTAGCCTCGTCAGCGAGTCAACTGCCCCAGGTGCCTGTGGTGGTGCCGATTCCCCTGCATGCGACCCGGCTTCAAGAACGGGGATTTAACCAAGCGGAACTGTTGGCGGAGCGATTCTGCCGGGTGGCGCGCCTGCGGTTGGTGGCTCACGGACTGGCCCGCCCTAAGTCTACTTTGGCACAATTTCAACTCAGCCCGACGCAGCGAGAACGCAATATGGCCCAAGCCTTCCAGGTCCATCCCGATTTGGTCCACGATGCGCGCCCTATCCTGCTGGTGGATGATATTTACACCACGGGGACGACGGTACGGGAAGCCGTACAGACCTGCCGTGGCTCCGGCCTGCGGGTCTGTGGTGTGGTGGTGCTGGCTAAGGCTTAGGGTGAAAGCCCTATCCTTCGCTATTGTCTTGCCGTCGGATCAGGCCGTTTTCTAGCGCAAATCGGACCAATTCAGTGCGGCTGTTGGTGTTGGTTTTGGTGAAGAGGCGGCTGACGTATTTTTCGACGTTGCGGACGCTGGTTTCGAGGCGGCGGGCGATTTCTTTGTTCATCAAGCCTTCGACGACCAGTTCTAGAACGCTGGCTTCGCGGGCGGTGAAGTCGATTTTGACGGTGTTGGCGTTTTGCGGGGCGATCGCGCCTCTCTGGGTCAGCATGGCCCGAATTTCGGCGATTTGGCGGGCCATGTCAGCGAGGCTTTGGGTTTCTTCGCTGTCGCCGGTGGCGGGGGCGTTGCGCTTGGTGAGGATGTTGGTGACGATCGCCACGAGTTCATCGGGGTCAAAGGGTTTGGAGATATAGGCATCGACGCCCGCGTTGTAGCCCTGGATGCGATCGCCGGTCATGCCGCGAGCGGTGAGGAAGACGACGGGCAGTTTTTTGCATTGGGGGTCTTCCCGCAATTGCTGCAAGAACTGAAAGCCATCGACTTGGGGCATCATCACGTCGGTGATCACTAGGTCGGGGAGCTTTTGCTGGGCCAGGTGCAGCCCATCCTTGGCGTTGCTGGCGACGTGGACTGTAAAGCCGCTGTCTTCGAGATAGGCTTGGACGGCCTCTCGTAATCCGGGTTCATCATCCACCAGCAATAGTTGACCTGCCATTTGCCTAACTCCTATCCCATAAGCTACCTATCTACCAACCTACACCTTATTTTGAGGATGTTTAACTGCGGTTAACCGAAATGTATGGGTTGTGGTTGTGGATTACTCAGTAGGTGGACTGAATCAAATATAAGATGGCTTTACCTGAAACCCTTGCGGTGATTGAAAGTCGTTGTAAGTTTAATTGCGCCTACCTACTTATAGGTGAACGAATGGGGTAAGCGATCG
>CAVYAN010000057.1:0-43311 GCA_963766075.1 uncultured cyanobacterium | reverse complement strand
AAGCGATCGCGAAATCGCGAAAGTGCGGTCTAATCTAGTCTATGGCTTGAACGATCAACCGCCCCCTAGGGATGCCTTGCTAGTCGCTTTGCAGCATGTGTGCGCTATTTTGATTCCCGTGGTCACTCCCGGATTGTTGATTACGAGTGCGCTGGGCGTGTCGGGAGAGAGTGCTGTCTACATCATGGGCATGTCTCTGTTTGTGTCGGGATTGGGTACGTTTATTCAGTGCTATCAGGTGGGGCCGATTGGTTCTGGATTGCTCAGTGTGCAGGGCACGAGTTTTGCCTTCGTAACGCCGATTTTAGCGGTGGTGGATACCGCGCTCAGTAAAGGCAAAACTCCTGAGGAAGCGCTAGCGCTGGTGCTGGGGCTGTGCTTTTTTGGTTCTTTGATTCCGATTATCATGAGTCGCTGTTTGCACCTGACGCGCCGAATTTTTACGCCATTGGTTACCGGGACAGCGGTGACTCTAATTGGGCTGTGCTTACTCAAGGAAGGCATGTTTTACATGGCGGGCGGTGCTAAAGCACGGGCGATCGCCATCACGATGCCGGACAGCCCACTGGCCTTTGGCAGTTGGCAAAATTGGGCGTTAGCGGTGCTGGTGTTTGTCTTGGTTGGAATGTGTAGTGCCAGCTCGAATCGCTATTTACGCATGGGATCGGTGATCATCGGTTTGGGGGTGGGATCGGGGGTGGCGATGGCATGGGGCATGGCTGACTTCAGAGCGGTTGACGCATTACCCTGGGTGAATTTGCCGCGACCCTTCCATATGGGGTTGGATTTTGATTGGGCGGCGTTTCTCTCCTTTGCGATTGTTTACATCACGCTGACCCTGGAAGTCTTGGGCGATTTAACGGCCACCTCCCTCGTGTCGGGTGAACCCATTGTCGGACCGATTTATATGCAACGCCTGAAGGCTGGGGTGTTGGGCGATGGAATTAACTCCTTAATCGCCGCCTGCTGTGGGACTTTCCCGGTTGTTACCCCAGCCCAGAACAACGGCATTATTCAACTGACTGGCGTAGGCAGTCGCTATGTTGGCTATTACATTGCGGCCATTCTCATGGGTTTAGGTCTATGCCCGGTGCTGGTGGTGGGCTATTAGCGCTGCCCACGGCAGTTGTGGGTGGAGCGCTAATGCTCATGTTTGGCCGGGTGGTGGCGGCGGGATGGAACATCCTTCAGGAAATTGATATGGACAATCGGCAATTAGTGATTTTGGCCATTTCCTTGGCGGCGGGCCTGGGGGTGACGTTCTTTCCCGAAGTGCTGGCTCCCCTGCCCTTGGGGGCAAGAAGTGTGCTGCAATCGGGGATTTGTGCGGGATCGCTCTGTGCCTTGGGGTTAAGTTTGGTGATGCCCATGGGGAATACCCTGGGGAATAACTGTGCCGTTTCAGGCTGTTTAGAGGGGCCGACTTTGGAGTCTGTTCCCTTAGAGAAATACTTAGAGAAATAATCCCGTTTTCCCAATCCTGTTTTCCCATGGAGTCTGTGGGTCCGGGGTGATATAGTAACCCATCATTTATCTACTTAAACCTACGCGGGCGATCGCATGACTACTCTGTTGGTTAAAAACATTCATACGCTAGTGACGATGGATGCCCACCGCCGCGAAATTCGGCATGGGGCAATTTTGGTGCGAGATAATGTCATTGAGCAGGTGGGCACGATTGCCGAACTGCCGTCGACCGCTGATGATGTGCTGGATTTCAGGCGATCGCCACGCGGTCCTTCCCGGCCTAGTGAATACCCACCATCACTTTTACCAAACCCTGACTCGGGTGATTCCAGCCGCGCAGAACTGTTCGCTGTTTAACTGGTTACAAACCCTGTATCCGATTTGGGCCAACTTAACCCCCGAAGCGATTGCAGTTAGTGCTCAAGTTGCGGCGGCGGAATTAATGTTGTCGGGCTGCACCACGGCCAGTGACCATTTGTACATTTATCCCAATGGCTGCCCGCTGGATGACGAAATTGCCGCGATCGCAGAAATTGGCCTGCGCTTCCATGCCAGTCGGGGCAGTATGAGTGTAGGGGAGAGTCAAGGCGGACTCCCTCCAGATACTCTCGTCGAGTCAGAGCCCGCAATTCTCCAGGATTCTCAGCGACTCATCGAACAGTACCATGACAATTCCCGCCACGCCATGCTGCGGATGACCCTTGCACCCTGCTCCCCCTTTTCGGTGTCACGGGATTTGATGCGCGAGTCGGCGGCCATGGCCCGTGCCTACAAAGGGGTGCGCCTGCATACCCATCTCGCTGAAAACCAGACCGATGTCAGCTACAGTTTGGCTAACTTTGGCATGATCCCCGGTGACTATGCCGAATCTGTGGGCTGGTTGGGGGAGGATGTCTGGCACGCCCACTGTGTGCAACTGAGCGACGACTCGATTCAAAAATTTGGCAGAACGGGGACTGGCGTTGCCCACTGTCCCTGTAGCAATATGCGCCTTGCCAGTGGCATGGCCCCGATCCGCAAAATGTTGGATTATGGGGTGCCGGTGGGATTGGGGGTAGATGGTTCTGCCTCAAATGACAGCAGCAATTTGTTTCTGGAAGCGCGCACAGCGTTTTTGATGGCGCGGGTGCGCGACTGTGATCCCACGGTCATGTCGGCGCGGGAGATTTTGGAAATGGCAACCTTGGGCGGGGCCAGGGTGCTGGGCCGGGATGATATTGGGGCGATCGCCCCTGGCATGTCCGCTGATTTTATTGCCATGAATCTGGATCGGCCCCAATTTGCCGGAGCCCATCACGATATTGTCGCGGCCCTCATTTTTTGCCATGCTGAAACCGTTGACTATAGCTTCATCAATGGCAAACGGGTGGTTGATCAGGGGCGCTTGACTACCCTCGATTTGCCGAGTCTCCTGGAAAAGCATAACCGTTTGGCCCAACAGCTCGTTGAACCGGGTTAATTCTACCCAGTTTCGTCTACCCAGTCTCGACGACTGATCCTCCCACGGGGTTCCCCTCTCCGGTTCTCCTCTCTGGCTTGCCGTTGCCTGGTTGCAGCGGTGAGCCATTTTGCGTGAAGATAACTTTTGTGTGGGGAATATGAGGAGTTTGTATGAGTTGATGGTGTGATTATAGTATCGACGATTGCTGCCGTACCATTGTGGGCAAGCTAAAGAAACTATCAAGATAAAAATTGACAAGGTGCATTTTATTCAGCGGCAAACATGGGATTGCAAGCATTGCGATTTATTTTTCGGTTCCTCAAACAGCCCATTCCGCTCAAACTATTGTTGGTGGTCCCGTTTGTGGTGCAAATCGGCAGTGCCGTTGGCTTGACCGGGTATTTGTCCTTGAGGAATGGGCAAGAAGCCGTGAACGCGCTGGCCCAGAAGCTGCGCCTAGAAATCAGCGATCGCGTGGATCAGCACCTCGATACCTACTTGACCGTTCCCCAAAAGCTGACCCAAAGCTATGCCCATGCCATTGAGCGACAGCAGTTGGACACCCAGAATTTATCAGAACTGGGCCAATTTTTTTGGCAGCAAGTGCGCTTGTTTGACCTGGGCTATGTCAACTATGGCTTGACCAATGGGCAATACCTGGGTGTGGGCTATGTAGAGGAGGGATCGGCGTCCATTCTCAAGATCGCAGAATTGTCTCCCGCCACTGGGAATATCCTGCGCGACTACAGCACCGATACCCAGGGCAATCGCACTACCAGCACGCCGGATCCAAGCTATGACTATCGCCGCGAAGCGTGGTACCAGGACGCCCTCAGGGTAGGCAAACCCACCTGGAGTCAGATTTACATTTGGGATGGCACCCTGGATAAAAATATTTCCATTGCGGCCACAACGCCGCTGTACGATCGCCAGCGGCGGCTGATTGGAGCCCTAGGAATTGACCTCATCCTGTCCAATATTAGTGATTTTTTGCATCGGTTAGAGGTCAGCCCCCACGGCAAGGTGTTTGTGATCGAGCGCAACGGGCTGTTGGTCGCAACCTCCACCCACGAACGGCTCTACACCAGCCGGAAAAATCAGTTCCAGCGGCGCTCGGCCTTAGCCAGTAGCGATCGCCTCATTCAGGCCACAGCCCAGCACCTCACGGCACAATTCCCGACCTTGCAGGGGGTGGTCACGTCCCAGCAGTTGGAATTTTCCCTGGACGGTGAGCGGCAATTTGTCCAGGTGACGCCTTGGAAAGATCCCCTTGGGCTGGATTGGCTGGTGGTGATTACGGTGCCCGAAGCTGACTTTATGGCCCAGATTCAAGCCAATACGCGCCAGACCATTGGCCTGTGTCTGCTGGCTTTGAGCGTAGCCGTCTTGCTCGGCCTCTATACCACGCGGTGGATGACCCAGCCGATCACCCGTTTGGTGCAGGCGTCGGCGGCGATCGCCGCGGGGGATTTGCAGCAGTCGGTACCTGTTACCGGTGTTCGCGAAGTGGGCTTGTTGGGGCGATCGTTTAACTACATGGCCCAGCAGTTGCGCGACTCCTTCGAGACCTTAGCCCAGACCAATCACCAGTTGGAGCAACGGGTGGAGGAGCGCACCCAGGATCTTTCCCAGGCCCTCCGGGATTTGCAAATTGCCCAGGCTCAACTGGTCCATACAGAAAAGATGTCAGGGTTGGGGCAAATCGTGGCTGGCATTGCCCACGAAATCAATAATCCTATCAGTTTTATTCATGGTAATTTAGGCTACACACAGCAATATACGGAACAACTTCTGAAAGCAGTTCAGCTTTATCATCACTATTTTCCTAGCCCACCATCGGAAATCCAACGATATCTCGATACGATTGACTTAGAATTTTTGCAGACAGATCTAATGAAAATGATTGGGTCAATGCAAACGGGAACTCAGAGGATTCATAAAATTGTGCTTTCTCTGCGGAATTTTTCCCGCATGGATGAGTCAAATTTGAAAACTGTCGATTTGCATCTTGGCCTTGATAATGCCCTGGTTTTTTTGAATCGTCGCTTGCAGGCGACTACCCAGCGTCCGGCTATTACTGTCACCAAAGTCTATGATGCCCACTTGCCCGCGATCGCCTGCTTTGCGGGGCAATTGAATCAGGCTTTTTTCAGCATTCTGACCAATGCGATTGATGCCTTTGATCACAGCTATGCTCCCGAGACTGCTGTGGAAACGGCTACCGGAATTTCCGTTGAAAATGTTTCCACGCTGGCCACCCCAGCAAGCTCTCAGTCTCCCACCCTTACTATTCAAACCACTAAGCTGGACCAAGGCTGGGTCAGAATTGCGATCACAGACAATGGCTGTGGCATTCCAGCGACGGTGCGATCGCGTATTTTCGATCCCTTCTTTACCACAAAATCGGTTGGGCAAGGCACTGGCTTAGGATTGGCGATCGCCTATCAAATTATTGTCGAACAGCATCGGGGCAAACTGACGTATCATTCTCGCACCGCTGCCGCCAGGGTGGAGCCGGGTCCGGGAGATCGCTTGCCCGCAGAAGGGGCTATGCCGTGTGCGGTCACACCGTTTTCTGTGGGCACACAATTTATTATTGAACTGCCTATGCAAATCCTGAGCGCGGCCACCCATTGATTTTGCAGCAGCGACAAAACTCCCGCGTTCTCGGCCCAGGTTGTTGCTAAAATGCCATCACTAATGGCATTAATTTTGCTGATCAAGTCCTTGTTAAGGCGGCGTTGGCGCGAGTTCAAGCTGATTTTTAAGCTGCTGGCAAAACCCTTAAATCTCCATACACCCTAACATGATCTCTGTCGGAGGGCATTGTGACTGCTTGTAGTACTGAATTTGACCCGCAGCCCCTCGATTCTGTGTTGTTTGATGACTGGCATCCAGTCCTGCGATCGCTGGATTTGCCCTTGGGAACCGTGCAGCGATCGCGCTTGATGGGTACGGATCTGGTGCTGTGGCGTAGTGCTGACCACCAAGTCATGGCATGGCCGGATCGGTGTCCACACCGCAGTGTGCAACTGTCTGGAGGCACCGTGCGGGGCAATACTTTGGTTTGTCCCTACCACGGTCTTGCCTATGACGTAACGGGGGCCTGTGTCAAGGTACCAGCGCATCCCGGCTATGTGCCGCCGCCGCAGTCGCGGGTCAAGTCCTTTGCGGTGCAGGAGCGCTACGGGGTGATTTTTGTCTGCCTAGGCACTCCCCATCAGGACATTGTCCAGTTTTCGGAGTGGGAAGATCCCAGCTTTCGCACCTATCTGAGCTATGGTCATGCCTGCCACTGTAGCGGACTGCGGGCCATTGAGAATTTTTTGGATGTGGCCCATTTGCCGTTTCTCCATGGTGATCTGTTGGGCAGTGCCGATCAAGCCGCGATCGCCGATTATCAAGTTACCCCCACGGACTGCGGGATTGCCATGAAAAATATTCAGCTCTGGCAACCCGATCCAGATGGCACGGGTCAGGGTGGCATGGCTACCTATGACTACTGGACGCTGCGGCCCCTGACCGTGGCGCTGCGGAAGTACCTGGGGAGTGGCAACCAGATGGTGTTGTTATTTAGCGTGACCCCCGTGACGGAAGAGTCCTGTCTGGGGTGGGTATGGGGAGCGCTGAACTACGCGCCAGATTTATCAGAAGCCGACTTGATTGCCTTTCAAAATCGGGTGATCGGGCAAGATATTGCCAATTTGGAAACCCACAATCCCAAGCGGTTGCCCCTCGATCCCCAGATGGAATTTCATTTGCCCAGCGATCGCGCGTCTCTGGCCTATCGTAAATGGCTCAAACAATTGGGATTAACCTATGGGGCGATCGCCCAGGTCAGCAGCACCTGAAACCGGATCGGTCGGCAGTTCATTTCTACGGCGTTTCTCCGGCGAGGAGCGATCGCGCGTGCCCCTATGGCTAGATCGCTGAAATCTCCTGTGTTTTTTTTAATTAAGTCATAGCTTTATCACACCTTCATTAAGTTAAAATTTACAGCAATCTTTTAAACCTGCCTCGTTCCAGGACTTAAACCTGCCTCGTTCCAGGACATCGTTACAGGAGAAGTGCATGAGAAACCACCCGTCGTCCGATCCGCCGCCGTCGGCCCTACCAGAGTCAGAAGAATCGCTCATTAGAGAAGATGTGAAAACGCTGCACAACCTTGGCTACGCCCAGGAACTGCTGCGGCAAATGAGTGGGTTTTCTAACTTCGCTGTTTCTTTTTCGATCATTTGTATCCTTTCCGGCGGGATCAACTCCTTTCACCTCGGGCTGAGTAGCGTGGGTGGTGCTGCGATTGGGATTGGTTGGGCATTCAGTTGTGTCCTGTCCCTGTTGGTGGCCCTGGCAATGGCCCAAATTGCCTCGGCCTTTCCAACGGCGGGTGGTTTATATCACTGGGCTTCGATTTTGGGGGGTAAAGGCTGGGGGTGGCTCGACGGCCTGGTTTAATTTGGTGGGTCTGGTTACGGTGTTGGCAGCCATCAACGTAGGCACCTACCTGTTCTTTGTTGGGGCTTTTGGGCCGCTCGTCGGGTTTGACCCCACGAAACTGGATGCCGGTACAGTACTGCTGGTGCAGACCATTGGGGTGGCGGTGATTACCCTTTCCCAGGCCTTGTTCAACCATTTCGGCATCCGCTTAACCTCCAAGCTAACTGATTTGAGTGGGTACTTGATTTTTGGCGTATCGACAGCGTTGACGCTGGTATTGCTGTTCTTTTCGTTTAAGAATGGCTTGGATCTGTCCCGTCTTGTGACGTTTACGAACTACAGTGGTCCGGCTGGGGGCAATGTTTGGCCTGAAACGAGTAATCTGTTCTTGCTGTTTTTAGTGGGATTGATGCTGCCGGCCTATACCATTACTGGATTTGATGCCTCTGCCCATACCTCTGAGGAAACCATTGGAGCGGCTCGTCGCGTGCCCAGAGGGATTGTTTATTCGGTATTGTGGTCGGGGGTGTTTGGCTGGTTTATGCTGTGTGCCGTTGTTCTGGCCTTCCCCAACATGAATGATGCCGCAGCTCAAGGGCCGAATGCGTTTTATTGGCTGATGAATACTGTGTTGCCCACGCCCCTGCGGCTTTTGCTGTTCTTCGGGATTGGGGTATCGCAGTATCTTTGCGGTTTGGCCACCGTGACGTCCACCTCGCGGATGGCGTTTGCGTTTGCCCGAGATGGCGGGTTGCCGCTTTCCCATAAGCTGCGCACCATCAGCCACAAGTACCGCACGCCTGTGTTTGCGATTTGGGCGGTTTCATTGATGGCGATCGCCTTCACGGTTTATACCCCGGTTTATTCCACCATTACCGCCGTTTGTGTGATCTTCCTGTACATCTCCTACGTGATTCCATCGGCGTTGGGATTGTTTGCCTATGGGCGCTCTTGGACGCAAATGGGTCCCTGGACGATTGGCAAATGGTTTCCCCTGGTGGCAGGTCTGTGTGTGTTGATCTGTGGTTTATTGATCTTTATTGGGGTCCGACCCCCCAATGACAAGGCCCTCGGTGTTACCTTTGGGGCGCTCGTGGCGACGGCTGCCATTTGGTTTATCTACGAGCAACGGCGCTTTCAAGGTCCGCCTCAGGGGGTGATGATTCAACAGCGACAGGCCGAAATTGCCGAAGAAGAACGTGTTCTGAGTGAAGTGGACTAGTCTAGGGAGAAGTGGAATGTTAGAAGTCAGGAGTCAGGAGTCCTAGGGCTCTTGATTCCTGACTTTTGCACGTCATTGCTTTCCCAGCATAGTATTTGAAAGCAATTGACTTGAAAGCGGTTGACTTGAACGTGATTCACATTTGAAAACGATTTTAAGAGAACAGGTGATGGGAAGAGTTACAGGCAAGGCGTGCGTTGTCACGGGGGCCGCATCCGGCATTGGGAAGGCGATTGCGCTGCGGTTGGCGGAAGAGGGCGGCAAGGTTGTCTGTGTGGATATTAATGCCACGGCGATCGCTGAGACCGTGGCTACAATTCAGCAGGCAGGCGGGGTGGCAGAAGCCTTTGTCGGGGATGTCAGTAGTGCTACAGCGGTCAATGCCTTTGTGGATCGTTGTGTGGAACTATACGGAGCCATTGACGTTTTGGTCAACAATGCTGGCGTCAATATTCCCGGTGTCTTGCATGAAGTCTCGGATGCAGTGATTGACAAGACCTTAAATGTCAACGTTAAAGGGGCCATCTACGGCTGTCGGGCGGCGATTCCCCATATGCTGCGTCAGGGTGGCGGTTCAATTGTCAATATTTCCAGCGTCAATGGATTGGTGTCAGAGCCATTTTTAGCCGTGTACTCCGCGTCCAAGGGGGCGGTGGTGATGCTTACCAAAGGCGTGGCTCTGGACTATGCTAAGCAAAAGATCCGCTGTAATGCGATTTGTCCGGGGTGGGTGGATACTCCCATCAACTATGCCCATGCTGAAATGCTGGGCGGACTGGATAAGGTTTATGCCAGTATCGACTCGTTTCAGCCCATTGGTCGCCCCGGCGAACCCCGCGAGATTGCCCATCTTGCCCTCTTTCTCGCTTCCGATGAGGCCTCTTTTATGACGGGTTCCATTATCACCGCCGATGGGGGGATGACAGCGCAATAGAATGCGTCTAATCGCAGAGGCCCTTGCTATGAGAATTCAGTGCGCGCTGATCGTCATGGGTATCGCGGTGACCGCAGGCCAGACCCTGGCCCAGGAACGACCGTATGACCCGACTGCAACCTACAAGCAGGAATCATGCCAAGGGTTCACGGTGCTGATCAATCCCCAGGTCTTGAAGCACAAGCAAGATGCCCAGGAGATGCGCAAAGAATTGCGTTCGCAACTGGCCAAGATTGCCCGTGTGGTGCCTGCCAACCCGCTGTCCGCCCTAAAAAGAGTGCGCATCTGGGTTGAATGGGAAAAACAACCGCGTGGAGCCGCCGCCTTCCATCCTTCTGCGGTCTGGCTTGCACAGAATGGTTACAATCCCGAAAAGGCGGGTGACGTCGAGCTGTCAAACACCCGCAACTTCATTCAGTGGTCCCGGACTGACCAACCGTGGATGGTTTTGCATGAACTCTCCCATGCGTATCATTACACGGTCCTCGGCGAGTACCACCCCGGTATCCAGGCGGCCTACCAGCATGCGGTGGAGCGGAAACTCTATGCTGCCGTTGCTTACATCCATGGCGGCAAGCAGAAAGCCTATGCTCTAACGAATGCCACGGAGTACTTTGCGGAACTGTCAGAAGCCTTCTTCGGGCAGAATGACTTCTATCCATTCACCCGTGCGGAATTGAAGCAGTATGATCCCGTGGGCTATCAACTGATGGAAAGTACTTGGGGACATCCCAGGGGCAGGTGATGGCCACAGTAAATCGCCATAAATCGCCATGGTACAGCCTGCGATCGCCCAAACCGTTTCCCTGCAAATCACTCAGCGGTAGCCCCTCACTTTGGATCAACCCCTGCAATCCCTGAGTGGGAATGTAAATCAGTACTTGACGGTGACCGAATCAGCACTAAAACCTAAGCATTTGGCTTTTTTGCAATAACCAAAACACCCACACGCCGTGATGCAAAATAACAATGGCCCAAAACATATTCTGATAAGACGCTTTCTGACTCTTATGGCGAAGGATGCGTTGGGCTATGAAGCCGCCCAACCATCCACCCAATAGCTCACAAAGATGTAACCTTTTCTCTGAGATTCGCCAGACCTTGCGTTTTGCACGAGACTTATCATCCGCATAGTGTGCATAAGTCACTATGCTCATGGTGGGATAAAGGATTAGCGGCAGGGGATTGCGCGTCATCCAAGTAAAATGCATAGCCCCAAACAAAGGCAAAATTGATAGCAGGATTACCTCGGCGATCGGAAAGCTGGCGCTGGACTTAGCATTGGGGCCTGTGTCTCTGCCCAAAGATATTGAGGAAGGCATTGAAGAAGACATTGAGGGAGTAACTGACTTGCTTCTTGCCCCTAGAATAAAGGCGTTAATGGCCCGGACTTTACCGTCTGAGTTTACTACAGAGTAATAGTAAATTGTGTCGTTTGCCTGTGGACGACGGGTGACATCCTTCAGTTCGGAAATATGCAAAAAAACTTCTGGGCTACCATCAACGGGCTGAATGAAGCCAAAGCCCCGATCATCGTGCCATTTTGTCAACGTTCCACTGCGGAGGCTGGATTGCATGAAAAATCTTGATAGCGATATTTGTTTGCCTGTGGCCTGCTTGGGCCCGTCTCTAGCTTTGGTCTTGTCCGCTGCTGCCTTGGTCGATTAGCAAAAGCCCCGGACAGGCTGTAGTGCATCCAGCGCTGTCCGGGGTTTGATTTTGGAATCGTTAGGGTTGCTGTTCCGGGGGCTTGGGGGTGTAGGTGCCCAGCACCCACAGGGACTCCGCCTGGATTTTTTCAGGAGTGGTGGTTTGGGTCGTGCTCATACTGCGAATCGTGCCCAATAGCCGCTGGGTTTCTTGGGCGTAGGGGGAATCCATGGGCACCCACGATCGCAGCAAGCTGTAAACAAAGGAAAGGGTTGCCCCCATATTGACGTAGGTAAAGCCATCGTTGGGTTTAATCAGGCCATCGGTGGCCTCGGTAAAGGTGGGATTTAGGTTCAGGGGCAAATAGGGTTTGGGGGTGAGTTCCCGCGTGGGACCAATGCCCGTGGTAATCAGCACTGTGTCGGGGGCAATCCAACTGTGGGAAAGAATACTGAGTAGGCGCTTGCCATCTTTGACTTCCCAACTGGTGACAGATTGGCCCTTGACTGGGCGGTTGGCGATCATAGCGGGACTAGAGGTTTTGGCGGTGGCGGTTTTGAGGGTTTGATCGAGCTTTTGCAGGGTGGCTTCGGCACGGGGGCGATCGCTGGTTTGAATCAGCAGCCCGACGCCCAGATTGAAACGCGGATCGATGTAGTTAAAGAATCCCTCCTGGGTGGGATAGAAGAACAGCGCATACTCGCCGTCCATCCAATCGATCACATCTTTCTCCAGATCCAGGCCAGTGGCTTTGGTCAGTTCCAGCTTGGTGCGTTTCAGCACCTCCTGGGTTTGGGGATCGCCTTCGTAAAATTCTAGAAGTTCTTGCCACTGCTTTTTAAGGTTGCGGCTGTTGCCTGCGGCATAGGTGGCGGCGGGCAAGCGGGTCAAAATTTGATTGGCATCGGGGCGATTCGCTGTGGCCCGTTGCGGTTGGGGGCTGGTGAAATAGACGTTTGTTTCTGAGTGGAGGCCGTTGGGGCGAACCCAGGTGAGCCCGTCAAAGGTGCTGTAGCGCTGGGTGATCAGGTCCAGTTGGCGCTGGGTGAAGAGGGGGTGTTTGGGAGCGTCCGGTTTGCTGGGATCCGGAAGCATGGGCACCGTTTGGTTAATCAGCTTCAGAATGTTGCCATAGTCGCCATAGCTGACCAGCAGGGATTTCTGGAATTGGGGATGGCTGAGGGTGCGCTGAAAAGCGGGCGTTTGGGCGAGGGTGTTGCCCGTGGTGGTTTCCGATTGGGCATCGATGAGTTTTTCCAAGGCAATGGGCTCGGCGGCCAGGACAATTTGACCCGGCAGCAGGGCGATCGCAAATTGCTTACCCATGTTGGCAAAGGGCGGCACGGGGCCGTTCTCGTCGGGTGAGATCGGGGGATCAGCGGCAGGAGCCGTGTCGCCGGGGCTGGGCGTGGGATCAGCGGCAGCGGCAGCGGCCTGACCGACCGTCGGCATCAGAGTGGTTCTACCTGTGCCTAGGGGCAGGACCGCTTCATGACCGGGTTTATGGGGAATCGTTTTGGCGGGGGGGATAGGTTGCGGCATGGGAGCACCCGGCTCCGGGGTTGCGCCCTCTTCAGGGGTCGGGGCGGTCCACTCTAGGATGGTGATGCCTTTGTAGTTGCGCTCGGCAGTGGGCTTGGCCAACTCCTTGGCCTTTTCCAGCAGGGCGTTGGATTTTTCGGCGTTCGTGGTTGGAATCAACAGCACCAGATTCGACAGAAGCGTGTCCTGGGGCGACGTGAGGGGCAGCAGGGCCACGCCGACGTGATCGCCCAGCCAGGACTGAATATCCCGAGCGTAGTCAAAATCCTGAAGGAGCATCGTCAGGCTAAAGGGAATGCCAAACGGCAAGTCTCCAGATTGGTTGATGTAGGGGTTGAAGCGATTGAGTTCCCCCCAGGCTGCCGGGTCAGTATTCATCATCACGACAGCAGCACTGCCTGCGGGGAGCACCGTTGTGATGGACGGCGTGAGTGTCGTCGTGACCGATGGTGCTACGGGCGTCGGTGTGGCGACCGGCGTGACGGTCGGCGTAACGCTCGGTGTGACGGTTGAAGGGGGCTGACTCGGTTGAGTAGCAGGCTGAGCCGTAGCAGCTCCTGGCAGGGCGATCGCGGTGGCCGCTAACACGGATAAAGACATTCGACGCAGCACTACTTCTTCCTCCAGAATAATTTAGTCCATTCAACCTTAGCCTACCCAATCACAACAGGGAAGTTCAGGGGAATTCCGGAAACGGGTACGGTGGGAATGGTGTGGGATCGGAGTGCTATCCTGGCTGAAGGAATGGGTCGGCTCCTCAGGAGTGGGTCGGCAAGGAGTCGGCGTGCGCCGGGTGCGTGGGTGCGAGTCGTGCCGCCAGTGTAAGGAAGCGAGTGTACGCCAGTGAGTGAGAAAAACCGGTGGTTTCGGGTGGCCCTGCAACTGAAAGGGTCGGTGCTGCCTGTGGTCATGGGCCGCACCCTGCTCTGTGGGCTGTTTGGGGTGGTGTTGTCGGGCTTATTTGCTTTGAATGTGCCAGTGGCACTGCCGTTTTTGGTGAGTTTCATTCCCAATATTGTGCTGGGGTTGCTGCTGGTATTTCGGACGAATACCGCCTATGAGCGGTTTTGGGAGGGACGGAAGATGCTGGGGCGTGTTGATCAATTCGTGCGCAACTTGGCGCGGCAAATCTGGATTGCGATCGCCGTTACCGCAGCAGCGATCGCGACCCAGAAAATAGCGGCCATGCGGATGTTGGTGGCCTTCTGTGTCGCGACCAAGCTGCATTTGCGGCAGGAACCCACTGATCGCCGGAACTGAAGATTTGCTGCCGCCGGAGAATTACTATACCCTGCGGGAAATGAACCATCCACCCTTGGAAATTGCCTTTTGGATTGGGGATTATTTGCAGCAGCAGGCCGATCAGCAGAAGTCTGAACATCTCACCAACTGATGGAGATGCAGCAGTTGCTCAACGCCATGGTGGATGCCCTGGGGGGGTGTGAACGCATTTTGAAGACGCCGATTCCGGTGGCGTACTCCATTCACCTGAAGCAATTGCTGCTGCTGTATTGCCTGTCGTTGCCGTTTCAGGTGGTGGGCAATGTGGGCTGGTGGACCGGACCCATTGTCGCTCTGGTCAGCTTTACCCTGTTTGGGATTGAGGCGATCGGGGTGGAAATTGAGAATCCCTTTGGCCGAGATGCCAATGATTTACCTCTGGACGCGATTTGTACGACAATGCGGCGCAACTTGGCGGATTTGATCTCACTGACGCCCAGCGTCGAAAAGCCAATGACTCCGCTACAAAACGCAACAAAGTCAGGATTTCCCGGCCAAATCATACCCGGATCGGACCCAAATCTGGCCCAGATCTAACAATTTGATTAAGACCGACGCGCTCCTCCCGTTCTCCATTACACAATGCGATCTCCCCAGAGCGGTATACTCCGGAATACTTCGGATTTGTCTGAATCTCTCAGCGCTCCTTTCCCCGGTTCCAGTCACCCAGTTTCCGTTGGACTCTCAGGCGCTGGGGGCGCTTGTCCATCCTCTCTTCGTTTTTGATAGGTCATTACCCATGAATAGCAACGGGCTGCCACGCAAACAGGGTTTGTACGATCCACAGTTCGAGCACGATGCCTGCGGGGTCGGGTTCATTGTCCACATGCAAGGACAGCCGTCCTCTGCGATCGTCCAGCAGGGGTTGGCCATGCTGGAAAACCTGGAGCATCGGGGAGCCTGTGGCTGTGAAACCAATACGGGGGATGGGGCTGGTATTCTGCTTCAAGTGCCGCACCGCTTTTTGACCAAGGTGGCGGCGGCAGTGGGGATCACGTTGCCCCCAGCAGGGAATACGGGGTAGGCATGATCTACGGGTCGCCGGATGGCCGAGGCGCGATCGCAGGCCCGCGAAATCTTCACCACCATTGCGGCGGCGGAAGGGCAAAAAGTGTTGGGCTGGCGCGATGTGCCGACGGACAACAGTTCCATGGGCAATACGGCCAAGTCCAGCGAACCGTTTATGCAGCAGGTGTTTATCCAGCGCAGCGCAGACTTGACCGATGATTTGGCCTTTGAGCGCAAGCTGTTCGTGATTCGCAAGCTGAGCCACACGGCGATTCGCGTGGCGGGGATCGATCCCTGCTGGTATCCTGCCAGTTTGTCCTGCCGGACGATGGTGTATAAGGGCATGCTGATGACGGCCCAGGTGGGACAGTACTATGCGGCGGATCTGCGGGATCCCGATATGGAAAGCGCCCTCGCCTTGGTGCATTCCCGCTTTAGTACGAATACGTTTCCGAGCTGGGAGCGATCGCACCCCTACCGCTACATTGCCCACAACGGCGAAATCAATACGATGCGGGGCAACATCAATTGGATGATTGCGCGGCAGTCTATGTTTGAGTCGGAGTTATTTGGCGAGGACATCAAGAAAATTCAGCCGGTGATCAACGTCGAGGGCAGCGACTCGACGATTTTTGATAATGCCTTGGAATTGTTGACCTTGGCGGGGCGATCGCTGCCCCACGCCGTGATGATGATGATCCCGGAACCCTGGACCGCCCACGAGTCCATGAGCGATGCGAAAAAAGCGTTCTACGAATACCATTCCTGCCTAATGGAGCCGTGGGATGGTCCCGCGTCCATTGCCTTTACCGATGGCACGATGATGGGCGCCGTACTGGATCGCAATGGGCTGCGGCCTTCCCGCTACTACGTCACCCACGATAATTTGGTGATTATGGCTTCGGAAGCGGGGGTGCTGCCGATTGAGCCGGAACGGGTGGCCCACAAAGGTCGCCTGCAGCCCGGTCGCATGTTCCTGGTGGATATGGCCCAGGGGCGGATTATTACCGATGAGGAAATCAAAACCCAAATCGCGACGGCCCAGCCCTATCGCGACTGGATTAATCAACATATGGTGGAGCTGGCCGCATTGCCGGAGGCGGCCACGGTGGCACCCGTCAGCGCAGCTTCTCTGGCCCAACGTCAAACTGCCTTTGGGTATACCTTTGAAGAATTGCGGATGCTGCTCACCCCGATGGCGCGGGATGGGGTAGAGGCGGTGGGGGCGATGGGGTCGGATACGCCGCTGTCGGTGCTGTCCAATCGGCCCAAGTTGCTCTACGACTACTTCCAGCAGTTGTTTGCCCAGGTGACGAATCCGCCGATTGACTCGATTCGGGAGGAAATTATCACTTCGGCGGAAACGACAATTGGGGCGGAGCGCAATCTGTTGAAGCCGGAGCCGGAAAGCTGTCACCTGATCGAGCTGAAAACGCCGATCCTGACCAATGCCGAGTTAGCCAAGCTGCAACAGGTGAATACGGGCGGCTTCCAAGCGGTGACGTTGCCGATGTTGTTTGATCCGAAGTCAGGTGTCGCGGGGCTAGAAGCCGCGATGACCAGCCTTTGTGCTGAGGCGGATCGGGCGATTGCGGCGGGTGTGAGCTTGATTGTGCTCAGCGATCGTGGTCTTGATGCCGATCACGCGCCGATTCCGGCGTTGCTGGCCGTGGCTGGATTGCATCATCATCTGATTCGGACGGGTACCCGCACCCGCGTTGGCCTGATCCTGGAGTCGGGGGAACCGCGTGAGGTCCACCACTACGCTACCCTGATTGGCTATGGCTGCGGCGCAATTAATCCCTATTTGGCCTTTGAATCAATCGCCAACATGATCGACGAGGGCTTACTGGTGAATGTAGATTTCGCCACCGCTTGCAAAAACTATGTCAAAGCAGCGACCAAGGGCGTGGTCAAAGTCGCGTCTAAAATTGGGATTTCCACGATTCAAAGCTATCGCGGCGCGCAGATTTTTGAAGCGATTGGCTTGAACCAAGCGGTGGTTGATCGCTACTTTACCTGGACTGCGTCTCGGATTGAAGGAGCGGATTTGGCGGTGATTGCCCAGGAGGCGATCGCCCGCCACAGTCATGCGTTCCCCGATCGCGATGTGCAGGATCACACCCTGGATGTGGGTGGCGAATACCAGTGGCGCAAGGATGGCGAAGCCCACCTGTTTAGTCCCCAAACGATCCACACGCTGCAAAAGTCGGTGCGGGAGGGCAAGTACGATTTGTTTAAGCAGTATTCGGCCTTGGTGAATGAGCAGAATCATCAGCACTTTACCCTGCGCGGTCTGCTGGAATTTAAGCCGAGTCAAGCGATCCCGATTGAGGAGGTGGAGTCGGTTGAGGCGATTATGAAGCGCTTCAAAACCGGGGCGATGAGCTACGGCTCGATTTCCCAAGAAGCGCACGAGTCCTTGGCGATCGCCATGAACCGCATTGGTGGCAAGTCCAACACGGGAGAAGGCGGCGAAGACCCCGATCGCTACACCTGGACGAACGAGCACGGCGACTCCAAAAACAGCGCTATCAAACAGGTGGCCTCGGGCCGATTTGGGGTGACCAGTCTCTACCTGTCCCAGGCGCGGGAAATTCAAATCAAAATGGCCCAAGGGGCAAAGCCGGGGGAAGGCGGCCAGTTGCCCGGGAAAAAGGTGTATCCCTGGATTGCCAAGGTGCGCCACTCCACGCCCGGTGTGGGCTTGATTTCGCCACCGCCACACCACGATATTTACTCGATTGAGGATTTGGCGGAGCTAATTCATGACCTGAAGAATGCCAACCGAGACGCCCGCATCAGTGTGAAGTTGGTGTCGGAAGTGGGTGTGGGTACGATTGCGGCAGGGGTGTCCAAAGCCCATGCTGATGTGGTGCTGATCTCGGGCTTTGATGGCGGCACCGGTGCGTCACCGCAAACGTCGATTAAGCATGCGGGCTTGCCCTGGGAATTGGGCTTGGCGGAAACTCATCAAACTCTGGTGCTGAACAATCTGCGGAGCCGGATTGTAGTCGAAACCGATGGCCAGATGAAAACGGGGCGCGATGTGGTCATTGCTGCATTGCTGGGGGCGGAGGAATTCGGATTTGCCACTGCGCCGCTGGTGACCCTGGGCTGCATTATGATGCGGGTCTGCCACCTGAACACCTGTCCGGTCGGGCGTAGCGACTCAGGATCCCTATCTGCGGAAGAACTTTACGGGTGACCCGGCTCACACGGTCAACTTTATGACCTTTATTGCCCAGGAAGTGCGGGAACTGATGGCCCAACTGGGCTTCCGCACGCTGAATGAGATGATTGGTCGGACGGATGTGCTGGAACCGAAACAGGCGATCGCCCACTGGAAAGCTAAGGGCCTCGACTTCTCGAAGATTCTCTACCAGCCCGAAGCGGGTCCTGAAGTGGGACGCTACTGCCAGATTCCCCAGGATCACGGTCTGGAAAAATCCCTTGACATCACCAGACTGCTGGATCTGTGCCAGCCTGCGATTGAAAACGGTGACCCCGGTCAGTGCGACGTTGCCGATTCGAGAACATCAATCGCGCGGTGGGCACCATCCTGGGCAACGAAATCACCAAGCGCCACTGGGAAGGCTTGCCGGAGGATACGGTGCATCTGCACTTCCAGGGCAGTGCGGGCCAAAGCTTTGGGGCTTTTGTCCCGGCAGGGGTGACGCTGGAATTGGAGGGGGATACCAATGACTATCTAGGTAAGGGCCTCAGCGGCGGCAAACTGATTCTCTATCCGCCCAAGTCCTCCACCTTTGTGGCGGAGGAGAATGTGATTGCGGGCAACGTGGCTTTTTACGGCGCGACGCGCGGTGAAGCCTACATTCGCGGTATGGCCGGGGAACGCTTTGGCGTTCGCAATTCGGGTGTCAATGCCGTTGTCGAAGGCGTTGGCGATCACGGTTGCGAATATATGACCGGGGGCAAGGTAGTGGTCTTGGGTCTGACGGGACGCAACTTTGCGGCAGGGATGAGCGGTGGGGTGGCCTATATTCTGGATGAAGCCGGGGACTTTGCTACGCGCTGCAATCAGCAAATGGTGGGTCTGGAGAAGCTGGAGGATGGGGAGGAAATCGCGGATCTGCGGGAGATGATTCAGCAGCATGCGAACTATACCCGCAGCCAAAAGGCGGTGCAGGTGCTGGCGACCTGGGAGGAAAAGGTGCCCCAGTTTGTGAAGGTGATGCCGAAGGACTACAAGCGGGTGTTGCAGGCGCTGAAGCAGGCGCTGGAGGATGGCCTGAGCGGGGATGATGCGCTGACGGCAGCGTTTGAAGCGAATGCTCGGGATGTGGCCCGGATTGGGGGAAGTTAGGTTGGCCTACTCCCAGTTCTAGGAGCAGAGCTGAGGACTAGAGCAATGATGCCGTTGGCGGGCAGAGTGAACTTGCAAACGCAGATCCCCGGGATTTTTAGAAATCCCGGGGATCTTTCATCAGGGTTTTGAACGCGCCGAACCGTGATTTTATTATGAATGCGCGGATGTTAGCGAGTAACGTTGCGATCGCACAAAGTTAGATCAGCCTGTTACTGAGTAACGCTTATGTTTTACTTAAATCAACGTAAGATTTTATTATGAGTGCGCGGATGTTAGCGAGTAACGTTAATGTTTCACTTAGATCAGCATAAAATTTTATTATTAATGCGCCGATCAAACTCACTAACACGCCGATCAAACTCACTAACACGCCGATCAAACTCACTAACACGCCGATCAAACTGAGTAACGCGCTGAGGTTACTTCGTGCGATCGCAACTTTTCTGGGTCACGGTGCGATCGCACGAAGCAACAGATCCCCGGCATTTCAGATCCCCGGCGGCGATCTCCACCAAGCCCGGTTGAGCGTCAAACCAAGTGCTCTGCAAAAATCACTGTTTCAGTTAAAGCTCCCCTTCGCTACGTTGCCCTAACACCGCAATATACCTAGATATGGGGAGTGCAATTAGTCACATGGGGCAGCTCTGGATACGGAGTGGCTGCTCTGACATGGCGGGCTGCTTTTAAGTTTTTTGCTTACACTGGAGTCAGATAATTTTGCCTTCCCCGATCTTTTATGTATCCTCCCTCGCCATGTCAGCCTCTACAGCCCAGTGTCGATCAACTTTTACAGCTTGTTGCCCAGCAGCCACGACTACAATCCTTTGATACCAGTACAGTACGGGCTTCGCTCAAAAAGGCGATCGCACCCAGTTTCGACATTGTGTTTGCGGGCGCGTTTAGTGCGGGTAAGTCGATGTTGATCAATGCTCTGCTAGAGCGAGAATTGCTTTATAGTGCGGAGGGCCACGCGACCGGGACGGAATGCCGCATTGCCCATGCTGAGGCCGATGCCGAGCGGGTTGTCCTGACATTTCTGTCAGAACGTGAAATCTGGGAACAGGTGGCCGCGATCGCTGAGCGCCTTGCCTTGACGGTGGATCTCTCTAACCCGCACCCGGAGATTTTGCCAGTCCTGTTGGCAGAGGCGATCGCCATCATTCAAGCCGAAGGTGGCGAAAGCAAGTCCGATCGCGCGAAACAAGCGACGGCCCTGAAGTACCTAATTCAGGGCTTTCAGGTCAATCAGGCCCACATTGAACCGCAGGCCAATTGTACGCTTTCGATGGAGCAGCTTAATTTTGCCGATTTGCAAGAGGCGGCCAGCTATGCCCGTCGGGGTGTCAATAGCGCTGTGCTAAAGCGCATTGAGTACTACTGCCACCATCCGCTGCTCCAGGATGGCAATGTTTTGATTGATACGCCCGGTATTGATGCCCCGGTGCGTAAGGATGCTGAGCTAACCTATGGGAAGATTCAAGATCCAGAAACGTCGGCGGTAGTTTGTGTGCTTAAGGTGGCATCGGCAGGGGATATGACCACGGAGGAGACAGAACTGCTCGAAACGATGCGGCGCAATCCGGGGATTCGCGATCGGGTTTTCTATGCGTTCAATCGCGTCGATGAATCCTGGTACAACACCCAACTGCGGCAGCGGCTAGAGCAATTAATTCACAGACAATTTCGCGATTCCAGTCGGGTGTATAAAACCAGTGGGCTGCTGGGCTTTTGGGGGAGTCAATTGCGGCAAACAGGACCGGGCGATCGCTTTGGGTTGGACTCTCTGTTTGCGAATTCGCTGCAATCCGGCGATGGCCAGGAAGATACGCCGCAATTTGTGAACGAGTTTAATCGCTACTGCGCGAGTTCGGGCAAGCTGCCGATTGAGCAGTTTCGGATTGATGTCCGCAGCTATGAAAGCCCAAATCAGAACTATGCGCGGATTTTGGGCGAACAAGGTCAGGCATTAATTGATCAACTGATTCATGACAGCGGGATTGAATCCTTTCGGACTGCGATTACCCATTATTTGCTGAAGGAGAAGCGTCCCCTTTTGCTGGTGAATTTAGCCGATGATCTTCAGCCGATTTGCATTCAATTGCGGAAGGCCCTACTGGAGGAGTACGATCGCCTCAAAGCCCAGCCCACGGATATTGAAGCGCTGAAAGGCCAGGAACTGAAACAACTCAGCCTGGATTTGCAACAGGTGGGGCAGGAATTTCAGCGGCATTTGGAAAAAGAAATCAACCAAGTGGTTTCCAGTAATCAAAATCAAGGGTTTGAGAAGCAATTTGTGGCATTACAGCGATCGATGGTGCAACAACTTGATCAGCTCCTGAAGGGATTTTCGGTGGGGGAAGTGCATCGGCGGGCGCAGAGTAGCCATCGGCGGAATTCCGTAGTGCCGTTGTTGGGAATTTTAGCTGAGGCATTTTACTATTTGGCCAATGGGTTGGAAGAGGAGTTGATGCGGGCTTCGGAAGCGCTGGCACAACTATTTTTTCAGCAATTGCGCGATCAGATTCCGCAGCAGCCCTACTATCGCCATCTATTTCGGATGTTGGGTAATGACAGTGGCATCGAAGCCCTGCTGGATCGCGTCGAACAGGACACATTGCACGCCTTGGTCAGTGCGGCCCAAACGGAGTGCGATCGCTATGTGCGGGAATGCCCAGAGTTTTTTGCGGATGAGACGGCTTCGCTGTTTCAGTTGCAAGCCACCTTGCAGCAAGCCTGTCAGGGCTATGACTACCAAAGCATGATCGATACAGAACCGGCGATTCGGCAATTGCTGAAAATGGATTTTGAGCAAAAGGTTTCGACCACCGTAATGAAAACCTTTCGACAAACAATCAACCAAACCCTGAATATCCACCTGTTACCCGCGGTGAGACAGCAGGTGGAGGTGATTTCAGAGCAGTACGATCGCGCACGGCAATACATGGCAGCAGTGTTGCAGAAGGAGGCGGAGGAGAAGCTGCGGAATTCCCAAAGTCTTTTAGCCGAACTTGAGCAAGATATGAGCCGATATAACACGGCGATCGCGGGGGTGAATGCCTGCTTGGAAGTGATGGGGTGCGATCGACAAAAGCTACCGCTAATTGAGATTCAACCCAGCGACCCGCTTCTCTATGAATCGTCTTTGAGCGCCTAATCTTAGCCTTGTTTCAACCATTCAACTTATATTGTCAAAACCATGAATTTTTACTCCCTTTCCGATGAAGATGTGATTAGACTCGACCATGGAGCGCATGTTCTAGTCTAAGCAACCACTTTGTATGAAGGCTTCTGAATTACTGACATCTCTCCGATACATCGTGCAAAATTTATTCTCTTCAGATACGAAGATATTCCTGGATTGGGAAGGAATAGAAGCCAAAGTTCTACGATCAGACCATAATCTTACCGGTTGGCAAGAAGGGACGAATTAGCCTAAATGTGGGATTTGCAGCCAAATCAAAATTCAGATGAGTTACAAAATATCGACAACAGTTTTCTCTAGCAGAGCAAGACATATGTAGTGTTGAGTCAGAATTGAATTTAATGAGCGATTCATCGTTTTTGGTTTTGGACGCTTTACACATACTTTCGCACTTAGCCAGTTAAGTCATCGATGTGTCCCAAGTTAAGTACTACTGGTTTAGCCGTGGGATTGAGTGCGCAGTCCTTAGAAGTGGGGGAGATACCACAGGCTGGCAGTCTGGTTTAGTCCGGCTCCAGCTAGAGTTTTCGCCCAAGGCCCCACCCACTATCTCTAATGCTACAAAATCCGAACAGTCTGATTTAAATAGCTTGCGTCAAGCTATTGACGGGGAGACCTAGGATGAGCTGCGATTTTGCCCTAGAGACAGCATCCCGATCTTGGACTAGCAGGACCAGGGCTCAGATTCTAGATGGCAAGATTCTAAAGTTGGGCACTCTGAATGGGATTGTTGACGCTAAATGATATGGAGCAAAACTATATGAGCGATAAAAAAATTGATTTAACACCCAGTGCAAACTCCAGGAACCGTGATTCAATTGGGGTCAATGGGTGTTCAAAATTGACCAACTGGACACGGCTATTCGAGAATATTTTCAAGTATGAGATTATGCCCAAATCAGTTCAATTATCTATGCAATCGAGGGTCATGCAAGGATTCCGGATAAGGACCCTCTTTTCATCCTCCGATTCGTGGAGAAGTGATGCAGCCCAATGGCAAAGGGTGGCAAAAGGGTACAATTGCTGTCAAAGTTATCTTTGAATTTGAGTTTGAACCCGATATTCCACCGGAACAAGAATCAGCCGCAGACTCTCAAGCAGCCGCAACTGACGATTCGCCTTTGGATGCGCTCCGCCAGACTGAGATCGTAGAGGGCTAACGGAGCAATCCCCATGCAACCCCGGAAAACCAAACGGATCGAAATCCCGGAAGCAGCGCGATTGTACGTCTTCGATCGCGACCATCACACCTGCCAAAAATGCGGCACCACTGAAAAACTAACCATCGACCACATCATTCCCTTGGCAGAAGGCGGCAGCAACGACCTGAGCAACCTCCATACCCTGTGCCAAAGCTGCAATTCCCGAAAAGGCGATCGGCGAGATCCAAAATTTCAGCGCCGTTTTTTGTCTGACTAGCCTCAGTCTACTGGCCTGTGATGCCGGAAATGCGGTGTCGGTGAATCCTGAACACTGAATACAAAGCCCTGCATTCACAACACAAGACTATTCACAACACAAGACTATCGAGCCGCGATCGCCCCAATGGCTGCACTCAACCTTCCTGGTGGTGGAATCTTTGATGCTCTAATTGCCCAAGCGACGCTCAAGACAGAGGCCGCTGGAATACTGACGCTCAATCCCCATCACTTGAGCCGTTTGAATACTAAGATTGCCCGAATAACAGAGGTTCCTGGATAGTGCTTCAGACCAGCGTTATACTCAGACCAGTTGCAGATGCCATACTGAGGTTGCATGGCCAGCTTTGGTATGGCCATTCAAACTGACCCTGGAAACTTAACCCTGACTCTCCCTTCGGCCACCCCGCTTCATGCAACAGTGTCAATCTAAACTCTAAAATTTTATGTTTCGTATCCTCCGCACGCTTTCCGTTGTCTACTACGCCTATATGGTGGAATATCGGGCTGAGTTGATTTTTTGGGTGCTCTCTGGCTCTCTGCCACTGATCCTGATGGGGGTCTGGATGCAGGCAGCGCAAGGCGGGCAATTTAGTCTTTCGCCCGTCGAATTTGCCCGCTACTTTTTAGCAACATTTATCGCCCGCCAATGTACCGTAGTTTGGGTAATTTGGGAATTTGAGCGCGAAATCGTAGAAGGCAAGCTGTCCTTTCGACTGTTGCAACCCCTAGATCCAATTTGGCATCATCTCACAACTCATTGGTCCGAACGATTGGCTCGTCTGCCATTTTCAGTCATTTTGATTGGACTATTTTTTGGATTATATCCCCAGGCGTTATGGTTTCCCAATCTGCTGAATTTAGGGCTATTTGCAGTCGTGATTGTTCTAGCATTTTTCCTGCGCTTTCTGATGCAGTACACGTTAGCCATGTTTGCCTTTTGGACAGAGCGTGCTAGTGCCTTAGAGAATTTCTGGTTTTTGTTTTATTTGTTTCTTTCAGGTTACATTGCCCCCTTAAATGTATTTCCTCCCGCAATCCGCGAACTGGCTCTGTGGACACCATTTCCATATCTAATCCATTTTCCTGCCAGTCTATTGGTGGGCCTGCCTGTAGATGTGGGACGGGGGATTCTGGTCATGCTGATCTGGATTGGAGTGTTTATTGGAGCGTACCGATCGCTCTGGCGAAGAGGCTTACGGCAGTATTCGGGCATGGGGGCTTGATGGGGGATGGTAGTCAATTCCCTCAAGCCCTTGATACAGTAGCTTGATACAGGGACCGTGTTCTTCCCCCACAGCAGGCCCTTCATGAGCTAAACTTTTTCATGAACCAAATTTCTCCCCATCGCCCCGCCCGTCTGCCCGCCCACCGCATTGGGTCAAGCACCGTGTGCCTTGGCTCTATGCATTTTGGAAATTTTCCCGCCCCCACACCGTCATCGGCACCAGCCTCAGTGCGATCGGGGTGTATTTAATCGCCCTCGCAGAACAGCACGCCGGGGCACCGCCAGGGGGCACCGTGGCCTGGATGCCACCGTTATCATCCCTGATACTGGCGTGGACCGCCTGTCTGAGTGGCAACATCTACATTGTGGGCCTCAATCAACTGGAAGATGTGGCCATTGACCGGATTAACAAGCCCCATTTACCGCTGGCCTCCCAGGAATTCTCGCACCAACAGGGCATTGGCATTGTGGCGATCGCTGGTGTCTTGGCTCTATTGCTTAGTTCCTTGGCAACGACACCCTTTTTGTTCGCCACCATCGCCGTGAGTCTGGTGATTGGCACGCTCTACTCGCTGCCCCCAGTCCGGCTGAAGCGATTTCCAGTCTGGGCCTCGTTGTGCATCTTTACAGTGCGGGGAGTGATTGTCAATTTGGGCCTGTACGCGCATTACAGCCACCAATTAGCCACGCCACCGTCGGTTTGGGCTTTAACGGCCTTTATTTTGGTGTTCACGTTTGCGATCGCCATTTTCAAGGATATTCCCGATACCGAGGGCGATCGCCGCTATCACATCACCACCTTTAGCCTGCGCCTCGGGCGCAAAGCCGTGTTTGATTTGGCCAAATGGACCATTACCCTGGGCTATGGCGGCATGATCATCGCCGGGATTTTGGGATTGCCCCAGGTCAACTCTACGATCCTCGTGGTCACCCATGGTCTGGCGTTGGCTTTACTGTGGTGGCGCACCGCCCAAGTGGATTTGCAAGACCAGCAGGCGATCGCCCAGTGTTATCAATTCATCTGGAAATTATTTTTTCTGGAATACGGGCTATTTCCCCTGGCCTGCTTACTGGCTCCTTGAAATCGGCTCCTTGAAACCAAAGCTCCCATCCATCAACAGCCCCATCCCGCACCGTATCTTAAACGCTGAGCCTAATCCTGTGGGTGAATCAACGCCTCGCTGACTTCTGCGGCAAAGCTCGTGCGGCGCTCAAACTCAAAAGGCCCCGCGATCGACCCCCACAGCAATTCATCCGTGTCGGGATCACGCCCGCGATCGTAGCTGAGCAAGCGATCGCCATTCACGACAAACTCATTATCCAAGTAGGTGGTTTTTTCTTTCCGCACCACAATGCAGCCTTTACCCGGCTCCACCCGCCCCCGAAAGCTGTCCCCGGTCCATTCCACATGCATATTGCAACCCGGCATATGCTCCAAGCGATCGCCTGTCAACGCAGACAACCGATTCCGATCGCGCGTCGCACCATAGAATTCGCTTTCATCCTGGATCTTATAATTCTCCAACTCAATCCGCCCCTCTTTTTCAAACAGATGCAGCACCCGCACCCGATAGGGCTGATTCAGCATAAAGTCATAGGCTTGCTCCAGCAGCAAGCTAACGCCCTTTAAAACCCCCGCAGGCAACGGACGCATACACACCCGAATATGGGCAAACAGAGGGGGATTGTCAAACGCTTGCGCTTGATTGCTAAAGTCAGCAGCCATCCAGCGGGTCAGGGTGGCCAGATCGGTCGGATGCGTCATGGGTCAACCGGGAATGTAACGACAGAAACGATTGTAGAACAAGCGGACCGCCCCGTCTTGCCCCAACACCGCTACATTCGAGACAGTGCCGCCACCTTGGCCAACTTATCAGTGGACAGCCCTTCTAGTTCATTCACCTGCAACCAGCCTTCCTTCACCAGCCGTGCAAAGACAAACACCAGGCCCGAATAGCGATAGTCATACTTCCCATCCACTTCGTGCCGCCGACTGCTCAAAAAGTCGTGCAGTTGCCACATATCTTCGGGCGCAGCGATCGCCGACGCTTGGGCCCGCACCGATAAAATCAACGCATTAATTTCCCGCTCATGGGCCTTATCAAACGCTTGCCGAGCAACCAATTGTTCCGTCTCTGTCCAGTCCGCATTCGCCACTTGCATTGCTCAACCTAAATCTAATGATATGTTTCGCTTATATGTGCTTTATTCTACTGGATTTCCCCAGAAATCCCAAGCAAGAGGCGCTACTTTTTCAAGCAGCGCCCTACTCGTAGCGATCGGCTGGAATGCCCGTCAGCAAGCATTCCTCTAAAATTTCCATACCCATAACTAACCGTACCAAGGACCGATTTCGGGCCTCAGTACGGAGGGATCAGAGCAGGGCTAAATCGCAAACCGCTACAGAACTAACGGGCTAGGTTCAGTAATTCCTTCGGCGAGGCCAGCAGATCAATCGCCACAAAGAAGATCTGGTTATCCGGGCTTAGCAGGAAGCGCCAGGACATATTCATCCCCACACCTGCACCAAACCACGGAGTTTGCACCTTACCCGTCACTTTAATTTGGGTATAGCCACCCTCCGCAGGCTCGGCAATACCGCGCTCAGGCAAGAGCTTCAGGTTTTGGCATTCCTCCCGGAAAAACCGGAGCACCGCCTCTTTACCCACAATGGGGCGCTGGAAGGGAGGTTGCAATGCCCCATCGGGCGCGAATAGCGCAATCAACGCATCAAAATCGTTGGCATTGAGATTGTCCATGTAGCTGAGCACCGTCGGATTATCAACGCCTGCAATCTTCACCAGCACCCGATTTGCCTGTTCTTGAGGGGCTACGACAGGTTCCGCAACGGTTTTGTACTCGCCCAGCTTTTTCGGATCAAAGCCGAGATCCACCACCATGCTGCGCAACACCGTAATCTGCTGCCCTGATTCCAAGTTTCGCACCGCTTGCAACACGGCAGCCGCATTGGCCGAGAGCTGATATCCTTCGGGAATCGGAGAGACCAAACCCTGTACCATCCAATCGCCGAGTTGATACCAGAACCCCAATTTAATGTTAGAAGTCCACGTGGAATAAATGCGACAAATCGGCGTATCAGCCCGATTGGCCAAATCACACATCACTTGGGTTTGCTGCTGAGGAGTCATTTTCTTGACTTCACTCAAGGTTGCTTCAGCAAAAATCATGTTAGCGGCACCTGGGGCAGCGAATCGTAATCGTTTTGCCCATTTCCAAATAGGCAAACCAAATCAGCGCCAGTTGGTCTTCGGGACCTAGCAGCTCAAACCGGGCCAGGGTTGCAGGCACGGCATCCGCCGACAAAGTTCCAGGGAAAATATTACGAGCAGAGTCAACTGAATACACCATAGAGTCACCTAAATTATTGAATAAACGAAAACAGCATGG
Organism: uncultured cyanobacterium; assembly: GCA_963766075.1. Classification (GTDB taxonomy): domain Bacteria; phylum Cyanobacteriota; class Cyanobacteriia; order Leptolyngbyales; family Leptolyngbyaceae; genus CAVYAN01. Next base: position 14,743 of record CAVYAN010000057.1, on the reverse strand, counting down.
TTAATCAAGAAAGGTCAGCGAAAACGACATAGCGCCGCCTCAACTTGGCATAGGCTTGTCAACCCGCTAAACCAACACTATCGCTAAATGGACGTGATAAAACTGGCCAAGCTTGTGTCAATCTCTGGATGAACCAAAACTCCGGTCTTGAAATTCCTGGCCAAAAATTAGGGGCGATCTCCAAAACAAACAGGTTTCACCCGTGTTCAGCCGCGTCGCCCCAGGTACCAACTCCTAGGAGAGGCGTAATGACGCAAAATAAGTTTACCAAACTTTACCAAACTTAACAAATTTTCCAGAAGATCTCAGCAGGGGCGGGCTGAGGAGAGAGATTTTCCGGCCATGTATCGGGATTACCAGCCCAGTATCGAGATTACCTTTAGGCCCGGACCCATTACTTCAAGCCTCGCAGACGGAAGAGGAGAAACTGGGTCACCTGTTCGGGACGGAAGTTGTCATCGCTGACCAGGAGCAGGCTGTGGCTACCATCGGGCAATTGGGGACCTAGGGCCATGCCTTCCAAATTGTCGAGGCGAATACCCAGGGTGTTGAGGTCTAGTAAGAGTTGCTTGCGGATGGGCTGAGTGTTGGGTAGGGTCTTGGTGAGAGACAGGTAGCCCGAGGTGTCACTGGCTCCGGCAGGCGTGATTTGATAGAGTTTCACGCTGAAGCCCGTGGGGGCAAACGATCGCTCCAGGGTCAGAAAATGACCGCCTTGATCAATCGCCAATAGTTCCGAAACGCCCGTGCGACTGCCCAGAGGGCCAAGGTCAATAGGATAGGCATGCTCTGCAATCAGGAGCGATCGCTTACCGTCGAGCTGATAGTGCAACATCCGACTAGTCGCACTTTGGTCGATCGCCGTCGGGTCAATATCTTGAATCAGAGCCGATTCCGTAATGGCAAACAATCGAAAGGGTTCAACGTCCCCAGTGGGACTAGCTCCCGCCGAGCTAAGGGGATTCAGGGTCAGTCCTTCAAAGCCCAAGTTGTCCTGAACGCCTTGAGTCGGGGGGGCATCGTTGGCGGGCATCAGGTTAGGCACAGGCGATTGATCCGCGCCAGGTTTGGCCGTATCGGATTTGGCCGCATTGGGGGCGATCGCCGCCGGTAGGTACTGGGGTGGCAACCGCAAACTGCGCCGAAACTTGCCGCTGGATAAATCAAATTCCGCGATGAAGGGAGGAATCCGATCGCGAGTCACCCCTTCGCTGGCAATGAAAACTGAATTCGCCGAGGTCAAGGCAATGCCCTCGGGGTCCAGGGTGCCCGGAGCATAGGGATGGCCCGTTGCATCTTGCAGGGGGGTGACACGCTCAATGTCAACCTTCTGAGGGCGGCTAGTGGCTCGATCGAGGGTTAGTTTCAGGGTGTAGAAGCGGGCCGGGGCTAGGGTACTGCGATCATCGGAGAGGGCATAGAAGCGATCGCGGGGACGATCATAGGCGATCGCCGACAAACCGCCGACAGGCGCACCCGCAAACTGCTGTTTGGGCAGTTGATACTCCCCCAGAAAATCCAAGGATACATTCAGGAACAGGCGGTCCTCGGCGGTGACTTTGGGAAGGGCACAGCCGCTGAGTAGACCCGACATCCAGATGACACTGAGCAGCCAAGGCGTGAAGCGGCGATCGCGCGACCATGCCGTGCGGCCATACCGCTGCCAAGCCCGCCCCCAGCACTGACCCCAGCGCCAAATCGTGGTCAAAGTCAACCCGAACACAAACTGCCTCCCCCTAAGATGGATATGAGATGGATGAACCCAGGCCCCTTAACCTGCCACAGCCCGCCGCAGGAACGTCAGCGTGGTTTCCCAGGCTTCGGCAGCCACCGCCGGGGCATAACTGCCCCGCTCGTTACAGAAAAATCCATGGCCCGCCTTGGGAAAAACACTCAAGGTGTAGCGCTTCTTCTGGCTGGAGAGGGCCAGGACAATTCGTTCATGCTCATCAGCGGCGATCAGCCCATCCTCTGCGCCATAGAGCAGCAGGAGAGGGGCTTGAATCGCCGCAACCCGATCCAACAATGCCTTGCGCCCCAGGGAATCGGGATTGGCAGCAATGCCCCCGCCATAAAAGCAGACAGAGGCCTTGAGGCGGGTGGGATGGGCGATCGCCGCCAAAAAGGCCAGCCGTCCGCCCATGCAAAATCCGATGGTAGCCACTTTGCCCGAGGCCACTTCCGGGCGACCTGCGAGGAAGTCTAGGCCATTCCCCACTGCGACCATGGCTCGGTCATCATCGATGGTTTTCAGCTTAGCGACGGCATTAGCGACATCGGTATAGGCAAAGGTCGCTCCCTCGTAAAAATCGGGGGCCAAAGCCGCATATCCCGCTTTAGCAAAGCGATCGCACACATCTTTAATGTGACCATTCAAGCCAAATGCCTCCATTTGGACAATTACGGCTGGGAAGGGGCCTTTGCCGGGAGGGACAGCATAGTAGCCCTTCAGCTTGCCTGCCAGCGTGACCAGCGTGCCGGGAGTCCCAGGCTTGGGCTTTGTGGTGGGTTTCAGGGGTGGTTTCGCCGTCACGACTTGAGAGTTCAACACTGTCAGTAGCGAAGCAGAGGCAAGGGTTGAGGCCGTGAATAACAGTTTACGTCGCTTCATAACACACCTAATATTTGCCTCAAATAACGTCAGTCATGGTCAGTCCTTTCTGAACAAGTCAACCGTAGCGTGCTCCGTGGCATAATGCAACGGCAGAGCTTAACCCGTGCGTGTATGACCCAGGGCGATCGCCCCGATATTATTTTTATTCGTCCGGCGGTTCCGGAGGACAGCCCAGCACTATTGGATGTCTTTGTCGAGTCTGTTACAGTACTTTGTCCGGGTGACTATCCCCCGGAACAGGTGCAAGCGCTATTGAACAGTAAAGGGCTGCACTATAGAAATATAAAATCCTGGGGTGATGTGGTTTTTGTCGCCACATTGCAGGAGCAGGTGATCGGATTTTCAGCTTTGATTTGGGATACGATTTGTGCGGCCTATGTGCATCCTCAGCAGTGCCGCCGGGGCGTGGGGCGCGCCTTAGTCCAGGCATTAGAGGCCGATGCGCGATCGCGCCACCTCTCCAAAATTTTCGTCACCGCTTCGTTGACTGGGGAACCCCTGTACAAAGCCTGTGGCTATCAGGTGGTGACGCCGACCTCGGTCCCCGTGAGTGGCATCCAGTTGCCTTGTATTAAGCTAGAAAAATGGTTGCGATCGCCGCAAGAGCATCCCGATCCCTTCGCCACACTGTTTCGGTCTGTGCAATGGTTTTTGACCCGTCAGTAGCCTTTAGGGATAGGAAATTAGCAAGAGAAGCGGCTATTAGCCATTGTGATCGCCTGCCTCCTCCTGAGCCAGATCTTCAGCCAGATCTTCAGCCAGATGAGCAGGCTTCTATGGCCCGCATCCTGGTCCAGATTCCATGCGCTTGGGGGGCTTTAACATCCGGGTTTCAATAGCGTTCCAGGTCGCGGGCGATAGGCGCACTGCCGCTAACCGACAGCGCACCATCAGCCAATGGATATAGAGGTATTGTTCCAGCGCTTGCAACTCCGACGGGGACAGATTGACCCAGTCTGCCTCCAAACGCAGCGCCTGCAGCCACGTCGCAGACAACCGCCCATGGAACGCTTCTAGCATTTCCGGCGGGTTGCTCGCACTGGGCGATCGCAGCTTTAGCGTTTCTAACCGCGCAATCAAACTGGTAAAGTTCACATCTTCAAATACAGGATTTTTCTGGAATTCCTCCGCCAAGGCCCGCGTGACCGCCTTGGCAACCGTGCGACTGGTGGCCGTTGCCAGCATTCGGTTGCGGGCCTGGGCGCGGGCAGGGGCAATCTCCGGCTTAAACGATCGCGCCAAATTGACAGCACGACTTAGGTCAGCCGTGGCAATCGGTAGGGGCGATCGCAGCAAATCCAGCGCCCGCACCAAGTCCAACGCCCGCCCTAGCTCCGTGTGGAAAATCCGCACAATTTCCAAGGCGCGATCGCGATTCACCGCAAAAAATAGTGCCGCTGCTCGTCGGGCCACCGGTCGCACGGCAGTTTGACTGCCCATCGTCGTGGCATCAGCCCAGTCCAAAAGCGCCTGCAACCGAGGCGTACTGATCAGTTTTTGGGCATGCCGCTCCATGCGCAGCAGCAATTCATCAACGCCTGATCGCATCAGTCCCGCCACGAGCAGAAAGACCTCCTGCCACCGTTCATGGGTGAGGTGACGCGCCACCAATTGCCCGGTTAGATTGTGGTCGTCAATATATTGCGCCGTCAGATACTCCTGCAATGTCAGATGCGAAAACGAAAAAACTCCCTCCGCCCGCTCGACCAAAATGCCCTGCTGAATGGCGATCGCACTGAGCACCGATTCTCCATCCAGATGCTTCGGCGCATTCAAGTTCGTGGTTAAAAATTCTCGAATTTGCGCCACCAGATCCCGCTTTTGGAAAAACAAGCGATCGGCAGCATAGCCACCATAGGCAATTTCCGACAGCAGAATCTCCTCCAGTTCTGTGTTCAACCCCTGGTAAATTTCGTCCCGCAGGATACGCTTTTCGGCAGCCCACTCCTCCAGCAAAACCCGCAGGGCCTTGCGGTAGAGGCTGCTGCGGTTGGTAGGAAAATTTTGGGAGCGATCGTAAACCAAACACAGTAACGTCAACAATAGAGGCGTCTGCGCCAGCTCCTTAGCAGCGGCATTTTCGGGCTTTTGCAACAGCTCCCAACACTTCTGGGCCGTGTTCATTTGCTGATCAGACGTGGAGCTAAACCAATTGTTAATGAACTGACAAATTTGCGCTGGGTCAAATTCCGCCATGGCCACATCGCTGAAGCGGCGAAAATTATGCCGATAGGCCGCCATCCGGCAGGAGGCAATAAACCGATTTTGATCGTAGTGATCAACAAAGTTTTGAATTTGCCGAATCGTGTCATCGGTATTGCGGGTAGGCACCTCATCCAAGCCGTCCAACAACACGAGGAGCTTGCCCTGCTCAAGCAATTTGGCCGTGGTGATATTGGGATCGGGAAAGCCACAGATCCGAAATTCTTCCGCGATCGCCTGCTCCAACGAGAGGGCACCCACACTGAAATTTTTCAATTCAACCAGCACCGGAATGCATTCATGCTGGTAGTCTGCGCCGTTCAGCACTTCCAATCCCATTCGCCGCAAAAAGGTGGATTTCCCCGCACCCGGGCCACCCAGCACCATCAGGTACTGTTTTTCATTGGCCACTTGTAACCCATCTCTGCGGGCGGAGTCCTTGGGCTGAAAGGTGCGCTGCCCCGCCTGACGATAGGCTTTTTCCAGAGTCTCCACCGATTCGTACCAGCGCAGATCGGCCCGGTCTAAAAACTGTACGGTCGTGTAAACCGACTCCAAGTCCACCGGCTCCCGCATACCCAGCACTTTTAAAATGCCGTGGCGATCGCGATAATTCTGCAAATACTTTTCAGCAGCACGCGCAATCCGTTGATCCGTCTTTTCATCTAGCTTGCGATCAATCCAGCCCAACAGCTTACCGCCATGCTCATACACCACACGGCTGACAATGCTAGAAATGGTGATCACTGCAGCTTGAACAACGGGCTCCACCATAATCAGGGCCTATCGGAAGTAGGGGACCAAACACGTCGGGCATAGCATGAAGATTTTACCACGGCAAAGGCAAACTCTTCTGGGTGGCCGTGACTACCCCACGGTCACCACATAAAAAACTGCGGTAGTGCGGGGAACATGCCACCCCATCCAGCCATCACCAGATACCCATGAAGGTGTCAAATCAGGCACACGGTCGAAGCCACAGATGGCTCCAGACGATACTTCTCCAGACGATATCTCTCCAGACGATACCTAACGTCCATCAATTCGACTCTTCAACCGCTGCTGGATAGCTTCGGGCAAATTCGCCAAAAACCGATACCCCGTTTTCGCTTCCAAATCTTGAATCGTGACCCGATAGGTTGTCCAGCGGATATCTTTAATGCCCTGATCATTAGGCATATCCACCGCGATCGCCCGCGTATTTTCCGTGACTCCATCCAGTCCTTTTTGAGGCTGATCCAACACCAAAACCACTTTCCAAATATGGCTGGGCACTACGATCTTCCTTGGCGAAATGCGTTTCTTTTCTCCATAGCCACCGGAAACAATGTAGAGTTCCTTGCCCTGCTTCACCAGATAACGGCAATAACTTTCAAAGGCCTCCCACGGTCCCCGGTTATTGTCCGGGGCCTGGGGCAGAATGTTCGTCATCAAAAAGGTAGCCGAATTATCCTCGGGCGTATTACTGCGATCGCCCGCTGGCGTCATATGGCCGCGATCGTAGCCACTCCCGTTATAGTCCGCAGCAGTCACCCGCACCCATCCAGACGGCAAACTGTCATCCGGACGAAAATCATTGCTGCGGGGGACAGGCCCCAACCACGATGCCTTTAGCTGCCAGCTCACCCAATTGGGAATGTGTGTACTGTTGTTGTAGGACAAGACATACTGCGGACGCCGAATAAGATAGTTGTCGGGCTGGCTGCGATCGCTGCGGGCATTGCTGGGATTGCCCAGAGTCAGATGCACATCACTCCCCGCAGGAAACTGCGCCATCCAAGTACACCCAATCAACACCATCGCCAGAATCGCGATCGCCCACGCTTTGCTTCTAAACCGAAAAATGGTTCCCACAGCACCCCCAAGACGTTGTGCCCCCATTATTCCACCGGATTTCGCGATCGGATCCCCAAAACCCTAGCGGGAACTCAACACAGTCACGGCAACAAATCACGGCAGCAAAGAAGACACCTTCCCACGAGAGCTACCCTGCCACCCTCCCAGCAGTGCCCAAGGGCATCCAACGACCCAAGCCGCACAATTCCAGCGATTTCAACCCAACCTGAGCAAGATTGAATGCAGCAACACATAGTGACTGGCCCAGCCCAGGCTCAGGCCCAGGGTGGAGGCAGAGACTAAGATCCAAAACGCCCGCACTTCACTGTAGCCGAGAGTTTGCATATCAATGCGGGCTAGGGATTCCGTCGCCAGGATAGTAAAGATATACAGAAAAATCCTAAGAAAAAATAAAATTGTAGCCGCCAACCCAGCCAGGGTAAAAATCGTCAGAAAGGCGATCGTATCCGACCGAAACCAGCGGGTGATAAACCGATTAAACCCCAGAATCGGATGCATGAACGCTGCCGAAATAACCGCCACCCAGGCCATGGCGCAGACCACGATCCAAAAGGGGAACGCCGGATTGCACAGAAACCAACCAAAACTGATGTAGGCAATTAAAAGTAATAAGAGGGAAGTCCAGGGAATCTGTTTCACGGGGTAGTATCGAGGATAGAAATATCCCAAATTGCGCAGCATTAACCGGAATTAAACCGGGATTCAGGGCAAAATGTCAACATGGGCGGCTCCCAACCGGCTGCCCATAGGATTGAGTCCTGATCGATCCTCAAGGAGACTGAGGGAACAGCAGCGGCGGCGGAATGGGGATCTCCCTTCCGGGCGATCGCCTGGAACAAAATCGGGTGGGATCTGCATCTAAGCCTCCAGCGCTCTGCCCTATCAATCCCCAGGGCAAAGCCCCACCATCGCTTGGTTAAAATCGGAGTCAAAACATGGGTATTGGTATATATTGGCGTCAAGCGCGGTCTGTCGCAGGGTTCAGCATACTCGCCATAGGTGCCGTCTGGGCAGGTACAGCAGGGTCTGTCACAGCGACAGACGCCACAGCCACAAAAGTCACGGCCACAAAAGTCACGGCCACAGAAATCTCCCCAACCCACTCACCCCATAAAAATCTGCGAGCAGAAAATCTACCCATTCCCGATCAACCCGAGCCCGCAATTACCTCAAAAACATTTTCGGCTACCGGGCTAACACTCCCCAGTCTGTGGTGGGTCACCCAGCAATTTGCCCAAAAGGAACCCTTTGGCGGCAAGCTCTTGCAGGAGTGGCGCGCCTACCCTGGTCAAACCAATCAACCCGGAGAAATTGACTTCATCGTGAACCGGCAGTTATGGAGTTTATTAGATTATCTGGAGCGCTATTCCTTTATCGATGAATTTGGCACCACGGCGCGCGAGTATGGCTACAACATTCGGGTGATAGACAGTGATGACCGGACCAAGCCACCGATCGCCTCCTATACCTGTAAATTTAGCCCCCAGGCCCTCCAGACAGTGGATCCGACTCCTGAAAAGGCGATCGTGGTTGTGCCCCCTCTGGGGCCGCACATCGGACCCTGTACCATCATTCTCGATGCGCGGGGCAAAGCGGGCCTTGGCGGGCGGCCTACTGCGTCCGAAGGCGCACCCAGAAATCTTGGTACTGCCGCACGGTAGTCGCAGGCAGCGGCTGCAAAAATTCACTGCTGCGCAGGATAGACGGGCTGGGCAGCAGCAGGGCATCGCCCCGCAGGTCTAGGCTCCGTTGAGCCGGGGCCATGGCCATCAGGACGGGCGAGGCCGCCTGACTCAGGAGCGACAGGCGTTCGGCAATCTCGGGCTGCCAGCAAAAGTTAATCCACTCATTCACCAAGGGCAAGTCGGGCTGGGCCAAGCGCGGGCACGCCCACAGGTCCGCCCAGAGCGCTGTACCCGATTGGGGCACAACTGCTGCAAGTTTAGAATTCCGCTTAAGCAACGGCAAAATGTCCGTAGACCAACCTACCGCCAACCAGGTATCGCCCAGCAGGAGCGGCTGTAGGTAAGTCGTCGAGCTATAAAGTTTGACCTGCTGTCGCAGCGCATCCAGTTCTGTCTCTAGCGGCGCGATCGCCTTCAGGTCAGCCGTGTTGTAGGAATGCCCCAGTTTCTTGAGGGTGAGGCCAATCACCTCGCGGGGCTGATCGAGCAGTGAAATCTGCCGTTTCAGGTCCGATCGCCATAAATCTGACCAGTCCGTGGGCAGACGTAATCCCTTTTCTTGGAAAATATCCCGCCGATAAACAATCATCGTACTGCCCCAGCGATAAGGCGCGGCCCACACCTGACCTTTGGGATCCGGTTCGCCCCGATCATTGCGCGTTACGAGGGTTTGCCACTTGGCATCGGCAACGAGGGATCCCCAGGCTTTCCATGGAGTTGGATCCAGCGGTTGGATCAGTCCCTGCTGAATGGCTTGGGGCAACCAGTAGTTACCCAGCGTCACCAAGTCAGGAATGGATTTGCCGCGATCGCCCACCCAGGGCACCCAACCCGGCAACTGCCAGCCCGACTTGCTCCCCGGCTTCCCCTGCCGCTGCCAGGTTTGCAGCAGCGCAAACAACGCTTGCAACTGAGTCTCCGGAGCAAATTGCAACTGAACAGTACCCAAGGACGATTGCAGTGCCTTGTGAAACTCCGCCAAAATCTGAGGGGGGATAGAGCCACTCAACAAACGCACCGCCAAGGCCGATTGATTTTGGCCCGCACAGCCCACCAGTGCCCCATTGGCCGCCAAACTGGCCAGACCGATCAGCAGCGATCGCCGACCGCGATCGACACAATCGTAAAACATTCGAGGGCACTTGATCCGTCATGACAGGGCGCAATGGTTAGGGACAAAGGGGTTCATTAGTCGTGTCCTATTGTAGGTCGCCACCTTGGCTTTGCACGGGCTTTGCACGGGCCTTGCACAACCGCCATTCGCTGAACGACAATTCATTAAACGATGGCAAAGTCTGCATTTTACCCCTTTTAGAAAAAACACTTGCCTGCACCAGAGCCGCTTTCACGACCAACCCAGGCTGCTTTTACTGTGCCAGCCCTTCTGACAGAATCGTCCATCCTGCCGTGATCCTAACTTTAATTCTGCCCATCTCTTAATCATGAGTTCACTCCCATTAGCGCGGATTCACCCACTATTTTTATTTAATATCAAAGGTTAAATGATTCAGGAATAACCTCGTTCTGGTCGATTTCATTGCCTAATATAATGAGAGATAAATGTTGAGTAAATTTAGGGTAAATGGGGCTATTAAATGGACACCCTCCATACAGAAATTCAGACCCTAAGCGCTAGAGTCGATTCCCTGTCACGGCTAATTGAGCAAATGAGCCAGCGAATTTCGGACGTCGTAGTTGAGTGCAAGGCTGGCTCTGAGCCTTCTGGAAAGACCGATAGAAATCATTTCGTCGGTTACCGCACCTCCAGCGGCTATGCCCATCTGGATGGCACCTTGGATCATAAGGACATTTTAGTTGAGTCGAATGGCTTGGATGCCATTAGTCACCAAGGTGAAAAGCAGTTGTCTCCAGAGATTCAAATTCAACGGCTGACGGCACAATTAACAGCCGCCTACAATCGCATTGCCGCATTGGAAGAGCAACTCTTATTGAAGCGGGTTCATTAGACGAAGCGAGCGGTGGAAGCTTCCGAGTGAACCCTTCTGAAGAATCCAGCACTAGCAGGTTGCTATGCTGGATTTTTTTAATTGCGCATCTTTAAAAAATGTCAAACAAATTCTTAGCCAAAATTTTTTAACTTTGACCTGGCTTAGCCGTTGTCAAACAACAAGCTCCTAGTTTCCAGTTCGTTTCAATTCCGCTCCACGAACTACCGACCGCTCCCTTCGACTCCGCTCAGGCAGCTATATCTTGATGCTATTACTTGACAATGCCTTAGCCTCACTGAAGTTGGCTATAGCGATCGCCCAACCCATCAATCGCCTGCAACAATTCTCTCTGTCCCCAATTTTGGAAGAGGTGGGCGGCGATCGCACAGCCCCCTGCCCCCACCCCTTCCTTCACAAACCCCTGCTCATAGGCTCGAAGTTGGCTATGGCGCGACTCTGCAAAACTCAATTGAGTCGCTAATAGGGGCACATCACCAATCAATTCGGCCAATCCCACCGTATCCCCAGTCGGATCCTCCGCCACCCAGCGGGTCGTACCCACCACCACATTATCTGGATACCAGTCCCATCCCTGAGTCACCGCAATGGCACGCGCCAAGGCGTACACCGCCAGCATTTGGGTGCCGCCCGCCAACAGCACCCCCACCGATCGACTCGCCGCCAGCACCATCCCCGCCACCACCACCTGCATCGGATCCCCCACTGCCGCCACCACGTCAAGCGGCTGTAGCCCTAGGCCCGCCCGATGCCATCCAGCCTGCACTAGCTCCCATTTTTGTCCATGGTTACAGGCCGGATGACTGCTGTTAACCTTACCCTGGGCGGCAAATCCCAGGCCCATCAGCACGGCCAAAGCCGTCGTTGTACCTCCCACTACGCACTCACCCAGAATGAGATAGTCCATGGGCGATCGCCCCGCTAATTTCTCGCCCCAACACCAACCCTGATCCAGCAAATGCCGAACCACGGGCGGATCCAAAGCATTGCCCCCACTCAAACAGCGGGCGGGCATCCCCCCCAAATCCTCACAGGCCACCGAGGGCGGGATCGGCAACCCGGCGTTGAACAAGGACACAGGCCAGTGCAGGGCTTCAATCACAGCTCGGGAAATTAATACCGGCGAAGCACCCACCGCCAAGGGCGGCAGCGGGTAGCGCGGCTGAGGCTGAGGACCATTCACTAAAAATTCAGCATCGGCGATCGCCGTATACCGCCGATCCCGTGGCGTCGCCCCCGCCGCCGAAATTCCCGGCATCAGCCCCGTCTCTGTAAACCCCAAGACACAGACCACCCCGGGCTGGCGCTGCCGATGGCGCTGCATCCACGCCTGCCCACGCGCTATCTGGGCATAGATCCGCACCGACACGGCATCATCCCTCGTGGCTGTGGTCATCCTATTCGTAGTCCATCAACACCTGCACCCACTTCGGCGGACGGGGAATCGGATTTCCCAACCGATCCAGCGTAATCCAGGCAATCAGATGCACCACAAAGGTATACACCCAAAAATTCAGGAGCACCATCCCCAAAATTGCCGCCTGAATCATGCCCAGATTGGGCTGAATCAGAAGCCCCAAGCGCACAAACAGCCACTCCAACAAATCCGTCACCTGAGCCGTAGAGTACGCCCACAAATCCTCTCCCAGCAAAATGGAGCTTAACCAAATCCGAAAGAAAAATCCAATCGTGCCGAGCAAGCCGCCAATGGCGATCGCCGTTCCCCAGCGCGCCCCACGCCGCCACAGCACCCCCAGTAGCACTCCTAAAAAACCAAACGGCATAATAAACAACAAACTGCGCACCGGTCCCATCAGCACACTCAGCAACAGGCCCGAGACCACAGTGGCCATCCAAGCAGCCCGAGGTCCCCAGCGCAAATAGGCAATCGCGATGGGAATCGGAAAAAATAACCGAAATAACGGGAACGGAAAATAAAAATTAATCAACCAAACCAAACTAGAAGCACTGGCCAAAAACGCCGTTTCCACCATCACAATAGGACTGGCAGGATCCACATGGCGCACTCGTGCCCCTAACTCCGCCAAACCCTGGGTTGTCACAGCGGGAGCCACCCGTGCAGAAAACGCCAATTCTGCGTCAACAGCCTGCCACGCCGCGTCGTCGGCCTGCTCCACATCGAGCTGTTCTACGCTAGTCCGCTCCGATTCAATCTGCTCCGATTCAGTCTGCTCTGGGCCAATCCGCTCCGAGCCAGAGTCCGGCGAGATCCGTCCGCATCAGACTTTGGCCATGGGTCAAGGGGTTGGTCCCCCGACGGATCGATCATGACTTGGCCTCACTCCGAGTGAGCGGCACAATGCTCAGGCCAAAGCGCCCGCTAAACCGTCGTCCCCACTGGACCAGTGCTGCCAGTAGCCGTTGCATACTGACACCATGGACGATCGCCCACAAATTCATCACCAAACACAAACTTCCCAACCCGAGTAACACATAGGTGGGTACCCGCACCACTCCAATCACAAACCAAGTCAACACATGTAGCACCATAACCAGTGCCAACAGCAGCGCCATCGCCACCGCCACCCGAATGTATCGCACAGGGCGCTGGAGTCCGACCAACCCCATCGTTCCCAGAGTCGCGAGCAAATTCAGCGGTACCAACACCGCACAAATCGCCACACAATGAGTATGGGAGAACTCCAGCAGACTTACAAAATTAAGCATGAATTAATAATCCGAAAGGGTTATACAGCAATGCTCACAGGCTGTAACCAGTATGCCGGGTTTTTCACCCAACTAACGGGCCAAAATATTGAAAGATGTAAAGATTGAAACCGGGAAAGCCATCAAGTGCACCCCAGCCAGGGCGTTTGCTAGAGCATTGGACGGCGATTCCTGAGGCGTTTATTATTTAATTTATAAGTAAAATAAAGACTGAGATGGACCCTATCGGTTCATTTCATTGATTGTTTGAAGATTTGTTGCCAAATCTAAGATTTACGGGCAGACTTCTCATAATAATAAAATTTTTACGTCCCGTGAATACCCCTTCCGAAGCCCGCTTAATTCAATTTCTTCAAGAAGAACTGGCCGTACCCGCGTCAGCGATCGCCATGGCCCAGCGTAGCCCCAACCTGACTCCCAACCTGCTGCCCATTATTCTCTGGCAGTATGGCCTTGTCACCCTCGACGAACTCAACCGCATCTTTGATTGGTTAGAAACCGCATAGCCACCCCGGACTAAGCCACCCTGGACTAACGCTAAGGACCACTAGCGCGATCGGGCCGGTTTCAGCCGAGACGGCGGTGTAATCGACTTTGTGGCCTGCCGAGGATTAATCTTCAAATTCAACTCTCGAATCCGCCGGGACAGAAGTCGAATAATATTCACCGCAATCCCCGGCGTTTCATCAATCGCCTCATACAACTGCTGCTGCGTCAGCACCAAACAATCACAGGATTCCAGCGTCGTCACCGAAGCCGAACGGGGCTCCGCATCAAACAGTGACATTTCTCCAAAGCACGTTCCTCGCTCCAATTGGACCAGTTCTTGGTCATCAATATGCACCCGCACGCGCCCTGAAACGACAATATACAGTGATCGACCCTCTTCGCCTTCGGTAAAAATCGTGTGGTTGTTGGGAAAGGACAATTCCTCCATCACCGAAGCCAACCGGACCAAAAAGTCATCCCTCAGCTCCTTGAAGATGGGGACTTGCCGAACAAACAGTAAACGGTCAACGCTGGTTAACATAACAAGATGCCGCCGAGATGGGTCAGCTAATTGCCAACAGACACGCCATTAGCCAATCGCCAAATTTCTACATTATGTTCAAGATTCCCAGAATGGCACGATGAACCCTTAAAAGAGCTTCAGGAAAAGTCCAATTCGCGTCAGACCGATTTAATCCAGTTCAATTTAATTCAGTCTAATTAATTTAGTCTAATTCAATCCGGTTTTCCTGAAGTCACCGCGCCGCCGATTCATTGAACTCAGACTGGCTTAGAGCTAAATCGGTTCGGGACCCATGCGCCTAGGAAATTCAATCACATTATTATTGCCCCGTTTTGCCTCCCGTGGGGCTGTCCTTACGGAATCTTGCGAAATCCGCTGCACAATATCTTGGATTTGCGCTTGGACCAACGGATCGGTGTCGCTCTCCATAATAGGCAAAATCTGCGGCAGAGCCCGAGGGGAAGCCACCGTAATGTAAGACAGCACCGCCTCCCGCACAAAGCCCTTGGGATGCTTAAGACAGGCTAGGGTTTGCTCAGCGGTCAAACTCCACTTGGCCTGCCGTGCCACATGAAAACAGCACGCCAGGGACCAATCAGATAAGAAATGGCGTAAGTCCGTCAGATACCGCAGGCGATCGCTGGGCGACATGGGCACATAACTCATCACTTCGGCGAGACTCTGCAACTTCTCGAGATCCGAATTGCGGTCCAGCAAG
>CAVYAN010000056.1:0-14066 GCA_963766075.1 uncultured cyanobacterium | reverse complement strand
GCGGGGTAAGGGTTCGCCAGTGGAGACCATCTTGAGGCGTGGGGTGCCTTGCCAGCCTGCTGCCAGCAACAGCCGCCAGGTGGCTGGAGTGGGTTGCATAAAGGTGGCTCCGGACTCGGTTAATACCGACAGCAGTTGCCGACCATCGGCAGCCACTTCCCGACTGACTAGGACCAAGCGTGCCCCTACAGAGAGGGGCAGAAAGAGTTCCGACACCACGATATCAAAGGAGAGGGTAGTGACTGATAGCAGGATGTCCTGGGCCGTCAGACCGGGCTGCTGACGCACTGAATTGAGTAGGTTGACGGCACTGCGATGCTCAATCTGGACACCTTTGGGTTTGCCGGTTGACCCGGAGGTGTAGATCAAGTAGGCCAGATTTCGCGAGTTCACGCCGCTGACTGGATTGGGGGTTAGCGTGTTGGCGCTTTCCTGGAGGGAATCGGCATCATGATCGATATACCCAATCTGGGCCTGATGGGGCGGTAACTGGGCGTGCAGCGATCGCTGCGTCACTAGAACCGGCGCTTGGGTATCCGCCAGCATAAAGGCCAGACGATCCTGGGGATAGGCCGGATCCAGCGGCACATAGGCTCCGCCCGCCTTCAGAATGCCGAGGACACCAACCACCATATCCAGAGAGCGTTCGACGTAAATGCCCACTAACACCTCTGGACCCACGCCTAGGCGTTGCAGATGCTCGGCTAATTGATTGGCTCGGTTGTTGAGTTGGCGGTAGGTCAATTGCTGCTGCTCAAAAACAACAGCGATCGCGTCAGGAGTGCGTTCGACCTGCTGCTCCACCAACTGATGAATGCCCAGGGTTTGGGGATAATTGGCCTCGGTATGGTTCCACG
This sequence comes from uncultured cyanobacterium, assembly GCA_963766075.1. Taxonomy (GTDB): domain Bacteria; phylum Cyanobacteriota; class Cyanobacteriia; order Leptolyngbyales; family Leptolyngbyaceae; genus CAVYAN01. The sequence goes on along the minus strand of CAVYAN010000056.1, from coordinate 13,209 downwards.
CCACCAGAATTTGCTGCTGCTCGGATGCGGTCAATAGCGGCAGCTCGGCGATCACCTGGTCCGGCTGAATCACCACACTCGCCAGCACGGTCTGGAGATGACCCACCATGCGCGCGATCGTTGCCCGATCAAACAAATCCCGGTTGTATTCCAACTCGCCCGTTAATCCGGCGGCGGTTTCCTCCATCATTAATGTCAGATCGTATTTGGCTGTGCCACTTTCCACCGCCAGAGTGGTCAACGTTAGGCCAGGAAGTTCCAGTGGGACCACCGGGGCATTTTGGAGCACAAACAGAACTTGGAAGAGGGGACTATAGCTGGGATTGCGATCGGGTTGTACCGCTTCCACCACCTGATCAAACGGAATATCGGCGTGGGCAAAGGCATCGAGGGCCACTTGGCGGACGCGGTGCAGCAATTCCAGAAAAGCCGGATTGCCAGATAAGTCAATCCGCAAGGCCAATAAATTAATCAAAACGCCTTGCAACGTTTCTAACTCGCGGCGGTTGCGGTTGGCGATGGGGGAGCCGATCACCAAGTCGGAGTGCTGGCTGTGACGAGACAGCACCGTGGCAAAGCTGGCCAACAGCGTCATGAACAGCGTCGCCCCCGCCCGCTGACTGAGGGCTTTAAGCTGCTGGGTCAGTTCTGGGCTGAGGGTAAAGAATTCACTTCCGCCCCGATAGGTTTGTTGGGGAGGACGCGGGCGATCGCAGGGCAGTTCCAGCAGTGGCGGTGCTGTGGTCAGTTGCTGTTTCCAGTAGACCAGTTGATCCTGCACGGGGGCACTGTTCAGCCAGTGGGTCTGCCAGTGGGCAAAATCAGCATACTGAATCGGCAGGTCGGCCAGGGGCGAGGGTCGTCCCTCGGAGAAAGCAGTGTAGAGCAGGGCCAATTCTTGCCGGAACAGGGCCAAAGCCCAACCATCGGCGGCGATGTGATGCAGCGTCAACAGCAGCACATGCGTCGTCTCTGTCAAGCACAGGAGGCTGCCCCGAACAGGAAGATCCTCCGCTAGATTAAATGCTTGTTGCAGTGCCCTCTGAGCCAGACGGTATACCTCTGTCCGTTGCTCTGGCGCTGGCAGATCTTGCAAATCGATCACGGGCAGCGAGAATGCTGGGGGCGGTAAGATCCGTTGCACCGGGGTCCCTGCCACCACAGGAAACACTGTGCGCAGGACTTCATGCCGATGGAGCAGGGCCGTCAGGCTTTGCTGCAATGCGGGAACATCTAAAACGCCAGTCAAATGCAGGGTGAGGGGAATGTTATAGGCGGTTCCGGCCTCTAACTGGGCCAAGTACCAGAATCGCGACTGGGACAGGGACAGGGGTAAATTGGGCTGACGCGAAATTGGGGTTAAGGCGATCGCCGGAGCAGTCTCCTCCATGAACGGGCCTGCCAGGTGGGCGGCTAAGGTCGCGATCGTGGGAAATTCAAACAGTCGGCTCAGGGGAATCTCCCGGTTCAGGGCTTCCTGTAACCGTGACAACACTTGAGCCGCCAGCAACGAATGTCCCCCCAGGCTAAAAAAGTCATCCTGAATGCTGACTTGTTCTAAGCCCAGAATGGCTGCCCAAAGATCGGCCAATAATCTCTCTAGAGGGGTTTCCGGCGCACAATATGGGTGGGGCGACTGCGGATCCACGACAGTTGGCGCGGGTAGGGCTAGCCGATCGACTTTTTGATTGATGTTGAGGGGAAGAGCCGCCAATTCGACAAAGCGGACGGGCACCATATAGTCTGGCAATTTGAGTTGTAGAAACCGCCGAATCTCCTCCACTGTGGGTTTCTGGGCTGGATCTAGAACGATGTAGGCCACCAAGCTCTGTTCTGCGCTGTATTCTGCACGGTGGCCCAGTGCCCGCGCCACCACAACCCCTTCCCTTACCCCCGGCACCTGTCGCAGGGCGGCTTCAATGTCACCGGGTTCAATCCGAATGCCGCGTAACTTAATTTGAAAATCAGCACGGCCTAACAACTCCAGGTTGCCATCGGCATCGAAGCGACCTAGATCGCCCATGCGATAAAACCGTTGCCCCTCAAGCTCAACAAATTTTTCGGAGGTGAGTTCTGCCTGGTTCAGGTAGCCCTGGGTAATGCCTGCGCCCCCAAAGTACACTTCACCTACAACTCCGATGGGCACCAGATTTTGATCGGGATCGAGTAGGCGAACTGTGACATTAGCAAAGGGCTTGCCGGCGCGACTTTGGGTAATGGGGCGATCGGTGGGCACTGTATAGAAACAGCCCATGCAACTCACCTCACTGCTGCCATACAACACATAAACTTCGGCCTGTGGAAACACCTGATGCATCGTTGCCAGGAGGTCGGCAGATACCATGTCTCCACCTGCTGAAATATGCCGCAGGCGTTGAAATGTTTGACGGTCTACACCCGTGTCTTGGATATGGGCCAGCAGTTTACGCAATAGGCTGGGGGACAGATGCGCCACGGTGACCTGTTGCAAGGTCTGCACCATGCGGTTGAAGTCTAGGATATGTTCTCGCTCTAGAATGACCAGCGTTCCCCCGGCCACCAGGGGTGAAAACAACTCAAAAAAGGTGATGCTAAAGGTAAACCGGGCGATCGCCGGAATCACATCCTGACGATCAAACCGAAATGCTTGCTGTGCAGACAGAATGTAATTCACCAGATTGCCATGGGTAGCGACGACCCCCTTGGGCTTGCCCGTCGTCCCCGAGGTATAGACCAAATAGGCCGTTTGCTCCAGATCCCAATGGATTTCAGGATTATGCGTGGGTAGTGCTTGAATCTGAGGCCAATCCTGATCCAGACACAACACCCTGTCTGAAATACTGGGCAAGTTGGGCAATACAGGCGATTGGGTGAGCAGCAGTTTGGGCTGTATGTCTTCCACCATGACCGCTAATCGCTCGGTGGGATGGGTGGGATCTAGGGGAACGTAGGTGCCGCCAGCTTTGAAAATTCCGAGGATAGCCACCCCGATGTCCAGGGAGGGTTCTACACAAACAGCGACGCGATCGCCTGCACTAATGCCAAGCTGTATTAGATAGTGGGCCAGTTGATTCGCGCGCTGATTCAATTCGGCATAGGTGAGGGATTGTGCGTTGAACCTGAGGGCGATCGCCTGCGGTTGCTGCGCCGCATGGGCCTCAATATAATGATGGATGGGAGCTTTAGGAAAATCCACCGCAGTGTCGTTCCACTCCACTTGCAATTGCTGCGTCTCGGCCTGGGTAAGCAGGGGCAGTTGGGCAATCACACCATCAGCATCATGTGCCATGCCTGCCAGCAAGGTCTGGAGATGTCCAGCCACCCGCTGAATTGTGTCCGCTTGGAATACATTGGCGTTATAGCGCAATAGAACGGGGATTATTTGTCCCGACGGTAATCCATACTCCGACGGCAATTCCCCAGACGGCAATACCTGCGACTGCGAAACAATGACATGCAGATCAAACCCGTCAAAGGGTGCCGGCAGCAGGCGTTCCCAGGCGGTGGCGGATGTCTCCCCGTCTGCCAAAAATCGATTGTCACCGAGACTATCACCAAAACTATCACCAAAACTGAGGGCGATCGCCGGTTTAACCGGTGGCTTGGCCCTGGGTTGTGAAAATTGCCCGTGCGGCAATCCAGCTTCAAAGGCCCGAACCGCAGCACTCACCTGCTCGACATAATCCCGGACGGTGACCTCTCCGCTGAGGTGAGTGTGCATCAATGGGCTGTACCCTGTGTTGATGATGGCATTCGCTCCGGTTAGTTCTAGGTCTACGGTTTCTTGTTGCGCGTATCGATACAGCAAAATGTTGACTGCCGCGAGTATTCGCGATCGCGTGTCAGATTTCGACACAATTTCCGTCGCGCAGCGGGGTGGATTGACCAATGTAAATGAATAAAATTCAGGCCGAAACAGAGCATTTGGTTTCTCTAGAAAATCAGTAGGAATCTGGATGTTGGCTTGACTCGCAGCGATGGCATAACTGAAGATCATTCTCGCCGAAGTATCCTGCGGGCATGCCTCAGGATGGGGACTATAGGATTGAGCCGACACCTCGATTGGTTCTAAAGCGCATTCAAGATCCATAATTCAGTTCCTACTCAGAAAAATATCCTTATAAAAAATATTTGTTAGATTCGCGGTGGTTGGGTGGATTGACTAACCCATTGTGGGTCTGATCACCCGCACCCTATCCTTTTTTCACAACAGCAGGAAAGGGGAATCCTCGATCGCTCGGCGGATGGCCATTGGCTCCAGCATACTCATCCCTCCTCTACCATTCGCCTGGGTGACTTCACCGAAGCCAAAGCCCTTATTCCAGCACAGCAATTACTCACTGAAATCATGGGTGTATTCCTTAGAAATGCAAGATAACACGGGCCTACCTGCAAAGTCAGAACAGAATCGGCAACCTTCACCGGAAAAATACATAGAACATAAGATACTAATCAAATCTGGTCAGTGTGTTTTACGATGCCTTGAACGAGTGTTCTTTGATACTGTGTAAAGGTAACCCAGAATACATTTTCTGTGTTGCTCACGATACGGTTTTTGTGTAAGATTAAACACGTTTTCTCGGTAATCCGTGATACGTTATCTGTGAAGCCAACGATTTTGATATTCCAATTTTCCTTGTTTTAAGCGCTTATACGGAAGTTGCTCAGGATAAAGACGAATTCTGCGCAGACTTTTCCAGCGTTACGGTGGCGAGAGATTATAAGTGGAATTACGGATAATTACTAGTCGGTTAAATTGAATCTTAATCAATGCTCTCTCTCCAGTGAAGACTGCGTAATTTTACGCATATTTCTTGGGCAAGTTTCTGGGCCTGCTGCTTACTTGTAGGAGTAGGCATGTTGAGTTGTAGACGCATTGAGCAGTAGACACTTGACACATTACGCCAGTAGGCAGGCATTTCAAGCCGTCCTACTCGCAGTTCCCGGACTCCAATGCTGTGACGCTGAACACCCTCGGCTCTTGCGAGATTTTTGCCGATCCTGAGGCCTCGCTGAGGCTTTCAAGCAGGCGGCATGATCAGGTTGTTAGGATGTGACGGAATGCTTCCCGAGTGCATCTTTAGTTCTGCCATGGTATATGGGGTCTTTGCTGTAACCATTCGCTCTCTCAATTCAAGGAAAAGCCGGTGAATAACATCTATCCCATTAAAAGACTCGACCATTTAGAATTTTATGTAGGAAATGCTAAGCAGGCGGCGGCGTATTTCTCTCAATGCTTTGGATTTACCATTACGGCATACTCTGGGCTAGAAACCGGAGAACGTAAAACAACCTCCTATGTTTTGGAGCAAGGAGATATTCGTTTTGTCATCAGTGCAGCCCTGAGCCCAGAGCACCCGATTGCGAACAGTGTGTTGCGCCATGGCGACACGATCGCCGTCATTGGCATGGAGGTTACAGATGTCAGCCGAGCCTATCACCAGGCCGTAGAGAGGGGTGCCGTGGGTGCCATTCCGCCGACGCACCAAGAAGATGACTACGGTGTAGTGCAGTTTGCTGCCATTCGCATCTTTGGCGACACGATGATTAAATTCATTGATCGCAGCCACTACGCTGGCCCGTTTGCACCGGGCTTTACGGCCCGTTCGGCAAAATCGACTCGATCAGCTGGATTAAAGGGCATTGACCATGTGGTGGGCAATGTTGAGATGGGGGCTATGAACCAATGGGTGGAGTTCTTTATCAAAACGATGGGATACGAATTGCAGATGCATTTTGATGATCAGTCAATTTCAACCGAATATTCGGCACTGATGTCAAAAGTCCTGCAAAATGGAACAAAAACAGCGTTCAATATCAATGAACCCGCTATAGCCAAACGCAAATCCCAAATTGATGAATATCTAGAGTTTCATAACGGTCCTGGAATTCAACATATTGGATTAACAACCGAAAATATTGCTGAAACTGTGACACGACTGCGGGAGTTTGGCGTTGAATTTCTGCCCATTCCCAAAACCTATTACGAAGATTTGCCGGATTGGATCAATGAAATTGATGTGCCTGTAGCAAGGCTGGCGGAACTGGGGATCTTGGTCGATCGCGATCAGGATGGTTATCTTCTACAATTGTTCACTCGGCCCGTCGGCGATCGCCCGACCCTATTCTTTGAAGTGATTGAACGCCACGGCGCTAAAGGCTTCGGAGCCGGTAACTTTAAATCCCTATTTATGGCACTGGAACGGGAGCAAGCGTTGCGGGGCAATCTTTAAATGCACGTTACGACTCAGGCTGAAGTCGGAGTGGTTTTGGAGGACCCGAGAACAGAGCCATGGGAGTGTCCCAGACATTCTGGCTCTGTTTGCGCAGGCATCGAGAGATTGGGACGTTCGCGGCTGGCTTGACTCAAAGCGCTCTTCCGCCTTTGCGCCTGATGGCACTCTACCCGATCCCAATCGATTCCAAATCCTCGCCTGGAAATTACTCCACCTTCTTTAAGCCTGAGCGGAACTTCCTAAAAATAGTTTGTAGGCGGGATTCTGACTTTCGTCCCAATATCGATAGCCCAGCGTATCGAGAAAAGCTTGCCATTCGGTCATTTCATCCGGAGGCACCTGCATGCCCACGACAATGCGCCCATAGTCCGCCCCATGGTTGCGATAATGGAATAGGCTGATATTCCACTGGGGCCGCATACAGTTCAGGAATTGGATTAGGGCTCCAGGCCGGTCGGGAAACTCAAAGCGGTAGAGCAACTCATGTTCAGCGAGACTAGATCGGCCACCGACCATGTGACGTAAGTGCAGTTTCGCGAGTTCGTCATCCGTGAGGTCGATGGTTTTAAATCCATGCTGTTCAAACGTGGCCACAATTTTAGTGGCATCGGCACGGTTTTGAATTTGCACGCCTATAAAAATATGGGCTGCCTGCGAATCAGCAATCCGGTAGTTAAATTCGGTCAGGTTGCGATCGCCCAAGCAGGCACAAAATTTGCGAAAACTGCCACGCTCTTCCGGAATCGTGACGGCAAAAATAGCTTCCCGCCGCTCCCCCAGTTCGGCGCGCTCGGCGACAAACCGCAGCCGATTAAAGTTCATGTTGGCTCCACAGGCGATCGCCACGAGGGTGTGGTCGGTCATGGCCTCCCGCTCCACATAGGTCTTGACCCCCGCGATCGCCAACGCGCCCGCAGGTTCTAAAATGGATCGCGTGTCCTCAAACACATCTTTAATGGCGGCACAAATGTCATCGGTATCGACGCGAATAATTTCATCCACATATTGCTGACAGAGCCGAAATGTTTCTTCTCCAACTTCCCGCACCGCCACCCCATCAGCAAATAGGCCCACCTGCGGCAGCTTCACCCGATGTCCGGCTTGCAGGGATTGATACATGCCATCGGCATCTATCGGCTCGACGCCAATTATTTTGATCTCCGGGCGCAGCCGCTTAATGTAGGCCCCGATCCCAGAAATGAGCCCACCGCCCCCGATCGCCACAAAAATCGCATGAATCGGCTGCTGATATTGCCGCAGAATTTCCATGCCAATCGTGCCCTGCCCCGCAATCACATCTGGATCGTCAAAGGGATGCACAAAGGTCAATCCTTTTTCCTGCTCCAGTTGTCGCGCGTAGGCGTAGGCATCGTCATAGGTATTGCCATACAGAACTACTTCGCCCCCACGGGCCTTGACTGCCGCAACTTTTACCTGGGGAGTCGTCACGGGCATGACAATAATGGCGGTGGTGCCCAAGCGACTGGCCCCCAGCGCTACCCCTTGCGCGTGGTTTCCCGCCGAGGCAGCAATCACACCCTTCGCCAAAATATCGGGGGCAAGCTGCGCCATCTTGTTATACGCGCCACGCAGCTTAAAGGAAAAGACGGACTGCATATCCTCACGCTTCAGCAGGATACGATTCTGCAACCGGGCTGACAGGTTAGGGGCAACCTCTAGAGGGGTTTCTTGGGCAACGTCATAGACGCGGGCAGTGAGGATTTTTTCGAGGTAGTCGGGGTGCATGGTCGGTGAGTAGGAGGAGTGGGTGAGGCGGAAGGCGGGGTAGAATTAAAAATTCTTCTAGGTGCTGATCGGATCTGTGGCAGGGTTGGTGATTTCAGGGGTCGGCGCTATTTCAGTGGGGTAATCTGGCGGTGAAGGGAATGACTTCTGTGGTGTCGGCGGGATGGGCATAGAGGAGTTGTTCTGAGGCGATCGCGAGATCTTGATTGACCCAAAGGAGTGCCGCATGGGTAACTTTGCCATTTTCTAGGGTGACGATGGAGAAGTTGCGGAAGCAGTCGGTTTCAGTTTTGCGAATCCGAGGAACATAGGCGGCGTTGAGGTAAACTGTGTCGTCGGTCTGCTTCACTAAAGCAGTGCGGAGAATGTCTTTGCGGTGACGCATCTGATGATGCATATGGCCAAACGCAACTAAAGGAATGGACTGGCCCCGTTGCTGGATTTGGGCTATGGCGTTGGCAAAGTCAGGGTCACCGTGATCGCCGCCGGGAGGACTCCAATCTTTACCACAGGGATCTTCGGGGCGATCGCCTAGGCCAAAGGGGCCGCAATGGCCAATTAAAATCAGGGACTGGCAGGCTGCCTGCTGCGCGGCTGCAACCATCTTAGCGGTGGATTCCGCAAAGCTACTGACACCATAGCGCGCTTGATAAAACGCTGTATTTTTCCAGTCAGATCCCCCCCAGCTAAAGGGCCGAGCTCCCACAACCGAAAGATTTAGAGCTGGAAAGTCCAGGTGACTAAACCCGACATGGGCGATGCCGAGCCGATCGAGTTGCTGCTGCACCCGATCTTCTTCACGGCGATCATAGGGGCATTTTTTGGCCCCCCAGGGCGTGGCCGTGTACCAGGCATCGTGATTGCCGAGAATTACGGCTTTGGGGATAGAAAGAGCGGCGATCGCATCCACCACATCCACAGCCTCATTGCCAAAATCGCCGACAAACAGGACCAGATCCACGGCGAGCTGCTTCAAGGCCGGTCCATCATCAGCATCCCAAGCGTTGTGCACATCGCCAACAATGGCAATTTTGATGGGGCGGGACGGGGTCGGCAGGGAGGTCATAGGCATGGGGCGATCGGCATATCTGCTTTTCCAGGATAAAGGGATTCGCCCCTGTGTGAGTAAAAAAAAGGCACGGTCGCACCGTGCCTAGCCCTTGTTATGCTGCACCCTGAAACTTGATGAGTGCACGACTTTGCCCATGCCCAAGGGTCAGACATTCTTCATCAAACCGTCCCGAGGGGCTGGCTTCGATAATTAGCGGCCACTGGGGGTATACCATTGGGTCAGATTGTTGACGGCTCCGGCACGGCGCTGGGAATTAAACAAATCCACAGCCGTTTTGTTGTTGCTGTCGTTGATCTTGACTTGAGTATCAAAGCCGTAGCGCGTTGTGGAGTTGTTGTCTTGGTTCATTTGCACGGCGGCTTGGTTGGTGTCGTGGGCAATATCGCGGGCTGCCGCTGCACCCACGAAGGCATCGCAGTTCTTACCGACGACTACGGTTGAGGAATCCCGGTTGAAGGCCGAGGCGCGGCTGCTGGCATTTGATTGGCTGGCCGCGCTGGCGGTGCTGTATTGGCTGCCCCGGTTGGAGTAGTTCGCATTACTGTTTTGGGAACTGCCACTGCCGCTGATGCCAATCCCCAGGAAGCTGACGCCACCACCGCCACCGGCTTTGGAACTGCTGCTGCTGGACTGAACGTTGGAGTTACTACCTGATGCCGAATTGCGGTTGGCCGAGGCGCTGCGGCTGGAGGAACTGGAAGAACCGTTGTTGTTTTGGGTGTTGCTGCCTAGACCGACGTCACTGCACAGGGCGGTGGGATCTTTGGCTAGGATGTCACTGTTGATCCAGGATTGCTGTTCTCCAGCGTGGGCGGGCAGAATCGCGGAGGTGGCGATCGTGGTCACGGTCAAAACAGAAGCAGAAAGTTGACGCAACATAGGTGTGACTCCGATTTGAATAGAGTGAAAAAAGGGTATGTGTTGTATGGGTCATGAATCCCTGGATTGTGAACCCCTAGGTCGTGAGCCCTTACAGATTACCGATAGGAGCGGGTTTTCTCGTTTATGCAGGGTGGCACCCAGAGATTGAAAAAGTTTTTTCCTGACCCAATATCATCCTGGCCAATCGTCATCCTGGCCAATCACTATCCCGACAAGCGCCAGTCGTTCGCCCATGGGTGTTCACCCTGCCGGGACCGCTCGACCTACGGCAATAGGCGACGAGTGCTCACCCAGCGAGTGCTCACTGAGTGATATCTGCTAGCGACGTCTGCTGATATTGCCCCCTCTACAGGGTTTAAATTTCTCCAGCCAAAATCCGATCGCCGTGGGGTTGACCCGGCGTGGTCCCCATATCCAGCGTGACAAACACTCCCGTGGCCTTGACTCCCGGAGGCGGCGTTTGGGGCGGATGGAGGGTTACAAATACACGTCCTGCGGCATTGGGTTGAAACTTTCCACAAAACAGGATCTGACCATCGTTGAGGGTCAACCACAGGTGATACGCCCGATCGGGTGGAAGAGGGGGGATCCGATCTAGGGCCACAACAATTTCTTGCCACTGACCGGGCGTGAATAGGAGGGTGCCGGTGGGCGGGGCGGGGGTGGGCGATCGCAGGGCCACCAACCGACTCTTGGGACGCTGCAAAATGGATGCGACGGTTTCCGGTATAGCCCGCGGGCCACACTCAGGTCGCGACGCAATCGCAGGTTATCGAACGCTAGTAGCGCTACCAGCACGGCCATGCCGGTCATGATAACGGGCCAAACTTTCCGACGGCGGGCGACCGATGCTAGAGCCTGGGCCGCTAGGACCCGATCGCGCAACTGGGGTGGAGGCACAACAGGCTCCAATCCCTGGGGCATCAGCATTAAACTCACGCGGAGTGCGTGCACTTCCGCTTGGAGTAGCGCATTCCCGGACAACCGGGCTTCAAATTGCCGCAATTCTTCTGGATCTAGGTCCCCCAAGATATACCCTGCGGCCAGTTCTCGCTCGACATCGGAAATTGGTAATTTAGCCTGCCCCATAGTTGTTCCCCTTACTCAATGGTCTCCCCCAAAATTTTGCGAAGCTTTAATAGCCCCTGGCGGGCATTGGTTTTGACGGTGCCTAGGGGTAGGTTCAGTGTTTGAGAAATGACAGAATGGCTGAGACCCTGATAATAACTTAGCGTCAGCACTTGGCGTTGGTTGTCAGATAGTTGACTCAAGGCAGCGCGCACGTGGTGGTGCTGTTCTTCTAGGGCCGCTAATTCCAGGGGCGTTGGGGCTTTGGATTCCCTCAACTCGATTTGTTGCAGGTGGTTGAGGGAGCGGCGACGACTGGCCCGTTGGTCTAAGCGGTGCAGTGCGCGCGATCGCGCTCAGCAAACTTAAATAGGTGCTCAGGGCGGCGCGGGCAGGATCAAACTTGGCGTCTTTCCAAAAGGTGAGAAAAACCTCCTGCGTCAAATCTTCCGCTTCCTCACTACGCTCTAGAATCCGGAGGGCAACCGTATACACGAGCCCACTGTAGCGATCGTACAGCAGGCGCAGCGGCATCTGTTCACCCGCTCGGAGGCTCTGGATCAGTTCGACATCAGTGGGAGGCAATGACGAGTTTGGCATGGTAGACAGATATATTCAGCCTGCAACACCGATTAACTGCGTTGATGGCGCGATCAATGCGTTGATGGCGCGAGCAATCAGTGTAGTCGAACGATTAATCACCTGATGTTTGAATGGACTGGGTTCTTGAAAAGTCTCCTAATTGGATTGAGGGGATCGGGAGCCAGCAAATTTGTGTCAAGGCAGCTAGGGGACTGCCTTGACACAAATAGCCATCGTTCATTCCAAGGTCAAACAGTAGCGTCTATGGGTGGAGCTTTACACTAACATAAAGTCGTTGGCGCTGAAATTCGCCTGATTCCCTGCAATTGTTTGGTTATTGAGATTTGCCAATACGCTGATATCACCTCCTTCCGCTAGATTGCTGGAGTAGGCGAGGCGACTGATGCCAAGAGTGGTATTGAAGTAGAGGAAAGCTCCCTCTTTCGCGGTCACAGCATCATTATCTGCGATCGCCTTGGCCGCTGCGGCAGCATTGGCAAAGCCATCCGTCAGGTTGATGATAGTGCCATTGCCGATACTGCTAGCGGTGCCCTCAGTAAATTGGATGTCTTTTATTCCCAAGGCTTTGCTGTTCAGGGCAAAAATATCTTCGCCAATGGTGTAGTCCGTAATTTTGTCCGGTTGATTGAGGACGCCAATCCCAGTTGCAGCATTGACGACCGGCGTGCCATTGCCAAAGGGATTACCGCCGTAAACGAAGCGATCGCTCCCACCGCCGCCCGTCAGCGTATCAACACCATTGCCCCCGGCCAGAATATCGGCCAGTGCCCCGCCGATCAAAGTATCGTTGCCTTGACCGCCTCTGGCCGTTACTCGCACACCGCTGGCACTCGCATCCAGGACATCATCCCCTTCACCACCCCGAAATTTGACGCGCTTTACCCCCGTATCGGTCAGGTCATCCACCCGCAAGGCGTCATTACCAGTGCCTCCCTGAACATCAAAGACTTCGGTTGTGTCTACGGTCAGGGTAAAATTGGCCGCTGCATCTGACTGATTCTCTAGACCAATTTGCTGAAATAGGGCTTTGCCTGCGGCGTTGCCGAGGGTAAAGTTATTGCTCTGGGTCTGAGAGCCAATAATGTTGAGGCGGTCAGATCCCGAACCGCCGCTGACGGTATCATTACCATCCCCAGCCACATAGGTAACGACATCATTGCCGCGCCCCCCAAAAATGGCATCATTATCGAGCCCGCCGCTGATGCGATCGTTGCCCCGACCGCCCTTCAGGACATCGTTGCCAATACCACCAAACAAGAAGTCCCTTCCAGCTCCGCCCTGGACTTGATCGTTTCCATCTCGGGCAAAGATAAAGTCGCCACCACCTTGTCCATGAATGATGTCATCACCAATTCCCCCAAGAATTACATCTGAGAAGCGGGTTCCCTGGATTCGCGGGTTACGGTTTCCCAGTTGAGTCGGGTCCAGTGGGTTCACGACCGTCCCATCGCTAGCGCCCGCAAATTTTCGCTCAATGCTGTCTAATTCACTAAATAGTGCATTTTTCAGTTGACTTGCGATTCCATCAGACAGGCGATGGGCTGGGAGTAAATCATTGCGGTGGGTCCGGAGTTGATGGTGATCTCGTGCCATGATTGAGTGTCCTTAAATTTCAGGTTGTCA
>CAVYAN010000055.1:0-11236 GCA_963766075.1 uncultured cyanobacterium | reverse complement strand
AGTGGCGAGAATATAGGCGAGGTGAGGATGACGCATAGGGGTAAGCAACAGCGGGTAGGTTTATTTTACGGTCTAACTCCCAAGCGATCGCCGAAGTACTGCCGATAGACATCACACAGCGGCACCACCCGACTGCCCTCATAGCGCACCACCCCCATACTCACCAACTTAAACGCCTCCGTCGTATCAATTAATACGGGTTGATCCATGGCCAGCACCAACTTCATCGCCGCCAGCAGCTTGGCATCGCCCTCCAGATTCAGCAAATGCCGCCGCAAATGCTCGCCAAACAAGCCGCCCTCCGTCGGGGCCACCGCCAACACCTCGGCCAAGGTCATCTCGCCCCGCGCGATCGGCACCAACGCCCCCCGCACCAAAAACGGATGGCCCCCCACCATGCTCATCAACTCCGCTACCTCTGGCTCCGCCCATGCCAACCCATGCCGTCGAGCCAAATCCAGCACCTGATCAGGCGTAAGCGGCGGCAGATCGATCGGCACCCCCACATTAAACGGCGACTGGTTAATATTCAGCGGAATGTACACCTCCTTGGAATGGACAATCACCAAGCGCAAATTTCGCCAAATCGGTTTCAGCTTCGCCTCCTCATGCCAAGCTCGCAACATGCCAAAGAAATCCGTCGCGATCGCCGGGTGCTGAAAAATCTCATCCACTTCGTCTAGGCAAAGGGCGATCGGCGTCTGAATTTCCGGCAGCAAATAGCGCTGAAAATAATTGGTGCATTTATTTTTGCAGCCCAGCGCGCCCTTCCAATGGTCTGCCAACCGTTCCTCCAGATCCAGTTGATCGGTCAAGCTCAGACAAAACCATTGCAAAAACCGATCCAAATCACCCAAACAATCCTGTCCAGCCAACTGAAAGTTCAACGCAGCGGCCTGTTCTCCCCGATCCCAAACCGACTGCATCATCCGCAGCATCAGGGAAGATTTCCCCATTTGGCGCGGAGCTTTGATGCGGATCAGGGCACCCGGTTTGGCGATCGCCGCAAAACATCGCTCCTCCATCGGCGGACGGTTCACATAAAACACCGATCCCAGGGGCACCTGCCCACCCACTTCTTCGAGTTCCATTAAACCGACCTGAGACGCTACCCCAGACCCAGCCACTGTCACAATCGGGGGCGGTAGCGGGGGCGGCAGATCTACGGGGTGGGGTTGATCCGTGTCCGATCGGCGACTGGCCAAAATCGCTGCCATCTCCGTTGCGGCCTGCCGAATCCCCTGGGCAATATTGGCAAACGCCTCATCCTGCGGGGTCCATTTGGTGACCGGCTTGGCGTTCTTAGGAAACGCCTGAAGTTTGCTAAAGGGCGCACTGGTCCAATCCACTGGCTTCAAAATAATTGGAATCACCCGCGCCTCTCCCGCCTCGTGGCGCTCCATGGCCCGCTGCATTTCCAGGTCGTAGCAATAGTCCGAAGCCAAAAAGTCGGCACTAACCAACAACAAAATAATCCCCGCCGAGTTGAGATTATCGTCGATCGCCTTTGCCCATTCTGTCCCCGCGCTAATTTTGCGATCGTGCCAAGCCTTGATCACCTTGTCTCGCTTCAACATCGACAGATGCGGCTCTAGGCGATCGCGCAATTTCTCATCTTTATGGGAGTAGGAAAAGAACAGTTCTACGGGTTCCATAGAGGCATTGGGGATTGGCGATTTGGGATTGGCGCGGGGTTTCTTAGATCTTGTACCATTTCTGGACAACTCCGCCGCTAAATTAGAGGGCTTTTCATTTTCCCCAGAATTGCGGCGATCGCAAAAACTGAGGCGATCGCAGAGCGAAACCGATTACTTCAAATACAAATCACACCATCGCACCATTTCCCACAGCACATGCCCCACCGCCTCCTGCGATCGATAGCCATGATCCTCCAGCGGCAACTCGACCCAGCGCACCGTGGCCCCCAACCCCTTCAGCGCCTCATACAACCGCTCCGTTTGCAGCGGATAGGTGCCAGCATTGCTATCGTTGGCCCCGTGGATCAACAGCAACGGCGCTTGAATTTTAGCCGCGTGGGTGAAGGGAGCCATTTGGTTATAGGTGTCCGGAGCTTCCCAAAAATTGCGCTGTTCGCCCTGAAAGCCAAAAGGAGTCAGGGTGCGATTATAGGCCCCACTGCGAGCAATCCCCAGCTTGAACAGGCGGGTATGGGCCAACAAATTGGCCGTGGTAAAGGCTCCGTAGGAATGGCCGCCAATCCCGAGGCGATCGCGATCGCCCACGCCACGCCCCACCACATACTCTACCGCTGCCTCAGCTCCAGCAATCAACTGCTCGACATAGGTGTCATTCGGTTCGGCATCACCTTCGCCAATGATGGGCAACGTCGGATCATCCAAGACCGCATAGCCCTGAGTTAATAAAAACAACACAGAAGTGCGCGTCGGACGACTAAAGGTATGCTCCGCCGTTGTCATCTGTCCCGCCAATTCGCGATTCTTAAATTCCGCCGGATAGACCCAGAACAGCATCGGCAGCGGTCCATCCCGCTCCGCCTCATAGCCCGGAGGCAAATACAAGTTTGCCGACAGCATCACCCCATCGGCGCGGGGATACTGCACCAACTCCTTGGTAACCGCCGCAAACTGAGGCGCGGGATCGGGATAGGTGGTCAGCGGTACCGGGGCTAGATCCGGAGCCAGATCCGGGGCCAGATGTCGGCGCGGGCAGCAATCGCCGCCAATAGTTGGGGGGTTCCGTCTGGGACTGGCGGCGGGTCAGTAACTGCTGCGAGTCCAGCATCTCGACAATCGCTTCAAAGTAGGGCGCTTGGCACTGCCACAATCGGTGCCGCGCCCCAGTCGCCAGATCCATCTGATCTAAAAAGGGATACACACCAGCCGGGGAAGCTCCGCGACCGCTAAAGTAGAGGCCCTGGCCATCAGGGGTAAACCGCAGCACCTGCCAATGGTAGGCACCCGCCACCATCAACGGCGTACCGGGCGCACTGTAGTGATCTTCAATGCTGCGCTCCATCAGCAAGGTCGGCAGCGTCGCAGGGGCATCGGGATGAATCCGCCACAGGCGAATTTGGCGAGAATCGTACTCCTGCTCCCAGACCAAGGCCACATCCTCCCGACCCCAGCGCAGTCGGTGAAAGCGGTACTGCGATCGCCACAATTCCTCAGGCTCCTGCGTAAACGGTGCCGCCTGCTGCATAATCCGATCGCGATGGGGAACTGACTGCTGGGGATCCCCTCCATCCAAGGCTTCCAGCCAATACAGCGTGGCAGGGCGATCGCTGCGCCAGCCCACACTCCGACGCCCCGAACGCACCGCATCAAACTTAATCGATCGCTGATCATCCAGGGGCAAATCCGCCACCTGATGCACAACAGTTCCTCAGGGCATCCAGCACCTGAATTCGGCGCGGAAAGCGCGACTCCGGCACCTGATAGGAAAAGGGCCGCTGCACCAGACTGAGTAAAATGTACTGTCCGTCCGGCGAGGGAATCGCCTCACTGATTAGGCTAGGAGGCACCAGGGGCGATCGCTGCCCCGCCAACGTCACCTGTTCCAAGCCCGCCGTCACGTAGTATTCAAACAGCGCTTCATCCTGGGGACTGGCCAGCAAATTCGTGTAGGTGCGACTGGGGGTTTTGCGGCCCAGATTTTCCTGAATCATCGGTCCACTGGGCACCAAGGGCGCAACCGGAGGAGCCTCGCGATCGCCCGGAACCACCTTGCACACAAACGTTTCCGCCGACTGCCAGCGATAGGGGATGCCATAGGCCCCATTCAAAATCGGCTCCGTCACCCGCCACGGCTTCCCCGTCGCCAGGGGCATCACCCACAACTCCAACCCCGTCGCCTGGGTCAGCACGAACGCCACTTTTTCTCCATCCGGCGACCAGCGAATAAAACTGATGCGGGCCGCCTCCGGCAGTTCCACCGCTTGCTTCACCCCCGTGGCCATATCCTGCACCGCCATGTGGCGATAGGGCGTAGGGCGTGCCGGTCCATTCGTCTGAGGATTCAGGCGAAACCCCGCCACACCAATTTCCGGCTCCGTCAGATCGGCGATCGGGCAAAGTCCCGGCTGCTCCAGTTCCAGCAGCCACCGCCCCGTCGGCGACAGATAGACCGATGGCGTGGGCGGTACAGCCAAAATCTCGGCGATGGGAGCGGGGGGAATTTGCCAACCGGAAGGGAAATCAGTCATGGGAATTCATCCAGCAGTAAACCGCCGTACGTTGCTTTCCCCTCATGATAATCACAATTCCCAAGCGCATTCGGAGAGAAATCACCCAGACCGCCGAGCCGGCCAAGAAAAATGCCAGTAACCCACTCCAGGTTCCGAGCAGGTCTTGGGTTTACCATCTTGGGTTACCATTTTATATGGGCAATTTTTGCTGCGTACCCGGCAATCGGCGTCCCCTCCTGCATTTCCCGCTCCTCATGCCGTACCACAGCCAACATCCCAACGCCTTTGACCCCGACTATTTGTACCGCCTGCGGGGCGAAATTTTGGCCTGTCCCTACTTTGCGGTTAACAATTTGAATCGCGATTTCGTTGCCACTAAAGGCTTTTCCATCGCCTTCAAGCGCCCCGGCCTAGAGGAAGTCGAGCGGCGTTTTCCCTTCTTCAAACCCTATCTCGATCGCGCCCTGCAATCCACCTGCAACGCCTTTTACCTCAATCCCCTGCTGCTGCAAACCGGCTCCCGCGTCGATCCCCACATCGATCGCTCCCTGCGTTCCTACTGCAAAACGATCAATCCCCCCGCCACCGTCAGCGTTCTCTACGTGCAAGTCCCTGTCCCCCTCCAAGGCGGTGAACTCGTCCTCCGGCACGACAAACGCCAAGTGGGCCAAATCACCCCTAAAACCAATACCCTAATCTACTTTCAAGGCGACCTCACCCATTCCATCAACGTTGTCCAAAGCCCCGGCACCCGCCTCAGCCTTGTCTGCGAGCAGTACGCCTTAGATGAGATAGAATTACGAGATATTCCAAACTTTATCATCGAATCTAGAACTATAAAATCACCCAAGAAACAATTAAAAATGCAAAATTAAAAATTAAAAAAGTAGATCACTTTGACCCCATTTTGTATTTTTAATTTTCAAGTCCTTTCATATCCTTCTCTCCTGGTAAAACCATGCAATCCCCACCTTCTCTAGCCCCGCTTAACCCGCCAACGCGCTTGCTGCTTGGCCCCGGACCGTCCAATGCAGATCCGGCGGTGCTGCATGCCATGGGGTTGTCCCCCGTGGGGCACCTCGATCCAACCTTTCTGCACCTGATGGACGAAATTCAAGCGTTGCTGCGCTACACCTGGCAAACGCAGAATGCGCTGACGCTGGCGGTCAGTGGCACGGGCAGCGCGGCGATGGAAGCGGCGATCGCCAATGCGATCGCTCCTGGTGACGTGGTGTTGATTGGTGTGGCGGGATATTTTGGCCACCGCTTAGTGGATATGGCGGGTCGCTACGGCGCGGATGTTCGCAAAATTACTCAGTCTTGGGGACAGGTGTTTAGCCTGGAGGAACTTCGCACCGCACTGACTACCCATCGGCCCAAGATTTTGGCTCTGGTCCATGCCGAAACCTCGACCGGGGCACGACAGCCGCTAGAGGGAGTTGGCGATCTGTGTCGTGAATTCGACTGCTTGTTGCTGATTGACACCGTAACCAGTTTGGGCGGTGTGCCAATTTTCCTGGACGAGTGGGGTGTCGATCTGGCCTATAGCTGTAGCCAAAAGGGCCTGGGCTGTGCGCCCGGTGCGTCGCCTTTTACCCTGAGTGCTCGGGCGTGGGAAAAGTTGCAGCAGCGATCGCAGCCCGTGGCCAATTGGTACTTGGACATGAACCTTTTGGGCAAATACTGGGGACCGGAGCGCACCTATCACCACACGGCCCCGATTAATCTCTACTACGGTCTGCGGGAGGCCCTACGGTTGGTGGCGGAGGAAGGGATAGAAGCCCGCTGGCAGCGCCATCAAGACACAGCGGCTTACCTATGGGCAGGCTTAGAGGACATGGGCCTGACTCTGCACGTTGCGCCAGAGTTTCGCCTGCCCACCCTAACCACAGTCCGCATTCCTCCCGGCGTGGATGGCAAAGCCATTGCCCAAAAGCTGCTCCAGGAATACAACTTGGAAATTGGGGGTGGTTTGGGAGAACTGGCCGGTCAAGTGTGGCGGGTCGGCTTAATGGGCTACAACAGCCGCAAAGAAGTCGTCGATCGCTTCCTCACTACCTTGCAGCAGGTTTTACCCCGATAGCCAATTGGGTTTTGGCCTTGATCAACCGCTCGCTCACCTACAGGGCTGAATGTTTCAACCGATTCTATTTCTGCTGATCTCTAACATTTTCATGACCTTTGCCTGGTACGGGCATTTGAAGGATTTGCGGGGAGCACCTCTGTGGGTGGCGATCGCCGTCAGTTGGGCGATCGCCTTTTTTGAATACTGCTTTCAAGTGCCCGCCAACCGCATTGGCTCCCACTATTTCAGCTTGCCCCAGCTCAAAGTGCTGCAAGAGGTCATCGCCATGGTGGTATTTGCGGGCTTTAGCGTGGGGTATATGAAAGTTCCCATTACCCGCAACTATTTTCTAGCGGCGATGCTCTTGGCCGGGGCAGCCTACCTGATTTTCAGCGAGAAGCCCCAGTGAAACGCTCCAGTGAAATGCCCCAGTGAAACGCTCCAGTGAAACGCCCAGAAAGACTCGATCCAAAATCGCCAATCCAAAATCGCCAATCGCCCCATGCCCTTCGACACCCTCTTCGACACGGACCACTACTGGTTAACCCACGCCCGCATCCCCGCTCCCCTAATGGTGCGCAGCAAGCAGGGCCGCAATCGCCAGTGGGCCATGGCCCAAACCGACGAATTTTTATCGGTCGATATTGAGATTGTCGAGGGGGCGATCGCCAGCATTGCCACTGCTGGCACCCTGACGGACTACGGTGCTCCCTCTTTGGATTTGCGGGGTGGCCTGGTATGGCCCTGTTTTGTCGATTTGCACACCCATTTGGATAAGGGGCACATTTGGGAGCGTACCCCCAACCCCGACGGCACCTTTGGCAGTGCCCTTTCCGCCGCCAAACAGGACGCGGCCAAATATTGGCAGGCAGAGGATGTCTATCGCCGCATGGAATTTGGCCTGAAGTGCAGCTACGCCCATGGCACCCAGGCCATTCGGACCCACATTGACGCCTCCGGCCATCAGGGGACCATTAGTCTAGAAGTCTTCCAAAGTCTGCAAGCGGCCTGGGCCGATCGCCTGACCCTGCAAGCTGCCTGTTTAGTGCCGTTGGAGTATTTCCTGACCCCAGAAGGCGAACAGCTTGCCGATCTCATGGCCACCGTTCCTGGGGGCATTATTGGTGGGTTAGCCATCATGAACGCGGAGATCGACACCCAGTTGGAGCGGGTATTTGCGATCGCCAAGGATCGCCAGTTGTCGTTGGATTTCCATGCGGACGAAAATAACGATCCGGCCTCCCAAGCCCTGCACCACATCGCCAAAACCACCCTACGCCACAAATACCAGGGGCGCGTTGTCTGTGGTCACTGTTGCAGTCTCGCCGTGCAACCACCCGCCGTCGCCGCCCAAACCATTGCCCTGGTCAAGCAAGCGGGCATTGGCATCGTCAGTCTGCCGATGTGCAACCTGTACCTCCAAGATCGCCAGCCCAACCACACGCCTCACTGGCGCGGCGTCACCCTAGTGCATGAGTTAAAGCAGGCGGGTGTCCCCGTGGCGATCGCCAGCGACAACTGCCGTGATCCCTTCTATGGCTATGGCGATCACGATGCTCTAGAAGTATTTAGCCTCTCCGCCAAGATTGCCCACCTCGATCGCCCCTTTGGCGACTGGAGCCGCGCGATCACCACCACTCCCGCCGATTTGATGGGTCTACCCACAATGGGCCGAATTGGCGTGGGCCTCCCGGCCAATCTGGTGCTGTTCAAAGCCCGCAATTACAGCGAATTGTTGTCTCGGGGACAGCGCGATCGCATCATCCTGCGCGACGGTAAACTCATCGATAGCACCCTCCCCGACTACGCCGAACTAGACGATTTAATGACTGCCAGTCAATCGGCAATCTCCACCCCTTAAACCCAATTAAATCTAACGGTCCGGCTAAGCGGATGCAGACGATTCTCGAATTTTGCCCCAGTTTCTGCCATTCCGCTTCAGCCGGGTTGTTATGCTGTGATCGCCGCACAGATTAATTTAGCTTTGTGGAGATTTATCTCCTACTTGCTGCTGAAGTTGACGGATTTCCTCAACCGATAAACCTGTTGAAGACGCAATAAGACTGATATCCACGCCTCCCCGTAAAAGATTGAGCGCGATTTCCCGAGTCTTTTCAACCTGAATTGAACGGTAAATTACAGACTCTTGCATGATGTCCCTCCGTACTAAACGGTAAATTACGTCCTCTTCTAATCTTAACCCAGCCAGAATCGCTGAGGCAGCCATTAAATTCGATTGAGTTGTCTGGTCTTCAATCTGATCGACCACTTGAGTCGCTTGGCGCAACATCTCTGCCGGGTCCGCACACTCTCCCAATGCGGCGAATGGTAGAAGCCCAGGATATTCAAGAAACGCTGAGGAGGGTTGTTCCCACAGCCGAACTACCTGAAATTCGTGACGGGTAGTCTCTAAAGAAAAACTCGTTTGATAGGCAAGTTCAGAAGTAGTGGGCTTTAGATAGATCACCACCTGCCGCATGGCTTTGTCTTCATAGCACCGATGTCCCCGCACGCGATAATCCAGCATTCGAAACGGGATATTCTTTTTGGGTAACGTTTGAAACTCAATATGGAGAATTGAGTCATCGGATTGAAGCAGAATCATGGCATCGGCACGGATAAATCCCAGGGAGCAGTTCCGATGGCTTTAATTCTGTCATGGCAACAGGTTCTCCCAGTAACCAACTAGCAAAGTCGGCGGAGAAGTTTTCGGCGAGAAAACGGCAGGTATCATCATACATCAAGGAATTATATAGCCTACAACGCCAGTGGCAGCATTGGCAGCAGGCATTTACCTGACGGATCAGAATCTGTGTCTGGTATTGACTAATCGGCGACTGTAGATATCCACAAATTCCTGTGCTCCAAACCAAATATTCCGGGAACCCCAAGCAAGAGGAACAATAACGCTTGGAGCCATTACCCACCAGGGAATTGGTGATTGCATCGCAGCAGACACATTAAATGCAGCAACGCCAATTAACGCTCCCGCCACCAAGATAGAGCCTGAGATAACCCATGTGGCACCAACCATAACATTAATTACTTCACCCATAATTTGCTCAGAAGCATGCACCTTATCTTGATCATTCATTTTGTTAAGACCTCAAACCGGAATTACCGCCGCATAACGACCAAATTGAGCGGCAATTCACCTCCCTCAACTCAACACCAAACTATCACAATATTGTCCGCTCCAATGATTTGTTATGCAGCGATCGCTTATCAATTATTTACCTCTGCGATCGCCAATCATCTCTCGGAACTCATCAGCGAAGCCAGTCATCTTTGAGTGCTTTTTTGAGACTGAAAAATGACAATTTTGTCGAGCCTATCGGGTTTGGCATGACACCTAAGTTCATCCGACCCCGCGCCGTAGCAAAGGCATCGGGTGCAACGCCTTGGGACATATCTATCAATGCTTGTTCTTAAACGCAGGGACTACTAGCCCAGCATATTTTTCTAGCAGCGAGGCAGGTACGGCGAAGATGAAGCCAGCAAAGGCATGCCCCAACACCTTATGATACGACTTGCGGAGGAGATACACCCGCATCCAGTCCACATGCACTTTGATGTGCTGCACGGGGCTTCTGTGATACTGGGCATGCAGAGCCTTCATAAACTGATCGACTTCTGCCGCACTGCCGCTAGCGATGAGCGCATTCAAGCGAGCCTGATCTTGTAAGTAGTTATTCATAAGACCTCTCAAACCAACGAGGGCAGCAGCCACAAGCCAACAGCCACAAACCGCCGCAGGTATTGACCAGCATGAAGTAGACATGGTTTAGCTTCTTTTTATCAGTTATTGGCATATTGCCTCCTATTTCACGAATGGGTGGAAATTTGACAGCGTTTTAGTGCCTGTCCCTGAACAAAGTGGCTGTCAACGATTGCAGGAACATCATCACAAGTCAGATGACCATACAGACACCGTTGAGAAGTAAAGAACCGTTGTAATTTCAGCCGTAACTTTGTAGGGAGCCAAGCAAACTCATGCTGGCGCGGTTGGTAGACTAATGCAACTGCTCCAGCCTCACAACTATCCAAACACCCAGATCGACAAACTTCAATGAGATTGCTGAGTTGCCGCTTCTGAATTTCAGCTTGAAAGGCTTGGTAGAGTTCCAATGCACCTGCGTTACAGCAACAGCTCTCTGGGGGGTTTTCAGAGCGTTGCTTCGTGCAAACAAAAACACGGTATTGAGGTAAATTCATCATGCCTTGCTCAAATGCGAGTGATTATTCGTATGATATGAGTTATTACTCATGTCTGGCAACTCGCATTTGATGGAGAGATTTCTATGCCGCGCAAACGTTCCACAGCCCCCCGTAAACTCCCGCAGCAAGACCGTTCTCACATGACCGTTGAAGCGATTCTAGAGGCAACGACTCACATTTTGACGGAGGAGGGCTACGATAAAGCTAACACCAATCGCATTGCAGAACGAGCAGGAATCAGTATTGGCTCGTTATACCAGTACTTTCCGAACAAGCAATCCTTGATAGCTGCCTTGATGGAGCAACATTCTAATGAAATTGCTGAATTAGTGGAATCAAAACTCCGACATTTATTCGATGCACCATTAGAGACCGCCATCCCTGAACTTGTAAGAGCAGTCATTGCTGCTCATGCTATCGATCCTCGTCTTCACCAAGTATTGAACGAGGAGATTCCGCGTTCAGAGCGGTTGCAGCAAATGAAGAACGCGGATGCGCGCATTACAGAACTGCTACGGGCGTATCTTATACGGTGGCGCGATTCTCTTCACCAACGTATTTATCCTCAAAATCTTGAAATGACTGTCTTCATCTTAGGTCGAACGGTTGAGTCGTTATGCCACTCAGCCGCGACCGAACATCCAAGTTTTGTGAGTAATAGCCGGTTCGAGCAAGAGATTTCCGATCTTCTACTACTCTACTTAACATGTGCTTGGTCTGATCCTGTGTTTTAATTTCTATCAAGAGCTTTCAAACTACTGCCACAATCCATAACGCGAACAGCATAA
>CAVYAN010000054.1:0-5022 GCA_963766075.1 uncultured cyanobacterium | reverse complement strand
GCGGCCAGCAACTTGCCGTTGCGATCGCGAATGTTGCCGCAATCGCTGGGGATCGGCACCGTAGCAATCCGATTTTTCTCAGCCAAATCGCGATTATGTTGGCCATTAACCAGTTGCAGTTGGGCCAGCCGAAACGCACACCCCCCCATCAGCAGTGTTACAACCGAAAGCAGCGCCCAGGTGCGCCGCGATCGCTGTGTCGCCTTGCCGTTAATATGACGATCCCTTGCCGGGTATGAAAGTCCAACCGCCATTGGCATCACTCTCAAAAATCTAATAGAAACAAATTAAGTAATTCTGCCGCCCGTCCCGCTTACCCCCCGCCTCATAGGACAGAGCCTGTAGTACTTGAAACTACATCATGGACTCACTGGATTGTCCTCTCGCCTACCCTACCATCAGACAGCTCTGAGTATCAATTTTAACTAAGAACACTATCGAGCCATGAACACGGACTGGAATGTCACGTCAGATACCAAAAGTTAGATCCATGTCCTCGCACTATGTCCTAGCTCGGCCAATCCCTGGCTCGGCCAATCCCTGGCTCGGAATTTATAATTGATAGCTAATTGTAGTCAATGGATAGGGGCAGTATATCAACCTCGAGGAGCAAGATCGCAATCCGGAAGGATAGCCGCGTGTGGAATAGCTGGGACATTTCACCGAGAGATTTGCCGGACCAGGGTGGTAGGCACTTGTAGGTCTGTTTGTCGAATCGCGGTTACACTAGCTAAAAGAATCCACTAGCTATGGATTATGGATGCATCATGTGTCGATGAATTACGGTACGGTTCAGTTCTAGGATAGCCACCCATGCAGACAATGGTAGAAGTGATCAAGCCCTTGGGGATTTTGGATAGTAGCCAAGCAAGCACCATGCGCGGTAGCGTGGCGGCAAGTATTCAGGCGGGGGCAAAGCTGTTGCTGATTGATCTCCAGGATGTGGTGTTCATTGACAGCTCTGGACTGGGAGCACTGGTGATGGCATTGAAGTCAGTGAAATCTGCGGGTGGGCGACTATTCCTCTGCTCTGTGGGTGATCAGGCACGCTTGTTGTTTGAATTAACGGGCGTCGATCGCATATTTGAGACGTTTCCTGATCAAGCTGAGTTTAATAAATTTCTAGAGAAAAATCCAGAACCCTTTCAGTGATCTGAGCTTCAATTCTGAGCTTCGACGCCAAGAACGATCACGGATCCTCCCTCAAAACCATCAAACTAGCGAGTGTTTGCAAGAAGGTACCGGGAATTGCGCTATTTTCAAGCGATCGCTTCAGACGGGATCACAGCGAATTTCCAGCAGAAATCCATCGGGATCGTAAAAGTAGATGCCCCGTCCAGTAGGGCGACTCACTGGTCCATGATCAATCATCACCTGATGAGCGAGCAGCACGGCAACGGCTTGATCGAACTGCTCCGGAGCAATATCGAACGCCATATGGTTGGCTCGAGTAAATTGCTGATGGGGATCGGGGGCCGGGGGTGATAATTCTGGCTCCCAAAATAAATCAATCACCATGCCGTCTGGGGTGACGAAATTGCTCACTTTGCCCTGGTCTACGAGCGTTCTTAGGGTACTGGGAATCTCGTCACCCGTGAGTTCGTGCAGCCCTAACACACTGCCATAAAAGTGGCGGGATGCCTGCATATCCTGGACATTCAACGCGATATGGTGAACTTTCCGAAGGGTACCTAAGGCCAGGGTTGGGGAAGACAGTACAGTAGGATGCAAGGAAGCTGGCATGACAGGGACCTCATAGTGGAGAGTTGGAGGATGGGAAGAGAACTGGCGAGAAGAGACCTATAGTGTGCCATGGGCTTCACGCTTCTCATCCCCTCCTAAATCTGATAGGGTTTGGAAAACTATTTAGAGTGCTGGAGACCAATGGGGGCAATCAAAGGACGGGATCTGCTGAGTTTGATGGATCTAACAACGGATGAACTGCAAGAATTGCTGCATTTGGCCGCAAAGCTGAAGTCCGGGGCCGTAACTCTCCACTGTCCCAAAATTTTGGGCTTGCTGTTTAACAAAGCTTCGACCCGCACGCGGGTTAGCTTTACCGCGGCTATGTATCGCCTAGGGGGACAGGTGCTGGATCTCAATCCTAATGTGACCCAGGTCAGCCGAGGTGAACCTTTAGTGGATACGGCCCGCGTGCTGGATCGCTACCTGGATATTCTCGCTATTCGCACGTTTGATCAAGCCGATCTGCAAACATTTGCTGACTACGCCCAGATTCCCATCATTAATGCTTTGACCGACTTGGAGCATCCCTGTCAAGTCTTAGCGGACCTGCAAACGATTCAGGAGTCCTTTGGCACTCTGGCCGGGGCGACGTTGGCCTATGTGGGAGACGGCAACAATATGGCACATTCATTGATGCTGGGCTGCGCCCTGACGGGGATGAATGTGCGGGTGGCGGCACCCAGTGGCAATTTGCCCCTGGAAAGCGTCGTGCAGCAGGCGCAAGCGATCGCCCAGGGACGCACAGAAGTCGTTGTCACCACGGATCCCATCCTAGCGGTCCAGGATGCTCAAGTACTCTACACCGACGTCTGGGCCAGCATGGGCCAGGAGGATCTAGCGGCAACCCGCGTCCCCATTTTCCAGCCCTATCAGGTGAATCAAGCCTTATTGAGCCATGCCGCTGCGGATGCGATCGTGCTCCACTGTCTTCCGGCCCATCGTGGTGAAGAAATCACCGATGAAGTCATGGAAGGACCACAATCCCGCATTTGGGACCAAGCGGAAAATCGGATGCATGCACAGCAGGCACTGTTGGCCAGTTTATTGGGGGCGGCTTAGCCCTTCAGCAGACGATCAAATCGCGATCGGCGCGGCACTCAGGGCGCGATTGTGGGGAGTTGTCGCAGCTTAAGCCCCCGTCTGTACTGATCCCAGGCGTTGCTTAAGCCTTTTGGAGGATATGGTAATTGGGGCCAGATTGGGCCTTAGGATAAGGCATCCTGCACGCACGCCAATCTGTAAGGAAATTCCTACTTATGCAGACCGTTCCAGAACAAGCTTTTGAGTGCCCAGTTACGGTCGAAGATGATCGCACTGGCCTAAGTCTTGACACCCTCAAGCGCGCCTTCCTGGATAACTTGTTCTACATCCAGGGGAAGTTTCCCGTGATCGCCACCCCACGCGATTACTATATGGCCCTGTCCTATACCATTCGCGATCGCCTGTTGCAGCGTTGGATCAACTCTGCAATGACCTATAGCAAGGACCAAGCCCGCACGGTTTGTTACCTATCGGCGGAATTTTTGATGGGTCCACACCTCGGCAATAACCTGATCAACCTCGGGATCTACGATCAGGTCAAACGGGCCGTATTCGAACTGGGCCTGGATTTAGAAGTGCTTTTAGAGCAAGAAGAAGAGCCCGGTTTGGGCAATGGCGGTTTGGGTCGCCTCGCAGCTTGTTACCTCGATTCCATGGCTACCCTAGAGATCCCCAGCATTGGCTATGGCATCCGCTACGAATTCGGTATTTTTTCCCAGGAAATTCGCGACGGCTGGCAAGTCGAAATTACCGACAAATGGTTGCGATTTGGGAATCCTTGGGAAATTGCCCGCACCGAATGGGCCGTAGAGGTCAAGCTGGGCGGGCATACCGAGTCCTACACCGACGATCACGGCCAGTACCGGGTCCGCTGGATTCCCTACCAAGTGGTGCGGGGTGTCCCCTACGACACGCCAATCCTGGGGTATCAAACCAATACTGCCAACACCCTACGTCTGTGGACCGCCGAAGCGCCAGAGTCCTTCGACTTTGATGCCTTTAACTCCGGCGATTACCTGGGCGCCGTTCAGGAAAAGATGGTGTCTGAAAATTTGTCCAAAGTCCTCTATCCCAACGATGACTCCTCCCAAGGCAAACGGCTACGGTTGGCCCAGCAAATTTTCTTCGTGTCCTGCTCTTTGCAAGACATGATCCGGATCATGAAGGTGCAAAATGTTCCCCTGGATCGCTTGGCTGAAAAATTTGTGGTGCAACTGAATGACACCCACCCGGCAATTTCCGTAGCGGAACTTATGCGGTTGCTGATTGATGAGCAGGGCATGGGCTGGGATCAAGCCTGGGGTATTGTCACCAAGACCTTTGCCTACACCAACCATACCCTGATGCCGGAAGCACTAGAGCGTTGGCCGATCAGCCTCTTTGGCGACCTGCTACCGCGCCATCTCGAGATTATCTACGAAATCAACAAGTATTTCTTGGATGATGTCCGCATTCGCTTTCCTGATGATACGGCGCGCCACGCCCGCATGTCCTTAATTGACGAATCTGGTGAACGCTATGTGCGCATGGCCAACCTGGCCTGTGTCGGCAGTCTTGCGATCAATGGGGTGGCGGCACTCCATACAGAACTGCTGAAGCAAGATGTGCTGCGGGATTTCTATGAAATGTATCCCCACAAATTCAGCAACAAGACAAACGGGGTAACGCCTCGCCGCTTTATGGTGCTGAGTAATCCTCGCTTGACCAATCTAATTACCAGCAAAATTGGTGATAGCTGGATTAAGCACCTGGATGAACTGAGTAAGTTGGAACAATTTGTTGAGGATGCGGACTTCCGCAAGCAGTTCTGGCAAATCAAGCAGGCCATTAAACAAGACTTGGCAACCTATATTCAGAAGGATTACGGGGTGACGATCAATCCCAATTCTATCTTTGACATCCAAGCGAAGCGGTTCCACGAATATAAGCGGCAGCATTTAAATGCCTTGCATATCATCACGCTGTATAACCGCATCAAAGCCAACCCTGATATGGACATTGTGCCGCGCACGTTCCTATTCGGCGGAAAGGCCGCTCCGGGTTACTACATGGCAAAACTGATTATTAAGTTAATTACTTCGATTGGAGATGTGGTAAATCGGGATCCTGACGTGCGCGATCGCCTCAAAGTCGTGTTTCTGAAAGGCTACAGTGTCAAGTTTGCCCAACGGGTCTACCCTGCGGCAGATTTGTCGGAACAAATTTCCACGGCGGGTAAGGAAGCCTCCGGGACCG
>CAVYAN010000053.1:0-70592 GCA_963766075.1 uncultured cyanobacterium | reverse complement strand
CCATTACACTCATTGACCAGGATTCCCGGCTCCCAGGGTCAATGAGTGAAATCGCCTGATAACAACAATTACCTTTAAGTAGCCCGTCGCTCCGGCGCAACATGAGATCACGAAGTCTTCTAACGTTCTTTGTGTCCGGCAGAGCTTCCGGAGTGTCAACGGAAACCGCTGAACATGACGACATCCGTATCGTTGTAGCGAGCGCGGGTGATCGCGAATTTCTTGCCGTCCCGCGACCACGCGTATGCGAGCCACAACCGCCGGTTCAGAATCGAAGTGCGTCAACTGCACCGGCGCGCCGCCAAGCAGCGGCTGCATGTATATGTTCTGCACACTGCCCGTCGTATTGTGCACGATACGTGAGTGAGCGCCCATCCGGCGTCCACCCCAGGCTGCTTGCCAGTTCTGCAGGTGCCGCAGGCATCGATCTCTTTTTCGATGGTGCCGTCTTCCAGCTTTTGCACCACGATCTTCGACTTTGCACTGGCTCCCTGCCCGTAAGTCCTTCCATAGGCGATCAGTTTACCGTCAGGCGAAACCTGCGGGGAGAACTGAGTTCCGCGGGCCAATTCGACAGATGTGCCGCCATCGATGGAGATCTTGAAAATGTGGCCCAGCGCGTCACCCGGTTGGGGTCCGTTGTACACTACCCATTTGCCATCCGGCGTACAAGAACTCTTCTCCTCGTCCTTCCCAAAAGTGAGCTGCTTCAACTCGCCCGTCGCGACATTCAGACGCCACAGGTTGGGTATGTTGTTCTCCAGTAACTCTGGAGATTACGACTGTATCCCCTGAGCCGCAGGCGGTAGTATCTAAATTCACGTCATCATTCTCCAGCAAGCGAACTCGATTTCCGCCATCGGCACCAGTCGCATAGATGTGGAACGCAGCATCACGCTGCAGAAGTCTACCAGCAGCGGTCCATGAGATTCCATATCCAGTCGCTTGTTCGGTCGAAACGGGAGTCAGCTTCCAATCGATCTTATCGCTCAGGACAGGCGGCGAATCGCCCACATAAATCGTCGCCGCTGGGCGCTGCTGGGTGGTGACGAAGGATTTTCCGTCCGCCGTAACGCTGACCGAGAGGTACTGACTCAAGTCGTTGCTGATCTTGAATGGAACACCGGCAGGATAAGGTTGAAACCAGATTGCTTACGCAGGCCGGTCGACTTTTCAGAGCCCACGAAGAACAACCCCGAGGCATCGGGCAGCCAGGCAACTGCCCAAACTATCATAGGGAACGGAAGGTCATTGACCAGCTTGCCTTCCGGTGTGAGCACCAGAATGGATGTAATTGTGTCTTTCTTCACCTCAAAAGCGCCTACCGCTATGAGGTTTCCTGCAGCGGACCAGGAAGGATCGGTGAACAAGCCCTCGCCCCCACGCTCTCACGCCGGAAAATGACCTGCTCGCCAGTGCCGTCGGCGTTACAAGCAATATCTGATCTTCACCGCTGGTCTGAATTGTGCGGCGGTACACCATGCGCTTGCCGTCTGGCGAGAAGGCCACCGCGCTGGATACGTCGCTCACGATCTGACGCGATGCCCCGCCTAGGGCCGGCACACTGTAGACGTTCGTGTTGTTTCCATTGGCCGGGTCCCGTGTGTGTAGTACAGATAGTTGCCGTCCGGCGTGAAAGTGGCGCCAGAGCCAAAAAACCCGGTCTGTGGCGGCACGACCGTAACCTCGCTGCCCGTGACCACCTGTTTCACCCGCAGGCTGCGTTCGCCTTCCCGCCTACCATAGGCCATCAATCTGCCGTCGGCCGAGATGGCTGGCAAAATCTATAGCCTGTCCGTGTTCGGTAAGCGGACGGATGCTGATGTCTGCGGGTATCGATTGCGGGTGTGTTTCTGCTTAGAAGTTTGTAAGCCGCCGAATGCTGCGGCAACCACCAGCACCACGACCACCGCTGCCCCCCTGATCAGCTTGCCCTTGTGCCGCCGCGCTTCCGCGATCAACACCGAACTCGGACGACGACGAGGCTGAAGATGGAATCGCTGTCGCTCGCAGAGCCGGACGCAGAGGACACCGGACTGCACCGAAGCAGACGCACTGGTCGGCTGACCTCTGCGACTCACCCTGCCCGATTCCGTCTCCCGCTTCAGCCGCTTCAGGTCGGCGCGCATCTCCGACGCGTGTTGATAGCGCAGATCGCGATCCTTCTCCAGCGCCTTGTTGATGATGTGTTCCAGCTTCGACCGGAACTTCCGGATTCAGCCGCACCGGAGCCGTCGGCGCCTTGTGCAGGATCGCATCGAAAATGTCGCCCGAACCTTCGCCGCGGAACGGCACCGTGCCCGTCACCATTTCATAGAGCACCGCGCCGAAGGAAAACAGGTCGGTGCGCGCATCCAGTTCCTTGCCCCGCACCTGCTCCGGCGACATGTAAGCCACCGTGCCCAACGTCGAGCCCGGGCTGGTCAAGTGCTCCTCGCTCGGCAGCGTCTCGTGATCGTCGCCGTCGCCGCCTCGGC
Source organism: uncultured cyanobacterium (assembly GCA_963766075.1). Classification (GTDB taxonomy): domain Bacteria; phylum Cyanobacteriota; class Cyanobacteriia; order Leptolyngbyales; family Leptolyngbyaceae; genus CAVYAN01. The sequence continues at coordinate 68,115 of CAVYAN010000053.1, read as the reverse complement.
AACCCGGTTCCTGCGCAGCGTCACCTTGGCCAAACCGAAGTCCAGAATCTTGGCGTGGCCGCGCTTGGTCACGAAAATGTTTGCCGGCTTGATGTCGCGATGAACAATTCCTGCGGCGTGCGCCGCATCGAGCGCATCGGCAATCTCGATGGCGAGCGCCAGCACCGTCTCGATCTCCAGTGGCCGGCCCGCGATGCGCTGCTTCAGCGTCACGCCATCCAGATACTCCATGGCGATGAAGGTCTGGCCATGCTGCTCGTCGATTTCGTGGATGGTGCAGATGTTGGGATGGTTCAAGCGCCGAGGCGGCCTTGGCCTCGCGCTGGAAGCGGTGCCAGCGCTTGCGGGTCTTTGGCCACTTCGTCGGGCAGGAACTTGAGCGCCACGAAGCGGCCGAGCTTGATGTCCTCAGCTTTATAGACCACGCCCATGCCGCCGCCGCCCAGCTTTTCGATGATCCGGTAGTGCGAGATGGTCTGGCCGATCATTGCAGCAGAATGCTACGTCCGTGAAACGGGCAAGTCAATGAAAGCGATGGGGTCGGCAGCATCTTGAAAGGATTGTTGGCGATAAATCCCCATTACACTCATTGACCCATCCGCCGACATCTCGACCAGTTGTGCTAGCGCTAAAAAATGGCTCCGAATCGGGCGATCTGCCGCTCTTGACGGACGTTCCCGCGCCTACTACGAATCATGCGAGGCAAACACAGCTAACCGAAGTACCCATAGGGCAGCTTCGGGGGAAGATGAATGTCCGGAAATTGGGAGCAACTTGAGAGCAAAACCCACCCGTTTGCAACACGTTTTGTGCAGAGGAAACGCAGAAAACAAGGCAGATCAGGGGTTAGTAAAGCGTTCCGTTCATTTTCATACGGTGGATGTCATAGGTTCGAATCTTATAAGGGACGAGTTCACCTGGAACCTGGCGCTGGCTCTAGCAGGCTGGTGCAGAGTTCGTAAAGTGGTGTGGCTTCCGCTATTGTGGCGTCCAGGTGTTCAAAAACGCTGTTGAGAGGGACGCCAACCTTGACATCATCGCCGTCATCGAGCCGAGAGGCCCGTAAATCCTGCACGATTGACGTGTTCTTAGAGTTCAAAAAGCCCCATTCAGGAACGTGTGCATGCAGGACTGCGGAACGCCCGCGCCAAAGGCAAGAGGCTTGGTCGTCCAATGGTGAGCATCCCCACGGCGAAGGTGCAACGTCTACGTGCTCAGGGACTATCGTGGAGTCGAATAGCGGCAGCCACTGGCGTGGCGAAAGCTACGCTTCTACGCCACGCATAAACCGAAGTCGATCACTCCATGTGGCCGCTCAGGCTGAACGAAGAGCATCGCGCTTTCTCTGAACTCTGCTGAACGGACAGAAAAGAATTTCTACTGGCAGCCTGGACTACGGGTATCCCCTTTTTCAGGGCACGGCCTCCTTCGGCTGGGCACGGTCACACGCAATTTTCCCCGATAGGCGCGGCCTTCCGTGGCATCTCACGCTCACCTGACTTCACTGGAGAAAATCTTCAGCGATCTGCTTGGCGAGCACCCCTGTCATCCGCGAAGCCAGCCTTGGAATTTTCCCCGCCGTACACGCGCGACGATTCCAGCAGATCACGCGTACGTAAAGTGCGTCAGCTGTCGCTACTGTACCAATTCAATGGGAGCAGGCGATGATTTCTGGGGTCAGCCCACAGCAATTCATCGCCGATACTTGCTCGAAGTGCTCGATGTGTCGTTACAAAATCCCCAATCGATCCCCAATCACCTCTGATCAGGAACAATAGATTCTAGACTGCCCCTAAGGATAGATGAGCGAAGGCACCTTCGGAGCCGGGGATTGCCTGTTCGAGTCTCTTATTGGCAGCTTTCAAGATATGTTGGTACACATTCTGTCTTGTGGCGTTCTCAGGAAGTGCCAGCGAACTTGTATCCATGCCCATGTCTCCTTTGCGTTAAATGGGCATCAGGTGCTACCGAAAATAAATGCCGCCCACAATCAGGCGGCTCGTGGGACTGTTTGCAGTTTGTGCCACATCGCCTTTCGGCAAACCACCGTGCGTCCCCGTCGGTTGGTCGCGCTTTTCGCGCTGTCCTGATGCTAATTGCATTCTACCTGCGTCGACGATCCATTGGAATGGCCCGAAAGTCTGGGAATGTAACCAATCAACCGGGGCCTTGGGGAATTTCCGTCCTATCGCGGACGAACCCAATAGGCCGACTTTGGGCAAGATAGGAGTTTTTAGCTGCTTGCTCGCTCGATCCGCTCTTAGAATCCTTCCGTGAATTGGTCTTGGAAGAAGTTTATTGGTGCGTTTTTGTGCTGCTTGTCTTGGTGAGCCATTTGCTGCTTGGCACACTGTTGGGCATCGCCACGGCGTTTTATTGGTTGCTTGAACGCCATTTCAACAAGGAGTCCCCCACTGGGAATCCACCCGCTGAAATCTCCGAAAGACTATGGTGCGTACTGGGAGAAACATTGGATTGGCAATGAACCATACAGTTTCTATAAAGAAACAGAGCGCCATTCCGCCGATGAAGCATACTGTTTGAAGTGTAAGCAGGGCTTGGACCGCCGCGTAGACCAAATGCAGAAAGAAGGGGAGGAGCGAAAAGCTAAGGAATCCGTGGAAGAGCGATTAGGGAACATTCCTTCTCGATGGTTCGGTTTAACGTCAAATACCCTTCGAGCCGCGATAGAGCGTTGTCGCTGTAGCTCTTGCCACATGAACTAGCGATTATCCGCTACAACTTCCGGTCGGTTGAGTATGTCCGTGGCCTGCATAAGCGTCAGATCATCGGATACCCGGTGGAAATCCCGATGGTTTTCCTTCTTCTGCACACCGATGGTCGCAAACACGAGAGCTTTCCCTGTCATCTCCAAACTCAGGGAAGTCATATCCCAATGGCCGGGGACAACTTCTGCCTGCCTAACCTCAAAGCGGCCTCCCTTATCCAGGTGTCCCAGCAGGCCAAATCCGAATTTCACGGTCTGCGTGAGATGGCCATCAAACCCAGCCAGTCGTTCCTGTTTGCAGTCGATCCACATCTCGCCTTCCATGTCGTGGAAAACACGGGCCTCCATCGATGGCGCGTGAAAACTCGGGTTTGGCCGAAAGCTCAGCTTCACCAGGGTTCCGTCACCACCCGCGTAGCTGAACGCAAATGCATCCGGCAGCATCTTGAACAAGCGTATCCCTTGTAGGGTCTCAGCGTCCAAGCTCGCCGCAATTTCTGCTGCGCACTTCGACTGGTCATTAACTCCCGCACGCGCTGATCTTCTTCCCGTTGTTGTTTCGCGGTAAGAGGCAGGTCGTTAATGGATAGGAGTCGAATGACAGAGCCTTCTTTGGTCTCAACAATTTCCTCGACCCGCTTCTTCCCGTTCTGTTCTTTTTCCAATCGGTACATCCACTTGCTGTGGTCATCTTGGAAGTTTAGTTCGTTAGTGACTACACGTCGCGCGAGGTCGTTGGCCGACACTGGGCTGCTAATGGACTGGGGACGTGCCGGTACGCCGAGCAGGACCGTAGTCAGGGTCAGGGCTAGGGAGTTGCGTATCAGTCTCACAGACAATGATGATGCAAGTCTTTTGCACGTTTTGGACCAGCTATGCATCTCGTCGTTCCTCGTATGAAACAACACCGCGGACGAGTCGAGGGTTCGTGTCCGCAGGTTGAATTCCCCACAATTTCAAGCATGCACGAAATTGCACTCGAGAAACTGGTCAAAACTGCGCACCTTCCTTGACTGCTCACCGGGAGCAGGGCTCCCGGAGCGTGGACACTTATATTCTGAAAGATGAGCAATTGTGACCAGTTACCAAGTGGGCCACCGTTGTAATTTCTTAGCAGATATGAAGGAACGATGCGGCCCACGGTTGTCTCGTTCCTCTGGAGGCGCAGCCGTATACTTGTATACAGGAAAAGTAGCTCATCCACTCGCTGCGCCACATCTACTTTCTTTTGAACGGTGGTCACACAGCAAGCCGAGACTCCGGTCAGAGTCATGGGGCGTTGAACAGCTCTCTCCCGGGTGGCCAACGCAAATCGGTTCCAGCCGCGATTTGACAATGGTTGCGCAGAAGCCTAGCCTTGTAATTGAGCAAGTACCTCTTCTTACTCTTTCAGGTCCTCTGAACTAAGTCAGCCCATCTGAAGCTTTTCTCCCCTTAGATTTCTCCAAGGAGGAACTACGTTATGACCCTATTGACCCGTTGGGAACCTTTCCGTGAGTTTTCCACCCAGCAAGACCGCATGAACCGCCTGAACCGTATTTTCCGTGAATCGTATAGCCCCGAAGGCCCGGAAGAGGCGTTAACCACCACCAACTATGCGCCGCCGGTGGATATCTACGAAGACGAGCACAACATTACTCTGAAGATGGAAGTCCCGGGCATCGACGAAAAAGACATCGATGTCCAAATCGTGAACAATATGCTCACCGTGCATGGCGAGCGGAAGATCGAGAAGGAAGAGAAAGAGGAGAACTTCCGTCGTGTCGAGCGGCAGTACGGAGAGTTCACCCGGTCGTTCACGCTGCCCAGTTCGGTAGATCCGGGGCAAGTGAGCGCCCACTATGACAAGGGCGTGCTGAAGATTAACCTTGCCAAGAAGGCGGAAGCCAAGCCCAAGCAGATCAAGGTGAATGTTGGCAGTGAGAAGACCCTTGAAGCCAAGGTTCATGGCAAGGCCGCGTAAAACCAGTAGACTAGTGAGAGAAATGGGAGACGGCTGACTGTCGGCTCCCATTTTGTTTCTCACCCCCGAGCGAGCAGGAAAAATCATGATAAACATCAAATTCGTTGTAAGAGTGAACCGCGGCGGTACTCGCGCACCTGAATACGTGCAGCGGATTGATCGGAGTCCCATCCAAATGACCCTCAACCGTAAGCTGGCACTGGTGATGGGAAAATTCACGGCCGAAGACGCCGTCAAATCTATCCAAAACTCCCGGCGCATTCCAGAGTTAGTGTCCGTACAGGTACGGCCAGCTTTCATTTGAATCGAAGCTTGGCATCCGATCAGGGCCTCACACTTTGCCTGTCCAATTTTCACGGACTCACCATCGCTGGAGGATTTCACGGAATACTTTCGCCTAGACCATCCACGGGATCGACTGATTCTTTGCAATCGCTCGAACTGCGAAGACATCGCCGACTATCTAGAAGTCAACGAACACGGAGATGAGGACTTCGTTTGCGCCGCCCACACTAGCAGTGAAAAGCATGCTTCAGTTCTGCCGAAGGGCTTATCCAGTGGCGATCCGCACCGGAGCCGACCTGTTGCCTAGCCCTGTTTCCTGCATTGATGTTTTCGTTTTGTCGATCCGCCCCGCGCCCCTGTCCCACAGTCCAGGCCCGCCAGACCCCAAAACGGCAGGGGGCACTTCCGCCGTCGCCATACAAGAACCCCCGTGACGGGGTAGTACCTTTCGGGGGAAATTCGGCTACCCCCCGCCCGCCCGCCCGCGGTCGCTATGTGCGAAGATGAAGAAACCATCGAAAGCGCTGCGCGTGAGTCAATGAGTGAAATGGGGATGTTACAACAGCTATTTGGACGACACGGCCCAAACGTGGTCTTGTTTGCATATGGTTTTTGAATGTGAGCACTCTTGCTCAGACGACCGACAGGCCCAGTGCTACCGTGGGACTCCTATCGCCGAATCGCGGCATCCAAGAGCTGATAAAGCGCTCGAAGGCGGGAGTCTGGCTGGACGAGGTAATCATGGAGGCTCCTGCCCTTGCTCAGTCCGCATCCGACCGCTATTCCCCCAATTTGCTAGCTCAATCCACACGATTTTGGTGCTCGCCGCGTTGGGCGGCTGGGCGATCTGGCACAAGAGCTTTGCAGATCAACTGAGCGCGGCGGCTAATCCCAACCGCGTCCGCTTTTATGTAGTCACCCTTTTCTTTGAATGGGTCTTGTTCGTTCTGGTAGTGGCGGGCGTGCGGCGTAGTGGCGCGGTCTGTCATCATCCCATTTCCCTGGAAGGTGATTCCGGACAGTCCGCAGGAGCGGGCTTTTGAAAGTCAGGCGGATGAGCTTTTCTTCGGCGGTGGGGCTGGCGGCGGCAAAAGCTACCTTTTAATCGGGCTGGCGTTCACTGCTCACAGGCGATCGATCATTTTTCGGCGTGAGTATCCTCAACTCCGGGAAATCATTGAAAAAGCGGGAGAGCTGGTCACCCCGACCATTGGTCGATTCAATGGCCAGGATCATATTTGGCGGCTGAAAGATGGGCGCACAGTAGAGGCGGGAGCCGTCCAACATGAGAAGGATGTTTCCAAGTATCAGGGCCGTGCCCATGACCTACGGGCATTCGATGAGATCTGCCACTTCAGCGAATCGCAGTATCGCACCCTGGCAGGCTGGAACCGTACAGAAGTCGTCGGGCAGCGGGTTCGCATTGTCTGCACGGGCAACCCTCCTGCAAGCTATCAGGGGCAATGGGTGCGAACCTACTGGGGACCATGGTTAGATCCTCAGCATCCCAACCCGGCTAAGCCTGGTGAATTGGTTTGGTATGTTGAGATCTCCGGTAAAACCCGCGAAGTCGGGCGCGGTGATCAGCGTCCCGATCTTGTAGAGCATGAGGGGGAATTGCTCACACCGCGATCGCGGACCTTTATCCCCGCGCTAGTTGATGACAATCCGTACTATGTGCGAACGGGTTATAAAGCCATTCTGCAATCCCTGCCGGAACCCCTTAGGTCGCAACTATTGTTCGGGGACTTCTCTGCGGGTAGCGACGATGATTCCTGGCAAATCTTCCCTACCAAGTGGGTGGATGCTGCGATCGCCCGATGGACAGAAAATCCACCGCCTAACACCCAGCAGGAGGGTATTGGCGGTGACCCGTCGCGGGGCGGGGTGGACAATTCCAGTGTTGCCGAGCGATGGGATCAATGGTTTAATCTGCACACCAAGCCAGGGGTAGAGATCCAGTCCGGCCCCCTGTTCGTGCAATTCCTGATAGAGCACATGAAGGGCGATCCGTGGGTTGGAATTGATGTTATCGGGATTGGCAGCAGCCCAGTAGACACAATGCATCAAATGGGCTTGCAGTGCGAAGCGTTAAGCGGGGCAGAGGGGTCCGATGCCCGCGATAAGTCCGGGAAAATGGGCTTTGCAAACAAGCGGGCAGAATGGGCGTGGAAGTTTCGGGAAATGCTGGATCCGGACAGCGGTTCTAGAGTTGCACTGCCGAATAATACCCGAATGAGATCAGGATTATTAGCGATGCGCTGGCACTTGTCCTCATGGAAAATCGCTGTAGACTCAAAAGACAGCATCAAGGAACGATTGGGCTATAGCCCTGACGAAGCAGAGGCGATTATCTATGCTTCAATTCCTCCGGGTAACACAGCTTGGTTCGGATTTGGTTCGGGTAGCTCTACAAAAAATTAACCGCTTACGCCCTAGGGCATCCTGGAGGATAGATGAAATCGTGCTTACTACTGCTGATAGAAACCTATCAGCAAGGCTGTATCAATTCGGATGATGAAGGATATATATTGTTAGGCCGCAGCAATATCAAAAGTAAGCCAGCTTGGTTTCCTCAGCAGTGCCTAGAAATTTATCAAATCAGTAAAGGCGGAAAAGCCCACTGGTTAATCAATCGATTAACTGAGCGGGATTGGATCACCTGCGAGGTTTATCAGGATGATCAGTGGCAGCCTGTACCCTTGGGGAAACCGCTAACGATCGACGGGAACACGATGATCCGAGTTCAGATCTCTGGGGCTAATCTATCCGGATTTTTCATCTTTCACGAGAACGCAGCCTGTGAAACCGTTTCTATGATTCCTCAGGTCTGGGATTCCCAGATCTGGCGACTGGGCACAGATCCAAAGACCAATATTCCAAACCTGGAACCAACCCAGACGGCACCAAGCCAGTCACCAACTCAGTCAGCAACTCAGTCAGCAGTTAGCAGTAGCGCTAGTTCCTCTCAGATCTCGCCCTGGGTTCAAGGATTTAAGGCGATCGCCGATGTTTTTGCCCACAATGAGCGGGCGGCGATTTGGGCAGTACTGGCTATGATTGGGTTCGCACTTGTGGTATTCGTTGGCCCAGGGCTGATCAAGCTGATCTCAAAATAAATTATCTGAGGACTTCCCCAGATAATTTCTATGTGCTACATTGATTTCGTTGGTTTGAGATGTTTTGGGCTTCAGTGACTAACACCCGATCGCTTTCTTGGTTGACGCGATCGGGTTTCCCAGTCACCACGACAGCATTTACTTAAAACAGGGCACAAGAAAACCGCCAGTCCGGACCTGGCGGTTTTCGTTTGTATGGCTATCACCGTTGAGCCTTAGCCTCTGCAACGATCTTGGAAAGGGCATCGACTTGCTCTTGCAGCGGTGCCGCAGTCGATAGCCCCCATGCACAGGTTATCGACAAGCCTTCGGCGGCAAACACACCCCGAATGCGATCGCATAGTGCATCCCCATCTTGGCTATTGCAGGAGATGACAAATTCATCTCCCGAGAACCATCGCCCCATAACTAGATCGTCGCGCAGGTTAGCGATCGCCGCCGAGATGCGCCGATTGGTTTCCTCGTATCCCCACATGGCGTTCGCCTCCTTCATCTTATCGATGTCGGCGAACACAAGGGCGTTCCCAACTTGCCGCCGCCGCCGTTCGATCCCTTGCCGCGTCAGGCACCCAAAGATTGGGCACTTCATGAGGTTTTGCGACAACTGCCAGTAGTGATAGGCAACGGCTAGGGCCGCAATTGTTGTGATGATAAAAATCATGCTGCAACCTCCTGACCAGCGCTGATTTGTAGGAACTGTTGAGCCGCGATGGGTCCGTTAACTGCTTGGTAAGCGTTTAGGCGATCGCAGAAATCTTGAGCGTCTTCCGCCCTCTTAAAAACCAGTTGAGCAACCCCTATGGCTGCATTACCGAAACAAGCTAGGTCCGCTGTTTGAAGTTGCTGGGGCTTCCAAGAGATAGCGCCGCGTTTAATCTTCCAAAGTTGTTCTATCATCGGTATGATCTCGTTTGTAGGTTTGCATTTGAGCGCCCTGGATTCCAGCCAGAGCGCTTTTTACTGGGCGCTAATCAGTTACTTCGGTACAACCCCGCTAAAACTAGAGCCATCCGAATAAGTACGGGTCCAGCATGTTCGCTTTTCCCCGTTCACATAGCACGGATACTCTCGATAAGAAACTTCAACTGCCTTAGCGATCGCGGCGACTTGAGTTCCTGTGATTAGGGCAACTAGGGAAACAGATGTAATGTTGGTGATAATGTTGAATTTCATGGTCTTAGGCTCCAAGTAAGTTGTAAGTTAAGTGTTTAGCTCAGGTTGTGTGTGTCCTTTGCTCTATGTATCCAATATAGCTACGGGTTTTTGGTTCTACACCAGTAAATCCACCCAAATCAAAAAACCCGTATGGTGTCCGCCATACGGGTTTTTGCTGGACTTGCTTTAAGCGGCTAGGTCGGTTCTGCGTCAAGGATTTCGGGCATCTTTGCGGATTTGTCGCGCCATGATTGAACGGCCCTGTCTGCATCTGCTTCCGTAACGGCAGACAGTTGCAGCAATTCGGCGGTGGGCATCGGCTGCTGATTCTCTGGGATGACAATAGGAGCGTCTTGCCATGGGGTAAGGGGTTGATGCAGGGGGGCTATGTCCATTTGTGTTACTGAAAGTGGGCAAGGGTGGAAAAGCGATCGCGGTCCCAGGTGATGCCATCGGGCGGGGCGTCCGGAATGGGTTCATCGGTCTGGGAATTCGATTGGGCTTGGGTATTGGTATAGATCTTGGGGAATAGGATTCGATAGTTCATCTGATCCTTTGAGTAACCGTTCATCGCTAGTTCTGTATCTAGGATCTGGCGGATGCCTTCGGCTAGGGTCATTCGCACGGCCCCCAAGAAGCGGGCGTAGGCCATAGCAGGTTGCCCGCTGATCTCCCGTGCTCCAATGGTGGCCAGTCCAATCATCCAAGGTGGAATTCTGGATCTCATGGCAATTCGGGCACGGCGCTGATCCACGTTGTTGGTAAGAGCTTTAAGGTCGGGGTTCCAGGTTTGGCTAAGTTTTTTAACTTCCCCGCCCGATAGCATGAAAAAGTCGGTCATCACGCGCCCATTGCGATCGCGCTCTGCTTCGTAGGACTGTTTATAGGCGTCTGCCTGCGGTTTTGTCCATCCTGGGGGCATGACATGCACATTGGGATTCACCCCGATCGCCATGGCAGCTTTTTCTACTGCAAAATAACCTTGCTCCAGAGCCGCAGAATCTTCTAACGATTCATCGAATAGCGATCGCCCGTACTTGTAGAGCGGGCGGAATCGCCAGTGAACACAGAGCATGGGATGAATTGTGAACTCTGCGGTTTCCTCCGTGAGTCGGCGGCGCTGTTCAAATCTAAGAATATTGCCGTCTTGGTCCTCAACTCGAAACATTTCCCAGGTTGGCAACTGTTTTAACTTTTGAATCTGTGTGTAGCTGGGATCCACCACAAGGGATCTGAAGGAGTCTCCGTAGGCTAAGAATTCTTCGGCGATCGTGGTGATCTTGCCTCCCGTCAACAATCGCTCGATCGCCTTCATGCAGATCGCCCGAATCGATGGATCAACAGGTGATCCATCTATCAGGGTTTCCCCAATTGTGAAACCGTAATCGTCCCCATCCTCAGAGGAGAACAAATCGCCCACCAAAATATCTAGAGCGGTGGCCACCTCCGGCCTTTTCCGCAGCTCAATTAATTGGCGCGCTCTTACAAAGTCGCGTATGGGCAACTCAACATACTCTTGATCGTAGCGGCGACTCAGGGCGGACTGACTTGAAAAGCTACCACCATACTGCTGGGCAAGGGGGGCCGTCTGCCCAGTTGGAGCCGGGGCCGATCGCGTAAAAAAGTTTGTGATAGCCCGCCAGATATTTTCGGCGCGGGTGTTTCTGCCTGTTGCAGTGGGCATGAATTTTCCCCTTTTCTTTGAAATGTACCATTTCAGCGAGAAACCTGACCAAAGCGGCGGGTTAACCGAGATCAATTACTATTTAGGAAAATCACCAAACCCATAAGGCAATGCCAGAAGATTACATCGTTCGCAACATTGGGCAGTTCCCCACGATTACGGCGGAAGGCGTTGCTGATACGGATTCGCTACCGATTTGGGATCCATCCGCCGAGGGGGCAGACCGAACCAAGAAGATTAGCGTAGCTGAGGCCCGATACCTCTTCTCTTTTAATTCGGTGCCACTAACACAGCTAGGGGCACCCAACGGTGTTGCAACCCTAGATTCTAGTGGGTTGATACCTGCAGCTCAATCTCGCCCGTGTAGCGTTGATTTTGATGTGGATACGTTGGCCTTTACTTGGGCTGACGGCAGTACTCAGGATGCCGTGCTTTCAGGGTTCGCTGCATCTGGCCACGGACACAGCAATGCTTCTGGCTCCGTGGCTGGGTTCATGAGCAGCGCCGATTTCACAAAACTGGCAGGGATTGCAACCGGGGCCACTGCCAATAGTACGGATGCTCAGTTACGCGATCGCAGCACCCATACCGGCGAGCAACCTACATCAACAATCACGGGACTGGATACCGCCTTGGCGGGGTTCGCTGCATCTGGCCACGGACACAGCAATGCATCTGGCTCCGTGGCTGGGTTCATGAGCAGCGCCGATTTCACAAAACTGGCAGGGATTGCAACCGGGGCCACTGCCAATAGTACGGATGCTCAGTTACGCGATCGCAGCACCCATACCGGCGAGCAACCTACATCAACAATCACGGGACTGGATACCGCCTTGGCGGGGTTCGCTGCATCTGGCCACGGACACAGCAATGCATCTGGCTCCGTGGCTGGGTTCATGAGCAGCGCCGATTTCACAAAACTGGCAGGGATTGCAACCGGGGCCACTGCCAATAGTACGGATGCTCAGTTACGCGATCGCAGCACCCATACCGGCGAGCAACCTACATCAACAATCACGGGACTGGATACCGCCTTGGCGGGGTTCGCTGCATCTGGCCACGGACACAGCAATGCATCTGGCTCCGTGGCTGGGTTCATGAGCAGCGCCGATTTCACAAAACTGGCAGGGATTGCAACCGGGGCCACTGCCAATAGTACGGATGCTCAGTTACGCGATCGCAGTACCCATACCGGCACCCAACCGAATACCACGATTACCGGACTGGGTACCCTGAGCACCCAGAATGCCAACAGTATCGCGGTTACCGGAGGCGCGATTGATGGGACTCCGATTGGTGCGACAACAGCAGCAGCGGTGCGCGGAATTACGGGTGTTTTTACGAGTAGCACGGCTGCAACATCAAGCGCTACAGGAGCACTTGTAGTAGGCGGGGGAGTCGGGATTGGAGGAGCGATTTTCAACCCTGGTTTGTCAATCGCCGCCACGGGGGAAATTCAATCTGTCGGTGTCGGGCGCGGTTCGGTGGTAGGAAACGCCCGTGGTGCTGGTGCGATTGATCTGCAAACTTCCCGAGATTCAGCGGTGCATGTGGCTTCTGGCGCAAATAGCGTGATTTGTGGTGGTGCCAGCAACCGAACTACTGGTGGGTTCGCTATCGTTTGTGGCGGAATCAGCAATTCGGCAAACGGCGGTAATTCATTCGTAGGTGGAGGAGATAGCAACAGTACTGGTAATTTTGCCTCGGTGTCTGGAGGTTATCAAAATAGCGCTGGCGGGGATTTTTCGGCCATACCGGGGGGGCAACGGGCGAGTGCTTGGCGGTATGGACAACAAGCGTTTTCGGCGGGGCGATTTTCCAGTACGGGAGATGCCCAAGCGGCAATCTTGATGGCCCGAAACATCACAACAAACGCGACTGCCACAACCTTGTTTTTGGATGGATCCGGTGTGCGGATTTTGCTGAACAATAACTCCAGCCTCGCTTACGACATCTGCATTTCTGCCCACTCCACAACCAACGTCGCAGAGCAGGCAACATTCTGGCGGCGGGGTAAGATCTACCGGGTTGCTAATGCCGCCTCCACAACCCTGGTTCCCGGTGAGATAGCCGAAAACCAGACCAACGGCTTACCCTGGACCGTCACGGTCAGTGCCGACACATCAAACGGAGCGCTCAATATCGCGGTCACGGGTGAGGCGTCCAAAACTATCCGATGGGTTGCACGGATCAACGCTGTCGAGGTTCTGTCCTAATGGCTAGTTACACATTCGATCGCAATCTGCAACGCTATCGATCTAGCAATGGTCGATTCATCTCTGTGGAGACGATGAAGGGTTTAGCAGAGCAGGCGATCGCCATTGCCAAAAAAGATGCAACGGCGATCGCCGATCTTCTAGTTGGTGGTAAACTCCCCTTGGCAGAGTGGCAGCGGGGCACAGCGCTTGCCCTAAAGGAAATGCACTTGCAAGCCTACATGCTGGGGCGGGGCGGGCGGGCGATGATGACACAGCGAGATTTTGGGCTTGTGGGGCAGCGCTTGCAATCTGAGTATGGATACCTGGATCAGTTTGCCCGCGACATCAAGGCCGGAGGGATGAGCGAGGCCCAGTTCAGAGCGCGGCTTAATCAATACCTGGCATCGGCCAGGGCCACCTATGAAAACGCCAGATCAGAGGGCCATGCTCAGAACGGCTACACCCAGGAGGCCAGAATCTTAGGGGATGCAAAGCACTGTCAGCCCTGCATTGATTACGCGGCCATGGGCAAACAGGCGATCGGTACCCTGCCTAGGATCGGCCAAAAGTGCGACTGTCGGTCCCAGTGCAAATGCTCCTTTGTGTTCTACCGCGACGCCGCAGAGATGGCTCTAACTCGGTTTGGCTGGGTGGGTAATCCGTTCTCACTGGCAATGTGGTGAACGGGTGAGAACGGTTAAAAAAATACCGCCTTCAAGGAAGCGGCAGGGAGGATTATTGGTGCTAACGGGATTATAAGACTTTTCGCCCCAAGCGGATAGCCTTAAAGGCATACAAGATTACGCTTAACCAATAGATTCGCGTTTCGACGCTGGTGAGGTCTGCAACGATAACGCCGTGTTTCTCGACTCCCTCTGGTGGAAGTTTTTGGAGCAAAGACTTGATAAAATCCCCTAGGCTTTTGATACATTCTGCAAGATTCTGTCCCGTAGACCCCAAGCGGAACAAACCGAAAAAAAACGGATTACTCTCGTAACCGATTTCTACAGTAATGTTCGGTTGCCGAAAAATACGGCGATCGCCCAAAATTTTGCACCAATCCACGTAATCAGTCCACTGATCGGCTGTCCACTCCGAGCGGGGAGTGTCCAGCTCAAGATTCCATCCCCTTCTAATTGCCGAGCATGTTGCTTCACGAGATTGAAGCAAACTTTGCCTAATGGCGGGAGGGTACTTTTTTTCCCAGTAGAAACGTCTGACTCGGACGTAGGGATACTTTGGACAATTCGATCCGATCCAGAAGTAATATTCATCTTTTGCGCTCATCTATTTTGACGCCCTTGCGGGTTCCTCAAGAATATGCCTGCGACCTATAAAGCCCCGAAAAGCCCCATAAAATACTTATATTTTGATGGAAGTTTACAAAAGTAACAGAATGTTAATCCTGGGTTCACTCTTTTGAGGGTTGTGTTTGCTGAAGGTATGCCGCCAGATCGTTGGGATTGAGCAAGTTAAACCCTGACAGCTTTATCTCAAATCCCAACTGTTGCAGCACTCGGATCAGTTTCACTGTAGGTAAATCCGCCTTGCCGCTTTCAAACCGTGACAAGCAGGACCGGGGAACCTTGCTATAGAGTGCAAGTTGACGAATTGTCAGCCCTTTTTTGATTCGGGCGTGCTTTACAGCGACTCTTAGCATTAATAACGTCCCCGTTATGGGACAAGTTTAAAGTTTCAGCTTCGTGGTTCATCCTTACCCTTTGTAATCTAGGACAAGAGTAAATTTTATTGTCCTCAAATGTCTAAATTTGTTCAGTGGGCATATAAAACTGGCGACACTATCAAGTCAGCAAGAGGTGTGGTTATTTCAACGGCTGGCGAAACTGCCACAGTTGAAATTATCCGCGATTCTACTCGCACCGGAACTGTTTTGCAGCTTCCGCGATCGCACCTTACGGAGTTGCAAAATCAGGCGATCGCCGTATCCCCTGCTGCTGATTTTTTGGTACCGGACGTTGACTTGCGATCTCGGTTTGCGATGGCACCGCCAACGGATGCCCAATTAAAAATCATTAATGGGTATTTGCCCAACGGTATCACCAGACTTGCCGCAGAAGACACAATCGTTGTTCCTTTTGTTGCCGCAGACAACTTGCTAAGCCGCAGACTGGATCGATGGTCTATTGATTCGCTGGAAGTCATGGCTCAACTGTTGCCCGGTTTGCCCGCACTGCTAGATCACGATTGGGACGATACCTCAAAGGAGTGGGGCCGGATTTTTGCAGCAGAGGTTGTCAAATCTAAAACAGCTTCAGACAAGGTCCTTAACCAAGCGGGGAACCAGGAGGAAAACCTCAAGATTTTGAAAAAAGAGGGTTATGCTCAGGTCGTTTTCCAGGTTTTTGCCGCTACTGATTCACCAGTAGTTCGGGCACTTCGCCGAGGGCACAGCGGCAAAATCAGTACAGGGGCATTCCGATTCGCTGATTATTGGTGCCCACTCTGCGACACCTCATTCTCTGATCCAGAATGCCCGCACATCCCACCCTTTCCTGCATGGGGGATTTACCCCGATGACGAGGAAGGTGTAGCACCCTACGCTACTCGGATGGGACTTTACGACATGGGTGAAGCCTCGATCGTGACAGTCCCGAACATGCCAAACGCCGGAATTATTTAGGAGTAAATAAATGACGAACACGATTAAGAAAAAGCCTCAGCGGGGATTTGGGCAAGATCAGCGATCGCTGATCTTAGCTAAGCGCCCAGAACTTACCCCTACTGCAACCGGGGCCGATGGGGCCACCTATGGCGGTACGGATTCGCTTGATGAGGTTCCCGAGGGTGCCAGTGTTCCGGTCCAGGAATCTTCGACCATCAACGTGCATCCTGATGAGCTGCGAACCCTGATTTCGGCAGAGGCTACCAAGCTTGCCGCGCAGATGAACCAGGATCTAACGGCACAACTCCAAGCCGTACAGGCTGACGTTGATGCAATGGCACGGCGATCGCAGCAGCAGCAGCAAGAGCTGCAAGATGAAGCAGCTCGGGCAAAAGCGGAAGCCGATCGCCTGAAGTCGGTATTTGCGGCCACAGGTCACACGATTCCAGCAGGCGATCGGGCAGCAGGGAGCACCCTTGGCTATAACGTCAATCGCTTGATTTTGCCCAGTGGGCAAGAACCCCAGGGAGCTGCACGGGATTTCGTGGACATCCTAAAAAACACGGGCTACACCCCACGGCTCACAGCTTACGACCCGACCGACGGGACAAGCTACGAGCAGGCAGACACCACCTATTTGGATCGATTTGTCCGCACCAACAAATCGCACTTAATGCGCGACATGGAAACCCTAATGAAGGCCCATGGGTTCCTGCGCGGATCTTCCCCCTCTGGGCAAGACGCGCAGGCGGGCAACACCCTGGGAACTCCTGGCTCTGTGGGCAGTATCGTCCTAGATTTCCTATCCAGCTTGATGCGCGATTCCCATAATCCCCGCTATGTATGGTGGCAATTCGTCACGACGAAGCTGGAACTTGGCCGAGTCCCCGGCAACAACATTTTGGTGCCGCGATTCCAGTGGATTGATGAACCCATTAACGTTGAAGATTACATCCTCGACACGGAAACCAGTTCGGCGAATATCAGCAGCGACTCTCAAGCGCTGCAAACCCTGACCACACCCATTTCCCTGTTTGGTTGGGGTCTGGGTCGCGGTAATCGCGTAGGCACTCGCCCGATCGCGATCCCTGAGTTTATCAATGCTTCCAGTCTGCTGGATTTGATTCAGCCCGTTAACACGAGGTTGGGCCAAAACTTCAATGCCCTGGAAGACTTGGTGATCCGCCAGATCTTTGCTCAGGCTCTAGGCAATCCGGCAAATATCTACTACAGCAACGGGTCCGGAATTACCAATACGGCAGGCGATCTAATCGTAGGGTCCGATGGTACGGCTAATGAAGAGGCGTTTAATCAACTCTTTGGAGAAATGACCCGACGCCAGATCCCCACGTTTGACAATGGTTCGCGGGTCGGTGTTTTGAACACCACTGCCGCAGCTCAGTTCAAGAACTCGGTCGGCGACAAGCTTCGCGCTTCCACCGAAGCCGAGATTCAAGAAGTAACCAATATCCTCAATGCTGGCACCCTGGGAGATGGTATTGTTCGCCCGAATGGCTACCTGGGTACCTACTGCAACTTCATGCTGTTTGAGTCCGGTACCACCGCTGTCGGCGGACCCGGTACTGATGGCGTCAACACCGTTACCACAGGGGCGGGCGGGGTAACGATGCGCGATAACTACTTCTTTGGCCCTGGCGTTGTTGGGGAAGGCGTCTCTCTCCCGATGGAAATCCGAATGGACGACTCAGGCACCTTTGGGACCAAGATGCGGTTTATCTGGCGGTACATCGGCGGCTGGGGTTCGCTAGATTGCAGCAGCAGCAACCCAGGGCAACAGGATCGGGTCGTGGTTCTTCGGAATACCGATGTAAGCCTGTAAAACCTCAAGGAACGCTGAACAGTAGACCAGTAAATTAAACAGGAGCGGGAACGCTATGAGCAGCTTAGAGGATTTGCGAGATACAGCTAAACGGAATATTGATGGAAAGGCGGCAGGGGCCGCAGTGGGAGAGGGTTGGGCTTGCCTGCACTACGATTTCACCAAGGCCGGGGCGGGTACGGTTGGGGCCAAGAAAACCGGGCTGATTGTCCCGGCTGGCACCCTGGCAGAAGTGGGCGCGATCGTCGTTAACGCCGCTACTAATGGAGCATTCAATCTACAACTCGTTGCTAGTGCTGACTTAGCTGCTTCCTTGGCAGCATCGGCGGCTGGCACTCTGGGCAGTACATTGCGCGTTCTCACTGGCAGCAGCGATCGCGAAGTGATCATTAACGTCACCTCTGCCATCACCACAGGCAAAATTACGGTGTGGTTCCAGCTTCTCCCTGTTTAGTTTGACCCTTAGATCAGCGATCGCCCACTGCGGCGATCGCTGATCACCACAATAAAAACTAATTCTTTGATCTATGAACACTTCTCAAGAGCGGCAACTTTTAGCCCTGGTCAATTCGATCAATGCTGCATTACAGGGTTCCTTAGGCGTTCCTACTGCTGGGACTACAAGCGAACTTGGAGCAGTGATTGCAGATAAGTCAACCGCCGTCCAGTTTTCCCTTTTACTGGAGCGATCTCCTGGACCGCGAGTCTATGAAGGGAAAACCCAGGAGCGATCATTCTCACAGGCGGCTCTTTTTATTGAGGAGCTTGCACTTAAAGCTGAAACCGCCAAAACGGTAAAAGCTAACGTAACGATTCGGATTCTGGCACGGCTTGAGGGATTGGAATCAAAGGACTTTGTTGCCATTGCGACCCAAACCTTTACCAAAGAAGGCACCTATCTAGTTAGCGTGCCATTCCTTACAACGGAATACCTGATTCAGGTTGAACCCGATCAAAACAGCAACGCGACCACTGCACTCTATATTCTTGAACCCGCTTAATGATTCTTTCACCCAGCGATCGCCTAAGGTTTTTTCCCAGCATTGAGCTAACTGGCGGCACCCTATTGGGTGCTTTGCAGTCAGCTCAAAATAGCGCGGAAGCCGTTATAGGTCGGTCGTTGGAGCTTAAAGAGTACAGCGAAGTTTATGAAATCCAGGGGCGGGCACGGTCGGTGTTTTTAACGCACTGGCCAGTCCGCACCGACAAGCCGATCCAGGTCTTCACCAAGCGAAATGATTCTGAGGTTGCAGTAGCATCCTCAGAGTTCTCAACTAATTCTGATGGGGTTCTAGTTTTTAATTCAAGCCTTTACCCAAGATGGTTCAGGGTTGTCTATTGGTCTGGTTTCGACTTTTCCATTGAAAACACAGCCGAAACTCAGGCGATCAAAGCTGCGGTGGCAGCATTCTTGCTCTATCAATCGCGGTGACATGCTGTACACGGACCTAAACGAAGCATTGGACCGGGCTGTAGAACGATCTGCGGCTAAGGCAGGCGATCGCCCGTATCTGCAAGAGCTGCTAACCATGAGCTATGGCACTTCCACCGAGGGGCAGATCGTTTATCGCCCGTTCTATGCGGCGGCGCGGTTCCTCCAACAATCACGCCGGGACCAAAACATCAAGGAGGCCGATGGCGCTAAATTTACCGGGATGGCTATGCCGATCGCATCGCTTCTCGACTTGCAGGCATCCCTAGATCAGACCCTAACCGTGCAACCGGGTTTTGAAACCTCAATGCTGGCTCTAGAACCACCATCGCTTAAGCAACTAGAAGCGGCGCGTGATGGGGCCATTCTATTTCTGCGACGGTATCAGCCCAGGGGGGTTCTATGAGCGATTCCCCATTCAGCGATTTTGGTAACGCGATCCTTGAGTTTGCCACCGCGACGGCGGGGTTTGTGGAGATCCCTAACAGCGTCAATCAGGTTCCTATTACGGGCATCCTCACCTTAGAGGTGATGCTGTCGGCGGATAACAAAGAAGCGACGATCTCCCAGACTCCTGGGTCCAATCAAATCCGGCAAAAAATGAGAGGGCGGGCTATCGATCCGTTTCTGTGGCCCGCCCAGATTCAGATTGGACATCGCGCCAAATGTGAGATCACCGATCGTGCTTCGGGTAGCGTGCTCAGGGGGGACTTCCAAATCACCAGCTTGGTGCAATCCCCTTTTCCCGCCGTTACAGAAGCCCTGGGGACCAAATTTGAGGGGATCCTAACGACCGAAGCGGCGGGTGAAACTATATGGAGTTAACTTGGAATGCTGAACCAATCCCTACGCAAATTTGCACCTTCCTCTGGGATGCTGACCATGCAGCGTTTGCCCATGAAGGCACGTTTAACACCCCGCCACGAAGATGGACTGATGCCGCGATCGCAGATTTCCCGCCAGCCCCGCTATTGGCCCAGCGGTTCCAGCAAACACAGGACATCGTTGCCGCGTTCGCCCTAATGGCGTCTGATGTTGATGCAGCTTTCAAGCTGCTGATTCAATCGCCCCAATGGGCTTGGCCACGGACAACCCGTCGCCGCAACGGGCAGATTGTTGGATCACCCCGCGACATCGTTGATACAGGTGAACTACTGGAATCTCAGTCCTACACCCTATCTGAGGAATTCCCCTGATGGCATTCATTTCAATGTCCCGATTTGAA
Source organism: uncultured cyanobacterium (assembly GCA_963766075.1). Taxonomy (GTDB): domain Bacteria; phylum Cyanobacteriota; class Cyanobacteriia; order Leptolyngbyales; family Leptolyngbyaceae; genus CAVYAN01. Next base: position 47,863 of record CAVYAN010000053.1, on the reverse strand, counting down.
TTCGCCCGTGCTCTGCAAGCGGAACTATCCGATTTGCTGGGTACGTTCCCGAATGGAAATTTGGCGATTTGGGAAGATGCTGGGGATGTGCCTTCTGGGGTTAAAGGATTGCTCTGTCTGATTGAGCGATCGCCTTCTGGATCAACTCAGACAGGGATTCTCAATGATCAGGCCACCGTTGAGTTTGATTGGGTCTGTCGGTTGATCCAAAACGATCGCAGTCAATCAGGTTTGGCCATGCTGGATCAAGCCTGCCAACGAATTCGGGAACTATTTCCGAATCAACGAGAACGGGAGGTTCCCTATGCCGATGGCGATCCGGTTCAAGTCCTGTTTCTGTGTCGGTTCTATGTCCTGCGGAATACTTTCGTTTCTCAATAGGAGTAAATTTCAATGCCTAAAATTTGTCGTTCAGTTGCCTACCAAACCACTTTAGGGATTACAGCAGCCATCCAAAAGGCTCCCGTGATTCCCATCGGGGATGTGATGATTTCCCAGCACACCTTGCCGGATTATCAACTTGAAACCCTAGCTGTAACTGCTGGGGCAGAGCAGATCAGCCTAGAGCTGATCAACCCACCGACGATCCCCCCTGCGACCAGCCCGGTTACCAGTGTGTTTCTAGATGTGGGTACCGTGCTTGACTTCCCTGGCACCGGGTTAACTCGCGTAAAGGTCATTCTGGCTGAACCTGCAACCGTGTCCGGGACGGCGGCGCTATTTGATTGCCTGCCTGTGCCTGCGGCGATCGCGGCGGCGGCGGTGGCACGGACAAAGGCTCTGCTCTTTATTGAGGGATGCAGATCCGCAATCATCACCCCGACGATCAAGATTGAAGACACCACCAATTACCTGAGCGGCAAGGGTATGGAGGGTGTAAACACGGGTAACAGTAAAAAGATCAACATGGAGCTTGATCTAGTCTACAACTCGCGATCGCACGACATCATTCTTGACATGCTTTATGGCTACAACGATTCCGGACGGGAAGCCTATCTAGATGTCGTGTTCCCCTCTGGGGAGCGGCATGAAGGTTACTGCCTGCTGATGACCGGAACCCCAACCGGAGCCGTACAGGCCAAGCGCTCTTTTACCCTGGAATGGCAAGTACAGGGCGAGTGCTATGACTACACCAAAGCCGTGATCGCCGCCTAGGAAGCGGTTTTACAGTTCTCACCCGTTTAGTACCAAACGGGTGAGAACCCTGTTTTAGTTTGGGGGTTAAATGTATCGCTGTCTCTATAGCAAGGGTTGGCAAGTTGTTTTTTTTAATGCCCAGATCGGGGCTACTGATTTAAGTTGCGGATTGGCTTTTTTTGGGGCATATTTGCCAAGATTTCCTATATCCCTTTTTGATGTGGACACGGGGTTGCCTGTCTGCCGTGTCCAAGTTCCTGAAGATCTACAGGATCAACCCTCAAAAATGTGGTTTCATGATCCTCTAGATTCCCTAGAAATTGAGGTCTTAGCGTGAAAAAATCACCGTTTTCTGTTAACAAGAAGCTTGAAATTGTCCCGGTAGGATCGGTCGATTCGGGGGTTATTTACCTCCTGCGCCGAGGCGGGATTACTCCAAATGAAAGCCCAGTGGACTTACAAGAGGCCACGCGGCGGCAGGCAGAAGTCACCATGATTCTGATGCAAGCCGTTAAAAACTGTTCAGAAAAAGAGGGGATTAGCCAAAAAGAAGCCCGTGAGCGCGTATTTCCAACCCCTCGGATCTCGCTGTACGATTTGGTTTCAGTTGAGTTGGCAGAAGCGCTTGAGCTATCTATGACTGACGCTGTTCAAGCCTGCATATTGAAAGACGATTGCGACCTGGCTCATGCCCGTGAGAAGTTGATCCCCAATAGAGCGCGAACCAACTTTGCTAAATATCTGGATCCGGAGAAGGCGGCGGCGTTTAATGCTGCGATTGAGCAGGCGATCGTACAGTCCTCATCGCCAGAGCGAAGCGCTCAGGAGGCCAAAAAGCTGATTTATGAAGCGCTGCTAAGACCCGATGTCGAGGTAGTAGAAGAGGCCGATCTTTACGACTATCTGACCCCAGACCAGACAACCAAGCTACTTAACTTGCAGGAAGATGGGCGCAATACGGCAATCATGGCGGCGACTCTATTCATCCAAAAACGGTTAGCTTATCCGGTCATCCTGACCAGCGAAGGAAAAGCTAAGGCCGTTCAGTTGGAGATCGAGCCAATCCGGTTCCCGGTCTGCGCGGGGAATGCTGTTCGTTTTGGGGATTACACCGCAGAGATTGCCGGGGAAGTTACTTACGATTCGGAAATCCTACCGATCAAGGCACTGGGGCAGAAGTTACCTGCCTCGGTCGGGTTTCTACTCGACATTTCGGGTAGAGAGAAGATTGGGGATGAATCATGGACGATTGATGACACCAAAACCTATCTTACTGAACAACAAATTCAGGCGATCTTTGACTTCTATCAGCGTGAAGTGAGCGGTGTTGAGGCAACACCTAACCAGGAGGGAAACTTGATGACGAGCTTGCCCAGCTCGGAGAATATCTTACCAAAGACCCCATTGATTGGGGAAACCTCTACTGGAGGATCCAACGGCTCAACCTCTCTGACCCTAGGTTTGGCCCAGACACCTTCGGCGATCAAGTAGATTGGTTGATCCTGGATTGCCTGGAAAGCGGGGAGACGATCGAGCGGCAGCGGGCAAACCACCTCAGTGAAACCAATGCTCAGGGGTGGGCTGCTGTCATCTCAATGCTAGGCGGGGAGAATACTTCCATCGATCCAAGGGACTTATTGCCGTTCCCAGGAGAGGCCACCGACAACAGCGATCGCAGGATCAGCCGCAAGACCAGCAAAATTCTGATTCAGTTGGAGCGCGAGGGTAAGATTCCCCAGGAATTCCTAGGCCAGTTATCCGATTTCCTTAAGGAGGCAAAAAAGCAAGCATGACCGAAACCGATGAAGCGATCGCACTAGAACCGACATTCCCAGACCGAGATAACTTTTTGAACGCTCTGTTTATTGCCCTGTGCGCTCTCCTTCCCCCCTCTACGGGGTGGAAGTCCTACCGGGATGCAGGAGGCACCCAAGCCCCAGATGGCTGGTTTTATGCGGGTTTGTTGTTGCCCTGCGGGGATATTTCGACAGTATTGCCCGCTGAACTTTGGATGGCTGTAAGGCTTCCGCAATGGAGTCAGCCCATGCAGCCCATTGGTACGGAGCGGGCAGCGGCAAAGGTGCTCATTGAGTGGGCCGCAAAGTATCAATATGAACCCGCAACTCTAAAAACGCCGGAATTCTAATGGCACTATCGCTTGGTCAACTCATCCTCGATCTGAAGCTCAATCCAACGGACTATAACCGGACCTTGGAGAAAGCCCGAACGGATGCCCTTAGGGTGGGGGGGATGATTGAGCGATCGCTAGGGCGGGGCTACACGGCTAAGGTTGACGATTCAAAGTTAACCGCCTTAAATCGTCACCTCACCAGCAAAGAGCAGCACTGGGGCCGAGTGCAAACTCTGATGGACACAAGGCCATTAACTCCAAAGGTCAATGATCAGGGCTTAACCAACCTAAATAAACAGCTTGATCGTCTCCAGAATCGAAACGTTCAGGTTAACGTCAAGGCAACTGCGACACCAGTTCAACCCGTTCAGCAAACTCAACAAACTCAGCAAGTTCAGGTAAAAACTGACTCTGACGGCGTTAGCAAGGCGATTTCCAAGGCTATTGAAAATGGTTTTGCTGCGGCTAAGCCGAAGGGTAATCTGTTGACCGGGCTGATCACAGCACCATTTAAGGCGATCGGGTCTATGTTTGGCCCGATCGTGTCTGGTGTTGGTTTGGGTCTAGGGCAAAACATTGCCCATGATTTGGGTAAAGGGTTGTCTGATGGGATTCAGGGTGAATTGAGCGATATAATCGGGAGCTTTAACCTGGTCGGGCGCAAGCTAGGGCAGGGATTAGCAGAAGAGCTGCTAGACGCCATGGGCGCGGATCTGGCGGGTGTAACCCAGGTTATTAACGATGTCATTGGAGAGGCCGACATTGCCCGCGAAGGGTTCGCGACTAGGGGTAAGCAAACCGCTCAGGCCAAGAAGCGTGATAGCTACGCCGGGGAGCAGGCCCGCGAAGAAAATAAGCAATTCAAGCAGAATTATGATCGGTTGCAGCAGCAGCAGCGCCAACTAGAAACCGAACGCGATCGCATTCAAAGTCAAGCCCAGGCGCTTCAATCCAAGATGGAGGCGGAAACGGAGCGCTTAGGCGCGGGCAGGGTTCGAGATCGCATGGCGGACAATCAGAAATCCAGGGAAGCACTAATGCCTGATCTTCAGGCAGCAGCGGCAACGGGAGATCAGGAAGGTGTTAACAGGATCAGTGGACGGATAAAAAACTTATCTGATTCTTATTCGGATCTTAGTAGTGAGCTAAAGGGAATCTATCGAACCGCTGAAACGAATCTCAGTAAAGACTCTGCCGCTTTGCAGCAAAGTATTGATGACTTCTACCGGGCTAACCGTTCGTTTCAGAGAAGCACGGCCATAGAGCACAATAAGGACTTGCTTAAGATCCCGGCAGATGTTGCATCGCGCTCAGGGCGTACTGTGCAGGCTGCGCGGGTTCAGGGTACTTACGAATTTGACAGCGTTGCAGGTATCTATGAGCAAATCGCTTTGGATGTAGCCAAAGCATCCAAAGTTGCAATGACTAGCGCAGACATACCGCGATTAGTCGCCGACGATCAAATGCCTAAAACTGCTAACGCTTCTTACAGTCCGGCAACCAATGAAATCAGAATACGTCCTGAAGTCGTTGAACAGATAAGCAAGGGCAAGCTTGGCGATAAAGAATTTGAAACATTGGTTCATGAGCTGCGTCATGCGATGCAGGCTCTATTCGGTGAACTGGCACACGGAACTGAAACGGGTGTGGAGCTGTTGCAGGCAACAGCCGAGGAAGCTAAAAAGCTAGGTGGGCGGATTGAAGGATCTGTAAAGGCTAATGTCGGGGGGAATTCCAGCTATAACCGGGCGGTAGAAACAGATGCCTACGTATTCGCAGAGCGTAACACTGCCGCAATTAAGGCCGGTGTTGAACAAAAGCAGGCGATCGCCCGGTTTAACTCCATGGCTGGTGTTGGCGGTGGTGAAATCCGAAACCAATACAACGAAGCACAGCTTAAAATCCTGCAATCGCTGAAGGGCAAAATCGCCGGGGCTACAGTAAATGTTGATGAAGAAATTTCGGCCATGCTGGCTGAAATTGAGGACATCAATAGAGAATTTTCTAGAAGCTTTGATGCAATCCCCGATATTAGCCAGCTTCCTGTAGCAGAAATTGATCAGGAGATTGGCAAACTGCAAGTCGCCTTCAAGGGCGCGATCGCCGATCTGTTCCAGCTTTATGAAGATTTTGGTCAGGCAATTTCCGAAAAGCCAGATCGCCTAAGGCAAACCGCACGGGAAGCGGCGGGGACGTTCAATCGCAAAAAAGAGTTATTATCGATCGCCCAAAACCTAGGGGTTGAAGGGGCGGGGCAGCTTAATAAAAAGCAGTTGATTGACGCGATCGGCAATTATCCGGATGTAGATCGGATGAGCCAGGAAGTTTTTGCTGTGTCGCGGCGGCGGGCGGCAGAGCAATTGCAGCGGCAGGAGGCGGCGGCGCGGCGGCGGGAGCAGTTGCAGGAGGCAGCAGCCGGGGCCGGAGTTGTCGCGGGGCGCGTTGCCGGGGCTGGGCAATCCGTGTTTCGGAAGGTGGCTGAATATGCCAACTCTCAACAATCTAGCGCTCTGGCCATGCGCTCCGACGAAGCAACCAATGGGCTGATCAAGGCCGGGGCCGGGGTGGCCCATGCCCTTGGCACGGCGGCGCGGGCGGGGCTGGCACTGGCCAAAGGTCTGGAAGGGGTGGCCCTAGACATCATGCCCATGGGACGCACGATCAAAGGGGGCTTGCAGCAGCTTGCCCTGCCTGCGGTTGGTTTCACCCTAGCCACCCATGCCCTAGGTCCAGCAGGCGGCGCTGTGGCGCAGGGATTGCATGGGTTGGTAGGGGCTGGGCTTGATCCATTGATGCAGGCTGGAACCAGCGGTTTGGCTAATTCGGCGGCTGGGTTCATTGGGCAAGCATTCCCACATGCCATGGGGATTGCTCAGGGCGTGTCTACTGCGACCACGGGGGCAATTCATGCGGCGGGCGGCGCAATCGGCGATATGGCCGTTAATGCTGGCACGGTCGTTCTAGGGGGGAAGATGTTGCAGGCCGGGACCGGGGCCGCAGTATCGGCGGTGGGCAACGCGGTGGATTTCAAACCTAAACTCGCCCTACCGCCACAGGCAGAGCCGATTTTAGTTGAGGCGCAACAACCCCTAAAAGCCCTCACAGCAGCGGTTTCAAGCAATGCAACTTCCTCGACGGCGGCAGCCGCCAAGCAGATTCAGGTCGATCAAATCAAGGTGGAACAGGCCACCTTCGCCTATAAGGTCAGTGCAGATGATGCAGTAGCGCGGGCTAAGGAAATCTCTGCCCAGATTCGCGAGGGTTACCAAGGGCTAAAGGCGGCGATCAAGAAAGGTGATTTGCAATTAGCTGACGCACTGATCCGCACAATCCAAGATATGGCAGAAACCGCTACTGCCGAGATCTCGGAGTTGTCGGCCAGCTTGGGCGCTGACGCCAAGATGGGGACCAGGGCCGGGAATCAGATCAACAATACAAAGTCCCAGATCTCACGCGCCAAAAACTTAGCGACTCAGGCGCGGCTCAAGGTTCCCGAGCAACAGTATGCCTTCGAGGATCGGCGGCAACAAATCGCTGATTTAATGCAGTCTTTGCGCGATCCGGCAACTTTGCGCCGGGTGTTGCCAGATGCAGCGGCGATCGCCGGGGGCACCCTAGCAAGCACGGCGGCGGGCGCGGCGGGTCCGGTGGCTGGCAGTGTTGCCGGGGTTGTGGGCAGCATGGCAGCACGGCAAACCAGTTTGGCCGGGGCGGCGGGTGTAACGGCTTATCAGAAGCTTCAAAATGACCAGGTGTATCAATCGGCCACGCTACTGCAAAAGTTCAATGCTCTGCTTAAGCAGGCGGCGATAGAGCTGCAAGCCCTAGAGTCCGAGATGGGCAATGGATTAACCGGGGATGTCGCCGGATCCGCGATCGCTATGGCCGTCGATCAAATCCTCAACAGTATCAGCCCGGTTCTGGCGGCAGTACCAGGCAAAGGGGCGGCTGCGGCTGCGGCGATCGCCCCTCGTGTCGTGGAGGCACGCCAACAATTCAGCAGCGGGGAAACACGACAGTATTCCTCCATGGGTTTGCAAGAGCAAGTCAATCAGGTTCTAGCTGAGTTCTCCGGGCTGGATTCAGCGGCTCAAGATGTGCAGTTTGCATTCGGCGGAATAGATGAAGCTATCTCTTCAGCAGTAAACCGGATCCGCGAACTTAACGCCAAACCAGATCCAGAGGCAGAAGCTAAGGCATACCAGGCAGAGGCCAGCTTTGGTAAGAATTACAACCGATTTGAACGCGCAGAATCCAACGTAAATCAACGGTTTAATCAATCGGTCAGGCTACCAGATATAGAGCAACCTGAAACGATCTCGTCTCGCATTAAGCGACTGGTCAGCGCGGGCGGATTCATCGACATGGCTAAAGAGCGGATCCAGTCGATGATCGGCACATTCATGAAAATCCCTGGGGCTTTTGGACTGGCAATGTCCTCCCTGCTGGGGTTGGGCGGCGCGGCAGTAATTATCCCAATTCTTCAGCAAATTGGGGAAGCCTGTAAGCAAGCCGCACTAGACATGGACCGATTCAATCGGACCATCAACTTCACAAGCGGCGGTGCGGGTCGGGGTGCTGAAGTTATGGCTTCTCTGAGAAGTGAAGCTAAGCGATTAGGGACAGATTTAAGAGCTTCAGTTGAAGGATATGCCCAGTTCAGTGCAAGCACGAAAGATACTTCGCTGGAAGGCGATCAATCGCTCTCGATTTTCAAAAACGTATCTCAGGCTACGGCTAATTATCAATTGTCTCCAGAGCGACAGAAGCTAGTATTTGAAGCACTTTCGCAACTAGCTTCAAAGGGCGTCGTAAGCATGGAAGAACTACGTCAACAATTGGGGGACAGCCTACCAGGGGCGCTAAATGTTGCAGCAAGATCAATGGGTATGACGACATCTGAGTTTTCCAAAATGGTGGAACGCGGGGAGATTTTATCCTCTGAATTCTTACCCAAATTTGCACAGCAACTAGGGGCAGAAAGTTCCGTTGGTATCGCAGCTTCCGCCAAGTCCGCGCAAGCATCGCTCAATCGCCTAAATAATGTAATTTTTGAATTGCAGGCAACAATGGGGCAATTCATTTTACAACTCAACAAAATCGGCGCTGATGTTGCAGTAGGCGGCATTGAGATGTTGATCGGGGTTCTAACAATCCTGATGAAAATGTTACCCGCGATCGCCGTCCTGTTCGCCGGGAAATTCCTTGCATCCTTTGCGGCGGCGGGCGCAATTATCCCAACCTTAAGTAAGGCGTTGGGGTCACTGATGGCGATGATCGCCAAGTTCGCGCCAATCGTCGGCGCGTTCCTGGCTAAGTTCTTGATTGTTCAAACCATCATCGACATGCTTGGTATGGTGGGTAAAGCCCTGAGTGATCAGGGTGGGCAATTCCGCGAGTTTGCCACGGCGGCACAGACCGGGCTAAAGGATTATGAGTCTGCACTGGCTTCAGCGGGTAAAGCCCAGCGCAATTTCATGGACTCCATGCCGAAGAACGCCAGCGGGTTAAAGGGGGATTCGCTATTGCAAGATAGCTTCCTAGGTGGGGTGGCTGGGTTCATTGGGGGCGATCGCGCTAAACAGGCGATCGGGGATTTTGAGCGCGGCGCACAGGGTTTACTAGGTGGCCGGACCTTTGCCCAGAACCAAGCGGACGATCGCAGCATTGCCATGGACGATTTGGCTGGCTCCCGAATGGAGATGCGTTATCGAGTTACCCAACAACTGAAGGGCGCTCAATCTGAACTGAACCAGGTCAAGGATATTGATCGTCAGATTCAGGAGATCCAGGGGCGGCGGCGGGGGCTGGCGGTTACCAACCCCAACGACAAAGAAGGGGCGAGGGCACTCAAATCCCAAGAAGATGCATTACTAGGCAAGCGGGAAGCTTTGGTGCGCCCTGTGGCCGCTTTGCAGCAGGCTAACGCGGCGGAAATCGAAACCTACAAGGCCGCGATCAAGAGCCTGGGAGATTTGGCCCAGAGCGGCAAGATTACTCAGGATGAATACAACGTGCGGTTAGTGCAATTCCAAACCGCGCTGGCTGGGGCGCAAAAGGATCAGGAAGCTCTGACTCAAGCTATGGCAAGTTCGGTCAACGGTTTAGCAGCTTTCGAGCGGGCGTGGGCTGGCATCGTTGACAAATTGGAAGATGCGACCAGCGCCCTCGAAAAGACCGGGAACGCAACCCGTAAGGCGATCGCCGAATCAGAACTAGCGGGCGGCTCCCAAGGGGAAAGCGCACGGAGAACCGAGCTATTGCAACAGGATCAACTCGCCGAGAAGATTAAACTCAATCGGCAGGCGATCGCCCAGATGCGCTCTGAGATGAACGTGCAGGATGTTGGGACAATCCGCAAAAATTACAACATCACGGATCAGACCGGGGCCGCAGAGCTGAAAACATTGAGCGATCGCGCCACGGGGCCACGGGATAAAGCCCTACTGGCCAAGCTGGCTGATCTGCAACAACTAGAAGGGCAAGTCGCCGGATTTGAAGCAGACCTAGCCGAGGCGCAAGTATCCGCAATGCGGCGGATGCGCGACCTGGCCAAACAGGTTGAGGAGTTCTACCAGGGCATCCAGCGGCAGGCTCAAGAGGCGGCGCTTAGCTCAAAAGAGATCCGCAATCAGATCGCTAATGCTAACGCTAAAAACCGCCTAAAGTCGGCGCTTAAAGGGTTCCAGGATAACTACATTAGCGAGTTCGTTGATAGCTTGATCGGGTTGGTCGATTCATTGAGCCAACCTTTTGAGCAGGCGATCGCCGCCCAACGGGAAATCATGGGCAAGCAGCAGCAGTTGCAGGACACCTTGAAGCAGGCCACGGAGCTGGGTGGGCAATTGCCAACCGGATCAGAGGTTGTTGCCAATCCACAGCAGCAGCAGAGCCAGCAGGCGGCGGGCGCGGTGGCCGGGATACTGCGATCGGGTTTGTACAGCGGTCCGTCGCAGAGGAACGGCGGGAGCGCTGAATACCACATTGACACCAAGGTTTCTCGTGATGTGTCGTGGCCCAAGGTTGTCGAGATGTTCGATAAGATGGCGGCGGGTTATCGTGCCCAGGGGCGCGAGATTGAGTTCTCTAATGCAGCGGTGGCCGGGGCGCGTTATAACGAGCTGGCAGATTACAAGGCACGGGAAGCGCTCTTAAAACGGGCATTTGAGGCACATCATTCCCAAGGGCGCGACATCAACAACGGGGTCCGCTCAATCGACTACTATCTACCCAAAAAAGGGCGCGGGCGATATGACAAATCAGTAGAAGGGGCAGAGGTACTGTTACCTGCCATCCCTGGGTCCAAGCTTGATTACGCTTCTGGCGGTGGCTACGGCAACTATGTAAACATCTACGACAAAAACGGAAAATACCTCATGTCCACGGGGCACGGGGACAATGCCCGCACATTGCCACAGGATCGCGTGGTCAGTGGGGCCGCAGTTGCAACGGTAAGCAGACCCGCGTTACCCAAATCACCAGCAGGGGGGGGAGCACCCATGGGAGTAACCAAGAATTTACCCTCCACCCTGACCCCAGAGGGCCGCAAAATGGCGGCATACCTGAACAATCCCAATGTCAAGGCATTTTTGGCGGCGGTGGCACGGGCTGAGGGGCTTGAGGGTGAACCGGGCGGCGGGTATAACTTGGGTTTCGGGTACCGGCAAATCAATGACCTTTCTAAGCATCCCTATGATGGCCGTGAGCTTACCCCAGGGGGCGCTACTAGCGCGTCGGGTCGGTATCAGTTCATGGGCCATACCTGGAAGGAGCAGCGCCAACAATTAGGTTTGCCGGACTTTAGCCCGCAATCGCAGGAGATCGCGGCGATCGCACTGCTCAAGCGGCGGGGCGTTCTAGATCAGGTGGCAGCCGGGAAAGTTAATACCGCAACATTGCGGGCGATCGCCCCAGAATGGGCATCAGTCGAGTATGAGGGCGGGCGGGGCTACTACCCAGGGCAGCTCACACCAGAGGGGCGGCATGGTAGCTTTATGAGCTATTACAACAAAGCGAGATCGGGCGCGAGGATGGCACCCACGACGGCTTATACCAATGCTGAGATCAATCGCAGGGAAAGCGCGGCGGATGCCGGGGCGGCGCTACAGGGGCGCTTAGGTGATGCGGCTGGAATGGCTACCCAGACTTCGCGGCAAGAGATCGCGGACATTGAGGCCAGAGCCAGGGCGATGGGGGCGGGTGCCCGCTTGGATGCTGCTAGGGCAGCCAGAAAGGCGGAGCGGCAGTTGCAGACGGCAGGTCGGGACCAGTCCCGATCTACGCGGGATCTGTTGGAGCAGTTTGGTGATATGCGATCGCAGATTGGGGAAAGCACACCAGACAAGCAATTTCAGCAAGAGCTGACCCAGGCTGAACGGGAGTATCGCAATTTTCGGGAAAAGGTTGCCGATGAATCGGAGAAGGTAAAATCCACACTGACTGAAGCTCTTAGTGTTCGGGATGTGCTTAAAAAAGGTGATGGCTTACCGGAGGAGCTTAAGCGGTTTGTCCCAGAGCTGGATAAACAGATCACCTTGCTTCAAGAGCAGGATGCTAAGTTAAACACCCTAAGCGGGAACATTGACGACGATGCACTGAAAAAGCTAGCGGACATCCGCCAAAAGTATGAGCAGGCCAATGCCGCTCGAAAATTTGCATTTGAGCAGGAGCTAGGGGGTAAACAAATTGAGGTATTGAGGGCCGAGGCCCAACAGGCCCAGAACCAAGCCCAACGCCCTGGGACTACACGCGATCAACGGTTTTCGCTCCAGCAAAAGGCCCTTCAATTGGGGTTCCAAGCGGATCAAAAGAACGCCCAGAGCCAGATTGCTCAATTGGGTATGGCGCTAGATGAGCAGGTTCGCAAGGGTGAGCGAACCACGGAGCAGGCGGCGGCGCTCAGGGCTGAGTATGAGCGGTTGTCCCAGATTGACTTGAGCAATCTTCAGAGTCAGCTTGAGGCCCAGACCGAGGAACTGAGGAAGCAGCAGAGTGAAATGAAGTGGCAGGAGGATTCAAAAGTGTTTGAGTCCCGAATGTCGATCAACGATGCCAAGGGTAACTATGCCCGAACCATGGGATTTGAGTATCAGGCTAACCAGTATGAAAAAGAGGGCGCGATCGCCCGCGAAAACTATTCCCTTCAACAGGGGATGCGCGAGATCGACCAGTGGGCTAAGGACGTTGGAGCAGCGCCGGACATTGTTGCCCAACTCCGTAACAACCTCACTGAACTCAATGCAGTGAACTTACAGAACATCAATGCACAGTTCAACCCAATGACCGAAGCGCTGAAGGGTGTGAAGGGTGCATTTCAAGGGTTTCTTGGGGATGTGATCACGGGCAACGAAAGCATTGAGGACGCTTTCTCCAAGATGATCGACAACGTTCTAAACAGCCTTGCCAACCTAGCCGCGCAACTGATCACAGAGCAATTGTTCGGCAACCTATTTGGCATGGGCGGCGGTGGGGGCGGCGGGCTATTTGGCGGCGGCGGTGGGGGCGGCGGTATTGGGGGACTGCTGGGCGGGCTGTTCGGCTTTGCCGAGGGTGGGATCGTCCCTGGGCACCCTGGGCACCAACGGCTACGCGATCGCCCAGATGAGATCGGCTATGCCCTGCGGCGCGAAGGGCCAAATGCAGTTCTAGCCACGCTAACGCCGGGGGAAATGGTTTTGACCAGGGCGCAGACCCGGAGCTATTTGGCGATGCAATCACGGGCAGGCTATGCGATTGGAGCAGCCCAGAAGGGCGATCGCATTCAACGATTTTCTGAGGGTGGCATTGTTCGGGGCGGCAACTTCCCGATCGCAATTCCTAGCGGCGGCTCAATGGGCGGGACATCGGTATCGGTGCCAATCCAGATCAATGCAGGATCCTCTCAGGAGAAACCTTCGATCAACATGCCCAAGCTGCGAGATGCAGTACGGGCATCGGTGCTCGAAGAATTACGTAGGCAACAACGACCCAACGGCAGACTTAATAGTTAGGAGTAAAACCCATGACCGGAAAGATTACGAACTATGGCGCAGCCCAAATCATGAACTTCATGTTTGGCGGGGTGCCGATGAATGTCCCCTCTACCTGGTATGCAGCCTACGCCGTGGGCACCTCCACGGCGGCAGCTCCAGGGGCAGAACCGGGCGGGGCCGGATACGAGCGCAAGGCGATTCCCAACACGGTGGGCAATTTCCCGGTAACCACGACACAGATCAAAACCACAGAGAACGATATTCTTTGGCGCACGGCAGAGGCCAATCACGGCCTAGTGCAGTCGGTTGTCTTGTTTGACTCTCCCGTTAACGGGAATCCCTGGTTCTATTTCCCCTTGCCCGCGCCCAAGCTGGTAGAAACCGGAGATGCCATGCGGGTGCCTGCGGGAGCGCTAACGATTGAGATTGGGCCGGGTCTGTTCAGTAACCTGATCAAAAACCAACTCCTGAACAATTTGTTTGGCGGGGTGGCCATGAATACGATCCCGACAATGCATATTGGCTACACAACCTCTGCCAGTAGCAACACTGCCGGGGGTACCGAGCCAACCGGGAACGGCTATGCGCGGGTTCAGGTTAGCAACAATACGGGCATGTTTGCACCGGGTGCCACGGGCAACAAAACCAACGCCCTGGAACTCACTTGGCCAGAGGCTACGGGTAATCAGGGCACGGCGGTGGGCCTATCCTTCTGGACGGCGGCAACGGGGGGAACCTATATCGGCTTTGCCTCCACTCCAAACCGGGTGATTGATGCAGGAATTACGCCATACCTCCCGAGCGGGATTTTAGATCTACTGTTGGACTAATGGCGATCGCGTGTGATCACGATCGCCCTCGACTGTGATCACACCCCATACACATTATTGAGGAACAGAAATGGCTAGACTGGCATTCGGTGCGGCTACGGGGGCAAGTTCCACGGAGACGGTATTGGACGTTGTTGGGTTGGCGCGGTCGATGGGTAATGCGCGATCGCCTGGGCAATCGTTAGTGCAGGCAAAACTCAACATCTCGTTAATTGGATTGGTTCGCTCTACAGAGATCGCGGCCACGGCGGCGGCGGGAGCGATAGTCGATCTAAAACGGAGATCGAAGCTCTTACCCGCTCAGGGCTGGACGCACACCAAGACAGCGATCCAGTTCTTCCTAAATGCAATCCCAACGGCACCGCCACAGGGCGGGCTATCACTAACATCCCTAAACTCGCTCACGAACCCGAACTTTGTTGCACCGGGGTTGAATGGAGCGCGGTTTGTTCGGGGGGATCTGGTTCCCATTCAGGTCAAGGTTAGGGGGCAGCGGCTTGATGGGATTACCCCAACTTTTCAGGCGTTCAAGGTTGGTTCTACGTCCGATGAACCGGATGTTGAAAAGACGGGAGGGGCAATCAACCAAACTGAAACATCAACGGATACGCGATCGCTGGTGGAAACGTTTACGGCTGATTTTTCAATCAACCCCAGCGATACCAGCACCCTGCCATTGGGAGAAACCGTCTTCGTGTATACCCTCACAGCCTCAGACGGCCTAGGGCGGGTGCATACCCTAGAATCGGGTAAGTTTACCGTCTACACGGTTCGATAGCGCTTCTCACCCGTTTATCAAAGGACGGGTGAGAACAATAGATCCAAGGAAATCCCCAGATGACGACTCCTATCCTTACCCTGCCGCCACGGTGGGCGGTGCCAGAAGAAGTTGAGGTCGCGATCGCTGAAGTAACGCTAGGCGATAATTACGATCTGATCATGCCGATCGGGTTGCAGTCCCTA
Organism: uncultured cyanobacterium; assembly: GCA_963766075.1. GTDB lineage: Bacteria > Cyanobacteriota > Cyanobacteriia > Leptolyngbyales > Leptolyngbyaceae > CAVYAN01. The sequence continues at coordinate 32,831 of CAVYAN010000053.1, read as the reverse complement.
ACCGAGCGCTGGAATATTGAATCTTCGGCGCTCAATCCGTTGGAGGCACAGCAGCTTAAGGATGTTTTTCAGCAGCTTGCCGGGGCAGGGCGGTTTGAGTGGAGTCCCACGGGAGAGTTACCGCGCCGAACGTATTATTGTGTAGAGTGGAGTATTTCAAAAATTGGACCCGGTTGGTACAGGTTGAGGGCCGCGTTTGAGAATCCCCAAGGTTAGCCATGCGATACCCGATCCTAATTGAACCTGTTTTTGTTTGGGATACCGAGCATAAATTTACAGTAGATCCCACGATTAGCCGATTTGAGCTAGGGGTAGACGATCGCGAAAATCTAAACCTGTTCCCAGTATCAGAAACAATTTCGGTGCGCTTTACGACCCGGTTTTATAGCGTTGTCGATGCATTCCTGAGGGAGCGCCGGGGGAAACCGTTTCGGCTACGCGATTACAATCGGATGCTGGACACGCCGGACACGCTTTACAACATGAAAAAATGGGCGTGGGAGCAGCTTGGTCCAGGGCTGTGGGTATGCTCGGGGGACATGCGCCGCCTAAATATGCTCAGTAATGACATCTCCCCAGAAGCCAACTCTGTTAGCCTTGGATCGCTATATCCGCAGAGCTGGGCAAGCTTGGGCGGTGATGACAGTGTTTGGAGTCTATGACCGAGCAATCAAAAGAGCTTTACTTTCTGTATCGTAAAGGCGCGATACCTGACGACAAAAAACCAATGCTGAAGCATTGTTTCCGATACTGGAACGCCACGGGAAAGGGGCGGTTTCGGCATGATCGCAAAGAGCCGTATGACAACCTATCGGCGGCAACATTTTTTGAAACTGAAGCAGCGGCGATCGCGTTCAAGAAGTCCAGTCCACTCTATGATGTTCGTGAAGTTTGCGCGATCGGTTGTACCCTATCAATCCAGAGGCCACATGAAGCTGCTAGTCCGGGAAAGTACTATCTTTAAGAAGGCGGCAATCCCAAGTTCTCGCCTGGATGCCAGTCAAAAAGTTTCAGTTAATCCGTTGGGCAACGGCCCCAAAGAGTTTGATCTTGAAAACTTTCAAGCGGCTTCCGACAAACACATTCTGATCACCCTAACTCAACCGTTCAGCGGGCGATCTAGCTGGTTCGTGTTCACCGAACACGTTGAACTGTTATCGGAGGATGATCACCCAGTTCACCAAGATGCACAGGAGCCGCCAATAGGGCCACCCAAAGAGGGCCAAATTGTCCTACCGGGCAAGTCCAGCCCGGTCGATCTTGATTCTCCAATCATCCCAGACGGGCACTTTTCCTGGGGAGAGGCTACCAAGAACGGGCGGCGGATCCCGGTAACAGCCAAGCATACCCAAAACATAGAGCACATGGCGTACAGGATGGAAGACATACGCCGTGAGCTGGGTGATCAGCCGATCCGGATCACAAGTTGGTACCGCGATCCAGAGTCAAATAGGGCGGTAGACGGGGTGGAAAATAGCCAGCACTTAACCGGGTTGGCGGTTGATTTTTACATTGATATGATGCCGGATGATGAAGTCCAACGACTTCTAGATCCGATCTGGGAAGGTGGGTTAGGGTTTGGGCGCACATTTACTCATGTAGACGATCGCGGTTACGTTGCCCGGTTCAATTACGGGAGATAATCACGATGCTGCTAACTCATCGTCCGTTCCAGCTTAGCAACGACATCGCTAACGCCGTAATTCGCCAGTGCAGGAGCGTTCACAATGCTGAAGCCTGTGGTGTGATCCTCCTGGATGGGGATGTTGTGGCACTAGAAAACAAGTCAGCAGATCCCTCGAAAGAGTTTGAAATGGGGCTTGAATTTGAGCAGTATCGCTCAAAGGCGATCGCCATTTACCATAGCCATATCGATGCAGAGATCTCTGCCGAACTAAGTTCAGCAGACATAGTAAACTCGAAGGAGCTTTGCATTCCATACCTGTGCTATCACACAGTGTTTGGACAGTGGGACTATTTTGATCCGCTTGCTCTACATCCGTTTCCGTTGGAGTTTGAGGCGCTGCAAAGCCCTCGACGGATTGAGTACTACAATCTATGGCGCTTCGTTTATGGCCGCAGCGATTGCTTCTCCCTGGTTCGTGCCTACTACGCCGGGATGCTCCAAATCCCCCTAAGGGATTACTCTCGAATTGATCTCGATACGTGCAACGAGCTGGGGCTAAACCAATTCACTCCCGGTAGGATTCGCGAACAAGGGTTCCGGCAATTACCAAAAGATACGCCAATTCAGGATCACGATGTGCTGCTGATTAATCTGGGAACACCAGAACCGGGGCATCTGGCGATCGTTAGCAACGCTGAAGAGAATCAGATTCTACACAACTTAGGTGAAGGGCGGTATTCAATGATCGAGTCATTGGATACATCATTAAGGAATGCAGTCGCATGTATTTTTAGACATGCTTCTTTTTGCTAACTCTGCTATTATCTTGATAGCGTAAGCTTTGAATTAACTGCAATTAGGCCCCATCGCCCGACTTCTCAGACGGGCGATTTCGTTTGTGTAATAACGCTTCTCCGGTTTAGGTGTGTTACTATTTTGTCAACTTTGTTGGATGTGGGGAAATTCCTCAGATCTAGTAGAGTGCAAAGTCAAATCTACAATTAGGTAAAAACATGAGTCCACAATCTTCTGTTACCCAGGCCGGGATGAATGGTTCTAGCGGCATTGTCGAAGGTAAAGGTAAGCTGATCCGTTTTCCCGTTCCCGGTCAATCCCAAAAACCTGTTAAAGCTGCATGATCAAGTTATTTGGCTCTTTGGCTGAGTTGTTCGCTCCAGAGATAGATTGCAAGGTGCATTCCATCGGAGAGGCGATCGCGGCTTTAAGGGCCAATTTCAAAGACTTCGAGCGGTATTTAGTTGAAGCCGCTCGAAGCGGTTTGCATTATAGGGTTTGTGTAAATGGGTGGGAAGTATCAGAGCGGATGATCACCGCTCCAATCCCTGAGAATTGCGAGATCACGATCGCCCCAATTCCAAAGGGCGCGGGTAACACATTCAGAATTATCGCAGGCGTTGCCCTGCTGGGGCTTGGTATTGCAGGTGTGGGATTTCTGGGAATGACCAGCACAACCCTAGCCATTACAGGGGCGGCGCTATTGCTGGGCGCTCTGCGGGGCAAAGTAAAATCCCCCAAAGATTCAGAGCGCGACGGGCGGCGATCGCTAATCTTTGGGGGACCAAGTACAACGGTTTCGGAGGGTGGGCGAGTGCCGATCGCCTACGGGATTATTTTGGTTGGCTGGGTGTTGATTTCCCAGAAAACCCAGACATCATTCCAGGGTGGATAGGCATGTCTTTAATTGAGTTGATCACCACTGCCATGAAGGCTGAAAGTGGTATCTCTCTTTCCAAAATTTGCTGATAGAACGTTTCTACCGACATTGACCAAGCAGAGCAGGCCACCTGAACAGCGAACGGCCACCGCTCGATCGCCTGACTCAACTGCTCCATTGTTAATCTATCGGGTTGGCATACTCGCCACCATGGCGATCGCTTGCCCGACCTGCGAATGGTGAACCCGTGGCGATGCACCCGATCTCCCCGTAACCGCGCCAAACCGAGTATTTCGCATAGCTCCTTAGTATCTACCTCCCAGCCGCCATTACAGATTTCTTGGAGCCTCTGAGCGGGGGAGAGGGGGGCGGCTGGGGAGAGCGATCGCGATAGCAGCTCTGCCATCATTTGAGCGGGGACCGGGTAACCCAGATCGCCGCTCAATTCGATCTCTGCGGACTTCTTGCCCTGATCGAATGTGGCAAATGTGCCACCTTGCTGTAAGTGATCATGCAGCTTATCAAGTTGCTCAACCTGCTCGGCGGATGCATAAGAGCGGTTACCCTGTGCTCGAAACCTGATGCCAAGCGCTTTGACGCGCCCATAAAATGCAGGCTTCTGGACAGTGTACCGTTGCAGAAGTTCTGCAACGGGAAGCCCCTCGGCGGGGATTACTGCGGTATATTGAGGGCTTGATTCGGTCATTGATTTGCTCCGTTAGTTCTGTAGTGTAGTGTACTCGCTAAACCACGCAAAAACATGCTAAACCTCAAAAGATTTTCACCTGAACTCCAAACCGCGATCGCGGCTGCTTTGGCTGAACCCGTACCCGAGCCACGGTACAGGGTTGAAGGGTTTCATAACTTGAGCGGATGGTTTCAGCTAGGGTTTGCCGATAGTTTGGAGTCGGTTAGGGCTTCAACTGAAGGGGTTAGTCGGGAGTATATAAGAGTCGTTGAAATCGTTGGGGGGCGGGTTCTAGACTTATAATCACAAAAAAATAGGCAAGTAATCATGACCACGGAAGAAAGTGCAAACCATCAAGTTCTGGACGCTGTACAGCAGGCGATCGCCCATTACCTGAATGAGTTGATTGAGGGTGATCCGGCTGTGCGATCGTTCATCTCGGCAGGAACCCGAATCAATGAGCGAACAGGCTCTCTGGCGATAACGCGGGAAGGGCGCGATGGAGGGGAATACCTGACAGTCGGTGGGCTGATCTGCTCCATATCACGGCAGCTTAAAGGTTCAAGCCGCATAGTTTCAGTTTGGGATGATAATAAAAATCTAATAGGGTTTGATGTAGTTCCATCCTCGGTGTTTGACTAATGGTAAAAGGTTTCACCCCTAAAGGATCGGGCGGCAAAAAGAAGAAGAAGAAGCCCAGGGAGGACGGCGAAACTGGGTTTAGTACAGCCTATGCTCGACTTTTAGGGGTGCTATCTGAGGGGCCAATCGAGGGGCCGTTAGGCGGGACAAAGGGCATTTACCTAAATGAAACGCCGCTCCAAAATGCGGACAATAGTTTCAATTTCAGCGGTGTTAGTTATGACTTTAGGCCGGGAACCGGGAACCAGGAGCCGATCCCTGGATATGGAACAGATGTAACCAGTGAGACAGGTGTAGGTCAGGAGGTCAAGTTCAACTTACCCGTTACCCGGCAATTCACGAATGCATCGTGCGATCTGATTCGGGTGCGATTGGGTTTCCAGATGCAGGAGTTTCCCCCTGACGGTGGTTATCGGCGGGTAACAATGCATTTTCGCATCTTGATCAAAGAAGGTTTAGGCGCGTTTGTCGTGCGCCATGATCAAGAGATTGAAGCCCGGTTTTCAAGCTTAACTGAGTTTGAGTATGATTTCCCGGTTAATAACCTAGGGGGAACCGTCTCTACCTTTGCGGTGAGAGTAGAGCGGGTAACGCCCCAGGACAGCGACACAACGCGCTATCAGAGAATTCTATCTTTTAGAGCCTATGCTGAGGTGGTCGCGGCTCGTTTGAGCTATCCTTACAGCGCCCTGGCGGGGTTGCAGTTTGATTCATCCCAATTCGATTCCATGCCGCAGGCGGCTTTCGAGGTTGGCGGGCGACTGCTGCAAATCCCCTCAAATGCAGCGGTTGCTGTCGATCGCGGTCTGCATTACACGGGTACATGGGACGGCACTTTTTACGAGGCGGCGATCGCCTGTTCCTGCCCTGCATGGATTTTTTACGATCTGATCATCAATGATCGCTATGGGCTGGGTGAGTACATCAAGGCTCAAGACGTTGATAAATGGTCAATTTATGAATTGTCAAAATACTGCAATGAGCTAATTGCCATCCCTGGCACCGGAGGTGGGTACGAAGGGCCAACCTATGAGCGGCGGTATCAGTGCAATGTGTTTCTGGAGGATAAGGAGGATGCGACACGGGTAATTGATGCCCTGCGGTCGATTTTCCGAGGGTTCTCCTATTGGATTTCTGGTGTGATTCGCATTGCCCCAGACAGACAGCGATTGCCGACGATGGTGGTCACTCAATCGGACATCGTTGATGGCATGTTTAATTGGAGCCGGACGCCAATTCGGGAGCGCCGGACGATCGCCCATGTTACTTGGTTAGACCCTGAGAATTTTTACCGTAGAACCATTGAAGTGGTTGAAGATCCCATCGGGATTGAACTCTATGGACGCCGGATCAATGAGCTATCGGCATTTGGTTGCACCTCCAGAACCCAGGCCCATAGAGCTGGATGGGCCACCATTATTTCAGAGCGGCTTGAACTGGAAATGGTTCAGTTTCGGTTACGCCCATATGGTGCGATCGCTGTACCAGGGCAAGTGATCAAAACGATGGACATCAAGCGCTCTATCCTGAACTATAGCGGCTTGGTTGTTGCTGCATCTGCGAATGAAATCGTTTTAGATCGCCCTGTAACACTGCAAAATGCACCCCTAACCCTAACCCTAACCTTGCCCAATGGAGAACCCGTGGAACGGGTGGTTTACACCCCAGAGGGCACAATCACAGATCGCCTTGCCATCCAGCCATTAGAAGGTGAAATACCCCTACCAGAAACACCCTGGATTCTGGCCAGCACGACAATTAAGCCGGGATATTACCAAATCATCAGCATTGTGCGGGTACAGGGGGAGCACGGCTTGCTGTATGAGGTTTCGGCACTAGAATACCGAGATGACAAATACGGAGTAATTGATACCGATTACTACGTTCCGCCGTTGCCGCCGTTGCCTAGTGCTCCTGCTATTCCCCCTCCCGTGCAAGATCTGAAGGGCACGCTAGAAGACAACTTTTCGGCAACAAATCTGATCTTGGCCGCCATCTGGCAGCCGCCAGCAAACTCAAGTTTCACGACTGGCTATATCGCTGAATACAGACCATTTGGCGGGGAGTGGCAGGGGACTCAGCAGGTCAGCTTCAGGTCAGCTTCATGGGACGTACCTTTCAACGATCGCGGGTATTTTGTGCGCGTGGCGTCGATCGACTACACTCAAACCGAATCATCCTGGGTTGAGGTTGGGCCGATCCGCGTGATCAACCTGGTTAAACTGCAAATCGGAACAAGTTTTAGCTTGAGCGATCGCCCTGGGATTCCCCGACTGCGCGGGCGGATTGGCTGGCGTGGGGCGATTAACGTTCCGGATGCTATTCCTGTGCATACCCTGCGCGGGCGGATTGGTTGGCGTGGACTGCTAACCGAAACAGCACTTGGCTCTGGGTATGGAGCAGAAACCCTAGATTGGCAATCCAGAGTGCAGGGGCAGGGGGCTGATGTTAGCGCTACTGCACTCGCAGCAATAGACGCATTCTTGATCGAAATCGCTGGGATTGATCTTGATCTGATTCATCTGTACGCCGGAGTTACAGGCCCAGGCTCTACAGAGATCATGGCGGGGCTGATGGTTCCGGTTCGGCATCCGTCAAACGCGATCGCTACCAATTCAGGGTTTACCACTGGGCAATATGTGCAAGCAGGGGGCACTGCTGGGCTGCTTGGGGACGGTGGCTCGTTTGTAAACCATAACTACGATGTGGGCACCTTGCACCCTGGCTACAGCTTTTTCGCGGGGGCATGGCTGAAGGGTATCGGGGCTTCTGGGGTTAATACTGCGGCGGTTTTGGGTGCCTCGGGAACTGCCTTGCGGCAACTCCATTTGTACTACAGATTCCCGGACAATAGTTGTTATGTCACCTCATTCAGAGATGTGGGGCCGGGAGTTACCGGGGCAGAGCGGATCATTGCCTACACCAGCAGTTCTACAAGCGCTCTGATCAGCGGTTCGCGAACTGCCAACAATGATTTTAGATTCTTCGTTGGAGCAACCCAGATCGATGCGACTACCGATACAAATTCATTTGATTCAGCAGGTCTGGGATCCCTAGTTAGCTTCCAGGGTGGATTGAGCGGCCCTAGTTCCCTGAATTCATCACGGCGGCATACTCTTGTCCTGGCTGGGAGCGGTAAAACCCCTAGCGAAATTGCGGCGCTGCAAACTGCCGCACAAAATTTGATCGACGCACTCTAGGAGCACTATGGCAACAGCAAACCTTCTGATTGGACCCGCTTTTTCTGATTATGTCGTGGGATTAGCCCTTGAGGGAAAGGATCTGCGGCTCGGCCTTATCCTAGATGGGGATGAGGTGTCCCCGACAATCCATTACACAGCACCCAATGATGCGATCGCCGCAGAGTATGCAGCGGGCGGCTGGCTGCGGCCAACAATATCCTTTTCAACTTCGGGGGCATGGGATGCCTCAAACTCAGAATTTGATGTGCCTACGATTAGCTGGGATGTTGTTGGACCCACGGGCGGGATCTCAATCAAGCAGTTTTTCATCATCATTGACGGCAGCACGACTCCCGGAAATACAACCGGAACCTTTACCGGATTAAGTACCTTTACCACGCCGATCTCTGTCCCTGACGGGGAAACGACTCAAATTGAATGCGCCCTTTCAATCTTTGCGGAGGTCTAATGCCAACAGCAAATCTAGTGGTTAGTCAGCAGTTTTTAGGATGGGCCATGCAAAAAGCCGTCCTAGAAAGTGGCCTTTACTTGGCCATTATCTTGGAAGGCGATGAGGTTGCAACCGATGCCAATTACGAGGCGATCGCCCTGGCTGAGTACGGCCCCGTAGGTTGGAGCCGATTAGGCGCAGAACCCCCAACCAACGGGGCGTGGAATATCGACACGGGGCAATGGGAGTCCACGGATGTATTTTGGACAATATCATCATCAACTAACCTGTCCATTAAGCAGGCATTTGTTGTAGCCGGGGGATCCTCATCTCCCGGCTCAACCCTGGGGACGCTGATTGGACTTGCCACCTTTACCACGCCGATCGCGGTTGAGGGTGGGGTTCCCAAGGTATTCGACTTTTTTGGTGCTGTTGCTGCTATTTAGCCCGTTCTCATTGGTTGATCGCTAAACGGGTGAGAACGGTCCTAGGGGAGTTCTGGCGGGTTGTCCCGCAAGTTCTCTAGGTGTTTAGCGAACTCGGTTAACTGGGTGTGCGATAGTTCCGCCCTGGTCTTTTTCCCATACATGGTAAGGATGTGCGATCTTCCCCGGTTCGGCGACCAGTGAACCGCTTCCATCAATACCGAAATTTTGGCTATCAGGTCTGACAAGTCTGCCAACTCTGCGGGTTCTGAGATCTGAGGAATTTCCCCAGATGGCGGGGTTGGCTGTTCAGGTTTAAGCTCGGGTTCAGGTTTGGCAATTATTTCGGTCTGATTCAGCCTTTCAGCGATCGACTGAATCAGACGATCTGTTGATAGCTTTTCAGGGTTTTCAAAGAACAATCTTTCACCGTTTTGCCATACGTCGCAGATCAGGGCGTTTTCCTCGCGATCGCCTGCACGAAAAGAGAATGTAATTGCCTGATTCAGATCGGCGATCGTTAGTCCACCCAGAGCACACTTAGCAGTGGTTCTGGCTAGTGTCATCGTTAATCTGTAGTGAATCCCCGCATCAATTACGAGAATTAATTTTGTGTTGTCTTTGCCTTTGTATTCACCGGGTTCGATTTCCACTTTTTTCAACAGAAATCGAATTGCTGTTTGAGGAATGATTTCAGGTTTATTTATAGCTCCATTCCAGGTGTAGAGGCACCCTGTACCATCGGGATTGCTGTACTGAGTATTGCAGTACAAACGCCGTACATAGGGGCTTTCGCAGAATCCCAGATCCTTGGGTTCTAGCAGGTTTTTGATTTGCTTAAGCTGCGAGTTAATCGCGTGCATTTGGTTGATCAAATCGGTTAAATCGGGTTGTTGGTTTGAGTCTGTCATGGTTATTCCGTTTTGTTGATGCTCCAAAACTTGGGCTTATTTCCTGACTGAGTTAGGGGTTCGTACCCTTTCAAAACTGCGTTAAGGATTTGCACGGTAATTCCGTGCGATAACTCAAGAGCGTCTGAGATCTCTCGGGCGGTTCGCGGCTTCCCGTCCTCCAACAATCGGACGATCGCGATCGCCCGGTTAAAGTGCAGGGGAAGCCATCGGCGGATCTGATTAGGATCCTCAGATAAGATGTCCGTTATAGCGGTTTGGATTTTGATCAGCGGTTCTGTATTCATCCCAAGTCTACCTGTAAAAGCATCGCCCCAAACTGGGAACCCAGAGCCAGGGCATTACCTAAACCGAGTTCGCCGGAACCAAAGAAAACCTGTGACAACCCCATGTCTGGATCGGTAGGTCCGTCGTTAACTTCTTCCCATAAGCGATTCGAGTTAATTGCCCAATAGTTTTTGCAATGGCCACACCGATAGACAGGGCCATACCGGGGATTGTGCCCAACTGCAACCGAGCTTGACCGACAGCAGGAGTGTGAAAAACTTACTGCACTGGTCACTGAATCGGGTTTTGATGGTTCTACTAAAAACTGATCTGCCAGGGTGGTTATGATTTTTACCGCGATCGCAAAGACTGCTTTTTCACCGTCAACCACGCCTCTTTCAGAATTTTTGGCAAGTTGATCTAGCCACTCTTCTAAAATTCCGTAGATTTCAACGACTAGACCTGCGGACACAACCACTTCAAATCGTGTTCCAAATTTTAACGGCTTCATACGTTTATCGGTCCCCCCTTGCTGTTCTCAAGGTGCCAGCCGGACCCGGCAGCACTCCAAAGGCTTACATAACCCTTGCCACACTGGTAAGCCATTTGGGCGCTTACCTTATGCTTGAAATACCGCTTCTTGCCCTGTTCTGATACAAGAAACCTGCGATCGCTGGACGGGTTCAAAACCTGGCTCATAGGTTCACCTCTAGTGAGGGAATTCCCAGGTTCTTGCACACTTTGATAAATTGTGAATCGTCATCTACAACGAGTTCCACATTCCATTCAGGGAGGATTCGATCTTGAAGCACTCGCTTTTTGAATTCGTGTGCAATCGTGCGATCGCCATTTGGGCGCATAAAAATGATGCCAGAGTGAACGATAAAGTTTTTATCTAGCCATTCTTCCAGCACTGCGCGGCCAGATTCTTCGCGGCCCGTGAGTAGAATTACATCGCCGTCAATAGCTTTGAGCAGATGGGCGATAGGTGGATTAACTTTATCGTTAATGGCTGCGCATGGATTGAGTGGATCGCGATCGCCCATTATGGCCAAGCAGTTGTCAATGTCCACAACGATCGCGGACTTTAGACCTGGGTTATGCTGGTATGCCGGGGGCTTGGGTAGATAGCGATCTGCCCAATGGCGGACAACTACTTCACCCACTGAGTTGGGGCGCTGTAAGTCCCGTTTAATGCACTCTTCAATGGGAGTTTTTAGACACTCCTCATTGAGGAGCATTTCAATTTCCCCGTGTTCAGGGTTTGAGTTTTCAACCGTCCTGATCAGCGATTGAATCTCTTTTCGGGTGCGTTCTTTTAGGTTTCCCGTATCATCAATAACGACAGAAAAACCATTCCTTAAGGCTGCAACGATCGCCTGTGAATGAGCAGATCTAACAATCTTCTCGGTTTCTGGGGAGTAGGGTAGGCCCATCATTGCCCTAATATCATCTTTGTTAACTCGTAGTAGCCCATGAGAGGCCACCAATTCTTTGGCGCGAGTTGTCTTCCCACTGCCAGGGATTCCCATCATCAATACAACGTACATCTGTTTGCCTCTTGCTAGTTAAGTTGCTTATCGATTTCCTAATCCATCAGCTAATCGGTTGCTTCCAATCAGTACCGTCAATAAATTTGACACGGGCGCGGCGTGCGACTTCGGGATCCGTTCCAACGAAAAGAATTTCATCGGGCTGAACGTGATACCCAGCAGCCTGAATCATTCCCGGTTCTGGAGCCAGGAATCCAAAGGGCGGGGGTTCTTTCTTGTAGCCCAATGAGTAAGCATTAATAACAACCTGAAACCCTGGGGTTTGACGGACATCCCAGCAGTAAAGACCTTCTGGATCGCAGCAGAAGTAAGCTGCACCAACGCAATTCAAAACCCGCAAAAGCTGACGGGCATCAATAATTGCATCAACCGTGTTTCGCCCGAGGTCGTTGTAAATGGTAACAATCTGCCACCCCGCATCCGATGCGGCAACGATGTTTTCAATCGCCTTGGCGTGCGGTGTTAGGCCGATCGCGAGGCAGTCTTTTTCAATAACTAGGAGCCTCGTTGAAAGAGACTCTACGGCATCAACCCTTGCTTTGCCGATGATTTCCGCCCATGGACTTTCAAGGTTTAAGGTTCTTGGCATATCCCCTAACGTACTCTGATTAACAACACTGCAACAGTAACACAATACCATTGCAGTATGCTACTATTTAGCAAAGATTATCAGTCGCCACTTGTTTTTTGCCAGATCCTCACTGGTTACTGAGGTTATCAAATCGGGGCTAACAACCTGAAGGAGGTAGGTTTCAGCGTCGGGTACTTTGATTAAAAACAGGGCGTGACACTGCATCAATCTGGGCGATCGCTCTATCACCTGTAGAGTGTTCAGCACTGGAACGTTTGAGGCTGGGAGCAGCAAACCCTGCCCAATAAGTTCCCCTGTTTCGTCTCCCGCCCAGACCGTTCCACCATTTTGCAAATCTGGATACCTTTTACTTCTAGGGCAGTCTTCACCGGGCAAACCTAAGTAATTCCCCGGTAAGATTACCCGACCAACTATGGTATTTTCATCCCGGCCCCAAGCTGGGCCACCACGGCTTAACGCCGCAATCACCCCAAACCCTAATACCGTTACCCAAAAGCGGTTTGCCATAAAAATCATGCAAAAACTACTCATCAATAGTAACTCAGTGATTAATCCTGTTAACAGGTTGGGATGTTTGTTGACAAGTGTAATCACCGAGTGTTATCTAGTAGATAGTTAAGGCGGAGTTAAGCCTAAAAGACACACCAAAACCAAGCATACGGAAGGAAAAATGTTGGAAAACAGCGATGAAATGCGGCAGATCAGGGTGCCTAAAGCCCTTCACGCCCTGGTTCGGCATCTCCGGTCCTGCTACAGGCAGGCGAGGGAGGCGGGATGCGAAATGACGGTAACAATTCGGTTGGGAGAGGATCGCACGGTTTCTAGTTTAACTGTGGTTAAAGGTCAATCACAAGACAGGCTGGTGGGATGATGACTGCCGCCGCAGTGCCAGTGATGCCACTGAGCAAGCCATTGAGGCTTGTTAATTCAAGAGTGGCAGAAAAGCAAAGCTATGTTCAACTGCTGCAAGCCGCACTAAACGAGCTGCAAAATCAAATCTCGGCAATCCGATCTGAAGGGCAAGTAGCGCCTACAGGTTATTGGGTTTTAGAAATCCAGCAAGAGAAGCGGCAAAAAGTTTATCACTATGTGCGACTTTGCTGGGAGATAGACGGGAAACGCCGTCAGCGATTGATTGGTAAACCGGGGGGCAGTCAGCACATCGAATGGATTCAACAATGCGATCGCCGCGATCGCATTGTTGAATTATCAATTCAAGCAAAACTACTGAGCGAACTAATAGACAGAGCTTCTTTGTAAATGGCTAGGACATCATGCATAGCCCACAGGGCGAACGACCGGATAGCAGTAGTCCACCTGGATTACTGGGAATTGATGAACAAAGATACCGTAGCCGCCGCACTGCTAGGGCTTTTCGAGTACTGGGCCAACGGTGCGATCGCCTTAAACCCAAAACTGACTGAAAAGGCTGTGATTCCAGTAGGAGCACACAGCATTGCCGAAATCGTAGAAATGTTAGTTGGCATCTCTGGGGAAAAAACGATCCGGCAAAAACTTAAAATCTTGCAGGATAAAAGCTACATTTCCGCTAAGGGAAGCAAAGCGGATGGTGCCGCAAAAGTCTATTTCCTTAACCGGAAAAATCTACTGGATGACCTTGGTAAATTTACCGACCCCCCCCCTGGTAAAAATGCCGACCCCCTTGGTAAATTTACCAACCCTACCTTGGTAAATTTACCAACCCACCTTGGTAAATTTACCAACGCCTCTATATATACAGTATCTACAGTATTGGGATCAGTAGAGGAACCAGTGCAGGAGCCGGATTTAGCCGCTCCAGATCCCCCCCCTATCGCTACGCGATCGCGGGATGATCCGAGCCGCGATCGCGTAGATCCTGATAGCAGCCCTACAGCGGGCGATGCCATAAGCCCAACAAAACACCCTCAAAAACCAACGGACAATACCCCAATGGATATATCTAACCCCCAACAGGTTGCACCCGTATTAGAGCCGCCCCAAAACAGCGATCAAAGACCGGAAATAATTCCGAGCCAGGAAAATATCAAGTCGCAGTTTTGGGACTTAGAAAAAGCCCCCTGGAGAAGTGGGGTTATGAGCTTCAATATTGAAATGGTTGAAGCCGTTTACGAAATCATGAGCGGGTTGCCGGGTTTCACGTTGCCGAACGGTAATGTAAACAAAGTCGCAATATCTAAGCACTTGCGGCGACTGGAAGGCGCGGCCCGCAATAATTACGGGACCGAAGCGCTCAAAGCACGGCAAGACCTTTTGGATTATTGGGATCATGCATCCCAAATCATCCAAAGGCGTGAGGCTGTTGGCTCACGGTTTAGTGACCCACGGTTTAGTGACCCACCGCCAGATAATCCCCCCCTTTCCTCATCATCGGATGTGGCCGCAGCTCGCAGGGCTGCTCGCCAGATTTTGATGGGAGGGGTTCAGTATGGAAGCTAGGGTTTCCCCTCCAACTCAGTCAACCGGGCAAGTCATCCCCTTTGGTTTGGCGTTTGCTGAAAAGACTCCGCCCCATAGCGTAGAGGCGGAAATTGCAATCCTCGGCGGATTGCTGATTGATCCAGAGGCGATCGCCAGAATTCTGGACAAGTTGCCGCCAGAAGCTTTCTACCTGTCCTCAAATCGGTTAATTTTTCAAGCGATTCTGGCTGTGCATACAGCCCATAAGATGGTCGATCCGGTTGCAGTGCTCACCCAGCTCAGGGAATCAGCAACACTGGAAAAGATCGGCGGGCAATCGGTGATCATGAACCTGGTTGCCAACACGGTTAGCGCCGTGAACGTCGATCTTTACGCCGAAATGATCGTGGATAAGTGGCACCGCCGCCAAATTATCCAAGCGGGTCACCAGATTGTAGCCACTGGCTACAGTCAAGAAGAATTACCAGATCTCTGCAATCAGGCAGAGCAGGCAATTTTTACCGTTACTCAGCAGACCCAGACCCAGGGCACTCTAGCCAAGGCTGGGGATATTGCGATCGCCGTCTTCAACCGGATTGAAGAGGTGCAAGAGGGTCTAATCAAACCGGGGATTGCAACCGGATTTTACGACCTGGACAGCATGACGAAAGGCTTTCAGCGCTCAGACCTGATTATCGTAGCCGCCCGCCCTGCTATGGGCAAAAGCGCTTTTGCCACCAACGTCGCTGAAAGTGTAGCGATCGGTGGGCGCAACGTGCTTCTGTTTTCTTTGGAAATGGATCGGGAACAAATTCTAACCCGGATGATTGCCAGCAGGGCGCGAGTGGACAGCGGCAGATTACGAGAAGGTCAGATCGCCGCTCAGGAGTGGGAACCCTTGGGGCATACCCTGTCCCAAGTTGCAACCCTACCGTTCTGGGTTGATGATTTCCCGAATCCTACATGCAATCACATCGCTTCTACCTGCCGCCGTCACGTATCAGAATTTGGTCACCTGGATTTGATCGTAATTGACTACCTTCAGTTAATCCAGGGGGATGCCAAGGGGGGGGAGAACCGCGTGCAAGAGCTATCGAAGATCACGCGATCGCTTAAGTCTTTGGCGCGGGCATTAAAGGTGCCTATCGTCGCACTTTCGCAGCTCAGTAGAGCTGTAGAAACGCGAACCAATAAGCGCCCCATGATGTCCGACCTACGGGAATCCGGCTCAATTGAGCAGGATGCAGACTTGATCATGATGCTCTATCGGGATGAGTACTATCACCCCGATACCCCAGACCGGGGCATTGCAGAATTGATCATCACAAAACACAGGAATGGTCCTGTCGGTACCGTTAAATTGCTGTTTGAATCCCAATTTACCCAATTTCGCAACCTTGCCAGGAGAAACTAAATGAACATGCCAGTTGCAGAGGCTATGGCTATCCGGGGAAATCTCCAGATGCAGTCACAGGGTGTTGTCGTAGAAGTTGCAATCTCGCAACTGACCAAGCATCAAATTCAGGCGAGAAAAAGTTTAGATGAGCCAACCGTAGAGGAATACCTCAACGGTTACAAACGGGGAGATGTCTTCCCGCCGCTTTCAGCAATGCTGGACGGTGAGGATTACTACCTTTTTGATGGCAATCATCGACTCGAATCACTTTTGCGGTTCTGCGAGTTTGCCGTTACGGCTGACGCTACTCAAGAGCAGCGCGATCGCGCTGCCGCATTTGAAGCGGCTGGGATTCTAACCTATGTAGAGCACGGGGATGCCTCCGACGCCAAATGGGCTGCACTGAAGTGCAATACTCGGCATGGTCTGCGGCGATCGCGGGCTGATATTCCCTACATTGTGGAATCGGCTTTAACCAGCCCCCATGCCGCAGGTTTATCCTATCGGCAATTGGCTGAACACACCCAGATGGACCCCAAAACCTTCAGGGCGCATTGGTTCGCACTGGCGGAACAGGGCAAGGTTGATCCTCCCGGATCAGAAATTGTGGTTACGCGGGGTGAATCGACTTACACCATGCAGCGGGGCACACCCCAACCCGTTGAACGATTTGTTCTCAACGGTCAAAACCTTAGCGGTGGAGAAACATCTTACCCTGTTCCAGAGGTTCCAAAACCCCTCATCACGATGGGGAAAGGGATTCTGCAACCCGAACCGCAGGATGAGCAAGAGGATCGGATTGATGATGAAGATCTAGAAACCGCTGATCCAGGGACTCGCTTAGACCGATGGCGCTCCCGTCACGGGGTGGGGAATGAGGATCTAGAAACTGTTCCTGCAACGAGTGAGTTTAAGCTAAATATCAGCGAAATCAGCGAATACGCGGTCCCCGATGGCGACACGGATAACCGCGTAGATCATGCCAGAAAGGTTTTCACCTCAAGCAAAACCTGTGAGCATTACACCCCAGAGGATGTAATGCAACTGGTTTACGATGTCTTTGGCACGATCGATTTGGACCCATGCAGTAACGCCAAGGGTGAGGCCGCTAACGTTCGGGCGCGGCACCACTTTACCGCTGAAGATAACGGGTTGAATCGCAGATGGGATCCAGAGTCCCTAGGGGAAAAGGTTAGCCCGCTAGAAACAAAAAGCTGGTTCACCTACACAAATCATCCCTTTTCAATTCCTGAATTTCGCGACGGCACACCTATCTACGATCGCCACGGTGATCCCAAAATGCTTTCAGTAAACCTGCCCTGGATCGAAAAGATCCTGGAGGAACACCGACTCATGAAAGCGGCTGGGATTGATCACCGCCATATTGCTCTGACCCGTGGTGACACTTCCACGATATGGTCGCAAAAACTCTCACAATTTCATCGATGTGAATTTGCAGGACGTATTACCTTTATCGGTAATGACGCCCCCGCAACATTTCCAGTACATTTCTATTACCTAGATGTGTTTGGTGCTGGCTTGGATGATTTTATTAGAGTCTTTTCTAAAAAAGGTACTATCCGCCCACCCGCGATCAACCCGTAAAACCTCCGTAAAACCATGACTTATATATCACCAGTCCCAAGCGTTCGCCGCAAACTGTTAACCGTCCGAGAGGCGATCGCCCTCACCACCTTTTCAGCAAAATCGCTAAAAATCGCCCGCGATACTGGGCAATTAATAGAAGGAGTCCATTGGCACAGGTTTGCCAATCTCATCTACTTCGATGAAGAACTGATCAGAGATTGGGCACAGTATTATTTTGCCAATCCCAAGCGACATCAAGTCGCGCTCGACAAGTTCTATGCAGAGCGCAAAATTATCGACAATGCCATTAACTACCACAGGAGAAGAACGGAAAATGAATCAAGCATCAACCCTTGTAGCGGTTTTCGTGGAGATAGATCAGGGCGTACATCAGCAGCTAACTGAATACGTTAGCAACAATACCCGACAAGACTTACAGCAAGTCATCCAGGATGCCATCCAACTATTCCTAAATAGAACTTAGCAACTGTTGATTACTGTGGTTTATCGTGCTACCCTTAGGGTGCAACCCTGGTCAGTCGTGTGTTTTCGCTTATCCACTATCCACCTATCCATTTAGCGTCATGTATGAAGATAACAAAGTAGAAAAGCTACCACCAAAGGCAACAGCAAAGATCAAGCGGCATATTCCAACCATTGCTAATATTGGCGGTGGCGTTGTTGCCGAGCAGTTCGAAGTTTCAATGCAGCGGGTTTTGCAAAATATCCTAGATCCGAACTGTCATACCGATTCTGTTCGGAGGATCGTGATAACGATCGCGTTCAAGCCCGAAGATAACGGTGAAGTTTCTGTAGCTTCGCAGGTAAAAGAAACCCTGGCACCGCAAAAGGCAACGAAAACATTGATGTTTGTTGAGGGTGTCGGTTCATTGGTCGGGGCAACGGAAGTGACTCGCGATCGCGAGTCACAATACGACGAATAATGCCTGATTTTGCTCATCCTTCTTTTATTTAGTTCAATCACGGAGCCGTAAAGATCAATGGATTTCAGAGAAGTTATCAAGGTAGCTCAAGAAGCCGTGGAGGTTCAATACATTTCAATTAACGGGATAGAGTATACAGATCGAGAGATCTTTATCCCGCCTACAAGACGGACACCACCGACGCTTAAACTTAACACTCTTTCAGCTATTTCAACGGCGGTAAATATATGTCATTTGTTTTCCCAGGATCACATAGCCCCCATGGTTTCTACTTACCAGTAGGGCCAAACCCTAAACCAGAGGTAAAGCCGATCGCGCCAGAAACCGTGAAAGTTGAGTGCCCCTGTGTAGTGGGAAAGGAGTCACGGCAGAACCTATCTATGACGAGGTGTTTGACCCGATCGCTACCGGAGCACTAGGGCAGTTTGCCCCGCCACAATTTACTCAGACGATTGTGGGCTATACCCCAAAAACTTGCCAACTCTGCTACGGCAGAACCTACGTAACAGCTAAGCTAGTTTAGTTATGCAGAACACGGAACCGCCAAAACTTCTTACAGCAACTCAACTGTGCTCAGAAATTCCGGATCTAACGGTCCACAAAATCAAGAGTCGCAGGTATAACGGCGACTTCATTGAGAGGGTTCACTGGTACAAAGTCCGTGGAAGCCGCGCCATCTTTTATGACCCTGAAATGATTAAACACTTTTGGAAGTGGCGGCACAAGCCAGAAGTTCATCAGGAATTTATTAAAAACCATAACCATGATTTACAGCACGGAGAAAGTAAAAATACATCAAGGCCATTGCCTTGATGTTGTTAGGGCGATGCCATCGGCTTCTGTCGATTGCATCGTCACTAGTCCTCCATACTGGAACCTGAGAAACTACAAAAGCGCTCCTCAGGTATGGGGACCGAAAAACAAATGTGATCACCAGTGGGTTGAAAGTTCAACCTACGTGGCTGGCGGTGCGGGTCTGGGTTCACACCGTTTTCATGTTGCGGGACCAGAGAACGCCGATCGCGTTCGCAAAACCCGACACAAAAAATCATCCACTTGTTCGCTCTGTGGGGCATGGCTGGGAGAATTAGGGCAGGAGCCAACGCCAGCACAGTATCAGGCACACTTAATGCTCCTATTTGATGAATTGCATAGGGTGCTTAAACCGAAGGGCGTCTGCTGGCTAAATATCGGGGATGGGACATGCGGATCTAGTAAGTTTCGGGGTAAGAGCCTGAACCTGGTCCCCCAGAGGGTAGCGATCGCCCTAGCCGATTCCGGTTGGTGCATCCGGTCTGAGGTTGTGTGGTCTAAACCTAACCCAGTTCCTGAAGTTGTAGGCGATCGCCCGACCGGAGCATGGGAACCGATCTACATGCTTACCAAGTCCCAAAAATACTATTTTGACAAAGACGTTTTAGCGGTTCTAAACGAGGTTCTAAACGGGAAGACGCGCCACGCTCACAATGTTTGGACTATTCCAACCTGCTATGTCGAGGGGCATATTGCTCCCTTCCCCAGGGCATTAGCGTTGCGCTGCATATTATCCTCTTGTCCCTTGGATGGCATCGTGCTGGACCCGTTTGCGGGTAGTGGCACGGTCCTTTCTGTGGCACAGGAGCATGGACGGAAAGCGATCGGGATTGAGCTTAATAGATCAGCTTTTGATCTGTGTGTTAATTCTGTTCGACAATTACCTTTGCCACTGCTAGGGGTCAAATAGGGATCAAAGTATGAACATTGAATCGGGACAAATTTACTGCACTGCAAGCCCGTAATAGTTTATCAGTGCAGCGGGCGCATGTGGTTTAGGACTCCAGAGCATTTTGAAGGTAGCTTCAAGAGGGTAAGGGTGTTTTGCGGAGGGATCCCCCAATGAAATATATAAAAACCATTGACGGCTATCAGCGGTATCTACCATTGGACAATCTGTGCTGGCTTCAGCGGTTGGAGTCGTTAGCCGAACAGCCCAACTATATGGGCAGAAAAGACAGCATAACAAAGGTTTTTGACGTTTATAGGGAAATGGGCTTCTCCAGGAAGAGGGCTTACTTTGAAGCCTGTAAAAGCCAGTGTTGGGGAAATCCATCTATCAAGTGTAAAAGAAGTGGATTAAAAGTGGACAGCAGAACTACTTGGAAGCTAACCAATGACAGTAACAAAAACTAAGGCAAAGATATTTGGATTAACATTGCATAGGCCATTTGGATACGCGATCGCATATCTGGATAAAAGGATTGAAAATCGAAACTGGAAATTTAACTATCCCGTGGGAACCTATCTTGCCATCCACAACGGCAAAACATGGGATCAGAAAGGGTATGAGTTCGTCTGCAACTTAAACAGATCAGAGTTGATTGAAAATCCAACCCCAGAAACCGATCCTGAACAGAGCATTATTGCGATCGCGCAATATGCAGGAGAAGAACCGGAAAACTCTTCAAGTCCATGGTACGTAGGGAAAATTGGATGGAAGCTTGAAAATGTAATTCCAATTGATCCGGTACCCTGTGTTGGGAGTCCGCGACTCTGGACCATTCCAGAACCCACACTGCAACAGGTTCGGATTAATTACAGGGAAGCTCTCAGAAACTTGGATGAATGGTGATGTTATGCCCATGCAGAAAGCGCTGTATCCAAAAAACTGGGATCAAATCTCCCTTGCTGTTCGCACCGCCGCAGGGTGGAAGTGCGAATTTTGCGGCAAGCAGTGCAGGAAAAAGAAGGAGTCTCTACCTGATTTTGTTTTGAGGATTGAGGCAGATGAAGAGCTTAAGGATGCCATTTTTAAGAATCCTCAAAAATGGACTTTAACAACGGCTCACATGATTCCAATTCCTTCAAATTGCACCCCAAGCAACCTTAAAGCATTGTGTGCTCCATGTCATCTTAGGTATGACGCCCCGCTTCGCGCTAAGAAAAAGACTCAGTAGTAACGTCTTAAAAGAGGTGATAACTAGATATGGCTGAACATCAAACAGAAAACAAATTTCAAGCAATTATAGATCAATGCGAAATTATGAAAACGGCGGGAGTCGTCCCAACCTGCAACAGAATTTCCAATTGGTTGGCTAATCCCAACCCACAATTAGCCTTAAGCGCTTGGATTCACTGGGCGTCTAAGAATGTTGAGTGGTTAAGCACAAAACCGTCTGGAGTACAGGAAATCACTTTCCTCGTTACTCACTTGCAAGATGCTGTAGATCAGATCAGGCATGAAGCCGATATGATCTCTGAAATCTACTCGGACATGGCTCAATGGCTTAATGAAAACCATCCAGCAGTGTTTGAAGAGTGGGATAACCAACCTGAGCGAAGATAACCCGTGGTTAAGTAGTTGATAAGGTAAATATTATGACAATCTCATTGGTTACAGTTGTCCATAACCGTAAGGAATGGCTAAAACAAACACTGGAAAGCGTGTTGCTCCAGACCATTGATGGTTCAGAAATCGAGTATCTCGTGTGGTCTGACGGCTCCACAGATGGATCCGATTTGGTGGCCGCAAACTATGCGGAACGGTTTAAGGACTCAGGTATAACTTATCGGGTGATTTCAAACCCTCGCTTAGGGTTTGCCGCATCTTTGGCCCTAGCGCTAGACCAAACATCTGGGGAATTCCTTGGATGGGTTGACAGTGATGATGCATTGCACCCGCACTGTCTCAGCAGCATGCTGGATTTTTTTGGCAGCAATCCCCTAGTGGATATGGCTTACAGTTATTACACAGAAGTTGATGAAAACTTTACCACTCGCGGCTTAGGGCCGCGATGCCAGATCAATTACTCCAATCTGGCGTTAATGCATTACTTCATGATTTTCCACTTTAGATTGATTCGCAGATCTATATACGATCGCGTTGGTGGAATCGATTCCTTTTCTGGAGCCGTCCCCGATTACGATTTGTGCTTAAAGATTTCTGAGCAAGGGCTGATCAAGTGCAACCCCAGAGCGCTGTACTATTGGCGCAGGCACAGCGACAACCTGAGCGACAATGCAGAGGCTATCACCAGAGGGCAGGTCTACGCCCTGGGGCAAGCCGCAGAGCGTAGGGTGAATATAAATCTCAGGGTAACGGCACAACGGGTCATCAATGCCGCGAAAAACGCTAACTACCTGGTTCGGTTATCCAGAGGTATTGTGATCGTTGCCGTTGGGCGGCGCTATCTGGACTTGGCCCTGAGTTGCGCCAAGTCAATCAAGCAGTACTCCAACCTATCGATCGCCTTGATCACGACCGAGAATTTAACTCCGGAGGAAAAGACCAATTTCCAGATGATTCTAAACGCTCGGCGCTCAGATTTTGGATTCTCGGATCAGCAGGAGGCACGCTTGCTTAAGGGAGCAGCTTACTGGATCAGCCCATTTAACGAAACCATCTATTTGGATGCGGACACCCTGTGCCGGGGGGATATTGATTGCGTTTGGCAGTTTCTAGGCAGTGCTCAAATCGCCATGACAAAAGACGCGATCGCCCCAACGGTAGGGCGATCGCTCGTTAAGGGTATGGAAAAGGATTGCACGCTAGAGCGGTTAGGCCATAGCTTTCCGCAGTACAGCGGCGGGGTTCTGGTTTGGAAGCATAGTCTGCACGTTGAAGATCTTTTCCGTAACTGGCTGGCTGAATGGCTGGTCTGGTGCTCAATCGATCAACTTGCCCTGGCTCGGGCGTTGCACAGAACTAAGATTATCCCTGTAACCCTGCCGCCAGAATTCAACGTGACTTCTCTGGATTGCAAAGCGGCAGAGGGCGCGATCGTGGTTCACCATTTGGCCAGCCAGCGCTAAAACTGTTGTTCCCTATCTATATAGGGAACAAACTCAATCCTGAACAAAACAAAGATCGGCTCAGGAAACACAACCTCTTCATAACATCGACACTTAAGCATGGACCCCGCTTTTACTGGAGCAGACCCCATGGGCCACGATAGGGTAATGTGCGGAATGCTTTCCTTGTTAGCCAACCAAGGAATTCCCGCTGGCAAGATAACCTTCAGAGCTTGGGCGTGCTGGTTCCAGCAATGGGCTGTTACTGGAGCCGAAAAGACCAGGCCATTGCTATCAACAGCAACAGAATCTTCATCGATGTTGTACCCCAGCGTTATGTGTGGCGGACTAGGAGTCCGGTCATACATCGGCTGCGCGATCGCGCTCAGGATTTCCGGAACCTCTGGAATTGCGTACAGGTTTCCTTTCATGGTTTTTGATTTGGCTTGGTTTTTGATTTGCTTGCTGCGACCACTCGTAACCTTTACCCCTTCGACCTTCAAGGCCGATCGCCCATAGGGCATGTCGGGTTTGGCGATCGCCCCATCCAACGACAGCCCCTAACTGAGCCGCCGTGTAACTTCCTGGGTTGGTCTTCAGAAAATCCAGGATTAGGAGCAGCTTGCTCTCGGCCACCGTTGGCACTTTTGGGGCAATCCCCTTAAGTAGGTTGGGGCCGGATCTTTTAAGACTTGCGATCGTCGATTTCTGCATATTAATCCCAACCGTTTATAGCGGCGAATGCCCCACCGCCAGTCAGACCACCGACAAAGCACGCAGATGTTTCCCCGACTGGGCAAACCTGTGACCCGGTTTTGTATTCAACCTTGGTTACAACGTAGTCGCCACCTGTTTTTGTCACCTCGATTACGGGCTGGCGGTAGTGGTAATCGTTAGCCCAATTGCGGGGAGACTCTAAAGCCTCCTTTTGGCAGTGGATTAGCATGGTGTTGCATACAAACTTGTATGTTTTTAACTGCTTTATCATTTGCCTTGCGGCTTCCCCACCGCCGTCCAACACTGCACGATTTTCTGGCCAGTACCACGGGCTTCCAACCCGCTCCAATTCAACCCCATCGCTATCAACCCAGACCCCTTGGCCCCAGGTCGCGCAGGAGAAATGATGAATTTCGGGGTGGTTATACAGCACCCCGTTTCCAATGTATTCCGGCGTGTAACCCGCTACCTGAGCAGCCATCAGCCACGGGCGATATTCTTCTTCGTTTAACTGCATTTCTGGTGTGATGATCATTTCAAACGCTCCTTTGCGTAAATTGAGCTACCCAAAAAACCGATCGCCAAACCGCCAACAGACACTATTGGGGGTACATCTTCCCCTAGGATTGCGGTGGGGATTAAAGCCCCAACACACGAGCAGAAAGAGATTAAAGACGCAAATCTAACTACCATCATTGCTGTTCCCCCACAATCAACATCCTTTCTGCCGCCACCCTCACTACACCTGTCGCATAAGCGTGGTGGTGTCCAATCCAGCAGTTTTCGTAATCATCGTCTTCGTGATCAATATCGATTGCCAGATCCGAAACCTCGTAATGTCCAGGCGGGATCCAAATTTCATCCTCAGATTTTGAAAACAAAGACTTTGCGAGGTATGCACATTGAACAAACCTCAAGCCTGTATTTTCGGCTGAATTCGAGCATCTAATTCCATCCAAGGTAATTTCCCCGTTGCCCCAATTCTCAGCGTCATTCCACTGGCGGGGAAGATTGACAGTGTATTTTCCGTATCCGAACAGACTGGGGTGGGGCAACAATCCGGAAAGAAGAAACTCGTTGACAACGAGGTCGGGCGTTTTCCAGCACGCCTCAACGAATTGCGCCATTTCGGCATAACCAAGATGAGCATATGCGTGCAAATCAAATCGAATGCGGGTATTTTCAACCCAAACCCTTCTACCGTCTGATTTGAATTTAACGCGGGGAATAACATCCTCAGTTGTCAATCCGGCATTACCTAGATTGATCCGAAACTGAACGTTCTCCGAGCTGTACTTCTGAAAAGCGTTGCGAACCTGAGATTGAAGATTGTCACAAATATCAAACATGGCGTTTTATCCTTGCCGATCCCTTACCACCTGAACCCGTCAGTCCCCGCAGGTCGGGCACAGTTACTCCGATGCTGCTTTTCTGCGAGTTCCCCATGCATTACAGCCCAATCGCCCCACGACAGACCTTTCAGCGCTTCGGTCTTCACTAGCG
The DNA here is from genome assembly GCA_963766075.1 of uncultured cyanobacterium. Lineage (GTDB taxonomy): Bacteria > Cyanobacteriota > Cyanobacteriia > Leptolyngbyales > Leptolyngbyaceae > CAVYAN01. The sequence goes on along the minus strand of CAVYAN010000053.1, from coordinate 7,504 downwards.
TCTTAGCGTAAACCCAATATGCGGTCCATTCGGACACTTCGCCAATCTTGGTTGCCGCCACTTTCCGCGCAAGTTCGGCGCGAATAGGATCTTTTTCCATGCCGCAGTCTAAGGCGTTCCAGAAAAAACCTCTTATAGGGGCTGACTCAGGGTTAAACGTCTTTAGCGTCGTAGAGTCCACCACTGGCACTGGCAACATGCCGGGGATTATCCTGTCATCTCGAAACAATGGGTTTACACCCTTAATCACCTCTGCGCATTCACGGTGTTTTTTCCCATACCGATCCGTCCTAACCCACTCAAGGGCAACCGTTTCGCCGTTCTCTAGCGTTACGTACAGGTTTTGGAACGTTTCGGTGTCTTGTCGAAACGTCACACTTACCACCAAATGACCACCAACGTGGTGCAGCCAAAAAGCGTTTTTCGACAATTCCAATGTGTGTTCGCCAACGGGAGGAAAATATTTTTTGCTTTTTGGGTTCGATTTCAAAATCGGCTTACTCATCTTCCAATCCTCCTAAAATATCGTTTCGGGCGTCTTTGCCCTTAAATCTATTAAAGCTCCTACTAGGGGCTATGTCAAGCTATTTTCTAAAATAGCTTTGAGTGCTGCGAGATCCTTTGCCAGTGCCCCATAGCGCGATCGCGCAGAGTTGCCGGAGATCGCGCTATGGGTATCCTCTACTAGTTTTTTCAAAAACCCCTCTCCATTGCAGATTCGGATATGGGGATACAGAAAGATTCCATCTGGTACAGAGATCTCGTGCTGGGCGCTCAAAATCCACTGGTACAGCGCCGATTCCTCGGGGGCGATTGGATCTATCAGCGATTCAATCAGGGCGATTGCCGGAGCTTCTGGCTGGGCTTGTGGTATCTCCTGCGGTTCAGCGGGTATGGCGCACACTTCCCCACCCCACAGTTCGGGTAGGAAGTGTGCAATCCATTTCCCCACTAGCGATCTATGGCAGCGATCGCGGTCCTTTTCCCAACAGAGCAGCGTCACATCATTTTGAGGAGGATTCTCGGCCAGTGCCATCAATTCATCACGCCGCAGGCGTAGCAGTTCCCTGTAGCCTGCGACATACTCAGTCCATGCCGATTCATCCTGAGCGCTATCCTTCCAGGCTTGTAGCAGCTCTTTCGATGGCTGAAACACGGCCCATCTATCGGCTACAGCATAACCCTTTGGGATTGATTTGGAGATTGAGATGCGATCGCCGATCGTGGGACCGCAAAAGTACGAAGTGTAGATCATGGATACCTCAGAACTTATCGCCCCCTATCCAATTTTTACCCCTAGCGGCGATTGCGTTGAAATCGTCTAGCAGTGCGTGGCATGCCTGTAGTTTGGAATTTGCCTGTACTCGTTTCTTGGAATTCAATCCCACCCCTGGCAAGAGCCGCGATCGCGCTTTTGACGATCCGCTTGTGGGAGGGATCGGCGGTGAATTCCCACACCTTGAGGAGTTCGGACTCAGATGAGAGCAACTCCTCAAGGTATAGGGCCGTCCCCTGGATTTTGTCGAGGGTGGATTTATTCATCGAGCAGCATCTCCGCCTTAGCCTTTAAGGAAATTTTGAATTTCATAGCGGTACGGATCCCATTAGTGCGGATAGTTCGCTGCTCGATGATTTCGCGTAGGAGTAAAGGGGAAGTGCCGTCGCACGGAATGAGCCACGATTTGATCGATTCATTCCAAATACGTCCTCTCACCCGATTCTTCATGTCCGGCATGAAAAACTTAAAAGCGGAATCCGAAATCATCTTTACCGTGAGATGGAGATTTCCCTTTAACTTGCAAGTAGAAACTTGAACATCAAAGCTTTCGGATTCTTCCTCGCGCTCAGCGACAGGCTTTAATCCCGGATACTGAGGGGCTACTTCAAGCGGATCGGGCAAGGGTGCCGCAGCGGGAATAGCTGGCGCAGCAGTGGATTCTACTTTCGCGGCAAATGCCTCAGCCTCTTTCCGTGTGAAAAAAGTATCAAAGCCGTGGTCGGACACCGCCAAGAATTGAATGTCGCGCTTCCGGCCGCCGTAGTTGGCATCACAGATTTCATAGATTCCGTAAGCATCTTCAGCTATTTCATACTCTACTTGTTTCGCCGAAGATCCATGACCGCTGTATCTAGCAGCAATCAGGAAATTGCGATCGCGCCCCTCCAGTTTCGCCACGTATCCAGCCTTTCCCGCTCCCCGCATATCGCAAACTTCAACCTTAATCATCGCCTCGCCCTCAAAATCTCTTTACCATTTCAGTATCGCACACTATAAAGGTATTATCAACCCTTTAAGGGTGCGATGCTGTATCAGCAGCACCCGCTAAAAATTCTCAAAATTTTCAAAATTTTAATGTGTTTAACCTCGGTGGCAGCGATCGCGGTCCTTTTCATTTCCTGTTATTCATCTCTTCCCCTCTACGTTTTTAGTTGATTCTTGAGTTCTTTGGATTTTTGGGCTGGTGTCTTCATCTTGGTTTGCTTGGTTGATTAACTGAACTAACTGGATTTCGTAACCTAGGATCCGAAGATCCCGTTCTACGATTTCGATCTTTGGCGCATGACCGGACAGCCACCGATCTAGGCGCATCCAGACCGTTTTAGTCTGCTCTCCGGTTACTCTCCCGATCTTTCGGGAGGCTTCCCATGCGGTAATTTTTAGCTCTTGCAATGCGATCGCGATCATTGACGGCTCCTGGGTGTTGGGGGCGGGTAGATTGGGGCGCTATTGATTGGGTTACCGATCTCTAGCTTCAGCAGCTTTGAGCCGCCTCTAAAATCCTCTAGGATCGCCTGCCTGATTGGTAGGGCATCCAATCCAATCAGCGATCGGCTTATCTCTGAAGGATGCAGACCCAACCGCTCGGAGTGAATGTCTAGGGGCAGATAAGCCAGCGATCATCTGCCTTTCGGGCATCCTTAAATAATGCGTACTCTATTTCTGGATGCGCCTCTACTAGGTTTCTAAGCACTGGATTTTGAAGCACGTTGCATAACTTGAACCCAGTTAAAAACTGTGTTTTTCATTAACTCTCCGATTTAAGGTAGAAATTGTTCACTAAGTCAGACCAGTAAAGACAGCCGATGCTCTCCTTTTCCCCACACTGGATCATCACCGTCGCGTGTTTCCGGGCACAGTAGCTTTTATATTGGGCATAAATGCTGTTCATACCCTTAGCCGTCAACTTCTTGACTAGCTTGGCGTCTGCGCCGTCGCGGGAACCCTCGTAAATGTAGAAATTAAGCATCGCTGTCTCCTGGTTTGAGGTGTTTTCTATCGCTTCTCCTTTATTATCTACAATTCTGTGTGCAGCGTCCACAGGATTGTAGATAGTAGGGGTTATATTTACACCCTCTTTATGGAGCCGCCCCGACGCTTGGTATTGCTTTGCAATCCAGCGCCGGGGCGGCTCCCTTATTCAGCTAAACCCTCGCACTCTAGCCAGCATTGCTCGAAGAACTGGCAGAACTCGATCGCCGCTTCTTTAGCGGCCTTTAGGGTGGGATACCCTTCTTTGGGTTGATCAATATCCCCTGGTTCATGATCCTCGGCGTAGACATACCATCGCCCGTTATCAAGCTTTTCGACGGACACCGTGTAAGTGTCGTATGTCGTAACCCACGCGTGGGTTTCGGTTTGGTGGTGAATGGCGCTAAAAGCGTTCGTGCAGTAGCACGACATAAACTTTGTCCAGTCACCCTGAACCAGGCTTCTAACCCGTTCAGCTTGCCGGTCCCAGAGGTCTTTTTTGCGCTTAGCCATGATGTGGTGGTTGGTTGTTGGTGTTTGCTGCTTCTCCTCCATTATCTACAGTCCTGTGTGTAGCGTCCACAGATCTGTAGATAATAGGGGTTATATTTACACCTTCTTTACAAAGAAGCCCCGACACTGGGCATTGCTTTACAATCCAGTGCCGGGGCTTTGATTTTTGGTGATCTGATCATCAGTAGGCAACGTCTGCCCACCAGTTAGCATTCCTCATATAGAGGGCGAAGCCCGGTTGTTGCCGCCTAACAAAGTCTGCCAGGGCTGTTTCTAGCAGGATTTGCCCTTGTTCAAACGTCTGGCATTTATAGGAAAGCTCCAGAACTTTCTTATTCTCGGCGATCGCCGCCGTGGCATCAGCGATCGCGTCTTCCCAGAATTCAACCTCCCTTTCTAGGGTGTTTGGATATGCAGCGTTGACGATGTTGGCGGCGGCGATTTCGTATCTGTAAGCTTTGATGATGCATTGCATCATCTGCTCAAATGAACCGGCCTCAGCGGCTTCTCGCTGGGCTTGCTCGGCCAGTATAAATAGCGGTTCAGCGGTTCGGTATTGGCGCAGAACATGAGGTCTGCCCGTTGCCCGGAACGTTCCCGCACTGGATTCCTGAAGCTCCAGTCCCCCAGTCTTGAGCGCCGCGATCGCCTGCCGGACAGATTCAGGCGATCGCCCAATTTTTTCGGCAATCTCTGCATTGGTCATCGGCCCTGACCTTATGCAGTCCAGAATGGCGATCGCCATCTGGATCGGCGCGGCCAGAAAGTTGGGGGTCTGCTGGACTAGGGCGATCGCCATGGCGGCAATCTTGGGGTTGTCGGCTGGCTCCCGACGTATCGCATCTTGGAGATCTGCCAGAGCGGCGACATACTGAGCCGCCGCCGTGATCTTCTCCAGTGGAACGCTATTCACCTTCCTGTGCCTGCCAAATTTTGGTTTTCCCAACACTGCCAGCTTGGGCGGATGCCTCGGTACTAGCGGCTCCTGCTGAGGGTCCAAACGCTATCCATTTACGCCAAACCTCGATCTTTTCAGTGTCAGCAGGAGCCGGGAGGGGAATCAATTCAACCAGTTTCCGGAGCGATCGCCCTGCCTTGTAAACCCAGGAGCAAACCGCGACGATCGCCGCCCAAAACCGGGCGAGATCTTGAATTGCAAGCGCAAACTTAAAATGAACCCGAGAATCTTCGGCATCCAAATAAATGGTTGTGCGCTGACTTACCCAAAACGAAATAGCAGCGGTCAGAATGAAAAGCATGGATTTCTCCTGTTTGTAGGTTTACTGAACTTTCAAAAATGGGGAATACAGGGGGACTGGCTACGGCATAGGAGGAAGCTCTTTAATCCCCCTTTTTGTGATGTAGTTCGCGCAGTGCTGAGCGAACTCTAGTGTTTTAACCGGAGAGTTGATCCACCATTGCATCAGTCGCGGCGCGGTTGTTTTTGTCGCGGCGCGAACAAGGATCTTGAAATTCCCTGTACATTTACCTGAACCGTACCCAGATACGTCATCTGTGAAACAGTCGTCTACTGCTTGGCACACCGTAAACACATAGGTGTCTGTGCCGCGTTTATCACCGGACTGCTCAAACACGGTGAAAATCGCACCTTCGGGAATCTCTATGGCTGCAAACCCTTGATAGGAGTGATGTTTATCTTGCCGATTTTCGGAAAAGTCCTCCTTAACTCCCCAATTTTCCAAACCCTTGACGTAGTATTTACCCCAGCTGGACGAGTGGCTTTCTTGACCGTTGATGTACTCAATGTTTGACATGGTTGTTTTCCGTTGGCTGACGTTTTAAGCTTGTAACCCTCTCGCGTTGGTTACTCTTTCAGTATCGCTTACCTGCCGCTAGTTGTCAACCCTTTAAGGGATAACAACGGTTTTTTGTCGGGTTTACTGCTACTATGGGCTGAGTCTTTCGTGTATGGAGAACAGTATGATAGAAACCGAACTGGAGTCGGGAAAACCCATTGCCGCCGAATCACCCTTACCTCCAGCCACCGTAACTCAAGCAGATCTGAGGGCTGTCCACAGACGGCTAAATTTATCGGAAACGGGGTTCTCTATACAAGGGGAGCAGTTGCAATTGCTGACTAACCGATTGGAGTTGATCGAACTCCAAATGAGTCAGGATTATCTAACCAGGGTTGAAGGCGATAGCTTCAACGATCGCCTAAACGCTTTGGAGTATCCCCAGCCAGACCCCGCTAAGGCACTGAAAATAACTAAGGCTGCTTGGACCTTGACGGCGATCGTGGCCTTACTTCTCGCGACTGGGTTCGCGGGTTGGAGCGAGGTTAGGGCGCGGCAGATCTCCGAGTCGAATCGCCTTGATGCTGCATGGCTTAGATTGATGCGGCTGGAGGATGCGCGGATCGAATCCCGGCCCGCGCCCCAACCGTCCCCGGCTGCTCCTGCGCGGCTCCCCAAAAGAAAGGGCTGAGGTCGTTCCCTCAACCCTTCTGAAGCTGTGTTAACACCGACAATCCGTGCATCGACATAGCGCAAGCCCCCCTCATCATCTGGGTAGAGTGCGAACCGCAAAACTTGCCCAGTTCTATAGTTCTTGTCCAGCTTGCAGATCGCCGCCGTCTTTTGCCGATAGCAGATCTGTGAATAAAAAGGTTCTGCTATCGGCAAAACATGATCCGGCTCTTTACCTATGGAATAACTCATGAAAATCCTTAAGTTAGCGTGCTGCTTGGTTCCCTTAATCGTCACCTTTGGCGGCGGGGTCTGGGTGGGCTGGCATGGGTATGAAACAGTGCAGCAGCAGCCCACCCTCAGATTTTTGGTTGATGCGATCGCGTCAACCGATCGCCCCTTCAAGTAGGGCAATTACTTTTTTAATCCGACCCTCAAGATCCTCGCCATCTTGAGTAAGCAGATCCAGGGCATCGGCTATGTTCTGCTTTCGCCCGCCCAACTTCGCGTTAACCAGCTTGGCATTGCGATATTGCCAGTGCTGCAACTGCCGAAGCTCCAATTGATCAAAACCCAGGTCCAGGGCCGTCCTCATCACATCGGGGCGATCGCTTGTCAAAGCGTTAGCCAGATCATCTGCCCGCTCAAGTTGTTTCGGGGTTACTCGGATGTCAATTCGGATAGATTCGGGTTTTGCCATATCACACACCTTTCAGGTGTTCCTATCGTACAGCAAGCCAACATCGACCCGACAAAACACCGACAGAAAAACGGTGAAAACTCCAAAACCTGTGTTAATCTCTTATTTAAGTTTCGGATTTTTTCACACACGAAACTCCCAAGCCGCCAGAAATCAAGGATCATGCCCAGAGTTTTTACACGCGAAACTGAAACCCACGCCACGGCACCGGAGGAAATTCGGTTGTCTCTTGGTTATCTTCGGGAATGGTGTGGATTCATCGCGGGCAAAGAGATTCCGGCCCCAACCTTTTCCCGTTGGTGCTCCCGGTTCTCCATCCGGGGAACTTCCTCGGATGAGGTTGATTTGTCGATTGCGGCTGGTTTGACGACTTGCGCCATGCTGCATTACGCCGGAGTTAGGAACTTCGCTGGGGAAACGTACAACAGACTCTATCCATTAGCCCTGAGGAGGGTAGAAGAGCTATGTCAAGTTCAGAATTAACGACAACCGATACGGCTATTCCGCAGCCCGCCCCAACCGGGGCCAAGCGGAGAAAGACCAGTAAAAAAGACTCCTTAGCCGTTGTCCTTCAGGGGACAGGCATAACGGCAGTTCAAGAGGCCGCTCAAG
>CAVYAN010000052.1:0-7363 GCA_963766075.1 uncultured cyanobacterium | reverse complement strand
AAATTTCCTGGAACACCCTCAAAGTATTCTTCTGACGACTGCGATTGAGCCGATTTTACAGCGCCTCCATCCCGATGGACATTATGCGATTGGCCAAGATAGTGGTATTTACTGGCGCATGACTGACCCACCGGAACGGGGAGCCGAAGCGCCGGATTGGTTCTATGTCCCTAATGTGCCGCCGACATTGGCTGGGATCTCTCGCCGTTCCTACGTCATGTGGCAAGAGCTAGTGCCCCCATTGCTCGTGCTGGAGTTTGTTTCGGGCGATGGATCAGCAGAACGGGACCGCACCCCTTGGAGCGGGAAGTTTTGGATCTATGAACAAGTCATTCGTCCGGCTTTCTATGGGATTTACGAAGTTACGAAGGCCAGTATTGATCTTTATCACCTGGTAGATGGCCAGTACGCTTTGGTGCGCCCCAACCATCGAGGACATTTTGCAATTCCGCCCTTGGGCGTAGAGCTGGGCATTTGGCAAGGATCCTATCAGAATATAGAAGTTCCCTGGTTGCGCTGGTGGGATCAGGATGGCCAGATGTTGCCCACGGGGGAAGAACGCGCGCAACAAGCCGAATCCCAGTTGGAGCAGACTGAGCAGCAGTTAGAGCAAGCCCGTCAGCAGGCGGAGCAGGCAGAGCAGCGGGCGGAGCGGCTAGCGGCTCTGCTGAGAGCGCAGGGCATCGAGCCAGACTAGCCCATGACGATTGATTTTAGTAATGTCAATACCCTGTGGGCCTCGGTGCTGGTGGAGACTCTGCATCGGCTGGGCCTGGAAATGGCGGTTATTTGTCCGGGATCGCGATCGGCCCCGTTGGCGATCGCCTTTGCCCGCCATCACGCCATCACGGCCATTCCTATATTGGATGAGCGATCGGCGAGTTTCTTTGCCCTCGGTGTCGCCCGCTGCACTCACCGTCCTGTGGCTTTGATTTGCACATCGGGTACTGCCGGGGCCAATTTTTATCCAGCGGTGATTGAGGCGCGGGAAAGTCGAGTTCCGCTGCTGCTGCTGACGGCGGATCGACCTCCAGAACTGCGGGATTGCCACGCCGGACAGGCGATCAATCAGCACAATCTTTTTGGCACTTTCCCGAACGGGGCCTTCGAGGTAGCGGTGCCGGAGGTGAATCTCCTGGATTACTTGCGGCAAACCTTAGTCCAAGCCTGGGGGCAAATGCTGTATCCCTTTAGGGGACCAGTGCATTTAAATCTGCCCTTTCGCGACCCTTTGATCCCCATTGTGGACTTGTCCTTGCAGCACCAGAGCTCTGAGTTTGATGCCGTCGAGTTTTTTGCTGCTGTCGGGCCCTGGGGACAGCCTGAGGTCTCGGGGCCAATACCGGGGGAGACGCTGCTACGGCAGACCCTTGACCAGTGGCAGGCCGATCGCGGCCTGATCCTCGTGGGCCCGGTCCAGCCTGAAGAAGCCGAACCTTATGTCAGCGCGATCGCCCATCTCTCCCATGTGCTGGGTTATCCCGTCTTGGCGGAGGGACTTTCGCCTCTCCGCAACTGTGCTGAGCTTATCCCTAACCTGATTGCTGGCTATGACCTGATTTTGCGCCAGCCCGATCCCCAGCAGCGCTGGACACCTGACGTGGTGATTCAGATCGGTGAGTTGCCAACCAGTAAAGCCCTGCGCACTTGGCTCGCACAAACCCACTGCCGCCGTTATGTGATCGCCCCAGATAGCGGCAACTTTGATCCCCTCCATGGTCATGCTATCCACCTGCGTTGGCCCCTTATCCCCTTGGCCGCGCGACTGAGTGACCCGCCCCGACCCAGCAGTGCGTATTTGCAGCAGTGGCAAGCTGCCGAACAGCAGGTGCAGCAGGCGATCGCCCACACCATGCACCACACACACACCCTGATCGAAAGCAAAGTCGCTTGGACCCTAGCGCAAGTTTTGCCCGCCCATACCTCCCTCTTCATCAGCAACAGCATGCCCGTGCGGGATGTGGAATGCTTCTGGCCCTCGAATGCCAACCGGGTGTATCCCTACTTCAATCGCGGCGCGAACGGGATCGATGGCACTCTGTCTACGGCCTTGGGGGTGGCCTATGGTCAGCAGAGTGTGCTCCTCACGGGAGACTTAGCCCTGCTGCACGATACCAATGGGTTTTTGCTGCGATCGCACTTCCAGGGGCATCTCACCATTGTGCTGATTAACAATAATGGCGGGGGCATTTTTGAGATGCTGCCCATTGCCCAGTTTGATCCTCCCTTTGAAGAATTTTTTGCCACCCCCCAGTCCATCGACTTTGCGAACCTCGCGGTTACCTATGGGGTCACCCATGAATTGATCCAGGACTGGCAACACCTGCGCGATCGCCTCAATCCCCTGCCCAGCCAAGGCATTCGGATTCTAGAAGTCCGCACTGATCGCCAGGGTGATGCCGCATGGCGCAAGGCAACTTTAGGTAGAATGGCCGCTGCCATTGATTAGTCATCATTTGATTAGCCGCTATCGGTTAATATCCGCCATCGATTAATGCCCGCCATCGATGAATATCCGATGAATATCCTAGGTGCTAAGATTTGCATTAAATTTTTATCGCCCTCCCAGTATTCAACGATATGCTTTGAAATATAGGTGTCGGGGTGAGGCAGAAGGTCAACTCATCAAAATACCCATCAAAAATGCACCCATTAAAAATACCGGGTCGTGCATACAGGGTCATGAAGAATACAGGGTATGAGGCGATCGCCGAGGGTATAAGGCGGTTGCGGAAGCAATGGTATCCGTGCCGCTGGTCTAGAGGCGTTTGACCCAATCCCAAAATCCCCCCAAAATCAGCGCCCCCATCACTCTTTATTAGGGTTATTCTCCTGCTAGGGTTATTCTCCGCCAGGGCTATTGTGTGACAGGGACATTGTGTAGGCGCAAGCCCGTCAGTTTGAGATTCACAGTTTGAGATTCAGCAGTTTAGTGACCATCGCATTCAAGATTTACCTTTTTAGTTTTAGCTGCCTGTGTACACGCCTAAGCCCCATAAAATTGATTTGAATCAAGACTATCCCTGCCCTTGCCGCCGTCGGGGGCGGTTGGTCCCGATTACGCTCACCGCAGCCTTTGGGTGTAATCGGTGCCAGCAAATCTTTGAGGTGGACGAGCATGGACAAACGCTAGAGCAGATTTCCACCCCCTACCCTAAGCGACTCTGGCGCTGGAGTGGCCACCAATGGGTAACTGTGGGCCAGGGCCTGCGGGAGACCTATCTCCCCATAGCGTTAGGTGTAACGTTGGTTTTGCTCAGCATTTGGCTGCCCCTAGCTCTGCACTCGCCCCCCAATGCTGGTCTATTCCTGTGGGTCGTGGTTGCCTTGTTGCTGGCCATTTTGCCCGTGCTCTTGGTTCTCCTCGCTTACCGTCGGTAGTTGCCCCAATGTCCGATTTGCTGCCTCCGTCTCCTCATCTGCTTGCCGTTGTCCAATCCGCCCACCGCGCCTCCATTGATTTGGCAACAACTCCTGGGGCCCTCCGTAGTCGGGCGGTCCAATTGATGGCTACGGCCCTCAAGCAACGGCAACAGGATATCCTCGAGGCAAATACCCTAGATTTGGAAGCCAGCCGGGAAATGGCCGTGCCTGAGCTGATTTTGGACTGGCTCAAGTTGACGCCGGAACGCGTTCAGATGACTATCCAAATTTTGCAGCGCCTGGGAGAACTCCCGGATCCCCTCGGTCGGGTCATGACGACCAACCACCCCATGAATCAGTGCCAGACCTATGCCCAATTGATGCCCTTGGGGGTGATTGCCCTGGTTTATGAAGCTTTCCCTGAATTGGGGGCGATCGCCGCTGGCATGTGTCTTAAAACTGGCAACAGCATTGTCCTGAAGGGTGGCAGCGAAGCCAGTAACTCGAATGCCGTCATCGCCGAGGTGCTCGCTGGAGCGATCGCCGACAGTGGACTGCCTGCCGCCTGCTTCCAGGCTCTCCCCACCGACCAAGGCAGCACGCTCCGCGATTTAATCACCCAGGACCAATACCTGAATTTAGTGATTCCCTACGGGCGTCCTAGTCTTGTGCAGCAAGTGGTGCGGCAAGCCACCGCCCCTGTGCTTAAAACTGCCATGGGCAATTGCTACCTTTATTGGTCTACATCCGGTAGCCCAGACCTGGTGCGCTGGATGATTATCGACAGCCATCAAACTGAGCCAGACCCAATTAATGCGATCGAAAAAGTGCTCATTCACCGTAATCAAAACCCCTCTGCGCTCACGATGGTGTTACAGAGCTTGCGGGAAAAGGGTTTTGACCTGCGGGGCGATGCCGAACTGGTGGCCCAATTTCCAGAATTGCACCCCACTGCCGATAGTGAATGGCGACAATCTTACCTGCGCAAAGTGGTCGCCTTTAAAGTGGTGGACGGACTCGAAGCGGCCATCACCTGGATCAACCTCAACAGCAGTGGCCATGCTGATTGCCTCGTTACTGAGTCCTATCCCGAAAGCCGAAAATTTGCTTTGGGCATCAACAGTGCCTGCACCTACATCAACGCCTCCCCTCGCTTTACCCGCAAACCGGAACGAGGAGATGCGATTTTTCTCGGCATGTCCAATCAAAAAGGACTCCGTCGGGGCTTAATTGGCCTAGAAACGTTAACGACAGTTAAACAAATTGTTCAAGGGATGGGGCAATTCTAGGGCGATTTCCGGGAAAAAGTATCTAATGGATAATAAATCCGCTGGCTGAGCGGAGACATATAAATCCGCTGGCTTCGACTCCGCTCAGCCAGCGAAAGATTGCTCCCTGAGCGAAGTCGAAGGGAGCAAAGTCGAAGGGAACACTCTCAGTCGATGAATTTCTCGGTCGATAATTTTTCCTGGAGATCACCTAAGTGTGGCAGCTCCAGGGGCTGTAAGCCTGCTTCTGTTCAAGATCTACAGCCCCTGCGCTTAATCTTCCTTTATGCCTAATCTTCCTTCGCCGCCAGCTTCACCTTCGTCGCTAGACCAAGCTTTTGTAAAAGAGAAATCGTCATCCAGGTCATATCGATTTCCCACTTGCCTAGGCCGTGACGAGCAGAATGCTGAAATGCGTGGTGGTTGTTATGCCAGCCTTCGCCGTAGGTCAGCAGTGCTACCCACCAACAATTGCGGGAGCGATCGTCAGATTCATAGGACTGGTAGCCAAACATGTGGGAGGCACTGTTGACCAACCATGTGCAATGGAAGACGGCCACAATTCGGACGAATACGCCCCAAACGACAAAGGACCACCCACCCATTGCATACAATGCCAACCCCAGCACCACTTGAATCAGGATAAAGTACTGATTAAAAAAGCGATAAACAGGATCAGTATTGATATCGCGGGTAAAGCGAGGGACCTCAGAGCGAATGGGAATCTGGTAAAGCATCCAGCCCATATGGCTCCACCAGAAGCCCTTCGTAGAATCATGGGGATCGCGAATTTTATCCGAATGGAGGTGATGCAAACGGTGCATTCCAATCCAATCCACCGGGCCGCCCTCGCAGGCTAAAGTGCCACACAAAATAAAAAAATATTCCAGCCACATGGGGGTTTGGAAACTGCGGTGGGTTACCAAGCGGTGAAATCCTAGGGTGATGCCCAAGCAACCCGTGACCCAGTGGAGAAAGAGCATAACGCCCACTGCTTGCCAGCTAAAGGTGCCAGGCAGTAACGCAGCTAGGGCACCCAAGTGTAGGACTGCCATGTAGGCAACGATGCCCCAGTCCAGTTTTAATTTTTCAGAAGTTGCAACAGTCATTCATTCGTCTCATCGTGGGTTATTGTGCCCCTCTGCACAGCAATGGGACTGGCGTTCCAGGGGGAGTAGACACCAGTGTACCCTGCATGCGAGTATATCAGTCCGCAAACCCGCTCCAGGGATATTCCTGGAGGAATGAGGTACCGATGAACCGCTGTAATCCATTGAGTGATGCAAGAAAAGCACTATCTGAGATTTTTTCTGGTATTGACGCACAGGTCAAGGAAAATCTGAATCGGGTAATTTGTGCTTTTAGACACCATAGAATCGGTACGCAGCACTTTGCTGGGGTGAGTGGCTATGGGCATGATGACCTTGGTCGGCAAGCCTTGGATAAAGTATTTGCCGACATAGTGGGAGCGGAATCCGCCGCGGTAAGGCTTCAGTTTGTGTCGGGCACCCATGCGATCGCCGCCTGTTTGTTTGGTACGCTGCGACCGGGTGACGAATTACTCTCAGTGGTCGGCAGCCCCTATGACACATTAGAAGAAGTAATCGGAAAGCGTGGACAAGGTCAGGGATCCTTAGCAGACTTTGGGGTTGATTATCGTGAGTTGTCCTTGACAAATGCGGGATTTGTGGATTGGGAAACCTTGGCGACAGCAGTAACCCCAAAAACGCGCATGGTCACCATTCAGCGATCGTGTGGGTATTCCTGGCGGGCGAGTTTATCCATTGACGAGATTGAAAAAATTGTTCATCTGGTTAAGCAGCAGAATCCCCAGACGGTGTGTTTTGTAGATAACTGCTATGGTGAGTTTGTCGAAAGCCGGGAACCCACGGCAGTTGGAGCCGATTTGATGGCGGGATCGCTGATCAAAAATCCCGGTGGAACGATCGCCCCGGCGGGCGGCTATATTGCCGGACGGGCGGATCTGGTTGAGGCCGCCTGCTGTCGGCTTACGGCTCCCGGTGTGGGCAGTTCTGGGGGGGCAACCTTTGACCAAAATCGGCTGTTATTCCAAGGGCTGTTTCTGGCCCCCCAAATGGTGGGGGAAGCGATGAAGGGCAATCACCTGACGGCCTATGTGTTTGACCAATTGGGCTATCCTGTTAATCCGCTGCCCTTTGCCCCTCGCCGTGATGTGATTCAGGCCATCAAGCTAGGTTCACCCGAGAAAATCATTGCCTTTTGTCGGGCGATTCAGCAGAATTCACCGATTGGTTCTTATCTGGATCCGGTGCCGGGGGCCATGCCGGGATATGAGAGTGAGCTGGTCATGGCGGGGGGCACGTTTATTGATGGCAGCACCTCCGAATTTTCTGCCGATGGGCCATTGCGAGAACCCTATGTGGTGTTTTGTCAGGGGGGAACCCACTGGACCCATGTTGAGATTGCTCTAGAAGCGGCGATTGCGGCGATTGGGCAGGCCTAAGCGGCGAGTTCCAACGATAGAATGAATTCAGCGTATTCTCGCTGGACTCAATCCGGATGAATCCTGTTTTCTCAATTCCCTTTCCTCAATTCCCCTGATCCCCAAAAGCGAACCCCATGCATTATGACCTGATTGTCTGTGGTGCTGGACCGGCTGGCTCGATCGCTGCTACGACAGCGGCCCGGGCCGGACTCAAGGTGGCTCTGCTCGAAAAATATCCCCTACCGCGCCACAAGACCTGTGGTGG
>CAVYAN010000051.1:0-89858 GCA_963766075.1 uncultured cyanobacterium | reverse complement strand
GACGTTGTCGCTGCCTTTCCTCCCGCGTTGGCAGCGGCTACTTTGACGCCTGTGTCCGGTAGCACCCGTTGCCAGCTCAGGTTGTTTTGCGGATCAATCGTCACCACAATTTTTTCGGGCTTGTTCTTACCCGGTTTACCCGACTTGCCACTGGCAACATCTGGAGCCGCTTTTTGAGGATTGCTGGCAACTTGAGGATTGCTGGCAACATCTGCCGCTGGTTTATCGCCCGCCGCATCTTTCCCGGCAGCGTCTTTTTTCGGCGCAGGCGGTTTGTAATCCAGTTTGCAATCAAAGGTTTGCCCCGGCTTGACAGGTTTATAGGCACCACCGCAGTCCACAACAGGTCGGGTGCCCAATTCGGATTGCAGCGATTCCTGAATTAAGGTTTGCAGTTTGGCCAGATTCAGTAAGCCTTTGGCACTGGGAACATCCCACACCACATTGCCTTTATCGTCGCTTTGCTTAACGGCAATGGTGAAGGTGTAGCCAGTTTCAATTTCGCCAATACACTCAAAGCTGGCTCCGGCTTCCGGCTTGATCGTTTTAGGACAGGTGACGGCCTTTAACGAGGTGCCACCCTGCTTGATCACGTCATCTTGAATCGACTGGGCAATGCGATCGCTGGGCAACCCACCGCCACCACAGGCGGTTAATCCCACAATAATCCCCAGCAATCCTAGAGCAGTCATCCATTGCCGATTCTGTACACGCAGCCCCCGGCAACGTTCAGTCATAGTTGAAATCATCGCGCTGTCCCTAAAAGCGGCACGGCAAAACCCATTTGCCGTCAGCGTATCCTACCAAAGGAACGTTAAGGAGCCATTAAAATTCACTGCCGGGTTCACAATTGGCGGCATTCTGGTGCCGCGCCGGCCCACCGGACTAGACCTTAAACAGGAATTGCTGTATCCATTACCTTTCCTTAACCGAACCCGGTGGGTTGTCAGGTAGTCTTACGATAGGGGAGATCGCCCGTGGCCCGCCAAATGTTCGCGCTCTTCAATCTGTTGGCTCTATCAAGCTCGTTCTGTCAAACTGCTATGTCAAATCTCTACGAAACCCTGGTTAAAGGCGGTCCGGTCATGGTTCCCATGGTGGCGCTGTCCGTGTTCACCTTTTCCTGCGCCATGGAGCGTGCCCTGTACTGGACTCAGGTCCTTTTGAGTGAGCGCAAAGTGGTTCCTGCTGTGTTGAAATCCGCCCAATACAGCCTCATCGAAGCGCGGGGCATTGCCGAACGGGCCAGCAGTACACCCATTGGTCGCTTCTTAGCCGCCCCTCTGCGATTGAACAGTCCGACGCCGGAAACCTTTCGGTTGGCGATGGAAGCAGCAGGCGATCAAGAATTTGTTGATATGCGCAAGGGCGACAAGATTCTCGAAACGACGATTGGTATTGCACCGCTACTGGGACTGCTAGGAACGGTGACGGGGTTGATTGCCACCTTTAATAACTTGAATATTGGGGGCGGTAGTGGCGGTGCCGGTTCGGCGGCGGATTTGTCTAAGGCATCGGCGGGGATTGGGGAGGCTTTAATCACAACGGCAGGTGGGATGCTAGTGGCCATCATCGCGCTGTTTTTCTTTCGGATCTCGGTGACGCTGCAAGCCCAACAAATGGACTACTTTTCCAAGGTGGGCAGTGAGCTAGAATTGATTTATCGGCATGTGTGGTGCGAGCAAGGTTTAACCGAGGGTTTGGTAGGGGAAGAAGAGTCCGTGACGCTGCCAACTCCGGTAGGGATTTTGCCTCACTCGGATGCTGATCTGGTGGGTAGTCCCCACGGTTAATTTTGCGATCGCTTACTCGTGCGGTCGTTTGTCATTGCGGTCGTTTCTATTGAGTGCCCCATGAAGTTCAATAAATCGCGTGGGCACGGGTCCCAAATGCCCGAGGTGAATTTGGTGCCAATGATGGACGTGGTGATGACGATTCTCACGTTTTTCATCATCGTGTCAATGACGCTAACAGCGTATCGGGCAAAAAATACGGCGCTGCCGGAGCAAAAAGTGAATGCGACCGCACTACCAGAACCCCTACTGGTGGAGCTGAATCCCCAAGGGCGGATGAATGTGAAGCGGGGAGTGGAGGTAATCGGGGACAATCAGGATGAAAGTCAGGTGTTTCAGCAGGTGCGATCGTACCTGAGTCAGTATCCGACGGGTTCGGTGCTGTTAAAGCCCAATGACCAGGTGCCCTACGACTTGGTGGTCAAAATGCACGACACCCTTTCCCAGGAAAATCCGGATAAGGTTTCCCTAGCGATCGCCGAATAATACTGTTTTAAGGATCTTTTGATCATGCGTAGAAAATTTGGTCAACAGCACGGTGGCTCCCAAATGCCCGAGGTAAATTTGGTGCCGATGATGGACGTGGTGATGACGATTCTCACGTTTTTTATCATCGTGTCGATGACGCTGACGAGTTATCAATCCTCCTTGAGCGTGCAGTTGCCCAATACCAACAAAAAGGTGGATAGCGAGAAGCCAACCGATCCACTGATTTTGCAACTGACTGCCGACGGCAAGTTAATCATTGAAGGGTCGCCCGTAGAACCCACGAATCTGGGCGCGCGGCTAGCAGACTATTTTGGCCGGAATCCAGAGGGATTGGTCGTGCTGCAAGCGGATAAAAAAATGTCCTACGACAAGATTGAAAAAGTGCTGCGCAATATCCGCGCCGCCAACGTCTACAAAGTCGCTCTGCAACTGTCTAGCTAGGGCCGCAATGCTAAATTAAAAATGTAACGTTAAAAAAGCCGAGCCTGCATCGCTTTTGCGGCTTTTGAACTGGGCAGTGATTTCGACCTTGCTGCACTAGCCTTGATCAGATACCGGCGCAGGTCACAGCCGCGGTCGGGAGGGATGCGTCGGTATCTGCGAACAGTTCCACCTTGCCATCCGCGTTCGCGTCGCCAACCCGTGGCTTGGGTGAGGGGGGGCTGAGTGATTGGCTGTGGGGACTGGGCGATCGGGTGGCTGCGCCAGGCGGAGAGGTCGCGGGTGTCGACCCAGGGGCGATCGCTCCTCATCTGCTCCATTGGACTCAACGGCACCCCTCCCCGGCCCGTCACCACAAAGCTACTGCCTTGGGTGCCACTACAGCCTTGGGCGATTTGATGCGTGGGATCGGCCAGATCCACGGGCAGATTGACTAATCCAGAGTTTGGATCAACGCCGATATTATTAATTTGCACCGTGCCATTGACGCTGAATTGAGAACTGGCGGTGATGTCATTGGTGAGGTCGGTTCTGGGTGTGAGGGTATTGCGGAATGCGAGACCAATGATACCTTGGGTGATGATGTTAATATTACCGCCATTACCTTGGAATGCGTTGGCGATGATGTCACTATTTTCTAAGCCTAGAATGATAGGAGAATTTATGGTGATGTTGCCACCATTCCCTGATCCACCCGCTTTGGCACTAATCAAACTACTATGGCGTAAGAGTAGTGCGTCCCGAACCGTCAGCGAAAGAATCCCGCCTTGCCCAAGTTTGGTTGCCGTTCTAATTTCCCCTTGTTGATCAAGGACGATCGAATTTGCATTGACTACGAGACGTCCCGCATCACCAGTCCCTGCATTCTCGGCGGCAATGTACCCTTGATTGCGAATTTGAAGACTTGGAGTGGTGATATTCAAGTCGCCACCATTGCCGGTGGGCGATCCAGATAGGCCAAGAGCCTGAAGGAGGCGAGGGGGTAAGAGTTGCCCAGAAGCGATGATGCGACTCCGTTGGGCAAAGACAGATCCTGCGCCATCAACTTCGATCGAGTCACGGGCATGGATCGTGATGTTTCCGGCATTACCGTTTCCAGACGTACTTGCAGAAATATTACCGGCTCCAATCAAAGACAACCGCCCCGTATCAATATCAATTGAACCCGCATCGCCGCCGGAAAAGCTGGTTGCAGTAATGCCGGTGGAACCGGACGTTAGTGGATTCTCTCCGGTTAGTGAAATACTATCAGCAATGATCCGAATATTTCCACTACCTGCTCCACCGAAGACTAAGGCACCAATGAACGCTCCGTCTTTTACACGCAAATCTTGAGTCGTGACGCTGATATTTCCGCTTTTGCCACCCCCTCGGGTAGATCTGGTATTGAGACCACTGAGATTGGTCGGATTTAGACGCGCAAATCCAGTAAACTGTACGGACTCAGTGGCATTGACGGTGATATTCCCCGCGTTGCCTCCGGTCTGATAAAGAATTGAGTAAATCAGTCCCCCATCACGCGCTAAAAGCTGCTTGACTGAGATGTTAATATCAGCCCCTTTCCCCATGCCGACCTTCTCCGACAAAATCAAGCTCCGATCGCGATTAGGCAACGCACCACTCAGTTCTAAGACATCAGCATGGACTGCGATCGTCCCTGCATTTTGGGGGCCTTGGGTTTGAATGAAGAGGGCGGAAGTATCTTGAACTTGAACGGTTTTGCCCTGAAGCTGAATGCTTCCCCCCGGATTTCCACTTGCATCGATCAGGGCTGCATTGGTTAGTTTAATATCGGAGAAGTTGGAAATGTTATCGTAGCTAAATCCCCATTGAGGCGAAGTCGTATTGATTTGAATGTTGCCGCTACCCACGCTTCCCAGAGCAACTTGGCCACTTTCGGCGGTCAGAATTCCCCCTGAGAGTTGAATGTTATTACCCATTAAAGCCAAGGTTTTGCCCGATGGAACCTGTAAGCTTCCAAGTTGTGGCAGACGGTCGGTCGGTCGGTCGGCAGAGCCTGGGTTTACAAGTGTATGTCCTGGTCCTTGAACCTGAATGCTGCCCGACGTGGAACCCATCTGCAGGCCGATTGGCACACTCACTGTCAACAATGGCGCCCCATTGGCATTCACCGCACTAAACTCCACGCCATCGGCAAATTTGACGCTATTAGCGGTGGTGCCGATAAACGAACCGCCAATATTTAAGGCGGCATTGGGGCCAAACAGAATGCCATTGGGATTAAGTAAGAATAGATTGGCGGTGCCATTGGCTTGAATCAAGCCATCAATGTTCGAGAGACTGCTCCCCGTCACCCGACTGAAAATGTTTTGGATATTGGCGGCGTTGTTGAAGACCGCAGAGCCACCCGTCGGTACAGAGAATCGACTGAAACTATGAAACAGATTGTTGCCGCTACGACTGCCGCCATCGATCGCAAAGTTCAAATTATTTGGACTGGTCACAGTCGTGGGTAAAGTCCCATCGGGGATGACTTGAGCGATCGCCGCCCCCGATAACATCACTAACCCGGTGCATAATCCGGTGATGACAGCACAGCAGGCTGGGGGAACGATTTTACGCATGGTCGCAGTCCTTGATGAGAGGTTACTGATAGAGTGCCCAGGAGGCGATCTTTCTCAACTCAGCAGTGTTCAGGGTGCACTAGGGGCGATCGTGAGAACTGGGTACAATGAGATTAGCTGCGATAGCTGCGCACCCAGAGTCCGCCCCCACTCCCCATGATCTTTATCAATCCCAAGACCGACTTTGCCTTCAAGAAAATCTTTGGCTCTGAGCAGAGTCATGGGATATTGATCAGCTTTTTGAACGGCATTCTCTACGCAGGGCAAGCGGCGATCGCCGAGCTGGATATTCTGAATCCTTACCAAGCGCCCAAAATCCTCGGGGTAAAAAATACCTGCCTGGATATCAAGGCCAAGTTAGTCACCGGCGAAACGGTGATTATCGAGATGCAGGTGTTGAATGTGGAAGGATTTGAGAAACGGATTCTCTACAACGCCGCGAAAGCTTACTCAATGCAGCTAAAAGTCGGCGAAGACTATCCCGCACTGAATCCGGTGATTGCCCTGACGATTACGGATTTCATCATGTTTCCCGAGATCGACCCGGTGATTAGTCGGTTTATTCTGAAGGAAAAGCAGCATCTGATTGATTATCCAGTGTATGACTTGGAACTGGTCTTTGTTGAATTGCCGAAGTTTCAGCAGCCGTTAGCTGAGTTGACGACGCTAACCGAGAAATGGATTTACTTTCTGCAACATGCGCGGGATTTGAGTGTCGTTCCGACGACGATGGGCGATGTAGAAGCGATTCAGCAAGCCTTTGCCATGGCCAATCAAGCCACCTTGAGTCCAGAGGAATTGGACGAGTTGGAACATCAGATGATTTTTATCCAAGACCAGCGGGGTGCGATCACCAAAGCTCAGCAGCAAGGGCTTCAGCAAGGACTCCAGCAAGGACTCCAGCAAGGACGGCAGGAGGTACAGATCGAGATTGCTCGGCGCTTGTTGGGGGCAATGGAGGATAGTGCGATCGCCCAGACCACGGGCCTTTCTCTGGCCGAGATTCAAGCGTTGCGACAGCCAGACCGTTAGGGTGTTGCGCCCGTAAAGGTAGCCAGGGCTGAGAGTTGGCTGTGGGGGTTGGGCGGATCTGGGAGCTGCGCCAGGTGGAGCGGTCGCAGGTGTCGGTCCAGGGGCGATCGCTCTTAGCCTGCCATGGCCTCCTAACGCACACTCACCTCGGGGGAGACTGGAGTCGCCACTGATTCTAATGCTGATGCCTCAGGTGCTGTGGACTGGGGCTCCCAGCGGTCTAACATCACCGCATGGGCCGTATTCCCCACCACATTCAGCAGGGTGTGGAAACTGTCCATGAGGCGATCGACCCCTGCCAAAATTGCCACCCCTTCCAGCGGCAAGCCCGCCGCTGTAAAGATCGTCGCCATCATCACAATCCCCGCACCGGGCACCCCCGCCGTGCTAAAGGACACCAACAAAGTACTTAAAACCACGGCGGAGAGCAAACTAGGCGTCAGGGGCACATTATAGAGCTGGGCCACGAATAAGGCATTAAACGCCTGCCCCACCGCCATGCCATCCCGTTTGAGGGCGGTGCCCAGGGGAATGGCAAAACTGGCGATCGTCGGCGAAAGACCATAGTTTTCTTGGGCATTTTGGAGGGCCACGGGCAGGGCGGCATTGGAACTGGCCGTGCCAAAGGCCAGGGTCAGACTGGGCGCAAAACTGCGAAAAAAATGGAGAGGCTTGCCTCGGACAATCCCGAGCAAAAGTCCATAAACCCCAGTCATGAGGCCGATCGCCAAGATGACCCCCAGCATATAGGTCAACAGCTTACTCAAAATGGCGATGCCCTGGACCGCAATCACAGAGCTCATCAGGGCAAACACACCCACCGGGGCCACGTAAAGAATTAGAAAAAGAATTTTTTCGCTAATGGCATAGACACTTTCAATGAACGCCACAAAGGGCCTGGCGCGATCGCCCGCCTGTTGAATGCCCATGCCAATCAGCGCACTGGAAAAAATAGTTTGGAGTAAATTTCCAGTACTGAGCGCTTCGAGGGGATTCGTGGGAATCAGACCCACGAGCCAAGCGATCAGGTCTGGGGCCTGTCCTGCGGCCTGTGTCGGCGCTTGGGCGAGGCCGATCATCCCGGTGCCGGGATGCATTACAATCGCCGTGGCAATCCCGATGCCCACCGCTACAATACTGGTCAACACATAGCTGAATACGAGCTTCGCCGTGTAGCGCCCCACCTGGGAAGCATTTTGGATACGGGTCAGGGCCAGCAGCAGCGAAGAAAAAACAATTGGTACGACCACAAATTGAATCAAGCGCAAAAATGCCTGACCCAGAGGGGCCAAAAGATACATATTCAGCGGTCCAACCCAGGCGGGCAGCGCTTCGTGAAGGACCGCACCAAAGCCCATTCCAGCACCCAGGGCGAGGACGATTAGCGTAGAAAGGTTCATAGCAATGCAATAAAGCAAATCATAGCCCCCTACTCTAGCAATCGTCGGTTCACACGTTTGTGTCCTCTGATATATACCTGTTATATGCCTCTATATGTCTCCCATGACGATTGGATCACCCTGCCCATGGCGGGCTGATGGCCAAGACAACTCTCCTAGCTTGACCTCCACGCCTCCGTGGAACCACGCAATCGCCCAACCCAGATGATAGAGATTGCCATCATTTGAGCGCAACGATGGCACAATAGGCACAGAGGGTCTGAGTCGGGGCAGCTAAAGGGTAGAGTGCCGAAACTGGAACGGGGCAGCGGGGCATCCGAGTGGTTCAGTTCTACATTATTGTTTTCAGACAGGTTCCCAAACCTCAGAATTCCGCCTTCTTCATATCCTGTCTTTTTACCAGCGCATGACTGCTGCGGATTGCTATCGCATATTAGGGCTGCGAGTCAACGCTTCCTTCGAGGAGGTGAAGGCTCGTTATCGGCGTTTGGCGCGGCAGTACCATCCAGATGTGAATCCGGGCGATCGCCATGCCCAGGACAAATTTATCGAAATCGCGGCAGCCTATAAGTTTTTGGTTGCGGCCCAGCCTGCGGCCCCCCAGTCGCCCCCCCAGTCGCCCTCTCAGTCGCCCCCGCAGTCATCCCCACAGCCCCGACCCCCCAAGATTACGGTGAGTCCAGCACCCCCGCCGCAACCTGCGAGTCCCCGCCCAGCGCCTTCTATTCAAGTCAATCCCAAACTTTCGCCCCTTGAGCATCAACTCAAGGTCACGTCCTATGAACAGTTGCAGCAGTTTTTGAAACTGGGCCGATTTCCCCGAGCGGTGGCCTTGGTAGAAGGATTAGCTCAGCGGATTCCTCAGGATCCAGAAATTGCCCAGTGGCAGGCGATCGCCTATCAACGTTGGGCCCGACAGTTAATTCGCGATCGGCAGTGCCACAAAGCTCGCATATACCTCAAAAAGGCCCTTAACACCGATCCCCATAACCGGGCGCTGTGGGCAGAAGTCGAAAAAGATTTTCAGCGGTTAGAGCGCCTCCTGTGAGAGCAGGAGGTTAGCCCATGGACTTTACCAGCCGTATTACCACAATTTCTATTTCCCAATTTCTCCGCATCCGTAATTCCCCTGAACTTCACACTATCGCTACCTAGCATAGAAAATTTAAATTGAACGTGATTTTCCGGATGTATTTTGATACTATAGAGAAAGAGACTGAGCGACTTAACTGAGCTCAGGTCGCCTTGATGATGTGGCTTCCAACCACTGATTAGTCATTGCATCTTAATTAAGTCACCTAATAAACGAGCAGCGGTTTCACGATAAACCATTCCACCTTTATAAACTTTTTATAGAAAGATCCGGCTGTATTGTAAACGTTTCGATAGACCTTTTAGTTCAGGTTGCTGGTCGTTCGCGGTTTATTGATTGCTTGATCCTTATTGAAGGCTACGGGGTTTTCTGAGTGATTGCTGTATCGTCCCGTCCCGCTTGGCGCAAATCAAACACACTGAGTTTCGCTTCTACCCTTTATCTTCTTCCGATCCTGGATCTGCTTTTGGAGGAGATTCCCCCACAGTGGAAGCATGAGGTTCGTCTAGGATTGCAAGAGGCTTTGGTTAATGCCGCAAAGCATGGCAACAATCTGGATCCCCGAAAAACCGTTTGGGTACGCTTCTACACCTCAGGAAGCCAATACTGGTGGGTAATATCCGATGAAGGTGAGGGGTTTGAAGTACCTGCTTGTGAAGCCACCGAGAGGGAGGGCTCTCCCTGTGAGCGCCAGGAGTGTGGTCGGGGACTCTTTATTTTGCATCAAATTTTTGACAAAGTGCAGTGGAATCGCCGAGGCACAGAGTTGAAGTTATGCAAATACGTGGGAAGTCCTACCCGCCAGCCACTATTTTCCTAGCTCTTTCCACGTTCGTAGATAGTTTTTCCCCTGGGAAAATTTCCGTGAAAGGAACCATTTCACGAAGCACTGTATTCCCAGAGAACAAAGCATCGGGCAGTAAGGCTAGGATTGCGGCTCATAGAATGCGGCAAAGACAACGTCCAAAACGGGCCTCTCGCAAGACATGCTTCGCCTCACGGAAAAATCTAACCTCTATTAAGTTTTTATTCCTTGGAACTGTAACATTATTGCCGCACTATTTTTACCGTAAAGTCGCAATAATTAATTGAGGATAAAGGAGAAATAGGGAGTTGCGAAATTACCATGGCAGAACTGTTGAAATCGGAATTGTTGAAAGCGGAATTACTGGACTTGGCATCGTCCGAGCCTGAGACCATTGGGCTTGCCTTATCCGACTCTCCGCTGCCAGAGCCATACGAGCTTTGGCAACAAACCCTGCATTGGCAACCCAGTTCTCCCCAACAGAGTCAATTTCAAAGCTTATATCACCAGATTCTGACCGGCAATCGACAATTCAACCTGACCCGCATTACCGCCCCTCAAGAGTTCTGGGAAAAGCACCTCTGGGACTCCCTGCGCGGCATTCGCCCCCTGCTATACGCCCCACAGCCCTCCCCCTTCAAGGTCCTCAATATCGGTACAGGCGCTGGATTTCCCGGAATCCCCATTGCGATCGCCCTGCCCCACTGGACCCTAACTCTGCTCGACTCTACCCGCAAAAAGATTCATTTTCTGAATCAATTGATCGATGCTTTATCCATAACCAATGCTCAAGCCCTGTGCGATCGCGTCGAAGCCATCGGCCAGCACCCCCGCCATCGGGCGACCTATGACCTGGCGCTGATCCGCGCCGTCTCCGCCGCCAGCGTCTGCGCCGAATATGCTTTGCCCCTAGTCAAGCTGGGGGGGCTGGTTATTCTGTACCGGGGGCAATGGAACACCACAGAAACCGTCGCTCTAGAACCTGTTCTCGCTCAACTGGGAGGCAAACTGGAAACCATTGATACTTTTACCACCCCCCTGACCCTGGGCGAGCGTACCTGTCTGCATATCCGTAAAATCGCCCCTACCCCCCTAGCTTTCCCTCGGGCGATCGGCATCCCTACCCACAAACCCCTGGGAGCCTGAATCAGCAGAACTTGATTAGTGACACCGATTAGAGCATCACAGGAAAGCGGTGCCATGCCCCGACTACTTAGGCGATTTCCGACAAATAATAGACCTGCTGCTGGCTACCCTGCGGGAAGTGAACTACGGCTCCGCTCAGCCAGCGAGAGATTGCTCCCTGAGCGAAGTCGAAGGGAACAATCTCGGTCGGTATAATTTTTCCTGGAAATCGCCTTAATCGGCTACTTAATCGAGATCACCAAGCGATAACTGGCATTGCCCCGCGTTGCGCCCACGGCAATGCGATAGTCACCCGATTCCGGCAGTGATCCTGTCCAAGTCATCGCATCTTGGCGCAAAAGCAGTCGTTTCCCAGACCGATTCGGCGGCGCAAGGAGATCAAACGTAGCGTTATTCTCCAAGGACACCAACTGAATCGTCATCATTTGCCGCTGCCGCGCTGCCACAAGGTAAATATCACGCGTTCCCCGCAGCACACTGTCTTTAATCGTGGCCGCAGAAGCTCCCGGCGCAAAACGGACCCGCTGCCACCGAACCTGTTGGGCTGCGAACACGGGCCGCTGGATGACTGTGGACTCCATCTCCGTGAATGAAGCCCTCGTGGGTGGAGCCCCTAATGAAGTCCTCGTGGAGTGGGTGCGCGTTAGGTAAGAATCCATGGATTGAGTCACCGTCGGCAGCAGGGCGGGAGCAAAGACCACGCTACCGCCAATATCAGGAAGCAAGACAGTGGTCGCAATGGCCCCAAGGCCACTCAGGAGCAGCCGACCCAAGCATCGGCCACAACGATGAGATAACTTATCGAAAATCAGCATAGACGGTGGTGTCAATTCGGAGACCTAGAAGACTTAATTAGTTTGGAGTTTGGATTAACTTCAAACTCCAAACTCCAAAATCAACTCACCGGGGTAGCCAACTCTGGCGCTTTGGCGATTGTTTCCTCTGTCTGTGGCCAGCCTAGCGCATCATGATAAAGGTGGTCATAGGCGATCGCCGACTTACCCCAGCTTAAGTCTTGCCGCATACCCCGTTGTTGCAACGCCATCCACCGATCTTTATATTGAAACCCTTCCCAAGCCTTGACCATACAGGTGTAAAGATCCAGCGGTTCATAGCGATCAAAGCAGTAGCCCGTCCCAAACTCCTCCATCGGCACATGGTGGGTTACCGTATCCACCAATCCCCCCGTGCGCCGAACAATAGGTACAGCACCGTAGCGCAACGCCATCATTTGGCCAATGCCACAGGGCTCAAAGCGAGACGGCATCAGAAACCCATCGATCCCTGCATAAATCCGTCGGGCCAAGGGATCGTTGTACAGCAAATACACCGCCATCCGCCCCGAATAGCGAGAGGCCAATTGCCACATCTGAGTTTCGTAATAGCGATCGCCCGTCCCCAACAGCACAAATTGCGAATCGGTATAGGCCATAAACCGATCCAGCACCTGTAGCAGCAAATCAAATCCCTTTTGCTCCACCAGGCGCGTCACCATGCCAAACAGAAACGCCTTGCCGTTCACCTCTAAACCCACTTCTTCTTGGAGGGAAATCTTATTTTGAACCCGATTTTCCAGCGTTTCCGGCGTAAAATTCTCGATTAAATAACGGTCCTTAGCCGGGTTATAAACCTCAGTATCAATCCCGTTCAGAATTCCCGTCAGCTTTCCACTAATAAAGGACAACAGCCCTTCCAACTCTTCCCCATAGGCCGGAGTTTGAATTTGCTGCGCATAGGTCGGAGAAACCGTATTCACCCGATCCGCCGCCTGCACGGCTGCTGCCATCGTGTTATGGCCCTGCATCGACCAGGGGCACCAGGTCATTTGTTCTAATTTCCAACGCCACGGTCCCTGGTAAGCCAGGTTATGAATCGTAAACACGGTGGCCACGTCCGGCGTCTCCTGCAACCACACCGGGATCATGCCCGTATGCCAATCGTGGCAGTGAACAATATCGGGCTTCCAATAATTCCAAACAAATTCCGCCGCCCCGTTAGCAAACAAGGTAAACCGCCAATCCTCATCGTCACCGCCATACACGCGCCGCGCCGAAAATGCTGGATGCCCGAACAAATACAACGGCACATCCGTTCCAGGCAATATCCCCTCATAGACATTGAATGCCTGAAACATCGCGGTACCCTGCCAAATAGGGACCTTGGGAACTTTCATTTTGTCTGGCAAAAAGCCATAGTAGGGCATAAAAATTCGCACATCATGCCCCATTGCGCGCAGCACCTTGGGCAGCGCGCCCACTACATCTGCCATGCCGCCCACTTTGGCAACGGGGGCCGCCTCTGCCGAAACAAACAAAATTCGCATTTAGAACCTTTGCACTCCCCTAGCGGGTCTCCACTGTCTGATTAAAGGCTATCAGCTTTTGGTAGCTTGTTCAGTAGTTCGGCGAGGGATTGTCGGCTCAGTTACCCGCAAGTCTCTACCCCCGTTGCACCGTGGCCAAGATCTCATCCAGGATTTCCTGAGCACCCTGTTCTTTGGCCTGATGAGCCAGTTGGATACCCAAAGCCTCGGCGTCAACAGTAGCCCCCGTAACAGTCCCTCGCACGATGGTTTGGCCATCTAAACTAGCAACAATGCCGCTCAAGGTCAGCGTATCGCCCTCGATTGTGGTGTTAACACCAATAGGAACCTGACAGCCCCCTTCTAGCTCTCGCAAAAATGCCCGCTCCGCATAGCAGCGATAGGCCGTCGGCAAATGCTCCAATACTTTTAAAACCGCCAAAATATCGCTATCGCCTTCCCGACATTCAATCCCCAGAGCACCCTGACCCACGGCGTGGAGAGAGATTTCCGATGGGATAATTTGATGAACCCGATCGCCCATGCCCAAACGCTCCAGTCCGGCCACCGCCAAAATCAGGGCATCATATTCGCCTGCGTCCAACTTCGCCAAACGGGTGTTCAAATTACCCCGAACATCTTTAAAACTGAGGTGGGGATAGTGGTGGCGCAACTGGGCCAACCGCCGCAGCGAAGAGGTACCAATCACCGCCCCTTCCGGTAAATTGTGGAGCTGCTTGTCCCGGTGTTGGGGATGCACCACCAAACCATCTGCCGGGTTCTCGCGCTCCGTGACGCAGCCCAGCATCAATCCAGCAGGTAAGTTCGTCGGCAAATCCTTCAATGAATGCACCGCAAAATCGACTTCGCGGCTCAGCATGCGATCTTCTAACTCTTGAGTGAAAAGCCCTTTATCCCCAATCTTTGAGAGGGCAACATCCAGGATGCGATCGCCCTGGGTACTCATGGTCTGCACTTCAAAAGTAATGTTGGGAAAGGCTTTTTGTAGTTCTGCCTGCACCCAGTGGGTTTGCACCAGAGCCAAATTACTTTTACGGGAACCAATCCGAATTGTGCGGGTAGCAGGAGAAGCGGCTAGGGTCATAAACTCAATACTGAAAAAATAGGCTTGTAATGACTTTCTTCACATTACCGCAGTCTGTATACCCCGCACGCCTGGGATAGGGGCAGCAAACATTACAGTTGATGAAGATAGTTGATGAAGACAAAAGATTCAGCGATCGCCCCAGCCCCATCAGCGTCAATAAGTCACAGCCGCGAGAGATTTTTCTCTCCGCGATCTAGAGTTTCATTTTTTCCGCCAACCCCGTGCTCGTTGCACCCCCTACAGCCGGAATAATCTTGGCTGGAATCCCAA
This sequence comes from uncultured cyanobacterium, assembly GCA_963766075.1. Lineage (GTDB taxonomy): Bacteria > Cyanobacteriota > Cyanobacteriia > Leptolyngbyales > Leptolyngbyaceae > CAVYAN01. The sequence goes on along the minus strand of CAVYAN010000051.1, from coordinate 75,394 downwards.
CCGCCGTTGCCCCCGCAGGCACATCACACAAGACCACCGCATTTGCCCCAATTTTGGCATGGTCGCCAATGGTCACAGGGCGAATAATCTTCGCTCCAGCCCCAATGTCCACATGTCCGCCCAATCGGACCCCACCCACCAGAGTCACCTGCTGCAAAATCAAGCAATTCGGACCAATGACCGCCTCCGGATGAATCACAACGCCATTCGGGTGACGCAGAATCAGCCCGCCACCAAGTTGACAGTCCAGTGGAATATCGGCTGACGCCGCGACACTCCAAAATCGATGGTGCAGCACATAAATCTTGCTAATCCAACGACCCACCCATCCCCGCGATCGCCATTTCTGATAATTTCGGATTGATCGAAGCAATTGCAGGGACGGATCCCACCAACCAACCATCCGTTCACGGCTCCAGTCCGGCTCCGTTGCTGAAACCTGATGAGTCATCATATTTCGTTCTAGAAAATTACGTACATTGACGAAGCATGTTTATGCGCAGCGTGATCCTAGCTTGCATACCAATCTGGACAATACTTTAAAATATTCCCAGCTCGCAACCATCCTAGGCCAATTGGCGGATAGAAAATTCGCTCTATCCGACTTCATCAAGATTTCATGGCATCAACTCAGTATCTGCATGGGCGATCGCCCATGGAAATGGCAAATTGAATATGATCTAGACAATTTGTAGAGATTACCACTGGTAGAAATTACCACGGGCAATCTCCCGCAACGGGGCGATCGCCCACACCCTCAGAATTTTTCCCAGGCGCTGAGCCTGCCTATAGTCTAGGGGGTTAAACCATCCGGATATAGAGATATAAATCCCGAAAATCAGAAGTATGGAGATATTCACACCCTAAACTACTCAGCCATCTTGCCTTTTTGAAGCGTGTGGGCATCCTAAGGAAAGATGGACCACCCATCTAATACCCATTTAATTTAGCGTCCCAACCCGTGCCCTCGCACCGCCCTCGCACCATTCCCCAGTTCGTAGTCTCTCCGATCTTCTTCCTCCTATGCCGCATTCCCATTTCTCCGATTCAGCCCCATCGCTCCTTGTAGTTGTCCTGAACTACCGCACAGCCGCCCTCACCATCGACTGCCTCCAGTCCCTCGTTAACGAAATCCCTACCGTTCCTAACACCCGCGTCGTCGTCACAGACAATGCCTCCGGGGATGGCTCCGCCGAGCAAATTGCCGCAGCTATTGCCCAGCACAACTGGCACCCGTGGGCAGAAATCATGCCCCTAGAGCGCAATGGCGGCTTTGCCTACGGCAACAACGCCGCTATTCGCCCTGCCCTTGCATCCTCAAATCCTCCCGATTATGTCCTGCTGCTAAATCCTGACACAGTCGTCCGTCCCGGCGCCCTGAAAGCTCTCGTTGATTTTATGGAAGCCCATCCGCACGTGGGCATAGCGGGCAGTCGCCTCGAAGATCCGGACGGCACCCCCCAACACTCGGCCTTCCGATTTCCCTCCTGTGCCAGTGAACTGGATCAAAACCTACGCCTAGGCGGGGTGTCAAAACTGCTCTCCCGCTGGGGATTGGCCCCAGAAATTTGCGATTCCCCCCATCCCACGGATTGGGTCGCCGGTGCCAGCATGATTATCCGTCCGACCGTATTTAAGGCGATCGGTCTAATTGATGAAGGCTATTTCATGTATTTTGAGGAAGTCGATTTTTGCCTACGCGCCCAACGGGCCGGCTTCCCCTGTTGGTATGTCCCCCAAAGCCGCGTCGTGCATTTAGTCGGCCAAAGTTCCGGCGTAACGGACACAAAGCGTCCAGCGAAACGGCTACCAACCTATTGGTTTGACTCCCGGCGGCGATTTTTTCTGAAGAACTATGGGTGGCTCTATACTGCAGTCACAGATTTTGTGTCAATTACTGGATTTGCCCTATGGCGAGCACGGCGCTACATCCAAGACCACCCCGACCTAGATCCACCCAAACTTCTCCTCGATTCTGTACGCCACAGCATCTTTGTTCGGGGAGCCAAGTATGAATCTGAGTAACGCCCAGAATAACGCCCAGAATAATGGCAGCGTTCAAAATAATAATGCCCAACCCCAGCCATTAATCCCCGTGCCCCCATCATTCCCAGAGTCTCTCCCTCCCCCCACCGTAGCGCAAACCACGCCCTTCGACTCTGCACAACTAAACTCCGCACCGTCAGAGGCTGTTCTCCCGAACCTGTGGCAACAAATTCAAGAAGATTGGGTGGCCCATGGACGGGACTGGACCAAGCCGGGATTCCGGGCCGTGGCGGTCTATCGGTTTGGCGTGTGGCGGATGACGGTACAGCCTAAATTGTTGCGCGCTCCCCTCAGCCTGTTATACGGAATGCTGTACCGAAAAATGCGTAACGGCTATGGCATCGAGCTACCCTACACCACCAAGTTGGGGCGGCGCGTAGTGATTGAACACCAGGGTGGCATCGTCATCCACGGCTTCTGCGAAATTGGTGACGACTGTATTATTCGTCAAGGTGTCACTTTGGGCAACCGCTACTTAGACCGCCCGTTTGAAGCCCCTAAATTGGGCAAACGGGTTAACGTTGGCGCAGGCGCAAAAGTCTTGGGCGGCGTCATCATTGAGGAAGATGCCACAATCGGGGCCAATGCCGTTGTGCTTGCTAACGTGCCCGCTGGCCAAACCGCAGTGGGGATTCCGGCCAAACTGCTCAAGCCTCGTGCTTGATATCGCCCGAAATCTCTCTGCATCAAGCATCGGTAACCCACGTGTGGCAAGGCAAATTAAACACGCGGAAGGTTAAATCCCCATGCAGAAGGCCGTTTGACCGTTAATGGTTCTGTGCAGAGAACGTCTGCAGGGAGTTGCTCTAAAGTAACTCCCCCAGAAATTTAAACTTTGAAAGCTGCAACCTTTTTTGGAAAGGTTGCAGCTTTTTTAGGGTCGTGATAACAGCTCCAGAAGCATACAGAACTATTTTATGGCCCGATCTGGATAAGGATTAATGACCAGGCCCGCCACCCCACCGCAAACCAGGGCAAAGATAGGATTTACCATCGCATTTAACACGCAATCTGCTGCATACATCAACAGACTGGTAGACAGTGCCGCCGCGGGCGCTACCATGGGACTGGACCACAACCGCGCTGAAAAGCGAATGGAAAAAGCGAGAGGCGGGAGCAATAGCGCCGTCATCAAACTCACTAATCCAACGATACCGGTTGTGCCAAAAACAATAATCCACAAACTGTCGGTCACGGAAATATCCTTCCCGTATTCATCGAACACCCGATTACGCCCAAAGCCACCCCACCCAAAGGTGGCTCGCTCTCGGGCTCGGGCACCCAAAATCTCCTCATTATCAAAGCGAAATTCGACGGACTGAATGCGATCGCTATCAAACACCTGAGAAAGACTGCCGAGGATCTCCTTCTTTGGAAATTGACCGGAAACTCCAAGATTAAGATAGACGACCATGATGGCCACGGTTAACCAAATCAAAATCGTTGTCCGAAACCACTTTGCCGTAAATAAAATCAGCAGGGCACCGATCAGCAAGTTGTAGGCCCCTGTAGAGCGAATCAAGACAAACGTGATTAGCAGGGCCGCCACCCAAGTACCAACCCCTACATTCCAGAGCCTTTTGATAACCTTAGTGCGCCACAGTACAATTCCCATGAGGGAGGCCGTCATCATCCATACCCCAACGGCCAAGCCGTGGGTCATAAATACGGAGGGGCGATACCCCCCCATGCGCAGGGCTTGCCCAAACTCGAAGGTGGAAAATCCATAAATCCTCTCGTGCAAACTGGTAAACATGCGCGCTTCAAAGAGACACAAGGGAATGTAGAGTAGTCCCCCCACAAAAATGGACTTGGCCATGAACCGCATCCCTTCAAAATTAGACAAATAAAATCTGCCCAAAAAATAAGGAACACCCCACGTCATGGTTTGGTCTAATGCCGACGAAACTCCGTCATAGGGACCCAAACCATTCGCCATAGAGGATAAGAAGGGACTGATACACCATATGCCCATCGGGATATCGATCCAGCTAAACCGAAAGGAGGTGAGGCGGCTATTGTCATTGATCAAGATGGCGAGGATAGCACTGTAGCAGGTTGCTGCCATCTTCGACCAATCGGGAATGCCGGGAATGACAAATACGGCCTGAGGTAGAAATAACCACGCCCCAATGAAGCTAATGATTAATGCCCGTTGGGCTGGATAGCGCGAAAAAATATATAGGACAACGGGCAACCAGCCGAACAGTACAATATACGAAATTGCATTACCCATATGCTTCACCTGGACCGTTAAACATAGATTTCCCTAGACCTCTTCTTGCCTGCATCTTTCCTGCATCGTGACCGAAAGTGGGTCCGGATGGATTTATATTTCGCATAAATTTGCGATCGCTTTAATCTAGCCTTACCCAACCAATAAAGAGCCAATCGATAGGCCAAACCCAAGATACCAACGCACTGCCCCCAGCAGCGCCACCGCCGCCAAAAACACCAACGTTGCTTGAAGATCCTGCCAATAACAGGACAGACGCTCCTTTTGTAACCCAATGGAAATAGCGATGTAGTAGGGCACATCATTCAAAGCAATCACAATCATGCCACCCAGCAACCCAGCCAAATGGAACCCCAGGGGCATGCCCACCAGCATAAACACAAATTTGCCAACGTAGCCGTAGGTCGGGAATTTGGGATTGCCCATGGCATAAAACAGCTTGTCCGTAGTTTGGGTCAGCATCCGAGGCCAAATTCCCAAGGCCAGGAGGGGCAGCATCCAGGCCGCTTGTGAAAAGTTTTGGCGGTAGAGCCCCTTAAACCCAAACAGCGGCGTGCCAGAACTGTCCCGCAGCCCGGAAATCACCCCATCGCCAAGGCATACCAGAAAGGCGAGCGCCACCCCCATCGCCAGCAACATGGGCAGGCGGTGCTTCAGCACCCGGTGCCGAAATTCATCCCGGGGCAAGTCGGCAAGCTTGGCATAGGCCGGAAAAAGAACCTGTTGGCTAATGGCACCCAGCACTTGTCGCGGCACATCTGAAAAGGCAAAGGCAATGCCGTACACACCCAGCACCTCAATGGATGCAAGACGAGGCAGCATCAATTTATCGATTTGATCGGCTAAAAACGTCGTCGCTGTGGAGAGAAAAATCCATTTGCCAAAGGAGAAAATCTGTTTAGCGGCAGTTGGATCCCAGGCCAATCGGTTTTTGATAGATGGAATCAACCGATGGCTCACGAGGACGGAAATAGTCTGCGTCACCACACCGCTAAGCACCAAGGCCCAAATATCGCGGGTCACGAACGACCAAGTTAAGACAATGCCAGTACTCACTACCTGATTGAACAAGCTAAACAAGTTGATTTTGGCAGTCTCCATGTGCCGATTGAGGGTGAATAGCGCCGTGGATTCAAAGCCGGATAGAAACAGGCTGAATCCGATGATGGGGAGCAACACAATAATCAGTTCAGCATGAGGTTGGGAACTATAGAGACTGTAAACGGGGTAGGCGATCGCAATACACCCCATCCACAGCAAAAAGGCCCGCATGATTTGCATGGTCCAGGCCGTGTTGTAAAAAGCGGGTTCATCCCCACGCTTATTCTGGATAATGCTTGGGCCCAAGCCCACATCCGAAAACAACGCCAAGCCCATAATGAAAACGGTCATCAGGCTACTCAATCCCAGCACCGAAGGATCCAGGAAGCTGGCCAAAATCGGGTTACTAACAAGGCGAATCAGTTGCCCCGCGCCATAGCCTGCAATCGTCCAAATTGCACCACGAAAGGCCAGCTTTTTAATTGAGGTCATAACTCTGCCACATAAAAGAATTGAAAAACATGCGATCGCTCATCCGCAAATCCGCATCAGGCCAACCCGCACCAGACCAGCGCAGCCCACCGCCCTCAAAGCGAACCAGACTGCCGGACGGCAGACTCGAATAAATGGGCCAATTTCTGAGCTTCTGTGGCAATCTCATGCTGGGCCGCCACCCGCTCAGCTCCGACTTTTCCCATCTGCTCCAATACCGCCACAGGCGTTGCCAACGCCTGTTTCATAGCCAGCACTAAAGCCTCCACCGATCCCGGCGTAATCAGCCAGCCACAGGTCTGTGACTCCACCAATTCAGGAATTCCAGCAACATACGTCGTAATCACTGGGCGATGCAAGGCCATAGCCTCCATCAACACCACAGGCAAGCCTTCAGCGAAACTGGGCAGCACCAACGCCCTCGCAGCCAGGATAGACTGCCGAACCGTCACATTGCTGGCCCAGCCCATCAACTTCACATAATCCTGAAGTTGATGCTCTGTAATAAATGCCTCAATTGCGGGCCGTAGCGGCCCATCTCCAATTAACGTCAGGTGAAATACCACCCCCGCCGCCGCCAACTGAGCCACCGCTTCCAGCAGCAAAAACTGCCCCTTCTGCTCACTCAAGCGACCGACGCAGACAAAATTCGGCACATCGGGCACCGGACTCGGCGCATGACCCAGAAAACTCTCATCCAAGCCACAGTGAACCACCTGCACCTTAGACCAATGCTGGGCATCACACCAACGATAAAGCTGGCTCTTACCAAAAGAGCTGATCGCCACCACAAAGGCCGCTCGTCGAATTTTCTCCGGAAGCGCTAGAATATCAACCTTATCAAACTCTTCTGGACCATGGGCGGTGAAGCTATAGGGAGGACCGCCCAAAACAGTGCACAGCAACGCCACTGTTGTTGAGTTGGTGCCAAAGTGGGCGTGGACATGCTGGACGCCTGCGGCCTTGAACCACCGCAAAAACACGCACGCCTCGGCTAAATAAATTAGATGCCGCAGAATTCCGCGATCGGAAACCCGCCCCAGCTTAATGGCCATACCCAAGGCTTGACAAAATCGCCACGGACTAAGGCTCGCCACCACCACTGCCTGTGTCAGCAGCGTCAGCGTCCCAGATTCCAAAACAATCCGGGTTTTCTGGAGCTCTAGAAGATCGTCATCATCCACTAACTCTTCCCGACAAGCGCGAATAGCAAACCGTTCCACCTGGACACCACAACCTTCAACGCCTAGGATTTCGCGGCGAATAAAGCTATGACTCACCTTCGGGTATTGATTAACAAGATAGGCAACTTTCAAAGGACTTTACCTAAACAGAGAGAGTATAAATAACAGACCTGAATCCGGCCCATTCAAAAGCTAGGATGTTTTACAGGAAGAACTAGAAGGCACTTTAGACATAGGACAGGAGACGTAGGACAGGGGCTTAAAGGATCACTCAGTATTAACCTCACAACGGGAACTTTTTCAAACAGCCCCTGAGATTTCTACCCTTGAGCGAGGTCAAACCGAGACAATTAGAACTCATTTAAATCAATCAGTCCTGACTTACTAAATTACCGATCTTCGCCAACATACCCCATGAAGTGTGGATGAAGTCATCGTGCATCCACCGAGTTACAGTGCCGTTGGGACCATTTCAGCATCTCCAGTTCATTGAGTCTGGAAGCAATCATCTTGCCCACTCCATCCTCAAAAAAATCTCGAAAATCTCAGGATCAGGGAATTTTTCGGGTTGAACCGTGAGGATTGAGGCTGAGTCTAACCCGTTGTTTTCACCTTCTTCACAGCAATTCTTTCCTGATCCGGGCAACGTGAACTGGAAAAGCCTAATGTTGGGTGGTTTTACACAATCTTGTTGGGGAATACTATGAGTGGGATCGGGTATGAATCTTGGATGAAGTCTAGTATTTGGGAGTGGAAGTTGCGCAAACTAGCACACCATAATGGGTGCTAGTTACATTTACTGAGGCTAATCCTGATCAACTTGATCACGCCTTGTAGAACTGCTTAGAGCACGTGGCTATTCTGATTTGATTGGAGTCTTGACAGCGGGCAGACGGCCCAGAATCCGGCAGCCTCGGCCATCATTCATCACCGTGACTATTAAATTCTGTATAGAGCGAAGTTTTCGTAGCGCGATTTTCGCAAATCCCCTCTAGTTCGGTCTTCTCTCTAGTTCGGTCTTCTCTATCTAGCCCTGTTTCTTTATTAAATTATGTCTAAGGGAATCCATCAATCTGTTTCAGGAATTGTGCTGTCTGCATTGGTAAGCACAACATCGGTACTACCGGCGATCGCCCAAGTGACCGTCCCCCCCCTGACGCCATCAGCACTCAATACCACTTCCCAGCCCCCGAACTCGCCCGTCGTTACCCCGGATGGCTCCTACACCCTAGGAGCAGGAGATTTAGTCCGCGTCGATATTTTTGACACCCCTGAGCTCACCCTAGAGACCCGCTACAGCATTTTGCTGGACGGCACCTTGAATCTCCCCTGGGTCGGTAGTGTATCCGTCCAAGGCATGACGCTCAAGCAAGCCTCCACCACACTCAGCACCAAGTATGGTGCCTTCATCAAAAACCCCACCGTCACGGTCGGACTCGCAGCGCCTCGGCCTTTGAAGATTGGCATCATCGGCGCAGTCAACCGCCCAGGATCCTACATTATTAACGTCATTGGCAGCGAAACCACACAATCCAGCCTCAACTCTCGCAGCGCAGCGGGTGAAGCCGGCAGTCAGTGGCCCACCGTCAGCAAAGCGGTACAAACCGCTGGGGGCATTGCTCAGCTTGCCAATATTCGTCAAGTCCAAGTCCGTCGCCCCCAGCAAAATGGCCGAGAAGACGTGATCAATGTTGACCTGTGGCGCTACCTGCAAAATGGCGAGCTCAGTCAAGACATTCTGCTGCGCGATGGAGATACCGTTTTTGTCCCTGTCGCCCAAAAAATTGATCCCACAGAAGCCACTACTGTCGCGATCAGCAACTTCTCGCCAGAGCAAATTCAAGTCAACGTGGTTGGTGAGGTGATCAGACCCGGTCCGGTGCAAATTCGTCCCAATTCCACCCTGACCCAAGCCATTTTGGCCGCAGGTGGCGTTAACCCGGCCCGGGGCAAGAAAACCAAGATTGAACTCATTCGGCTCAACCCAGACGGTACAGTCACCAAGCGCGACTTCAAATTGAACCTCGCGAAAGGACTGAGTGATGAAGACAATCCTGCCGTTCACAGCAACGATGTGATTGTGGTCAATCGGAGTAATACGGCCAAGATATCCGATGTCCTGACGGCGGTAATCAGTCCGCTCACAGGAGCCTTTGGGTTGCTGCGGTTGCTGGGCGGCAACTAAAGGCTGGGCCAGTTCAAGCGTCCTGTTCCCTTGATGAGTCCGCTAGTGCAAGCGCCCGTTAAAGCACCAGTTTTCAGATGGACTGGGTATATAAACCGTCCGGTCGTGGTAGGTCAAACTAACGTAGAGGTCAACATGAGAGCCGAACAAGATACTCAAAACTTTCCAGCCAATAGTCCGAGCAACCCACCGGGGAATTGGGCGGCGGAAGAGATTGGGTCCGATTCCCCGAAACCCAAGGGCCTGAATTTGGGTCCGGTGGTCCGCGTTGTTCGGCGCAATATTTTGATGATTGCCGGGATTGCTGCCATAGCGACTCTGGTGGGTGGCGCTAATAGCCTGAAGTCAAAACCCTCCTATCAAGGGAGCTTCCGGATTCTGGTAGAGCCGATCACGTCCCAGGGACGATCCACCGATCCCTCTGCGATCGCTCGGGGGGCTCAGAGTACTACCGAAAATACGGTGGACTACCCCACGCTCTTGGAAGTGATGCAAAGCCCAGAACTCCTGGGGAAAATTGCGAAGCAGATTCAGACACGCTATCCCGAAGTAACCGCCGAGTCGTTAGCGCGGGACATTCGGGAGAAGTCCCTGATCGTCCAACGGGTCGGGACTACTTTAATGGACGCGGCACGGCTCATTGATGTCAGCTATCGCGGCAAAGATCCAGAACGAGTGAAGTTTACCTTAGAGGAACTGTCAAAGGGATTCTTGCGGTATAGCTTGGAGGATCGGCGGACCCGTATTGGCGGGGGGGTTGAATTTATTGGCGATCAACTGCCCAGTCTGCAAAAGCGGGTGAATACGCTGGAATCTGATCTGCAAGCCCTGAAACAGCGCTACAACATCACCGACCCCGCCACAGAAGGGGGCTCTCTGTCTAAACTGCTGGAAGATATTCGGGCGCAAAAGCTTCAGGCTCAGCGTGAGTTGGCAGAACAAGAAACCCTGTATAGCCGATTGCAGGAGCAATTAAGCTTTAGTCCCACGGAGGCGATCGCCGCTTCCGCCTTGAGTGAAAACCCTCGCTACCAAGAGCTCTTGGCCGAACTCAAGAAGGTAGAATCCCAGCTTGCTGTAAAATCAGCCCGATTTACAGACCGTAGTCCCGTAGTCCTTGCCCTCCTGGAACAGCGTGCAAAGTTGGCCCAGTTGCTCAGTAGCGAAGCCCAAAGTAACCTAGGTGCCCAAGCCACAGCCGCTGTGAGCAATCCCCTGATTCTTTCGTATCAGGGCTCCGTACGCCAAGGATTGATCACACAGCTCGTGACAGCAAACAATACACGAGAGCTGCTAAAGGTCCGCAACCAGGCCATTCTTGGAGCGGAAGCCCAGGTGAATCAGCGCTTGCAACAGCACCCGGTGATTGCTCGGGAATACAACACCTTGCAACAGCAGCTAGAAATCGCTACCAAGACCCTCAACCAGTTCCAAACCCAGCGGGAAACGCTGCGGATTGAGGCCGCTCAGAAGGAAGTGCCGTGGGAAGTCGTAGCCGCTCCGAACCTGGCGCGCGACTCGCGGGGCAATGCCTTGGCCACGGCTAGCAAAGCCCAACAGCAGATACCCATGTCCTTGGTGGCAGGGATATTGCTGGGGATAGCCGCCGCCCTGACGAAAGAAAAAATCCAAAACATCTTCTATGAAGGAGCAGATGTGGCTGGCTCTACGAAGCTCCCGCTCTTGGGCAATATTCCACAGCGGCCAGGGGTGGGGGCACCCGCAGGCGCGCCGCCTGAAGCCGATAGAGATATCTTCGGCAAAGCCTTTAGTACTTTGTACACAAATCTACGCTTCTTATCGGCGCGCCCGCCACGATCTTTGGTAGTCAATTCGGCGGAAACAGGGGATGGCACCACCACTGTGGCCGTGAACTTGGCCAGATCCGCCGCCTCAATGGGACAGCGGGTATTACTGGTGGATGCCAATTTGCGATCGCCCCAAGTCCACCAATCCCTTAATATGTCCACCCACTCCCGAGGCTTAAGCGATGTCCTGGCTGGAGAAGTGGGTGTGGATGAGGCCATTCAAGCATCGCCGATGGACAACTACCTATCCGTGCTGACGGCGGGGCAAGTATCCGCTAATTCGGTCCGGTTGCTGGCATCCACACAAATGCAAGGGTTAATGCAGCGGGTCCACAGAGAGTTCGATCTCGTGATTTATGACACTCCCAATTTGACCGAGTTTGCCGATGCCAATTTTGTCGCAGCCCTCACCGATGGCATTCTCATGACCGTGGGTATTTGTAAAACCAATCGTCCTAAGGTGAAGCGGGTACTGGCTGAGTTGGCTCGCTTTCGGATTCCACTCGTGGGGGTGGTCGCGAACGATGGGGGCAAAAAGCAATCCACGGCTTACAATAAGACCGACTGGAGCAGCAGCCTTCGGGAGACACCAGGGGATCCAGCTCTGCTGGAAAGCCTGAATGTGCTAAAGCCAAAACAGTCCACACACCTGTAATGCTCCCATCTGGCCTCGTCGCCCGTCTAGCCTCGTCGTCCACTCAGACGTCCGACTCCTAAACACTTTTCACTGGACAAGGTCTTTTAAATGAATTATCTGGCCCAAGGGATTGCGATCGCCATACTGATCATGACATTGGCGTTGTTAATACCCACCACATTGTTTTTTGTGGAATGTTTAATGGCAGTCGTCTCTAGCCAAACATCTGGGCAAAAATCTATCCCATCTTCTATCAAATCTATCGATCAACACTCGGGGGCGCAACCCAGTGTCGCAGTACTAGTCCCTGCCCACAATGAAGCCCTTGGCATTCCCCAAACATTGGCCACCCTTCTGCCCCAGTTAGGAGCAACAGATCGCCTCATTGTGATTGCCGATAATTGCAATGACCATACTGCCGAAGTGTCTCGCCAAGCGGGAGCTACGGTGATCGAGCGTCAAGATCCTGAGCGCCGGGGCAAGGGCTATGCTCTCGACTTTGGGTTGCAGGTTTTGGCCCATCACCCTCCAGACGTGGTGATCATCGTGGATGCAGACTGCTTAATGGCAGATGGGGCGATCGACCAAATTGCGCACTTAGCCTTTGAACGGCAGCGTCCGGTACAGTCCATCTATTTGCTCGCCCCCCCGAACCAGTCGAAGCCAGAGTATGCCATTTCGACCCTGGCGGTGACGGTCAAGAATTGGGTTCGTCTGGCGGGCCTCTCCCAAATGGGTCTCCATGCCATCCTAGGGGGAACCGGAATGGCCTTTCCCTGGGCCGTGTTGCAAAAGGTTTCTCTCGCCAGTGGCAATATTGTTGAGGATATGCAGGTGTCTGTGGATTTGGCGATCGCCGGAGTTTCCCCGATCTTCTGCGCCAACGCTCGAGTCACCGGCATTCTACCCCAGCGCATGGGGGCAGCTACCAGTCAACGAACGCGATGGGAACATGGCCATTTGCAGACCTTGGTGACTCAAGTCCCACGGTTAGTGCAAGCTGCGATCCAGCAAAGACGCTGGGACTTGGGTATTTTCGCCTTGGATTTGAGCATTCCGCCCCTGTCCCTGCTGGTACTGTTATGGCTGACCCTGGCGGGTGTGGCCCTCTTGGCGGCAGAATTCGGGGGCTTTCTACTGCCCGCAATAGTTGCCGGACTGGGCACTGGCTTGATCTTCACCTCTGTATTCATTTCTTGGGCAAAGTTCGCTAGCGACATGATCCCATCTCAGGCACTGCTCGCCATTCCCCTATACATTCTCTGGAAAATTCCCCTCTATTTCAAATTTTTTACTAAGCCACAGACTCAGTGGGTGAGAACTGAGCGGGATAACGCAGAACAGCGCCCGTAGAGTAATCCCAAAGGGCGATCCAAAAAAGTAGTAATTCAAAGATTCAAACTCTGCGGCACCTGATCAAACTACGCCATCTTACCAAAAACTCCCGGATGCAGCATTGACTTATCCGACTGGGGCTTAGCAGGAGCGGAACTTGGAGGATTATCGACCGTGTCCGAGGGGGCAACACAGTCAATGATTACCTCTTGACTACGTGGCAACGTACTGAGCCGTCGCACGAGGTCTGGCCAATCGAAACTGCGAGGGTCGATTCGGGAACTGGAACGATCCACAATTTTGTGCATGGTGATGCGCTCATTGGGAACACCTGTACGAGCCACTAACCAAGCCAAGGATTGATATTGCTTCACGGTATAGCCGCTATGGCGCGTCCCATTATTTTCGCCATCTGCCGGAGTTTCCAAAGAAATATGATAGGCAAAATTATTCACGGAAGGAGGAAAAGCCGCATTGGTTTTGACCGTCTCTAGACCCTTTTCGCCCTTAAATACTGAATTGCCAGCCCCAAAGGCCCGCTTTTCCGGGGGCACCAAGTAGACCACCGTTCCATTCAACTTAACCAGAGTATGGTAGCTGACCTGATCGTCGTCGTTGGGATGGGGGGTACGAAAGTAGTTGACCACACTACTGGCAGAGCCCACAGTTTCGTGCAGAACAATGATCGGTTGATGGGGAACGGGCCTACCGTCTATGTCCTTCAGAAAGCGATCGCCATAGTTACTCGGATCAATCAGTGCGATTTCTTCTGGAGGCTTGATTCCTTTTATCTCCGACAGAAGTGGTCCTCGAAATCGTTCCAGCGTCATGGTTTCGCCCGGATCAACCAGAGGCGTCGGGGCCACGCGCTGACCCGGGCTTCGACGTCGCGTTGGCTGTACGGCACACATCCGCGAAACCGATGGTCTTAAGGCCGGGGTTGCCTGCGGAACCGGATCTGCCGCTGACCACCCGGGCCTCTCAAAGCCAATGGCATTTTTCAACTGGGCGCTCCCCGCAGAAACCGTGAGCACGACAGTCGCGAAACAAAGCACAGCGAACGCTGCCATTGTGAAAAATCTTCGATTCATCCCACTCCACACACGACTCACGACAACTGGTCCTCGCCCTGCCAATTAATTCATCAAAAATATCACCCCTACATTTTCCATTTCTGTGTCCGTTTGTCAAATTCTGGCCGTAGTTGAAATTGGTTCAAACTTGGTTCAAATTTGTCCTTATCAAATAGATTTATCTCGTCGGATTTTCAATCGATAATACCTCGACAGAAGCATTATTATGCACCAACTCCCAAGGGTGAGCAGTCTCTGGTATCGGCCTCAAAGCCCTACGAAAAAAGGAGAGGAGAGAGCAGTAAACTGCACCACTTATACCAACATTCATGCCAAGGTTTATACCAATCCTGGGTTCAAGTTAGAGCACCAAGTTAGAGCACCAAGCTACCAATGCTTCAGGGCAAGGAACTTGAATCCTGCATACTGAATGCACCGTTGGCGCGGATCCCATGAAATTGTTATTTACGGCACATTCTGTGCCAGAGTTTTCCCATACGCTGTCAACAATCTTTTTTGACTATGGCCATGATCAGCAGTTCAAACTGGCGCAAAGTCGCAGAGGCTATTGTGATACCGCTCGCCTCTGTAGTGTTCGCTCTAGTTCTGTTTGGGGGTTTTTGTGCGGCGGCAGGCGCTAATCCTCTAGCGGTGTACGGGACAATTTATAAGGCCGCCTTTGGGAATTGGTTTTCCTTTCAGAATACTCTCATTCGAGCCGCACCTCTGATGCTGACAGCCCTCTGTACAGCATTGCCTGCGCGTCTAGGATTGATGATTATTGGTAACGAGGGCGCTTTGGTGATGGGGGGCTTGGGAGCGGTGATCGCAGGGTTGAGTTTAGCCCCGATCGCCCCCCCATTCATCACCCAACTTGGGATGGCGATCGCCAGCATTTTCGCGGGCGGCATCTGGATTGCGATCGTCGGGGCGCTACGCCATTACCGAGCTGTCAATGAAACCATTAGCAGTTTGTTAATGAACTACATTGCGATTGCCCTTTTAAATCATTTGGTGGGCGGTCCCATGCGAGACCCAACATCCCTCAACAAGCCTTCCAGCTATCCCATCCCCGTTGAAGACAAGCTAGGCATGATTGGAGACACCCGGATTCACTACGGGCTCATCTACGGCATCATTGCCTGCATCATTGCTTACTTCCTAATTCAGCACACCACTTTTGGCTTTGCAGCTCGTACCGCCGGAGGAAATGTTAAGGCCGCCCGTCTAACTGGCCTGCCCGTGGGCAAACTCACTATCATTATCTGCTTTCTGGCTGGCTCCTGTGCTGGCCTCGCAGGTATGGTGGAAGTAGCGGCAGTCCATAGTCGTGCCAACGAATCCTTGGTAGCCGGTTATGGCTACGCTGGAATTCTGGTCGCATTTGTAGCTCGCTATAATCCTCTAGCAGCAAGCATTGTTGCCGTCATGCTGGGCGGGATTCTTGCCAGTGGTGGGGCGTTACAGCGGACCCTCAATCTACCGGATGCCTCTGTCATGGTCTTTCAGGGCCTGGTTTTCCTGGTTGTACTTTACAGCGACTCTCTTTATGGCAAATTCGCCATGTTCAAAGAGTCGCCCACCAAGAGTCCTCCACCCTCACTCGCCACGAAGGTAGCGTCACCCGGCTAATTTATCTCTTCCGTGTCAAACTCTTTACTGTCACACTTGGCGCTGCTACCCTCGGCATTGTCACAGCGATTTCCCTACAGGAGAGCTTACACAAACAGTCAATTCTCTATCCTTGTATGTTTGGCCTTTAGTCTGGCTCTTCTGGTATACCCACTTCGTCTTGTTTAAGCCCTAATTTGTTTCAAGATCTATTTGTAAAGGACCTATGGCAACAGAAGCACTTGGTTGGTGGGGCGTTCCCCTCGGTATCTTGGCAGGCACCGTGCGCGGCGGAGCCCCATTTCTATTCGTCAGTTTGGGCGAATGTCTGACGGAAAAAAGCGGCAAGATTAATCTGGGTCTAGAAGGAGCACTGCTGATGGGTGCAATGAGTGCCTATGCGGTGTCTTATCTATCGGAAAAGGCTCTGGGAGCAGGGCTATCCCCCTGGGTTGGCGTTTTGGCAGCAGGGGTAGCGGGTATGCTGATGGGCTTTATCCATGCTTGGCTATCGCAGCAGCCAAAGGTGAATGATGTCGCTGTCGGCATTGCCATGATCATCTTTGGCAGTGGGTTGGCCTTCTTTTTGGGCAAGCCCTACATCCAGCCTAAAGCCCCGCAACTGCCCTCAATTGAACTAGGGGCTTGGAGCAATTTACCCCAATTGGAATCAGCACTCAAAATTAGTCCACTATTTATTATTGGCGTGATTCTCCCATTTGTCATGCAGTGGTTTTTCAAAAATACCCGTTGGGGATTGTTTATTCGTGCAGTGGGCGATAGTCCTGATGCGGCACTGGCCATGGGGGTCTCGATTAAACAGGTGCGGATGCTGTGCATCATTGCAGGCAGTTTTTTAGCGGGAATTGGCGGGGCCTATTTGTCCTTGGTCTATCCCGGTAGCTGGACGGAGCGAATTTCAAGTGGCCAGGGATTAATGGCTGTGGCACTCGTAATTTTTGCCCGCTGGAACCCCGTTCAATGTCTTTGGGCATCGCTGTTTTTTGGCGGAGCACAGGCGATTGGTCCGGCCTTACAGGCCGTGGGTGTAGAAGGCGGGTACTATTTGTTCAATGCAGCTCCCTATGTGCTGACGTTGTTGATTATGGTAGTGACCTGTTCACCGAAGAGGACACTCACGGGCGCACCCGGAGCCCTAGGAACGATCAGTGGCTAGAGTTGGAGTTTCGGACCCTAAATGGTTTTAACGGATTTGGGGTCTGAAGTGGTTAGGGTCTGGAATAGTTAAGGTCTGGAGTGGTTCAAGTCCGGAGTCGCTTGGGTCCAGTCAACGAGGATTCAAGCGGACTGTAAGACTCATGCAAAATGGAGTGATAGAGATGACTGAAGTCCTGAATACATCTACGCCTGCGGTCCAGCATGAGGCAGCCCCTCCAGAACTGCATGTGGTGAATATGACGAAGCAGTTTGGCTCCTTAGTCGCCTTGGACAATGTTTCCATGACGCTAAAGCCAGGAACCTTCCATGCGCTACTGGGAGAGAATGGCGCGGGCAAAAGTACCTTGGTGAAGTGCATTATGGGCTTCTACACGCCCACTTCCGGGGAAATCCAGATTAATGGTCGAACGGTGGAGATTGGGAGTCCTAAGGATGCCCATCAATATGGCATTGGCATGGTGTATCAACACTTTACATCTGTGCCTGCGATGACGGTAGCGGAAAATTTGGTGCTGTCACGGTTTGACAGCACTAATTTGATCAATTGGAAGGCGGAGCGTGATCGCCTGGAAGCCTTTATGGCGATCGCCCCCTTCAAAGTCCCTTTGGACCTGCCCATTGCCCAACTTGCTGCCGGACAAAAGCAAAAACTCGAAATCCTCAAGCAGCTGTATTTACAGAGCCGAATTCTAATTTTAGATGAGCCCACCTCGGTCCTCACCCCTGCCGAAGCCGACGAAGTCTTTGGCCTCATTCGCGAGCAAGTTACCGCCAACAAGCTCAGCGTTTTGCTGATCAGCCATAAATTCCGGGAAATCACCGGTTTTGCTGACGAAATTACCGTGCTGCGCAAAGGAAAATTCGCGGGTAGCGGTAAAGTAAGTAATCTATCCATTGGCGACATGGCCGAGATGATGATGGGCGAAAAGCGCGAGCCGCAGCCCGTTGAAAAGATTGCCCACCCTGACCCCAAGCCAGTGCTGCAACTGGTTAACCTCTGCGCCAACAAAGACAATGGATTTGAGGGCGTCTCACGGGTCAACCTCAGTGTATCGAATGGCGAAATCGTGGGGATTGCGGGGATTTCTGGAAACGGACAGCGAGAACTCGTCGAAGTCCTGGCTGGGCAGCGGGATTCTACCAGCGGCGAGGTTCTCGTTAACGGCACGCCCTACCGGGCGACCCGCGCCGAAATGTTCCGGCACAAGGTCTTTGTTCTGCCGGAAGAGCCTCTGAAAAATGCCTGCGTCGCCCACATGAGTGTTGCCGAAAATCTGGCATTTCGGACCTTTGATCGCCCGCCCCAAGCCAAGGGTGGCGTTCTGCTGATCTTTAGCGCCATCCGCGAGATGGCCCAAACCTTAATCGGCACCTTTCGGATTAAAACCCCCTCGCCTGAAACCCCCGTCGGAAACCTCTCCGGCGGTAACGTGCAGCGGACAGTGCTGGCGCGGGAATTGCATTCAGAGCATATCCAACTGTTGATTGCGGCCAATCCTTGCTTTGGTCTGGACTTTGCTGCCGTAGATTACATTCACAGCGAGATTCTGGCCGCCCGCAACCGTGGTGTGGCAGTGCTGCTCGTCAGCGAGGATTTGGACGAACTGCTCAAGCTGGCGGATCGGATTCTGGTGATCAGCGGCGGTGAGTTTGCCTACGAAAGCCCGATTGAAACGGCAGATTTTGCCGAAATTGGTCGCAGTATGGCGGGACACTAGGATTTTGGATATAGAGCCTGATGGGGCCTCCCAGAAAGGCGTTTGGATTGCAGTGCTATAGCGGTGGTTTCAGGTCGAAATTAGCCGTCGTAGGTCAATGTCTTGGAGGAAATTTATATTATGGTGGCGATCGCAGCTCAGCCTTACGAATACGCACTGCCGGAATCAGGTCAGGTGGCGTTGGTGATCATTGACATGCAGCGGGATTTTATGGAGCCCGGTGGCTTTGGGGATGCCTTGGGCAATGATGTGATGTTGCTGCGGGCGATCGTGCCCACGCTCCAGACATTGCTAGCTGGGTTTCGCCAGCTCCACCTGCCCGTTATCCATACCCTGGAATGCCATGCACCGGATCTATCGGACTGTCCTCCAGCCAAGATCAAGCGGGGGCGCAGTGACCTAACCATTGGCTCAAAAGGCCCCATGGGGCGGATTTTGGTCAAGGGCGAACCGGGCAATGGCATCATTCCCGAACTGGCCCCCCTGCCGGGTGAATTTATTATCCACAAACCGGGCAAGGGCGCATTTTACAACACCGATTTGTCTGACATTCTCAAAGCGCAGAACATTACTCATCTGATGATTACGGGAGTCACCACCGAGGTCTGTGTCCAAACCACAATGCGCGAAGCTAACGATCGCGGCTATGAATGCCTCATGGTGTCAGACTGCACCGAAAGCTACTTTCCTGAATTTAAGCAAGCCACCCTGGAAATGGTGCGTGCCCAAGGGGGCATTGTCGGTTGGACAGCCAGCGCGGCAGACGTATTAACAGGGTTAGCCGCTTGGAAACCTGCTGCGATCTCAACGGTATAAACGCAAAGATATAAACGCAAGGACATCAGGGAATCCACCGCGATCGGCCTGCGATTCCGCTCTAATCAACCTGCCCGATCCCCTCACGCACGATCGCCCAACCGCCGTCCTAAAATCACCAGATCCCGTTCCACGCCGTCAAAGTTCGCCACCCGCGGCAGACAGCCCCACGACTCAAACTCAAACCGTTGAAATAACTGCACACTGGCGACATTATCAGCAAAGATAAAACCCATCAGGGTGTAGATGCCAAGGGCTGGACTGTGGGCGATCGCCTGCTGCAACAAGGATTGCCCAATGCCGCGCCGCCGGTGACTCGGGGCAATATAAATACTCAATTCTGCTGTTTGGGCATAGGCTGGTCGCCCATAAAAGGGTTGAAACCCCAGCCAGCCCAAAACCTCGGCATCATCTACCATCACCCACAGCGGATACCGATTTGGCTGGTGGGCCTGAAACCATGCCCAGCGGCTCTCAACCGATACTGGCTCCATATCCGCTGTGACAATCCGACTCGCAATCGTCGCATTATAAATCTCAACGATCGCGGGCAAATCCGTCGCGATCGCATCTCGAATCTGCATCATACCTACAGCAGTCCTCAATTCTCTACTCGCGCAGAGCATACCCCACACCACGCACCGTGTGAACCAATCGTTTTTCTCCCTGCTCTTCGAGCTTCAACCGCAGATAGCGGACATAGACCTCGATAATGTTAGAGTCGCCCATGAAATCATAGCCCCAGACATGTTCCAGGATTTGATCGCGGGTAAACACCTGGCGCGGATGGGTAAACAGATAGTCCAATAAATCAAATTCTTTTGCGGTTAGATCAATCAGCCGCTGGCCACGAAAAACCTCCCGCGTGAGCCGATTCAAGCGAAGATCCTCAAATTGCACAGTATCCGCTTCATCTTCCTGCGTGCGGCGCAAATGAGCCCTCACCCGCGCCAACAACTCTTCAATGCTAAAGGGTTTGACCACATAGTCATCCGCGCCAGCATCGAGGCCTGCCACGCGATCGCCCACCTCATCCCGTGCGGTCAGCATAATTACCGGGATTTTACTGCCCGTGGCCCGCAACCGCCGACACAGCTCCAACCCCGATAACCCAGGCACCATCCAATCCAAAATTGCCAAATCTGGAGCCGTTTCCCGGGCCAAGGAGAGCCCTGTCATACCATCGTGGGCAACACTAATGCGATAGCCCTCACTGCTCAATTCAAGCTCCACAAACCGAGCCAGCTTCACTTCATCTTCTACCAGGAGAATGTGGGCCGGGGCTGTCATAGCAATACTCCTAAATCATGGGTGAAGGCTCAATATCGAATTGGCAGGATCGAATTGGCAGGGGCGGCGACATTCGCCCCAGTCAGCAAGCCCACCCGCAAGCAAACCCCACAATCATTCTACGGTGCCCCATAGCGCATCGTGAAAATCTTGAGGTTACTCGATCATCATGAATCTCCTTGAGGAATCAATAGAAATCGAGCCATTAACGATATCTAGGGGATCTAGGGGGTTAACGATGACTCTGATTAAATCCTGGTTATCTGAGGTGCTGATGAAACCCAGCGTGAAATAGATAAGACTTGCCTGAGGAAACGCTGAGAGCGCCAATCCCTTCAAATCGCCCTCAGGACAGGAATGGATACTCGCTGAGCCGCTATTGCCACACAATCACTCCAGTTTATTGCCTCAAATTCTCAATTTCTGTAAGATGAAATACGCCAGGTTTATTATTGTCTCTTCGTTCCATGACCGTTTCCAAATCTTCGCCGCTCCTGCATCCTCTGGTCTTTCCCTGGCTCGTTGCCCTGGGGCTTCATGGTGGGCTGTTGGCAATACCTGTCCCCCAAGCGGCCCCACCCGTAGTGAAAAAGGCAATCAATACGGTACCGTTGGCCCGAACTATCCCAGCCCCAGCCACGACCCAACCGCCAGTTGCCCGGATCAAATCCACCGCAGTGATTGCAGCAACAGCCGCCCCGCTCGTCGCCCCTTCCAGCGTCCAGACTCAAGCCCCACCACCCAGCCCAATAGCCTCTGAGCCTCAGCCTATCCCCCCTAAGCCCACCGAGCCTCAGCCCACTGAGCCTCAGCCCATTGAGCCTCAGCCCATTGAGCCTCAGCTCATTGAGCCTCAGCCCACCAATCCTAAGTCCATAGCCCCGCAGCCCCCGCCCTCCGGCCCAGAACCTATCCTGGGCAATATTTCCCAAATCTTAGGCGCAGAACCCAGTTGCCAGGGCAATCCAGGCTGCTGGCAGGTTGGTGAAACCCAATGGCGCAAAGTCGCCGAAACCATCGAGCAGCAATTGCACAATAAAGGCTATAGTCTCACTCAATTAGAGTTAGAAGATGAAACGGGTCTTGGCGTTTATGAAGTACTCAAGCAGGGCAAGCGTGAGTTCTACCTGCATGTTATCCAAATTGAGCAGAAAACCGTTTACGTATTAAAACCCCAATTATTGGGCCGGCGAGAATTAGAGCAAGCTGCCTTTGAAGGATGACGCAAAGTCACTTCAAGTGGTTTCCAAAAGCCCTTGTCAAGCCGGGAAATTAGGTCAATTTGGGTCAATACAGTTGCATCTGCGCGTCAGAAACATCAACAGCAACAAAAGCCCCCACAGGGATGACCGTATCTGTCGGTGTGAGAGCCTGCAGGATTTGTCCCGATGGCAAACGCAGGCTATAGCGATACTCTCGCCCTAGGAATTGGCGATCGCACACAACCACGGCACTATAAGGCTCCGGAACCAATCGAATCTCTTCTCGACGGATCATTAGCACCGCCGACTGGGGCGGGTTTTCCCAGGAATCTAGATCGGCGGAATAGGGATCCAGGAGAAATTTGAAGGTGCCAATTTCCGTAGCCCACTCTCCCTCCTGGGCACAAGCAGGCAAAAAATTGGCCTGGGTGACAAACTCCGCCACGAAGCGAGTCTTGGGGACCGCATAGATATCTTCCGGAGGACCGATCTGTTCAATATTCCCCTGCTGCATCACTGCAACCTGGTCGGCAATGCCTAGGGCTTCCTCTTGATCATGGGTAACAAAAATAGCCGAGAGTCCCATTTGCTTCAAAATATCCCGAATTTCTTGTCGCAACCGCAGCCGCACCTGGACATCCAGATTGCTCAACGGCTCATCCAATAGGATCAGGGCAGGACAAGGAGCTAAGGCCCGTGCCAAAGCTACCCGCTGTTGCTGCCCCCCAGACAATTGGTGGGGATAGCGGTTTTCTAATCCGGCTAATCCGACGCGCTCAATGGCTTCTCCGACAATGCGGGCCTGCTGGGTCTTGGATTCAGGGTTTAGTCGGCGATGTTTGAGCCCAAAAGCGATATTTTGGCGCACGGTCAAATGCGGAAACAGCGCATAGTCCTGAAACACCATGCCGACATCGCGTCGTTCCGGCGGCAGGCAAAAGCCCTCTGACGCCACTGGATTTCCCGCCAAAAAAATCTGACCCGACTGCGGCGATTCAAAGCCTGCAATCATACGCAGCAAGGTGGTTTTGCCACAGCCCGATGGCCCTAACAGAGCCAGAATTTCACCCGAATAAAGGGTCAGACTGAGATTCTGGACAGCGGCAGTCTGGGCATTAGCGAATTGTTTGGTGATATTCTCAATCCGAAGAATCGGCGACTGGGGCATGGTATTAGGACTGACTAGGGGCAAAACGCTAAACAACAACTGATCCAAACATAATCTCAATCCATACAATCAAACAATTCAGTTAAAAGGATTCAATTCAAAGATTCATGATTCCATTAAAATTATGTCGGGTGTTTTAACTAATTTTCTTGGAAATATTCTCTAATGGTTTAGAAATATCCTCCCTCTTATTTCGATCTCCTTAGAAACATCCTCTAATCCAACTTTTCTGATAACCTAACCCACTCCATCTCTTGGGTTAGAGGCTATATCATAAAATTCAAAAACACTGATGAATCAACGAATTCATTCTGCGAATTTAGCAATGGAATTTAGCAATGGGTAGAGGCTAGTAAAGAGTATATTTGAAAGCGGTCACATTGGGCGAGGTCAGGCATGCGGGCAAGGTTCAACAATGCAGGGGGTAACGCCTGGATTAACCGCCTCCAACAATTCCGTTGGAGCATTTGGACGGCAACGGTGGGGGCGATCGCCCTGACAATCTTCAGTCCTGTGCTAGCGGTATTGAGCAGCAGTTTTGCTGTCACAGGCGATGTTTGGTCACACCTTTTATCCACGGTGCTGCCAACCTACGTGATCAACTCCTGCTGGCTCCTGCTGGGGGTCGGGGTGGGCACCTTGGGACTGGGGGTGGGCACTGCGTGGTTAGTCACAATGTGTCGATTCCCAGGCCAGCGCTGGTTTCAGTGGGCACTGCTGTTGCCATTGGCAGCCCCTGCCTACATTTTGGCGTACACCTACACTGAAGTCCTGGAGTTTTATGGTCCCCTGCAAACCCTGCTGCGGGGATGGTTTGGCTGGGAGAGCGTGCAGGATTACTGGTTTCCCAATGTGCGATCGCTGGGTGGCGCGATCGCCATGCTGAGTCTCGTGCTCTACCCCTATGTCTATTTACCCGCGCGATCGGCCTTTCTGAACCAATCGCCCCACATCTTGGAAGCCAGTCGCATTCTGGGCTGTAGTCCTTGGCGCAGCTTTGTGACGGTGAGCTTCCCCCTCGCCCGTCCGGCTATCACAGCGGGACTCTCCCTGGCCCTAATGGAAACCTTGAACGACTATGGCACGGTGCAGTTTTTTGCCGTGGACACCTTCACCACCGGCATCTATCGTACCTGGTTTGGGATGGGTGAGCGGTTGGCAGCCTCCCAACTAGCGGGATGCCTTCTACTAGCGGTCGCTGTCTTAATTTGGCTAGAGCGCCGTTCTCGGGGACAGGCACAGTACTATCAAAGTGGCCAAGGCGCATTAATCACGCCCTACAGCCTAGGGAGCGGGAGAGCTATCCTCGCAACGACGGCCTGCGCGCTGCCGATTATCTGTGGGTTTTTACTGCCCGCAGGCGTTCTGCTGCAAATGGTGGTCGCTCCAGGCCGCCCATCTGCCAATGATTCTAGCGATTTCCCCAGCAGTGCAGCCCCCACGGTTGGGCGCTTTTGGGACTTGGCCAGCCATAGCTTCCTGCTGGCGATCGCCACCGCCGCAATTGCCTTGGTGGTGGCTATTGTGATGGCTTATAGTGTGCGCTTGCATGCCCATTGGAGTCGGGTGATTCCCGTGAGCCTCGCCTCTCTGGGCTATGCGATTCCAGGTTCCGTCATTGCCGTGGGTACGCTTGTACCTTTGGGGCAAATCGATAATGGCTTGGATAGTTGGATGCGATCGCAGTTTGGCCTAGCCACGGGCCTCTTACTCAGTGGCACGGTGGTCGCCTTGATATTTGCCTATTTAGTCCGCTTCTTAGCCGTGGCTCTAGGCACGGTGGAATCCAGTTTAAATCAGATTAAACCCAACCTAGATGAGGCCGCCCGCAGCCTGGGACATAGCCCCCTCAGCACCTTGGTCAGAGTGCATCTTCCTCTATTGCGCAGTGGACTGATTACCGGCCTGATTCTAGTCTTTGTGGATGTCATGAAAGAGCTGCCTGCAACGCTAATTGTCCGTCCGTTTAATTTCGATACCTTGGCTGTACAGGTTTACAACTTGGCTTCTGACGAACGTTTAGCCGAAGCCGCTGGACCCGCCCTAGCAATTGTAGGCGTGGGCTTATTACCGGTCATTTTCCTCAGTAGTCAAATGATTAAATCGGGACATCAAAACTAGGGCATGAAGACATGCTTGTCATAATCAAGTTTTCATACAATTACAATACTGAGTACTCATTATTTATATATTTGTCGAAAATCATCTAAGGCGGTTTTCAGGAAAAATTATACCGACCGAGATTGTTTCCTTCGACTTCGCTCAGGGAGCAATCTCTAACTGGCTGAGCGGAGTCGTAGGTCGCTTCCCGCAGGGTAGCCAGCGGGTAGATCGAAACCAGCGGGTATTTAAGAACTTGAGTGTTGTGATGTCATGAGAGAAAATTCGGCATCGGGAACCTCACGTTAGACCAGTACCGAAGGAGGTACGATTGCTGATTAACACCGCGAAGGTGCCGATGAGTTGGGGATTTTCAAAGCTAATCACTAAATGCACTTGGCCCAATCCAGCAATCCGTTACAGTGCATGGAACTCCTCTCGACTGATCTGGGCAGGACGCTTGGCTTGGCTCACGACAGAACTCGATTGGCAACGATTTCCTCGAACTTACTAGATTTGACCCAGTTTCAGAACATGCCTTTGCATTTCTTAAACCTGAGTAGTTACGATGAATTAGACCTATTGATTCGTTGCAGTCAGCCTGAAGAATATGCGGACTAGATTCTTTTCATTCCGTTCTCCTGATCCGTTAGGTGGGCGTCATTAAACTGTGTAGACTGATCTCCGGGATTTTTAGAAATCCCGGGGATCTTCGGGATTTGGTGACCTGAGCGTTACCCCCTTGCCCCCGATCGCCAGCAACATTTTCAATTCAGCCGTGCTGCGCTAGCTTATCGGCGATCGCCAGAATCTAAGAATTCCTCAAAAATCCAAACACTTCAGACGGTGGATTTGAGAATTTGTTTCTTCCCCCGCATTCCTTCCGGATCATTACGGACAGGCTACGTAGAGGAATATAGTCCCTCAGTAGATCTACTGGAGATCTCCTGAATGACTGCTCGCTCTCTGTGAGTCAGTTACGTGTTCCTGCTTGGATTTGAGGCTATTTGAGTCACCCAGGGATATCCGGCGATCGCGCATTTTCTGTGTGTCTCGCCGGGTGATTCCTTGGAAGGTTCAACGTAATAATTTTAACAATTCCTACATCATTCTTCATTCCTACATCATGCTCACGCTAATGATGCGGTTGGTACTGCTCCGAATCGCGATCGCGCCCAACATTCAGTAGCTCCGCTCCAACCGCTTGCCTTCCAGGTAGTTTCCCAGAGGCCGACTGGCTCGGTCATCACGGTTTGCCATGGCTTTTGACCATGGTGTGGCCTCTGCCGACCCATCGTAGGGCAAGGGATAGATGCCGCAATTCTGCCCATGGAAATCTGGGCGTCGCTTCAGGGACTGGTGCCCCATGAATTTGTGTGCCACTAAATTTTAGAGATGTAGCCATGATGGAACTTACAGATGCAACGCTGTCCCTACAGAATTCCCAGGGTCTTGATCTGGGAACTGTTAGCTCCTACGGTCCAAACCGCCAGCGCTTTGCCCTGGGAGATCCCTTCAAATTTCCCCAGGCGTTGTCCGGCAGTTCCCATGGCGGTGCCGACTATGGACAGTCTGCGGTAGGAGAGCTACGGGCACCCTTGCTTTCTGGAGCGATCGCGGAGGCGCTGGCTAGTGTTGACGGCGGTGGCGTTACAGGGGATACGCTGTTGGGGCGATCGCTCACAACCCTGACTCCTGATCCGACGGCACCGAACTTTGTAGCCTCCACCACGGCTGCTTCAACAGTTGCGGGCTTCACCATTGCCGCATCTCCGCTGGCCAGACCCTCCGAACTGGTCTTCATTGATGCCAGTTTGCCGGATTACGATGCATTGCTAGCGGCCATTCGGCCCCACGTTGCTGTGTTTCGCCTGGATGCCCAGCAGGATGGAATCAGCCAAATCAGCGATATTTTAGCGGGTTATCAAAATATTTCGGCGCTGCATATTCTATCCCATGGCAATGTTGGCGCGCTGCAACTGGGATCCACCTGGCTGAACGGGGAAACCCTGCAAAACTACACCAGTCAGCTCACCGGTTGGGCTGATCATCTGACAGACACGGCGGATATTTTGCTCTATGGCTGTGATGTGGCCTTGGGGATGGAAGGGGACTGGTTTGTGCACCAGTTTGGCAATTTGACTGGGGCCGATATTGCCGCGTCTACTGATTTAACGGGCAATGTGGCGTTGGGCGGTAACTGGACGCTGGAGGTGAATACGGGGGCGATCGCCGCTGATCTAATCGGCCAACCCACGGCCTTGGCTGCCTATCAGGGCATTCTCTTAACGCCCCTGTCCGCTGCCCAATACACCAATCTGAAAACGGGGGTCAATGACTTTCTGGCCCTAACTCAGACGGCGGTCGATACCCTGGTATTTGCCCAGCGGTTGCCTTTAGTTGGCTCCCAACTGGCCAGTACTACGAAGGTATTCCAAGGGATTCAAACCAGCCTCGCTTCGGCTTGGACCACGCTAGAAGCTATCCCGGCGGTTGATTTGGATAGTGAGGATGTACGGACCGCGATCGCCACCGCCCTCGCCCCGGTTTTGCCCAGTGGGGTCACCGTGGATGAAAGTGCCACGCAACTGCAATTCAACCTCAATTTAAGTCAAGCTGTTTCCTCCAGCCTAGGCTTTGATTTGGGTTTGGATGCGATTGGGCTGTCGCTCACCAGTGGAGGGGCAGTGACGACGCAACTGGGCTACAGCTTGCCCTGGAAATTTGGCGTTGATCTGACCAGCAACCAGTTCTACGTCGATACCAGCGCATTGGATGAATTAAAAATTGACTTGGCGGTGACCACGCCGGGACTGAATGCCACTGGCAAACTGGGATTTTTGCAGGTGGCGGTGACGGGCCAGGATAGCCAAAGTCAAGCCACCAGCTTTACGGGCCAGTTTCGTGTGGATTTGGGCGATCCGGGCAGTGATGGGCGCTTGACCGCAGCAGAATTAACAGGGCTGACGGCGACTCAACTGGTGACCCCGAAGTTGCAGGCGATTGCCGATGTCAATCTCGGCATCACCACCAGCTTTGGCGGCAATGCCAACTTCCCCTCTCTCAAGACGGATTTGAATCTGGATTGGACCTTCGATCCAACTAATCTCAGCCTGTTGCCCACGGCGGCGTTTAATAATGTGCGGATGAATTTGGGTGGATTCTTTAATGAATTCGTCAGCCCGATTTTTGCCGAGGTGCAGAAGGTCTTAGGTCCGGTGCAGCCAGTGTTTGACGTGCTGCGGACGCGGATGCCGGTGCTGTCGGATATTGGCCTCCTGCGCAATGTTTATGATGTTGATGGCAATGGCACCGTCACGCTGCTGGAATTCATCGGCGTGGGATCGGGCAATACCCAGGCGGTTCAGTTTATTCAAGCGATCGACCAAGTGGCTACCTTTGCCAACTCAATTCCCACGGGCGTTGGCGATGTCTATATTCCCTTGGGCAATCTGCGCCTGAATAATTCCCCCACTACGGATTTACGCAGCCTCGCTAATTTGAGTGGGCTGAATTTAGCCAACACTAGCCTGTTTGATGATCTGACGGCACTGCTACCGGGAGTGGATACGGCCACGCGCAATCTGGTGAACGGCTTCCGCAGCAATGCCAGTAATGCCAACTTTGCGGGTGGGTTGGCCTTCCCCCTCTTGCAAGATCCCACCACGGCCTTTGGGCTGCTGTTAGGTCGCGATGTGTCTGTGTTTACCCTCGATTTGCCTTCCCTGGGAGCGTCATTTAACGTCAGTCAGTTTTTCCCGATTCTGGGACCGCTGGGAGTGCGGCTCAGCGGTGCGTTTGATATTCAGGCCGACTTTAACTTTGGCTATGACACGGCAGGGTTTCGACAGTTTGCCACCGGGGGATTCACCACACCCGGGTTAGTTTTTAATGGCTTTTACATTAGCGATACGGCCAATCCCGATGGGACGGGACCGGATGTGCCGGAAGTGCGGCTGAATGCCAGTGTCCAGGCCGCAGGGGAATTGAACGTGATCATCGCGGCGGCGGGTGTGGGTGGAGGATTGTTTGCCAATGTGAATCTGGATTTGCGCGATCGCCCCGTGGCCGACGGCAAAATCCGACTGGACGAACTGGCGGACAACTTTACCGCTAACGGTCCCCTGGGGATTTTCGATGCCTCGGGCAAATTCACGGCGGGGCTTAATGCCTATGCCCGAGTCGGCGTGGATATCCCCTTTGTCGGCTTTGTCGGCTGGGAAGATTCCTTTGACATTGCCTCGGTGACCTTGCTGGACTTCGACACCAGTACGGGCACCCTATCGCCTAATCCAGTGTTGGCCCAGCTAGACCCGAGTCTCGGCGCGGGTGTGCTGCGGTTGAACATGGGTACTTTTGCTGCGCAGCGGGTTACCGGCAATCTGACCGATGGTGATGAAACCTTTAAGGTGACCCGATCGACTGATGGCACTCAAATCCTGGTATCGGCTTTTGGCATTGTGCAAGCCTTTGCGGCCAGCACCATTCAAAAAATCTACGCAGAAGGCGGTAATGGCAATGATGTGATTGATGTTGCCGCTGATGTGCTGTTGCCGGTGGAACTGTGGGGCGATTTCAAGGATCCCCTGCAAACGGGATTTGGCAATGACAAGCTGTTCGCCGGGGGCGGGGTCGCTCTCCTCCATGGCGGTGCGGGTAACGATGAGCTGACGGTGCGGGCTGGGAATTCCCAAGCCTTTGGCGAGGCGGGCAATGACAAGCTGTTCGGCGGCACGGGCAATGACACCCTGGATGGCGGTGCAGACAATGACACCCTCTATGGCAATGCAGGTAATGACAGCCTCCTAGGGGGTACGGGCAGCGACTATCTAGAGGCGGGCATTGGCGATGATGTGGTGCGCGGTGGGGATGGCAGCGATCGCATTAAAGGCGGCGACGGCAACGATACGCTCTTTGGCGATGCCGACACCGACATTATTGAAGCGGGCCTCGGCAACGACTTTGCCTATGGCGGCGATGGCAACGACTTCATTTTGGATGAGGGCACCATCTTCGTTGGGCCCGGTGACTCCTCGGCTCCCTTGCCACCCGGTGGGGCCGTTTTGCAAAATGTCACCGTCGTGGCCAATGGTGTGGTTGTGCAGGTGCAACTGGGCGCGGGCGGTGGCAATGATGTCTTTGAAGGGGGCGCGGGCAATGATGCCTTGTTTGGCCAAGCGGGCAGCGATACGCTCTTCGGCAACGAGGGTAATGACTATGCGGATGGCGGCAGCGGTAACGACATCCTCTACGGCAACGAGGGCGATGATCAGTTGAATGGCGGCAGCGATAACGATATTCTGCTGGGTGATAACGGCAGCGTCGATGGCAGTGGCACCGTGACCCTGGGCACCGGCAATGGCAATGATATAGTGTTCGGCGGCATTGGTAATGACTCTCTCTATGGCCAAGCGGGCAATGACCTATTAGCTGGGGATGGCGGCGACGATCTCCTCTTTGGCAATGCGGGCAATGACGTGCTGTTTGGCGACAGTGGCCAACAGGTGAATCTGCCCGGTGGGGTTGTGCGCTACGAGTCCACCAATCCCAGTGCCTTGGGGAATGACACCCTGGACGGTGGCGAGGACCGTGACATTGAGATTGGTGGAGCAGGAAACGACCTGTTGCTGAGCACGGAGGGCGTTGATGTGGCCCAGATTGGTGACAATGGCCGCGTTACCCTGAGTAGTAGTGGGTTACTGCTCAGGGCGGAAACCTCTGATCCGAGCTTTGGTGGCAATGACACCCTGGTGGGCGGTGTCAATATTGGGAATATCCTAATTGGGGGCTCGGGCAACGATAGCATCCAGGGCGGCATCGGGAGTGACATCATTCTGGGTGACAACGGCGTTGTGGTTGGGGCCGATGGCACCAGCGATGCCAATGCGATTTTTTCCACTGATCCGGTCAATGGCGGCAACGATACGATCCTTGGGGGCGCGGGCAATGACAGCATCCTTGGCGGCACTGGCAACGACACCATTCAGGGAAGTAACGGCACGGATTTGATCATCGGTGACAGTGGTCGGATTAATCGCGATGCGGGAGGAATCATGCAGTCCATGCTGACGCTGTTCCCCACCCAAGGCGGCAATGACACGATCGCGGGTGATGCCGATGCGGACACGATTCTGGGGGGCAGCGGCAACGATAGCATTTCCGGTGGCAGCGATAATGCTGTGGATGTGCTGCTGGGCGATAACGGCATTGTCTATGGCGCTGGTGTGGGTGCTGACGCCAATGATGTAGTTTCCACTGATCCGACAAATGGTGGCCAAGACACCATTGTTGGCGGCGGGGGCGATGATTTGATCGTCGGCGGTTCCGGCGGTAGTGATGCGGCAGGGGTCGGGGGCGATCGCCTCTTCGGTGAAGCTGGAAACGACATTATTCTCGGCGACAGTGGCCGCATCACCCGCAATGCCGCCGGTATTGTCGAACGGATTGCTACGCTATTCCCGGCTAACGGCGGCGATGATCGGATTGAAGACACCCAAGGCATACTGATTGCCCTCGGCGGCAGCGGCAACGACACAATCACCGCTGGGGACGGTGCGGATATTCTCTTGGGCGATAACGGCGTTGTTGTTGATAGTGATGGCACCGCCGCCGCCAACGATATTTTCTCTACAGATGGAGCCTTTGGTGGCACCGATAGTATTGTGGGCGGTGCAGGCAACGACACGATCCTCGGCGGTTCCGGCGGCACGGATCAAAGCGGTCCCGGCTTGAATGACGGTGACACCCTTCTCGGCGGCATCGGAGATGACATTATCTTGGGCGACAGTGGCTACATCACCCGCAATGCCGCCAACGTTGTCGAACGAATTGCCACGCTGTTCCCGGCAAACGGCGGTGATGATTTAATCACCGACACTGAGGGCACACTGATTGCCCTCGGCGGCAGCGGCAATGACACGATTACCGCTGGAGATGGTGCGGATATTTTACTTGGCGATAATGGCGTTATTGTCGGCAATGATGGCACCGTTGCTGCTAACGATATTTTCTCCACAGATGGAGCCTTTGGTGGTACCGATAGCATTGTGGGTGGTGCAGGCAACGATACGATCCTCGGTGGTTCCGGCGGCACAGATCAGAGTGGTCCCGGCTTGAATGACGGTGACACCCTGGCCGGAGGAGCCGGGGATGACATTATCCTGGGCGACAGTGGCTACATCACCCGCAACGCTGCTAATGTCGTCGAACGAATTGCCACGCTGTTCCCGGCAAACGGCGGCGATGACTTAATCACCGACACCGAGGGTACGCTGATTGCCCTTGGCGGCAGCGGCAATGACACGATTACCGCTGGAGATGGTGCGGATATTTTACTTGGCGATAATGGCGTTGTCGTCGGTGCTGATGGCACCGCTGCTGCTAACGATATTTTCTCCACAGATGGAGCCTTTGGCGGCACCGATAGCATTGTGGGCGGCGCAGGCAACGACACGATCCTCGGTGGTTCCGGCGGTACGGATCAGAGTGGCCCCGGCTTGAATGACGGCGATACCCTGGCCGGAGGAACCGGAGATGATGTAATCCTGGGCGATAGTGGCTACATTACTCGCAATGCCACCAGTGTTGTCGAACGAATTGCCACGTTATTCCCGGCAAACGGCGGAGATGACTTAATCACCGACACTGAAGGCACCTTGATCGCTCTAGGCGGTAGCGGCAACGATACCATTACTGCCGGGAATGGTGCAGACATTCTCTTGGGTGATAACGGTGTTGTCGTTGGCGCTGACGGTACTAGCCAAGCTAACGATATTTTCTCCACGGATCCAAACTTTGGTGGCACCGATAGCATTGTAGGCGGTGCAGGCAACGATACGATCCTCGGTGGTTCCGGAGGCACGGATCAGAGCGGTCCCGGCTTGAATGACGGTGATACCCTGGTCGGAGGAGCCGGGGATGACATCATCCTGGGCGACAGTGGCTACATCACTCGTAACGCTGCTAATGTCGTCGAACGAATTGCTACGCTGTTCCCGGCAAACGGCGGAGATGATTTAATCACCGACACCGAGGGTACGCTGATTGCCCTCGGCGGCAGCGGCAATGACACAATCACTGCCGGAGATGGTGCGGATATTTTACTTGGCGATAATGGAGTTGTTGTCGGCAATGATGGCACCGCTGCTGCCAACGATATTTTTTCCACGGATCCAAGCTTTGGTGGCACCGATAGCATTGTGGGCGGTGCGGGCAATGACACGATTCTTGGCGGCTCCGGTGGCACGGATCAGAGCGGTCCCGGCTTGAATGACGGCGATACCCTCCTTGGCGGTATTGGAGATGACATTATCCTGGGTGACAGTGGCTATATCACTCGCAATGCCGCCAACTTCGTCGAAACTATTGCCACCAGTTTCCCGACCCTTGGAGGCGATGATAGTCTCTTCGGCAATGAGGGGCGTGATACGCTGCTGGGAGGCTTTGGCAATGACACGATCGCAGGCAATATTGGCGACGACATTATCATGGGCGATAGCGGTCGGCTGGATTACGCCTTGGATGAAAGCTTAACCACCCTGGATCGGATCGTCACTACCGATACCGGCATCGGCGGCAACGACAGCATCACAGGGGATGACGGCAATGATATTGCCCTAGGGGGAGCCGCCAACGACACGCTCAGTGGCAATGCTGGCGACGACATTTTACTCGGCGATAATGGCCAAATCAGTTTTAGCGGCGGCATCATTACCCGCATCGAAACCATTGCCCCAGCGGATGGCGGCAATGATGTAATCGCGGGGAACGAGGGCCGCGATCGCATCCTCGGCGGGACCGCCAACGATGCCATTACGGGTGATAACGGCGACGACATCATCCTGGGCGATCACGGCATCCTCGATTATGGCATTGATCTAGATCTAACGACGCTAGATGCCATCACCAGTACAGACTCGGCTCTTGGCGGGCGCGATACCATTCAAGGCAATGATGGTAATGATATCGCTCTGGGTGGTGCGGATAATGACAGCATCACGGGTGGCCTTGGTACCGACACACTCCTCGGCGACAACGGCCAAATCCTTTACACCATCGGCAACCTGCGGTTAATCCAAACCATCAGCCCAGCCATCGGTGGCAACGATTCTATCCAGGGCAATCAGGATAATGACTTGATTCTGGGTGGATTTGGGGACGATAGCTTGGAAGGCAACCAGGGTGACGATAAAATCCTGGGCGATAACGGTTTCATGGACTATGCCTATGGCGGCGATGCCACGGTGGCCGCTGATAGTGACTTTTCTACCCTGGATTTCATCACCACGACGAATCCTACCGATGGCGGGCGCGATCGCATCCTAGGCGGGGCAGGCAATGATCAAATTCTGGGTGGTACGGGTGACGATACGATCTTCGGGGATGATGGTGTCGATGGGCTGGGGCCTGACTGGCAAGTCATCAGTACGGGTGACTTTAATGGTGACGGCAAGAGCGATATTTTCTGGCGAAATAGTGCAGACAACCGCACGCTGATGTGGCTGATGAATGGCACCAGCGTCCTTGATGGCGGATATACCTATACCCTCGATCCCAGTTGGCTGTTGGAAGGCACGATTGATTTCAACGGCGACGGCAAGGATGACTTCCTATGGCGCAATATCGTCAATGGTGATGTCAGTATCTGGCTGATGAATGGCAAGAATTACCTTGCTACCGCCTATGTTGGGTTCCGAAATGTGCCGTTGAATTGGGATATTCGGGGCGTGGGCGATTTCAATGGCGATGGCAAAGGCGATATTCTATGGCGCAATAATGCCACCGGAGAAATCCATACCTGGCTGATGAATGGCATTTCCTTGATCGAAAGTGGCTTGGTCGGTCCCAGTGCCATCTCTGCTGACTGGAACCAAATTGCCATGGGTGATTTCAACGGGGATGGCAAAGATGATCTGCTGTGGCGTCAGAGCGGCGATCGCGTAGACATTTGGCTGATGAATGGACACACGATGCAGTCCAGCACTCTGATGGGCGGCGGTATCGCCGATTGGCAAGTCATGGGCCTGACCGACTTGAATGGTGATTTGCGGCAAGACCTGGTATGGCGACAAACGGGCAGTGGGCGTGTAGCCGTCTGGTTGATGAATGGTCCCACGCCGCTGGCCACGCCGCTGATTGGCCCTGCTGCCATTGACAACAGTTGGCAAATCGTTGAATTGGGCGACTTTAACGGCGATAGCAAGGGCGATATCCTCTGGCGGCAGACGGGCGGCGGCATGACCGTCTGGCTGATGAATGGATCGACTGTGATTGCGGATCAAGGAATTGCCCCGGCGATTTTACCCGCCAGTTGGCAGCCAATTGGCTTTGGCGATTTTGATGGCGATCGCCGCCACGATATCCTTTGGCAAAACGGCAACGATCTGGCGATGTGGCTGATGAATGGCACTACCAAAACCGCTGATGCCGTCTATGGTGTCGTGCCTGACCTTGTTCCCGGCACTGGGCGCTTTGATGATTTAATCCTGGGCGACCACGGCAAGGTGTATGAAGCCTTACCGCGCGATCGCAACTACCTCTCCATCGACACGGGTGCGGCGGATGGCGGTGGCAATGACCTCATCTACGGCAACCAAGGGGATGACTTTATCCTAGGTCAACAGGGGGGCGATCTCATCTTTGGTGGGGCTGGAGAAGACGATATTATTGGCGGCCATAATGTGATTGGTGGGTCCGATGGCAATGATTTCATCGATGGCGGGGCCAATGCCGATGTTGAAATTGGCGATAATGGCATTATTACCCGACGACCACTAGGCAATAGCGATTGGCAACGCTATCCCGCACCCTTTCCCGATATTATTCGAGATGTTGTCCGATTTGATGATGTCGATACCATTGGTGGCAATGACACGGTTAATGGTGGAACGGGTGACGATATTCTCTATGGTCAACGCGGCAATGATGTCATGGATGGGGGCGCAGGCGATGACGAAATTTATGGCAATCTGGGCAATGATCTGATGGAGGGGGGCGCAGGTCAGGACGTCCTGCTGGGTGACGTGGGCGCAATTCTGCGGGCCTACAACCCCGATGGGACCCCGCGCATCAACACCAATGGTTCCTGGCATCGGGATGCTCTCCTCACCGATGTGGCCACAATTACGGACGTGTGGAACAGTAATGCTGTCCCCAGCAGTGTCTATGCCACCGCTGATTTGCT
Source organism: uncultured cyanobacterium (assembly GCA_963766075.1). Classification (GTDB taxonomy): domain Bacteria; phylum Cyanobacteriota; class Cyanobacteriia; order Leptolyngbyales; family Leptolyngbyaceae; genus CAVYAN01. Next base: position 39,091 of record CAVYAN010000051.1, on the reverse strand, counting down.
TCTGCTGAATAGCCTCTATAACCCTGACGGTAGCCCCGTCCAGAATAATGGCCAATCCCAAACCCAGGTCCAAGCCCTGACCTTTATCCCTGACGGTAATGACACCATCTCGGGGGGCAGTGGTGACGATACGTTGTTTGGTCAGCGGGGTGACGACACCATCAGTGACACGGCGGGCAATAACTACATCGAGGGCAACGAGGGTAACGACACGATCGCTGGTGGCAGTGGTGATGACCTAATCATTGGCGATAACAGCGAAAACCTGGCCCCGTTCGATCAACAAATTCCCACCGTGACCCGAGGTCTGCACATCATCGGGCAAGCGACAGGGCTCAACTTTGCCCTGGGGCAGTTCGGAACAATTGTGATTCCTACTGCTACGCTCACGCCGACCATGAGTCCCGGTTTATGGGCACCCCTGACCCTGGCCCCCACACCTGTACAAAGTCCCAATACGATTCCGGCGATCGCCAACCTCACCCGCAATGGCATCACCTACCAGTCCCTAGCGGCCATCATTCCGGACATTAGCAACCATCTGGATCAACTGGCCGGGAACGATGCCATTAGCGACAGCAGCGGCAACAATACCTTGATCGGTGACAACTACCGCAGTTTCAGCCCCCTCCGGACCAATAATCCCCAAACGGATCAGGCTCTGAGTCAGCTCACCACGCAGATTTATCACCTGCTCTATGACTTGCATGATTTGGAAATTGCCCAAAGCGTCAGCAAATCGGCCCAAACCTTGGCTGTGGGCAATGACACCATTAGTGGCGGCATTGGCAGAGATCTCGTCTTTGCGGACGACGAAACCTTATACAGCGCCATAACAGCAGTGCAGCCCAATACTCTACCCAGAATTCTGCAAACCGTAACCGATTTAAGGCAAGGACTGAGCCAATTCAATGGAGGCATCACCAGTCAATTGGATCTTTATACAGGGGCGATCGCATCCCCCTATACTCTCTCTTTGAAGAACGATATTGTCAGCGGTGGCAATGGCAATGATCAGATCATGGCTGGTGACACAATGGTGTTTTCTCCAGTGCTAGATGGCTTTAGCTACCAACCCGGCAGTATTGCCAATTATGCCTTTGATCGCACCCCTAAAGCCGTCCGCTCCAACTTCCAAGACTTCACCCTTATCCTCAACAACGACATCGTCTTCGGAGACAATACCAATGGCTCCGGGGCAGGAGATGACCTGATTGTCGGCGGGTACAGCACCCTGATCATGCCCGTTCTCACCCAGGCCGCCACCACCGCCACCCAAGCTGCGACGCTGCGCCAAAGCCTCGGGGGCATCGTTCGAGATATTACGAGTGTGGTTCGCGACCTCCACAATGAGCAATACGGCATCGCCTATGCCAACCGGAATCAATCCAATCTGCTGATTGCGGAGAACGATACCCTTTCGGGCGGTGCAGGGAACGATGTCATCTTTGGCGATACAGCTACGTTTACGGCTCCCTTCCTCAACGGTCAAACCAATCTGGGCCTTGCCCTGCCGGAATCTTCAGTAGATTACACCGAAGAACCCTACAACTTTGCCCAAGCCCTCCCTCACCTGTATGACATCATCTATCGCAACCTCAATAGCACGCTTCAGACCCTCGGCCAAGACTCCATACAAGGCGGTGCGGGCAATGACATTCTGTTTGGACAACGCTGGTCCGATATCCTCCAGGGACAAGAGGGCAATGACTACCTCTTCGGAGGTCGCGAAGCCGAAAACACCCTAGACGGTGGCTCTGGTACGAATGTGATCCGGGCAACTAGCCCTAGCCCGTCGGACCAGCAGGCGATCGCCCCGAGTATCAATGCCCGCCTTGCGGAATTGCCCAGCCCCGCGCTCCAGCGCTATCTGCTCGAAATTTTGGCTAACCGCAATAGCCTTAGCCCCAAAGGGAGCTTGATGGTCAGTTTTCCCTAAATCAATTTTAGAGGTTGAAGTTTGGATGCCGGATTCGGTTCAAAGTTCAACTTCTAAATCCTAAAATTCATTGCCTTTTTTATAACTTTGAGGAGTTTTTAATTGTGAAAGAACTAAGTCTGGGACTTGTGGCTACCCTGGGTGCGATCGCGGGAGCGAACAGTGCAACCGCCCAAACCACTCTGCCTGTGCCCGAGGCTCCGCTGCCGGAGTCCGCAGAATCTTCGGCCTTCCCCGAGATTTCGCCACCGCCCATAGCACCAACTTCGGTAGGGGTTTCTCCTACCCCAACCCCGGCGGCGATGGAGTTTTCCGTGGCTATCCCGATTAATGTCCCGCCACCGGGATCTGATCCAGTTGTCCCGAATGCCGCAGCCATTGCGCCCAGTACCGTTCCTCTCGCTGTGAGTCCCGACCGCGCTACTCCAGAATATTCCGCGATCGCCCCCCGCATCCCGGCCCGCACACCCATCACCCCCCGCCCCTTGGTGGGGGAACTGTCCCCCACCGCTGCTTTGCCAGCCCAATCCATCCCGGCCCAGCCCACTCAGCCCTTAGCTGTCCCTGCCGCTCCACTCCTGCCGGTAGTCCAACCGCCAGGAGTCCAACCTAATCTGGCCCAGCAATCTGACCCGGTAACGGTGCCTGTACCCGGTGGTGAATCTTTCCCCACCCCCGAAGACCGCATCCAACTGCTGGAAAAGCAACAAGAGCAACTCAAGCAGGAAATTGAGTCCCTGAAACAGCAGGTCAGTACGCCCGCGATGAATACTGTCCAAGTGCCCGATGATCCTACCGGAGCCCTTACCTTTTCGACAGAGGTGCTGTTTCTGCGGCCCCATGTCAGCAGTGGCATGGATTTTGCCATTGTCGATCCGGGGGTGGCCCTCTCCACCAGTGGGCAATTATCCAATGTGGAATTCCAGCAATCCGAGGCTCTGCGGTTTGCCCTCACCTATCGCTTGCCAAAATCTGCCTGGGATCTGGGGGTGATCTACACCACCTACGATACGCGCGGCTCCAGTTCTGCGGCTCGCCCCGGTTTTCCCGATGATCCCAATGCTCCCGGCTTTTTGTTCTCGACTCTGACGGTGCCGTTCCAGAATGATCGCGCCGATACAGCGATCGCCAATGCCAAGTTGGCATACAACACCACCGACTTGGAAATAGGCTACCGCTTCCGCATTGGCAAAGGACTGCAAACTCGCTTATTCGGAGGATGGCGCTTTGGTAATCTGGATCGCGATCTGTCCGTTGCCTATAACGGCCAAACCTTTCGCAATGCGCAAGTAAATATTTCCGATGATTTCCATGGGTCAGGTCCCCGGTTGGGGGCAGAACTGCGGCTACCCTTGGGGAGTGGATTCAGTGTGTTTGGGCGGGGCGCTGCCTCCATCCTCTTTGGTAAATCCTCTACCCGGTTCCAGGAAACTAATGTGGATGGGACAGAATTGATTGCCGATATCCAGAGTAATGTCCGGCAAACTGTGCCGGTGCTGGATATGGCCGTGGGGCTAGACTGGAGCACCCACTTAAATGCGGCCAAAACCTCTAGTCTCTCCCTCAGTGCAGGCTATGAATATCAGCATTGGTTTAACGCTGTCAATAATATTCGGTTTGTCAACGCCTCGAATCCCGGTGCCTTTTCTGAAAATCAAGGAGATTTAAGCCTGCAAGGGTTCTTCCTCAAAGCCGGATTATCCTTTATGTTCTAATGCAACCGCGCTCGCAGACCCCTGGGATTTCTAAAAATCCCAGGGGTCTGTGCTCGGATATCCTCTAATTAGTACACCAAGATCGAAATAACTGTCCAGTGGAAAAGCCCTAAAAGCTATGCAGTCTCGGCATTTTTAACTTTACATTTTCAATTGTTAATTCAGCCTTGCTGCATTAGGGCCTTCAAAACGAGAAGCCATCAAAAAGGGGCCGACTTTAGTCGACCCCTTGCCTAAAACCTTCCTTACAAATTTCTAAAGCCCACCGCAGCGCCGTCTTACCTCAGTTTTTGACCTGGCGTAAGCCAGGGGGAACCCGAGTGCCTTAGCTTAAAAGTTTCCGAGTACAAGCTCGGTTTACTGCCGCTAGGCGTTAAGACTCCATTTTTAACAAAGCATAGATCATAAAACATTATTGGCAGTCACCAACGTCGCAGTGGAGCTTCATCCATTCTAGCGGGTCAACGGCCAACTGACGATAGGAAAACACGGAGGATTTTCGATCGCCCGTTCCAGGGGCAGGACTTCCAGATCATCATCGTTTCACTATCAAAATTTGCGCTGCTGTCAAGGGATAGATCCGGGAAAGTCAGCGGGGGCGATCGCCCCCGCTGACTTGTCAACAGACGGCCAGTGATTAATGCCGGATTAATGTAATGCCCGATTAATGTCGAGCATTCCCGATCGCTTGCAGCAGCACATCCCAAAACACACCGTTCTGGACAAACAGCCCAAAACGCACAATTAGAGGGGCGCGGGGATTGATGCTGAGTTTCTCGAAGGCGATCGGAATAATCATCAGTGCCACAACCGCCGCCAACAGTAGGGTGGGACGGAAGTCCTGCCCCCGAATCACACCACTGAAATAGACCCCGCCCAGTACGCCACAGTACATCAGGAGTTGTTCCGCCATGGAAATACTGCCAGCCTCCTGGTGGGTAAAGGCTAGCCAAGCCGCCTCTAAGACCTTCTGGGGCTGGGTAAAGTCCCATATAGGCCAAGCAATACGGCCAGCCTTTTGAGGCATTCCAGGGCGTTTGGCACTGGGCACGGGGCGGGCGCGTTGATTCAGATCAAAGTACTTCAGTAGATTCATGGGGACTCCTGACAGGTTAAACGGGACGCTGCTCCGGAATCATGCGGAAGATGCGACTCTTTATGATTAAGGCGATATTAATGGCGTGTAGGTTTCTGAAAACGGGAAAAACAGGAAAAATCTAACCGCACCTTTATTAATGTGAAATATTTGACCTTTATTCAGGCGAAATATTTGAGTTATTTGAGGTTTGAAATAGTGGGTATGCTCTTGACGCAATGTAGGCATTAGAATCTCCGGAAAGTTTTACATCATCTTGTCTGGAGAGTTTCTAAACCGTCAAATAACATCGTGCACTCTACACCCGATCGCCCCAAAAATCTGAGAGTATTTTATGAAAAATTATGAGCAATATCGCATCGGGAATATCGGGCTTGGGATATAAAACATTCATCAAATACTATCGATTATTCATCAAATATTATCGATCACCATTTATAATCCTCCTAGGCTTTAATCCTCCTAGGCTTTAATCCTCCTAGGCTTTTAGTGTTTGCTCACGAAGTTCCCCACGCTTGACCTATGTCGAAAACAACCTTTGGATTAGATGATCGTTTGTCCGCTTATCTGCGATCCGTTTGCTTACGAGAACCGGACATTTTGACGGAACTGCGACAGGAAACCGCCCAGCATGCCATGAGCCAAATGCAAATCGCCCCGGAGCAGGGGCAATTCATGGCCTTACTGGTGCAACTGATCGGGGCAAAGAAAACCCTGGAGGTGGGGGTATTTACTGGCTATAGTGCCTTAGTGGTGGCATTGGCACTCCCCGTTGGCGGCAAAGTGGTGGCCTGTGATGTGAGTGCGGAATATACGGCGATCGCCCAGCGCTATTGGCAACGGGCTGGAGTGGCCGACCGGATTGATTTGCATATTGCCCCAGCCTTGGAAAGTTTGGATCGGTTTTTGGCAGAAGGACAAGCCAATAGCTTTGACTTCGCATTTATTGACGCGGACAAGAGTAACTACGACGGCTATTATGAGCGGGCTTTACAGTTGGTGCGGGTAGGTGGCTTGATTGCGATCGACAACGTCCTGTGGAGTGGGGCTGTAGCCGATCCCACGGTACAAGACAGCCGTACCCAAAAGATTCGCGATCTCAATCAGAAGATTCATCACGATCCGCGGGTGGCGATGTGCATGGTGCCGATCGCCGATGGGTTAACCTTAGCCATTAAACAACCCGCCTGATTTTGCCCCGTTGGGGTTTGATCGGCGTTATTCGAGGGCAGGCTGTGAAGATGTGTCCAAAAGCTGCATGACCAGGGGGACAGGTTGTCCCTGTGCCCTAGGGCACAGCGGTGATGTTTGGGGTTTGACAATCACTACATCATCATTGCGTAAGGCCATGGGCGCAGGGTCGCTGGGTGTGGGGTCAACCTGGATGGTTCGGTGGGTGATGGTGCCGTTGTCGTTCAGGCGAATCAACTCTAGGGAGTGGGAGGCATTGGGCTCGCGAAAGCCGCCTGCGGCCTGCACGACCGTGGTCAAGGATGCATTTAGGGGGAGTTGTACCAGACCGGGATGGTTGACCGCGCCCATTACACTCACGCGCAGCATCCCGGCGGATTGGCGATCGCCGGTGCGTTCCGGTGTGACTGGTGCTGGTGCCGGTGCGATCGCGACATCCAGACCGGGGCCATGCTGGGCCTGTACGGATTGGCCCGCAGAGAATCCGCCAGTGGGTGGGATGGGGCCAATTCGCAAAGTCGATACTGAGGTCGCGCTATTGGTTCCCGTCAGGCCCCCGAGTTTTTGTTGCAGTTTCCTGTGGGCTTGGGCTTGGGCTTGCTCCTGGGCCTGTTTTTGAGTCTGTTCTTGTTCCTGGGTTTGTTTTTGGGGTGCTAAATTCGATGGTTGCGTTGGTGGCACGACAGGGGCAGGGCGATCGCTCCGATTATTAGTAGCAACAGTATTCAACCGCTGCGGCACTTGTGGAGAACTGTCGGGCGTCGGGATTGCGACTGGATTGCGAGGTGGGAGGGTGCCCGCCCATTCTGTCCGTACAGGAGTGGACGGCATGGCGGCAGGGGAGCGAGATGTGGGGGCATCGGTGGCAATTGCCTGGGCTGCTAGCAGCTTTTGATAGACAAATTCAGCCGCTTCAGCGCGGGTGACGACGCCACTGGGGCGCTCAAATAGCGGGGTGGCCTCCGGTGATCGCGAAAATGCCTTTTGCATCATTTGGCTAAACTCTGTCTCGGTGACATAGCTATCGGGCCGAAATGTCCCATCCTGATAGCCTTCAACCACACCCTTTTCAGCTAGAGTGGTGATTTCGTGTGCTTTAGGATGGGTCTGGATATTGGTCAGGGCGGTGACGGGGGCGATGGCGCGGGGAGTCATGGATGCATTTGATGTCGCCGCGATCGCGGACTGGCCTTGGGATGGGGCGATCGCCAATGAGAGGGCAGACTCAGCTTGCATCGGCTTAGCCGTGGGGCGGTGTGGTGTGATTGGTTGTGGTGTTGCTGGCTCTGGTGTGATCGGTTGTGGTGTTGCCGACTCTGGTGTGATTGGTTGTGGTGTTGTCGGCTCTGTTGTGATTGGCTGTGACGTGATAGCCGTCGTGACTGGGGCAAGGGCGACAGGGTTCTCCATGGGTGCTAAGCGGGGAGCAGGCCGAGACGTGCTGGCAATTGAGGGGCGATCGCCCACAAAGCTTGGAAAATCATGACTTTCGGGATGGACTGCCAGCACATTGGCGACGGGTATCGCCTCTGTGGGCTGATTTTCAGCCTCGGTAGCTGGGTTGTCAGAATCTGGGGGCAGGGGATTTTGCCCAATGTTGGTAAAGTGGGCGAGATCCTGAGTCATGAGAGTCGCCAACGTACCCAGGGCCAGGATGGAATCACGCATAGACCAGAATTCACTCATGAACAATACCCAATCCCCGTAGAACCACGGCACGGGCTGGCCAAAAACGGGCTCTGCCGCTATTTGGGTAGGGGGTGGGCTATTGAGCTATACGCAGAGTTTGGGATGAAATCAGGAAAAAAGCTCCCTATTCTGAAATGAATCGGACTATTATATCCACTCTCACCTATCCCCCTTATCTCTTGCTGACGCCGTGGATGGATTTCTGAATCTCAATAAGCCCAGCGGCTTCACCTCCCATGACTGCGTGGCCAAAGTGCGGCGTATTTTAAAGATGAAGCGGGTTGGCCATGCGGGCACTCTAGATCCCGCCGCTACAGGGGTTTTGCCCATCGCCCTCGGTAAGGCTACCCGGCTTCTGCAATTCCTCCGCGAGGATAAAGCCTATCGCGCTACCATTCGTCTGGGCCTGCAAACCACCACGGACGATCTACAGGGTGAAACCCTGGCGATCCAGCCTGCGTCCACCCTCGACTTGGCTCAGATTAAGACGGCCCTGCACCAGTTTCAAGGAAAAATCCAACAAATTCCCCCGAACTACAGTGCCATTCAAGTCCAAGGTAAACGGCTGTACGACCTGGCCCGAGAGGGCAAGGAAATCACTGTGAAAGCCCGAGAAGTGGAGGTTTTCCGCATTGATGTCCTAGACTGGCGATCGGGAGAATTCCCGGAGGTGGACCTGATGATTGCCTGTGGTCCCGGGACCTATATTCGGGCGATCGCCCGCGATCTGGGCACAGTGATGGGCGTAGGCGGCACCTTGGCCCAATTGACCCGCACCCACAGCAGCGGTTTTGCCCTGGCGGATAGTATTACCTTGGCGGATTTGACACAGATGTTACCGGACCAGATTCAACCGATGGCACCGGATCAGGTGTTGGACCATTTGCCTGCGATCGTCCTGCCCGCTGACATTGCCCGTCGCTGGTGCCAAGGGCAAAAAATTCCTTGGGAAACCCTGTCGTTGCCTTTACTCAATGCCGCGATTCCTCTCGATACGGAAATTCTCAATACAGAAATTCCGAGAGCCACCTTCCGGATCCAGGATCAGGACAGCCGTTTTCTCGGAATTGGTCTTGCCGGGGTAGATGCCAACTTGCAGACGATTCTGGTGCCGGAAATGGTGTTTGAACCCATCTAAGGCGATTTCCAGGAAAAATTATACCGACCGAGATCGCTCCCTGAGCGAAGTCGAAGGGAGCGATCTTTCGCTGGCCTAGGGTAGCCAGCAGGTATTATTTGTCGGAAACCTCCTCAGGGCCTGACTCGCCTTCTATCTGCGAATCCTGTCATGAACACTAGTCATCAACGCGCAGCATTTTGCGGTAGAACCCTTGCGAAAAGTCAGAGGAGCGCGCCCGTCTATAGTTATTGATCACCTCGATCAGAAAATCGACAAATTCAAAGTTGGCCATCATTAACTCATAGCTCAGTTCTGCGTTGCCATCAAACTGCACGCGGCACCGAGTGAGGTCGGCGGGTAGAGTGGAAACGTTCCAAGTCGCAATGAAGGGAATACTCTCTCCACCCTCAATTTTGCGATCGCCTTCTAGGGAACCTTGCTGGTACAGCCCAATTGCCAAGGGCAAAACCTGCTGCTTAGTGGCATGGGGATAGTAGGGCTTGTAAATGCCAACATGCTGATTGGGAGCGGGCTGAAGATTATCCAGAGACATGCTCAATTTTCCTAACAGTGCAACACTAGTCATCAACACGCAGCATTTTGCGGTAGAACCCTTGCGAAAAGTCAGAGGAGCGCGCCCGTCTGTAGTTGTTGATCACCTCGATCAGAAAATCGACAAATTCAAAGTTGGCCATCATTAACTCATAGCTCAGTTCTGCGTTGCCATCAAACTGCACGCGGCACCGAGTGAGGTCGGCGGGTAGAGTGGAAACGTTCCAAGTCGCAATGAAGGGAATACTCTCTCCACCCTCAATTTTGCGATCGCCTTCTAGAGAACCTTGCTGGTACAGGCCAATTGCCAAGGGCAAAACCTGCCGTTTAGCGGGCTGGGGATAGTAGGGCATGTAAACGCCAACATGCTGATTGGGAGCGGGCTGAAGCTTGTCCAGAGACATACTCAATTTTCCTAACAGTGCAATCTCGACAGTGCGATACAGTGCGATTTCAATAGTGTTCTTTCAGAAAACCTGTGTCGTTTCAGAAAACCAGGGATTTCAAAAACCAGGATGGCTTCAAACCCACGATCTCAAAAACCGTTCAATCGTAGAAACGCCATCTCTAAAAAATCAGATTCCCCAAAAGGATTAATCCCAAGGGACAAACCTCTAGAGGGTGAATTTTGCCAGCTATGGAATGCACTCAGTTTAGCATTGGGGTAACCCAACCTTCAGAGTACGTATAATACAGTATTCCCAAAGTCCTTGCCGGAGTGTGCAAACCCCGGGAAAAGCCGTGCAGGCAGCCGCTACAGTCTTTGGGATACGGCCTAGCCTATTGTCAGGGAGGAGACATCCGCAAAATCCCAATTGACAAACACTTGTCTTTGCTGGGTGCCAAGTCGTATTGTGGAATCCGACGCCGATCAATGGTTAAGAAAATTTATGGCCGCACCTTTGGTTGCAAACTATTATCTGACCTATCGCTGCAATGCTCGCTGTCACTTTTGTGATATCTGGGCACTGGAGCCAAAACAGGAAGCAGATTTTGGCACAATTCAGAAAAATTTGCAGGACTTGCGACGGTTGGGGGTGAAGTACGTGGACTTCACCGGGGGCGAACCCCTACTGCGGGCAGACGCCCATGAAATCTACGCCGAAGCCAAGCGTCAAGGTTTCTACACCAGCATGACCACGAATACAATCCTGTATCCAAAGCGGGCTAGGGAAATGCGGGGGCTCATCGATTTCCTGAATTTTTCCCTAGATGGGGCGGATGCGGAAACCCATGACCAGTCCCGAGGGGTGAAAATATTCGACACCTTGGTGGAATCTGTGAAGATTGCGCAAGATTTAGGGGAGTATCCGGTGCTGAACCACACGGTGACGGCCCAGAACTATCACCGGATTGGTGAAGTCGCCGAATTGGGGCTGCGTTTAAATGCCCGAATCTGGCTCAATCCTGCTTTTACGGCTCATAGCAATTACAACGCCAAGAAGAATCCCACGCCAGAGATGGTGGCCGCGATCGAGTCGGCAGCGAAGCAATACGGTAATCTTGGTTACAATAAGGCTTCCTTAGCCTTTATTGAGGATGGTGGCAACAAAACCGAGAGTCCGCGCTGTAAGGCGGTGGATGCGGTGATTGCTATTTCTCCCCATGATGAGCTGCTGCTGCCCTGCTACCACTTTGCCCAGGAAGGCGTGGCGATTAACGGTAATCTCTATGATTTGTACCGAGAATCGGAAATTGTGGAGCAGTACCGCCAGTCTCAGGGGAAACTGTCAGTGTGTGAAGGGTGCACGGTGTGGTGTTATCTCATCCCGAGCTTCTTTAAGGGTTTTGACAAATATTGGGTGTTGAATCAAGTGACCTATGCCGGAGAGTTCTTGGCGAGAAAACGATTCCTACAACGAGCTGGAGCTTGGCGCGCTCCTAGCCGACCTGTCGCCGTTGGAGGATGAGGAGGATCCCGAAAATCCTAAGCGCGATCGCCGTCGCCGTAAGGCGGCGATCGTATTTTGTACAATTTGGATGGGCACAATTGCGTTGCACTTGGTCCTGTGGGGCTACTGGGTGGCGCTGGGTTTAACGGCGCTGCTGAGTATTCATGCAGGGCGCATTCTGACGGCGCGATCGCGATCGATGCCTTCCCCTCTCACTGTGGCGGATCCAGCGCATCTGCCCCTGGTGACGTTGATGGTGGCGGCTAAGAATGAAGAGGCTGTCATTGGTCGCCTTGTAAAAACGCTGTGCAGCTTGGATTATCCGCCCCAATGCTATGAGCTGTGGGTGATTGATGACAACAGCAGCGATCGCACGGGGCTTTATCTAGACCAACTGACTCAGGAGTACGAGCAACTCCGGGTGGTTCATCGGGCCGCTGATGCGGGTGGAGGCAAGTCCGGGGCCCTGAACCAGGTACTGCCGCTTACCCAGGGGGAATTCATCGCCGTCTTCGATGCCGATGCCCAAGTGCCCCAGGATATGCTGCGCCGCGTTCTACCCCTGTTTCAACGGCAAAATCTGGGCGCGATCCAGGTGCGCAAGTCTATCTCCAACGGATCGGAAAACTTTTGGACCCGTGGTCAATCCGTGGAAATGCTGCTCGATTCTTATTTTCAACAGCAGCGGATTGCGGTGGGCGGCATTGGTGAATTGCGGGGCAATGGCCAGTTTGTGCGGCGGGCTGCCTTGGAGCGCTGCGGTGGCTGGAACGAAGAAACCATCACCGATGACCTGGATTTAACCATTCGTTTGCATCTGGACCACTGGGATGTGGATTTTATGATGGTGCCTCAGGTCGAAGAAGAGGGGGTCACTGAGGCGATCGCCCTATGGCATCAGCGTAATCGCTGGATCGAAGGGGGCTACCAACGGTATCTGGACTACTGGCAGCCCCTGGTTGGAAATCGCATGGGTACCCTCAAAACCATTGATCTGGCTTGCTTTTGGGTGATTCAGTATCTTTTGCCCACCGCTATGCTGCCGGATCTGCTGATGTCAGTGTTGCTGCGCCAGCCGCTCCTACTGACACCGCTAACGGCCTTTACCCTAGCCTTGCAGGTGATTGGCATTGGTTTTGCCCTCCGGCAAATGCGTCATGTTCAGCGCCCAGTGCCCACCCCGGGGAGGGCACTGCTCCGGATGCTGTGGCAGATTCTCTACACGATTGTCTACCTGTTTCACTGGATCCCCGTCGTGTCCAGCATGACGGCGCGGGTGGCTGTTCGTTCTAAACGCCTGAAGTGGGTCAAGACAACCCATCAGGGCGAAGCCGATTTAGTACTGGAAGTGCCTGATTAAGGCAGGGATTCCCAGGGCGATCGCCCCGTAAACAGTTATCATTTGGATCATCAAACTTAATTAGATGGGTCCAAAATTTATACGCCCGTGGACTTAAATCAAATCTTCAAAACCTCAAACCCGGTAATTGGTGTCGTCCACCTCTTGCCGCTGCCTACTTCGGCCCAATGGGGCGGTAGCCTCAAGGCCGTCGTTGATCGGGCCGAACGCGAAGCCACAGCCCTTGCCTCTGGGGGCGTCGATGGCATTATTGTCGAAAATTTTTTTGATGCGCCCTTTGCCAAGGATCAAGTTGATCCGGCGGTGGTGAGCGCCATGAGCTTGATTGTGCAGCGTCTGATGCAAATGGTGCCTCTACCCATTGGTCTCAACGTTTTGCGGAACGATGCCCGCAGTGCCTTGGCGATCGCCACCTGCACGCGCGCTCATTTTATTCGGGTCAATGTTTTGACCGGGGTAATGGCGACGGATCAGGGTTTCATCGAAGGCCGCGCCCATGAGTTGCTCCGCTACCGGCGAGAATTGGGCAGTGATGTCAAAATCTTTGCGGATATCTTGGTCAAGCACGCTCGCCCCTTGAGTTCCCCTAATCTTACGGTGGCGGTTCAAGATACCATTGAACGCGGCTTAGCCGATGCTGTCATCCTCTCGGGCTGGGCTACGGGCAGTCCGCCCAATTTAGAGGATCTGGAACTGGCCAGTGCTGCCGCCCGGGGCACCCCTGTATTGATTGGCAGTGGTGCCGATCCGGACAACATTGCTAGTCTGATGCAGGTAGCCGATGGTGTCATCGTTTCCAGTTCTCTGAAGCGCCAGGGAAAACGGGAACAGCCCATTGATCCGAATCGGGTCAGTCGTTTTGTCGAGGCCACTCACCAGGCGATTGCGGTGAAACGTGCTTCTCCAGAGACTCCGCCAACCGCATCTGGGGCCAATCCCATCGGCAATTCCTCTGTGCCGGCTTCGGTGAAAGCCCATTCGTAATTCCGGTCCATTCATTTCGGCCTATGTTCATGCCGCCATCGACACCCATGCTGCGCTCCTCCTTTCACCCCCGATGGTGCTCGTCTGCCCTGCTACGGCACCTGAATTCCAGCGCTTTCTTGTGCGGATTGGCGGCGATCTCCTTCACCTTTGGCCTGCTCGGGGGCCGAGAGGGGGCTTTGGCCCAGTCTAGCCCCAGCCCTACTCCCAGTCCCTCTGTCACTTCCCCGAGCAAACCAGCCGTGGCCAAGCCTCTGGCGACCAAGCCTGCCGTGATTGCCTTGGCCCGGCATCTCAAACGGATTGGGGCTAAGATGTACGGTGCCTACTGGTGTCCCCACTGTCATCACCAACGCGAAATCTTTGGAGAAGCGACCTTCAAGGCTTACATTACCTACATTGAGTGTGCCGAGGATGGTGCCAACGCGCAGCCAGCCCTATGTCGGGCGAAAAAGATTGAGGGCTTCCCTACCTGGGAAATTAAAGGCAAGCTGTACCCCGGTACGCAGTCTTTGGATGAGTTGGCCGATCTTGCGGGGTATCGGGGCAGTCGAGCGTTTTAAGTAGCGCTTCGTGCTGCTACGCTAGCGCATGATTTATTTTTTCCCCTTTAATTTCCCACATGAATCCCCTGGGGGATGAACTGAGTGACCCATAGGTCAAGGTCAGGGTTGGCGATCTCCTGCTGCACTTGATCCCGCAGGGCTGCGGCGTCAGACTGGGTTTTTACTAGGGCGAATACGGTGGGACCGGAACCTGACATCATTGCTCCCACGGGCTGAGCGGCGTAAAACGCTTGGCGCAAGTGGGCCACTTCAGTGTGGGCGGGCAGCACTACTTTTTCCAGATCATTGTGCAGCAACTTCCCGATTTGGGCCGTGTTCTGCTGGGCGATCGCGGCCATGATGGGACCAGAGTGGACCTGCCGCCGCCGACCCGCCCAATCTTCGGGAGTCCGCAGGTAATTGTCGCCAAACTGTTGGCGATAGGTTTGGTAGGCCCAGGGTGTGGCTACGGACAGGCTCCGGTATTTGGCTAGGACGACATACAAAGGCGGGAGCGCGGGGAGGGGGTCGAGTTTTTCTCCGCGTCCCGTTGCTAGCGCAGTGCCGCCCATGATACTGAAGGGTACATCGGACCCCAAGACTGCCCCCAGCTCTTGCAACTCAGCCCGCGTCAGTCCCAAGTTCCACAGTAGATCCAGCCCTACCAGGACTGCCGCGGCATTGCTGGATCCACCCGCGAGGCCCGCCCCGATGGGAATCCGCTTTTCAATCGCAATATCGATCGCCCCAAACTGGGCAAAGGCAGCGGGAAAATGCTGCTGCATCAATTCAGCGGCACGGTAGGCCAAATTATGGCGATCCACAGGAATGTCGGGATGGTCACAGGTAATGTGCAGCGTATCCGTGCCATTGGCTCGCAGGGTAATGCGATCGCACAACGCCACGGTTTGCATGATCATGACCAGTTCATGGAAACCATCGGGGCGATCGCCGAGGATTTCCAGATACAAATTAATCTTGGCGGGGGCCAGCAGGGAGTAGGAATGCATGGGTGGCAGAGGGTTCTAGGCTTGGCGTTGGAGTTGATTGCTGAGATGAATCCATTGGGCTACCCCGATTTCCTCGGCCCGTGCTTGGGGGTTAATGCCCAACTGTTCCATCACCGCGATCAGATGATCGTGATCGAGGATAGCCTGCAAATTGTTATGCAACATTTTGCGTTTGCTGCCGAAGCCAACCTTGATTAAGGTTTCCAACCACTGTGGATCGCGCGCGGGATCATTGACAGGCCGAGGTGATAGACGCACCACGGCAGAATCAACCTTGGGCGGGGGTTCAAATGCCTTAGCAGGAACATCGCAAATAAATTCACAGTCTGCCAAATATTGAATTCGGACGGTAAGAGCCCCAAAAGTTCTCGAGCCGGGGTTGGCATAGAGGCGTTGGGCAACTTCCTTTTGGACCAATAACACAATCGAATCGAAGGGTTGCGGATTAGGTTGGGCAATAGTCCCCAGCAGTTTTTGAAGAATTGGACCTGTGATGTTATAGGGAATATTCGCAACTACTTTATTGGGATTTTGAAAGGATGGAAATGGCTGGAGTAATGCGGTCAAATCAAGGTCTAGAAAGTCTCCTTGCAGCAGCAGAAAATTATCGACGCCGCCTAATTTTTTGGAGAGTAAGGCACAGAGATCGCGATCAATTTCCACGGCAACAACAGCGGTCGCGCAGGGCAACATTTGGCGAGTTAGAACACCCATGCCTGGGCCGATTTCTAGCACGCGATCGCCCCCCTCTCCCTTAAGCAAGTCTGCGGCTTGCACAATGCGGTTCAGTGCTTTTTCACTGCGCAGCCAATGTTGAGCAAATTGTTTGCGGGGTGTGGGCATGGAGAAAGCCGTGAAGAGAGAGAACCGGAGAAATTGTGATGGCCAGAGAAATTGTGATGGCCGGAGAAGTTTGTGTATGGCCAGAGAAATTGCATCCAAACAGTGCCTTTAAAGCGGCAATCCAGTGAGTTCGCCGTTGCCGGGAATGACGGTGCCGATCGCCGTAGCCGGGACCCCCTGCGATTGAAACCAATGGAGAGTGCCGTCGGCATCACTGGGAGATACAAGCACGGCAAAGCCAATGCCCATGTTGAACGTATTCAGCATGTCTACGGGGGAGACGTTGCCCACGGTAGCCAGCCATTCAAAAATGGGCAGGATGGTCCAGGAGTGGGGAGTAATATGCAGGGCCTGTCCAGGGGCTAGACAGCGGGGCAGATTTTCCGGTAGGCCACCCCCCGTGATGTGGGCCATCGCGTGGATGTCGAGTCCGGCCTTGCGGGCGGCTAGCACAGACTTGACGTAGATGCGGGTGGGGGTCAGACAGGCTTCACCCAGGGTTTGCCCGTGGAGTTGGGCGGGGCGATCGCCCCAGGCTGATTTGCTCTCCTCGACAATTTTCCGCACCAGACTGAACCCGTTGCTGTGCAAGCCTTGGCTGGCTAGACCAAGGATCACGTCACCCACCTGCACCCGTGAGCCGTCCAACAGGTGGCTTTTTTCGACAATCCCTACACAAAACCCGGCTAAATCATATTCTCCAGGTTGATAAAATCCCGGCATCTCTGCCGTTTCTCCGCCCAGTAGGGCACACCCAGACTGGTGACAGCCTTCGACAATTCCCGCAACAACCTGAGCCAACTGCTCCGGATTTAATTTTCCTGTCGCCAAATAGTCCAGAAAAAATAGCGGTTCTGCCCCCGAGGTGACCACATCATTGACACACATGGCGACGAGATCGATACCCACAGTGTCATGTTGATCAAGACTATGGGCTAGTTTTAGCTTCGTCCCGACACCGTCTGTGCCCGATACTAAAACGGGTTCCCGGTAGCCAGCGGGCAACTGAAATAGACCGCTAAACCCCCCTATGCCACCTAGAACCTCTGGCCGCTTAGTACTGTTGACCATGCCCCGAATTTGGTCTACAAAGGCACGTCCTGCCTCGACATCTACGCCTGCCTGCCGATAATCCATGCTGAGTGTGAAGTGAGTGCAAAATGCATTGTACCGACATTGGGGCAGGGTTTTGGATTTTGGATTTTGGATTTTGGATTTTGGTGGAGGGCCCGTGAGTGTGTCCAATGGGGGACATAACTCTAACCGGACGCTAGAAGCAGGATCAAAGTTCTCTGGTTCCGTAAAGTTTTCATGAAGTTTTCATGAAGTATCCGAAATGGCAAAATTTAACGAATGCTTTACGGAAACGGGCTTCCAGGGATTTTTTGATTATGAACCCGAAATAAAGATCACCGTCGAGGCGATGATCCCTGATTCCCTGGGCAAAATCTTCGTGCTAGTCTGTTGCAGTTCTTAACGGTTAGGAGAAAACACGGAACGACTACGAGTTGACAGCAATTTTCGGCTGGTTCTTGGCTTGGGCCAGGATTTATGGCTCGTCTCCCAATGTAGTAAGTAGGAGTATATGCGTCAAAATATTTTGAGCGGCACTGCCGCAGCCCTTTTTCTGGCAACGATCGCCAACCCACTTCCGGGTCATAGCGAGTCTGCCGACGAGATTCCCCAGATACGCTCCGCGAGTTCCCTGACTCGCACCCTTGGTTCCCCGTTTGTTAGAAGTCAGTCTTCTGGCGATGCATCCAGTTCGAGTCCGGCGCAGGCGGGACTGTCCAACTCTAGCTCCGCCCCATCTGGCTCTTCCCCGTTAGCCACCGAATTGGCTAAGTCACCTCCGGCCAGTTCGCTCTCTGTAGGTTCCGATACGGCCAAGGCCAGTCTGGCCAAGGGCGATATTACGAAGGGTGAGGTGGTCAAGATGGGTGAGCAGTCGCCTAATTCTGGTGAACCGCTCCAGAGTCTTACCCCGCCGGGGAGTATTGCTGTTATTGCTAAAGTCCATCCCCATGTTTTGTCGGGACGGAGAGCAGCCACTCTCTACGTTAGAAATATTCCAGTTTTGACCTTCATCGGTGCGCCGACTTCAGATTCTCCAGAACCCGCAAAGCTTGGAGAACAAGCGGAAACCTTCCCTATCAAGAACGTTCCAGTCTCCACCAAGTCGTTGAGTAGCATGGGCTCTCCTGGAGTAACGTTGTTTGAGGATCTCAAGTTTTCTCCCCAGCCCAATGGACTTCGCCGGACTGCCTTAGGCAGTGCACAGGCTTCCTCGGTGTCAAATGATCCGGTTTGGCGCGCTAGTGAGATTGCCGCTAAGTTGAATGAGCTGAATCGCCAGGGGATTGACGGTAATCAGATTACCGTCAGTCTAGATGGGGCAGGTTCAGTGGGCGATCGCTACACGATTAAAGTGGGCGATACAACTCTGGCCTTGATGGATGCTGACACTCGGCTGCCTGATTCCACCCAGGATGAGCAGCAGGATGCCTTGCAAGCCACTAACCGATTGCGCCGCCTGTTGGGGAATGCCCAGCCTTTGTCGGCGATCACTAATTCGGGCGGTTCTTGGTTCGATCCGAATGCGGGTGCGATCGAGCGCTCAATCAGTGGTTGGGCCTCTTGGTACGGTCCTGGGTTCAATGGCAATATGAGTGCTAGTGGTGAGATCTTTAACCAACACGATCTCACGGCGGCTCACCGGACCTTGCCCTTTGGCACGCGGGTGCGGGTGACGAATATGGACAACGGGACATCTGTCGTCGTGCGCATTAATGATCGAGGGCCCTTTGCGGCTGATCGCGTTCTTGACCTGTCCATGGGAGCGGCTCGTGTTCTGGGGCTGATCCAAAGTGGTGTGGCACCGGTGCGGCTGGATGTTTTGACTCAGCAGACCGCGAACCTCAGTAAGTAAGCCGGTTTTGGATGTTAGATTTTTGGATTTTTGGATTCTAGATAGCGGATTCAATCCCAAATCTAGAATCCAGGATCCAAGCCTTGTAATCCTTTGAGTGTTGGGGGGGCCGGGAAGCCTTTGTACTGGATCAAGACGCCAAAGTTTCCTAACCCGAGGGGGTTGACCAGTTGATGCAGGGCTTCGCGATGGCGGAGTGTGGTGTGAATGGCTTGGGGGGTGACGGCAAGACTGTTGCTGAGTGCGGCAATGCGATCGCCCAATCCCAATGCCAACAGAAATAATCCTTGTTGGGTAAAGCCTAGGGCGGTGAGATGGTGGGCTTTGCCCCATTGTTGCAGGGCGGTGAAGTCCACGTGGGCGGTGATGTCTTGTTCGCCAATGTGGATATAGGGATTGCTGTGGTGGCCGTGGTGATAGTAGCACTGAAGGGTGCCCTGGCTGCGGGTGGGGCTGTAGTAGCGATCGCTGGTGTAGCCATAATCAATGGTTAGGACAAAGCCCTGGTGCAGGCGATCGGCCACTTGGCGGAGCCAGTCCAGGGCGGCTAAGTTGACCTCTGTGCGATACGGCTGAGGATAGGCGGGCGATCGGAAGTCGATATTGATCCGTTTGAAATAGTCCGTTAAGTCATGCCGAGACGGCTGATCCACCACTTCGACAAATTGAATCGCATTGTTCGTCGCATTGTTCCCAGCCCCTACGTCCGCATGGGTGGTAACGTAAATTTCCTTGAGTTCCCCCGTTTGAACCACCACCTGATGTACGGGTAAGGCATCCACCAGCTCATTAGAAAAACAGCAGCCCACAATGGAGTCCAAGGGAATTTCGGCAAGGGACTGCCAGCGAATACTGAGGCCAGTGGCTAACAGCGGCTGTAATTGCTGCCGCTGTGCCGCAATCAGCGGCACGGCGCGCTCGACAATCACGTATTGTAAGCTTTGACAAAACTCGGGGAAATGGCGATGCAGGTAGCCCAATACATCGGCAGCTAACAATCCTTGTCCTGCTCCCATTTCGACTAAGGTAAAGGGCTGGGGGCGCTGCATCATTTCCCACATCTGGACAAATTGCTCCGCCAGCAATTCGCCGAAGTCTGGTCCGAGGTGGGGGGCGGTAAAAAAATCCCCCTGGACACCAATTTGCAGGGCACGATTGGCGTAGTAGCCATGCTGCGGATGGTACAGCGCCAGGTCCATGAACTCCGCAAAGGTGATGCGGTTTTGCGCCGTCGCGGCGATGGTTTGCGCAATGAGGTGACTCATTATGGAGGAGTCTGGCATGTTCAACGGTGTGGCCCTTAACAGAGCAAGATCTCGGAGAGCTTGCGTATGCAAGATTAATTATGCCTACCGACCTACCTATTTTGTGCATATTTATCGGAGTCTCGGGTATAGGACGATGGATAGGGTTGCAATCTAGGGAGAACTCAACCGATGGTGAACGATCAGGGCATGGACCGTTGGCAATTTTGGATTGATCGGGGCGGGACATTTACCGATATCGTGGCCCAACGGCCCACGGGAGAGATCGTGGTTCACAAACTCCTCTCCGAAAACCCAGGTCGCTATACTGATGCCGCTCTTCAGGGAATCCGGGATTTACTGGGGATTGCGGCAGATGCGCCCATTCCGGCAGGGCAAATTGCCGTGGTGAAAATGGGTACGACGGTGGCCACGAATGCCTTGTTGGAGCGGCAGGGCGATCGCACCTTACTCCTCATTACCCAAGGGTTTGGCGATGCGTTGCGGATTGGCTACCAAAACCGTCCCAACATCTTTGCGCGGCAGATTGTTTTGCCGGAAATGCTTTATGAGCGGGTGATTGAAGTGGCAGAACGCTACACCGCCGAGGGTGAAGAATTACTGCCAGTGCAGGTAGATGATGCACTTCTAGAAAAATTGCAGTCGGCCTATGCGGTGGGCATTCGGGCCTGTGCGATCGCCTTTCTTCATGGCTACCGCTATCCCGATCATGAGCAGCAGGTGGCGGCGATCGCCCGCGACATTGGCTTTACACAGATTTCGGTATCCCACGCCGTCAGTCCCCTGATGAAACTCATCAGTCGCGGCGACACTACGGTGGTAGACGCGTACCTGTCGCCAATTTTGCGGCGGTATGTGGATCGGGTGGCTGACCAGTTAGCCGATGGCGCGACGCCTCCCTCGCTCATGTTTATGCAGTCCAATGGTGGCCTCACCGATGCCCATCGGTTTCAGGGCAAAGACAGCATTTTGTCGGGGCCAGCGGGGGGAATTGTCGGTGCTGTTAAAACCAGTGCCCTGGCTGGATTTACCCAGATCATTGGTTTTGATATGGGGGGTACCTCTACGGATGTTTCCCACTTTAATGGTGACTATGAGCGGACTTTTGAAACCGAGGTTGCGGGGGTGCGGTTGCGGGCTCCCATGCTGTCTATCCACACGGTGGCGGCGGGGGGCGGTTCGCTGCTGACCTTCGATGGCTTTCGGTACCGCGTTGGGCCTCAGTCTGCTGGAGCCGATCCGGGACCCGCCTGCTACAGACGGGGTGGGCCATTAACTGTCACCGACTGCAATGTTAGGGTGGGCAAGCTCCAGTCCGACTTCTTTCCAGCGGTATTTGGCCCGGATGGCAATTTGCCCCTAGATACCACCGTAGTAGATCAAAAATTTGCCGCTCTGGCCGCCGAGATTCGCCAATGCCATGGGGACGATCGCGGCCCTGAAGAGATTGCTGCCGGGTTTCTGGCGATCGCCATCGACAAAATGGCCAGTGCCATTAAAAAGATTTCCATTCAACGGGGCTACGATGTCTCGGACTATACGCTCTGCTGCTTTGGTGGTGCGGGGGGGCAACACGCCTGTTTGATTGCCGAAGCCTTGGGCGTGACCCAGATTTTTCTACACCCCTATGCAGGGGTCCTGTCTGCCTATGGTATGGGGTTAGCCGATGTGCGATCGCTCAAAGAAACCGCGATCGAGTTGGAATTAACCGCAATCGCCCTCTCTACGGTTGGAGAGCATCTTGATCGCCTCGCCGAGGCCGCTCGGGCAGAAATTCTAGCGCAGGGGGTCGATTCGCATCAGGTCCAGATCCTCCGTAGGGTCCATCTGCGCTACCAGGGCACGGATTCTGCACTGTTGGTGGAGTTTGGTGCTTTGGATGGGATGCGCACCCAGTTTGAACAGGCTTACCAGCAGCGCTATGGTTTCCTGTTTCCCGATAAGCCCCTGATCGTAGAGGCTGTTTCTGTAGAAGCGATCGGCCATAATCCCGTGCCGCCCGAACCTCAGCGAGTTGCCACCCGCACCCTGCCGTTGGTGCCCACCGCGACCGTCACGATCTACACCAAAGGCCACTGGTACCCGACGCCAGTCTATCAGCGGGAAACCCTCTACCCCGGCGATCGCATTTCGGGGCCTGCTCTGATTATTGAACCGACGGGTACCAACGTGATCGAACCGGGCTGGTTGGCGACGTTAACGGCTGGCAATGCCTTGCTCCTGTGCCAAGCAGAACCCGCCACCGCGCTGCCGCTTGCCATGACTGCTGCTGTTACCGATGAGCGCCCCTCTGCCGACCCGGTTTTGTTGGAGATTTTCAACAACTTAGTGCGGGCGATCGCCGAAGAAATGGGCATTACTCTGCAAAATACCAGCCACTCCGTCAACATCAAAGAACGGCTCGACTTTTCCTGTGCAGTGTTTGACGCCTCCGGGCAACTGGTGGCCAATGCTCCCCACATTCCTGTGCATCTGGGTTCCATGAGCGAGAGTGTTGGCAGTTTAATCCAGGCCAAGGGCGACAGCCTGAAACCAGGCGATGTTTACGTGTCCAATAATCCCTACAATGGCGGCACCCACCTCCCTGACATCACCGTCATCACGCCCGTTTTTGCGACGACGCTCTCTGATGCCCTGCCCCAGCCCAGAATCTCGCTGAGGCGGCCCCAGTTTTCTACTTAGCTTCTCGCGGTCACCACGCCGACATTGGCGGCATCACCCCCGGTTCGATGCCGCCCTACAGCACGTCAGTGGAACAAGAAGGGGTGTTGCTAGACAATTTCCAGTTAGTGAAGCAGGGCCAATTTCAAGACGCCGCCCTGCTGCAAATCCTCACGACTGGGCGCTATCCCGTGCGACATCCAGCCCAAAATCTGGCGGATTTACGGGCCCAAATTGCCGCCAATGAGCGGGGCATCCAAGAGTTGCGCCGCATGGTGCAGCATTACGGACTGGAAACGGTGCAAACCTACATGCAGTATGTGCAGGAAAACGCCGAGGAATGCGTGCGCCGCGCAATTTCGGTGTTGCAAGCAGGTCAATTTACTTACCCCATGGACAATGGCAGCCGGATTCAAGTGACGATTTCGATTGATCGGGGCGATCGCACGGCTCGGATTGACTTTACTGGGACCTCGGCCCAGCAGCCCACCAATCTGAACGCCCCCCTGTCCATTTGTAAGGCGGTTGTGCTCTACGTGTTTCGCTCCCTGGTGGATGATGATATTCCCTTGAATGCGGGCTGCCTTAAACCGTTAGAAATCATTGTGCCGGAGGGCTGTATGCTACATCCCCACTATCCTGCTGCCGTCGTTGCCGGGAATGTGGAAACCTCCCAGGCGATCGCCAATGCCCTCTATGGTGCGCTGGGGATAATGGCAGCAGCGCAAGGGACGATGAATAGTTTTACCTTTGGTAATGCCCAGTATCAGTACTATGAAACCATTTGTGGGGGTTCCGGGGCGGGGTCTACATTCGCGGGCACCGATGCCGTCCAAACCCATATGACCAACTCCCGCCTTACGGACCCTGAGGTATTGGAATGGCGCTTTCCCATTTTGGTGGAACAGTTTGCGCTGCGCCCCGGCAGTGGTGGCAGCGGTCATTACAGCGGGGGCAATGGCGTGATTCGCCGTATCCGCTTCCGGGAGGCGATGACAGCGGCGATTTTGTCCGGGCATCGGATTGTTGCGCCCTTTGGCTTAGCTGGAGGCGAACCGGGGGCAATCGGGCACAACGCAGTAGTGCGCCGAGAGGGGCTCGTGGAGAATCTGGGGGGCAATGCGGAAGTGCAAATGCAGTCCGGAGATGTCTTCGTCATCGAAACTCCCGGCGGTGGGGGGTTTGGACGCGGCGTTGCTGAAGGTGCTACTGAAGGTATTACTGAAAACCTCACTAAAGGCGTTATGGAACCTGAGTAGCACCCTGGGTGTCGATCGCTAACGCATGAACCTGTGCGGTTGTGCCATGCTCTGCCCAAATGGATTGCATTGCCGTGGCTATGGCGGGGGCCTGGGCCGGAGTGGCGAGGGCCAGTAGGGTGGGGCCAGCACCGCTAATGACCAGGCCATGGGCTCCAGCGGCGATCGCTCCGGCCTGCACTGCGGCATAGCCGGGAATCAAGGACTGCCGGTAGGGTTGGTGAATTTTGTCCTGGAGGGCTGCTTGCAGCCAATCGACGTTGCCGGTTTCTAGGCTGCGCAGCAACAGGCCCAGGTGGGCTGCGTTAAAAATAGTATCGGCACGGCTGTAATGTGGGGGCAGCACGCTGCGGGCCGCTTGGGTAGACAGCTCAAAATTAGGAATAGCGACCACGGGAATAATATCCGAATGCCAGGGAACATCGCAGATTTGCCAGTCGGCACTGCGGCCTGTAGCGGCAAGGCGACAGCCCCCAATCAACGCTGGGACAACGTTATCGGGATGCCCTTCCAGGGCGATCGCCAAGGCCATCACCGCGTCCAACCCCAGGGGCGACCCTGCCAGCAGATTGGCTCCCATCAGTCCCCCCACAATGGCGGTGGCGGAACTGCCCAGTCCCCGGGCCAAAGGCACGCCCATGTCAATGTCAATGCGCACCGGTGGCGGGGCCTGCCCCAACTGGGCAAATAGTTTGAGAAAGGATTGGTAGACCAGGTTGTTGGCATCGGTGCTGACGCGATCGCGCTCTGTCCCTATGACCCGAATTTCGAGTGGGCTAGAAGCTGGCACGCCATCCTCTAACGGGCCTGTCTCTGGTAACGGGTCTGTTTCTGGTATGGAAAAGTGAAAGGTGTTGTACAGCGTGAGGGCTGCCCCCAAACAGTCGAAACCCGGACCAATATTGGCGGTAGTGGCGGGCACCTTGACACGAACAGCGGTACAAACAGTGGGGGATATCGGGGCAGGAGGGGACATGGCAAAGGCGAAAAAAACACCAAGGGCCTATCAATCTACCGGATACTGCGCCTTCACAGCAAGCCTTGTGGCTGATTCATAGCATCCCCATGGGCTGATTTTCCCAAGTTTTCCACAGGTAACCGACGTCCCACCCGCGTGCGACTCCGCCCCGCTAAACCTCAAAATAGAGTGATTTCCCACGAAACCGTCCCTGATCTGTGGAAAAGTCAGATCGGACAAAATTGCATGGGCATCGGCCGTGTTGATGGCATAACGGGACAAAAATGCTCAGGCTAGAGAAGCATCAGGGAATGCCGGAAAAGACTGCTAGGCCAGGGATTTAAGGCTTTGGGCCTTCGCTCTTGTGTCGCCTCTAGGCTGGGGCAGGCGATCTCCCTTAAGTTCACTGGCACTGCCAGCATCCCTCAAAAGTGAGCACAGTCTTAGGTTTTCCACAAACTTATCCCCAAATCCGGAAAGTTTTCCCCAGACTTTTCCACATGTGATTTTCCACAGCCTGGAGAGAGTTTTCCACAGGGCAAAAATCTGATGGGATCCAGGGTTTGTTACGCGGTCTGGCTCAACGGCATGAAGGAGCTGAATGCTAAAAATTCACTGAGATCGCGCACTGAGATCGCGGCATAATCGACGCCTCTTGATATCGACGTTGATTGTACATGGAGATACCTTTCGGCCCCCAAAGACTGAGATTGAATGGAGGATTTCCAGCGGCTCAATAGCCGTTTTTTAGTTGTTATATCATCGGGGAAAATGCGGAAGAGAGCATCCGTAAAATTGCCGATCCAAGCTAAAATCCCCGATAACTTCCGCAGGAGTACGGATTTACCTTTCCGCCTAGACCCACTGACTTATTCCCACTCAATCGTCCCCGGCGGTTTGGAAGTAATATCATACACGACCCGGTTCACCCCGCGCACCTCGTTGACGATCCGGTTAGAAATCGTTTCCAGAAGATCGTAGGGCACTCGGGACCAGTCGGCGGTCATGCCGTCTTCGCTGGAAACAAACCGCAGCACAATGGGATAGGCATAGGTGCGTTGGTCGCCCATGACCCCGACGCTGCGAATCGGCAGCAACACGGCAAAGGCTTGCCACAGGTCATGGTAGACGCCACTGCGGTTAATTTCTTGCCGGACAATCAAGTCGGCATCCCGCAGAATGTCGAGGCGGTCTTCGGTGACTTCGCCGAGAATCCGAATGGCTAAGCCGGGGCCGGGGAAGGGATGGCGCTGGACAATTTCCTCCGGGAGGCCAATGGAGCGGCCCACCTTACGGACTTCATCCTTGAACAATTTGCGCAGAGGTTCTACCAGTTTGAATTGCAGATCCTTGGGCAAGCCGCCGACATTGTGGTGACTTTTGATTTTGACAGCAACGCGATCGCCCGTCTTGGGATCCACATTCGTATCAGCGGATTCGATCACATCGGGATAGAGGGTGCCCTGGGCCAGATAGTCGAAGGGGCCGAGGCGCTGGGATTCGGTTTCAAAGACCCGAATGAATTCGTGGCCGATGCGTTTT
Organism: uncultured cyanobacterium; assembly: GCA_963766075.1. Lineage (GTDB taxonomy): Bacteria > Cyanobacteriota > Cyanobacteriia > Leptolyngbyales > Leptolyngbyaceae > CAVYAN01. The sequence continues at coordinate 12,541 of CAVYAN010000051.1, read as the reverse complement.
CGCTTTTCCTCCGGGTCGGTGACACCGGCGACAACTGCCAGGAAGCGATCGCGGGCCTGTACGTACTCCACGGGAATATGGAACTGCTCATGAAACAGCTTCACCAAACGTTCAGGCTCCAGTTTGCGCATGAATCCCTGGTCGATAAACATGCAGGTCAACTGGTCGCCAATTGCCCGGTGCAGCAAAAAGGCCAGCGTAGAAGAATCAACGCCACCGGACAGGGCTAACAGCACCCGCTTCTCACCCACCTGGGCGCGAATGTCCCGAACGGCCTCTTCAACAAAAGCCTCTGTGGTCCAAGTGGGTTCACATTCACAAATGTGATACACAAAATTGCGAATCATCGCCAAACCGCCAATGGAATGGACGACCTCCGGGTGAAACTGGACGCCGTAGAGCTGGCGATCGTGGTCGGCAATGGAGGCGCAGGGCGTATTCTCCGTATGGGCCAGGATGTCGAACCCGGCGGGCAGTTCGACTACGGAATCCCCATGGCTCATCCACATCGTGGTGCCGGTTTCGACATTGGTGAGCAGGTCCGTAGGATCGTCAATGTGGAGCGATGCTTTGCCATATTCGCCGCGTTTGGCCTTGACGACACTGCCGCCCAACTGTTGCACCATCAGTTGCATTCCATAGCACACCCCCAACACGGGAATGCCCAATTGCCAAATTTCCGGGTCACATTGAGGGGCAAACTCGTCGTAGACAGAGTTGGGGCCACCGGACAGAATAATTCCCTTGGGATTGAGGGCCCGTAACTGCTCGACGGAGGTGCGGTAGGATAGCACCTCCGAATACACCTGGGTTTCCCGAATACGCCGAGCAATCAGCTCGGAGTACTGGGACCCGAAGTCAAGAATGACAATTATCTGGCGACCCAGCTTGTCGAGAGCCGCGGTCGCGGTGGGGGAAGGGGTTTGTAAAGAAGTCACCGGGAAATCCTGGAAGATATTGGCAGGGGAAACGATAGCGGCTTATGAAATACCTCGGACCCGGAAATGAAGAATTAGGCGGAACGAGAATTGGAATTTTTAAGTTCGGTTATTTTAGCGAGACGCGCGGGTGTTTCTCAAGCTAGGCGGGGGAATTTTTGGGCTACCCCTTCACTGCGGTCAGTTGATCCAGAAGTTTAGCACCGATCGCACTCTGGACAATTATTTTTCGGTTTCGATCAAATAAAACCGTGCCGACCGAGACAGAGGCTTCGCTATGGATTTGGATATATTCTTGGGCGCGGCGATCGATGGTTTGGGCGATCGCCCCGTAAACCTGATCCACCCAATGGCTGCCAGTTGCGGTATCTAACTGCCGGAGATAATGCAGTCCATCCTCTGTCGTCGGACAGGCGAAAATAGCTTGCAAATCGGCGGTGGGTAAGCCCAGATTGGCGCAATGCGCCGTTAAAATTTCGGCTCGTCCATCGGCCACATGGTGGTGGCTGTGGAAAATCCCACCTGCTAGTTTGATCAGTTTTCCATGGTAGCCAAAGAGAAGAATCGCAGGAACATTCTGCATCCCGGCTTCTACCAGCATGGGTCCTAGCCAGTTGGCTGTCTTCACCAGATGGGAGGCATCGACCCCCAGCGTTTGGATCAAGTTCAACCCGTTTTCCCCAATGCAGAAAGCCAGCGGGCGATCGCGTTTTTGGCGCAGGTCTGCTCGAAAGGCCTCCAACTGACCCGGCGCGCTGAGGGGGTGGGAAATGCCACTGGTGCCGAGGAGTGAGAGTCCTTCCACAACCCCAAAGGCGGCGTTAGAAGTGCGCAGGGCCAAGGCACGGCCTGCAGGCAGAATCAAAGTAATGCGAATTTTTTCGCCCGGAGCCAGAAGTCGCCCTAGGTTTTCCACCAGCAGCCGTCTGGCATAGCTATAGATTGCAGGCGACTGATCCGTTTGATGTTTGCCCACACCTTCGCCCCCGATCAAAACAATGGGTTCGACTTGGTCCGATGCCCACTCGACCAGAGACCAGAGAGGCGTGTGGCGGGTGAGATCGAGGTTGTCGCCGGGATCGCTGCGTGTAATGCCTAGGGCTGCATGGGACGACAGCAGGGCTACCTGCTCAATCGGAATTTCTACGGTTTGGGCTGGTTCTAGCAGATCCAGGGTCACCTGGGAGAGCGGCGGGGTGTGGCGTAGGGTGTGGAGGGCGGCGATCGCTCCGGCACAGGCAAAAACGGGTAACGTGTAGCCCGATTGTGGGGAGGAAGCACTCATGAAAACTTCAGTGCAAAGGATGGAATTTACCATAGCGTGTTTTGTGCGGGGATTGCCTGCGCGGCCTCCACGGCTAACCCCGTGATCTTTGGCTGTTTGGGCTTCGTACTAGCCGCCAGGGACAGGGCTTAAGATACAGGGGAATCAAAATTGCGCAGGGGGATGGTGTGATCATGCAAATCATTGGCTGGATGGCGATCCCCGGTGATCTACCCAATGTGTCTATGGTTGTGCAGGCGGCGTTGGCCAAGGTGCAGGATTTAGGGCAGGCTGGGGCGATCGCTTACGTGGGCCTTTATGTCATCAGCACCCTGCTGTTTATTCCCGGTTCGCTCCTGACCTTGGGCGGTGGCGTCGTTTTTGGGGTGGGAGTCGGTTTTCTCTATGTGTTTACTGGAGCCATGCTCGGTTCCATGCTGGCGTTTTTGCTCGGGCGTTATGTAGCCCGGAATTGGGTCGCAGCGCAGATCCAAGGAAATCCCAAGTTTCAGGCGATCGATGCTGCCGTGGCCCGCGAGGGACTCAAGATCGTTCTATTGACTCGCCTGTCTCCCTTGTTTCCCTTTACCCTGTTGAATTATGCCTTTGGGATCACCCAAGTGCGTCTCAAAGACTATATGCTGGGTGGCCTTGGCATGATTCCCGGTACTTGGCTCTACGTCTACATTGGCTCTCTCGCCGGTGACCTAGCCCGCCTTAACACCCTCTCGGCCACGCCCCAGACCCAACTGGCCCAATGGATTATTCGCATTATTGGCTTCCTGGCCACGTTAGGGGTCACGCTTTTCCTCACCCGCATTGCCCGCGCTGCCCTTGATGAAAGTATTTGACGCAAGCAGCAAGCTATCGTTAGCCCTACTAAAATCCTTGAGCAAAGTAACACGTAGCATTTTGCAACATCCCCTATGGCTATTTCTCCTCTCACCTCCGAACCGCTGATCCAGCCCTATGATGAATTTAATCAAGCGTTGGTGGCCCAAGTGCATCCGCTGGATTGGGTGAATCCGGAACCGGGCGATCGCTACGATTTAGTCGTCATTGGTGCCGGTACCGCTGGTCTGGTTGTTGCTGCTGGAGCCGCGGGCCTTGGGTTAGGACTCAAGGTTGCTTTGATTGAAAAGCATCTGATGGGGGGGGATTGCTTGAATGTGGGCTGCGTGCCCTCTAAATGTGTCATTCGGTCGGCCCGAGTGGTGGCAGAACTCCGACAGGCCCAGCAGTTTGGTGTGCAAATTCCTGATATGGTCGTCGATTTTCCGGCGGTCATGGCCCGTATGCGGCAGCTTCGTGCCAGCATTAGTCCCAACGATTCCGCCGATCGCCTGCGGCGCTTGGGTGTGGACGTATTCTTTGGACAGGGTAGCTTTGCCAGTTCTGATAGCATTCGCGTGGCGGGCCACACCCTACAGTTCAAAAAAGCCGTGATTGCGACTGGGGCGCGGGCCGCCCATCCCAACATTCCTGGCCTCGCCGATGCGGGTTACCTCACCAATGAAACGGTTTTTTCCCTTACCGATCGCCCCCGGCGCTTGGCCGTGATTGGGGGTGGACCCATTGGCTGTGAATTAGCCCAGGCGTTTAACTATCTGGGTTGTGAGGTCGTGCTGCTGCACAAAAATAGTCATCTCCTCAATCGCGAAGATGCCGATGCCGCCGACGTGGTGCAGCAAACCCTCGTGGCCGAGGGGATCCAGCTCTACCTAGACAGCACCCTCGATCGCGTCTCGACCTCTCCGGAGGGAAAAATCCTTCAGATCACGCGCCAAGGCGAAACCTGCACCTTAACCGTCGATGAAATTCTGGTGGGAGCAGGACGGGTGCCCAATGTTGAAGGATTGCAGCTTGATCAAGTGGGCGTTGCCTATGACGCACAGCGCGGCGTGCAGGTGAATGACTTTCTGCAAACTACAAACCCTAGGATTTTTGCAGCGGGTGATATTTGTTTGGATTGGCAGTTTACCCATGCCGCCGATGCCGCCGCCCGCATTGTGATTAAGAATGCGCTGTTTGCCCCGTGGGGATTGGGCAAACAGCGAGTCAGTCGATTGACCATGCCCTGGGTTACCTATACCCAGCCCGAAATTGCCCATGTCGGATTGTCCGAGCGGGAGGCGGCAGCGCAGGGAATTCCCATCAAAACGATTAAGATTCCCTGGGAAACGGTGGATCGGGCGATCGCCGATGGCGAAACCACGGGCTTTCTCAAGATCCATTATCGAGTGGGCAGCGATCGCATCCTGGGAGCAACCCTGGTCGCCCAGCATGCGGGCGAAATGATCAGCGAAATCACCCTGGCCATGGTGAATAAAATTGGCCTCAGTAAAATTGCTGGCGTCATTCATCCCTATCCCACCCAGGCAGAAGCTATTAAAAAAGCCGCTGACGCCTACAGGCGCGGCTTACTGACGGACAGAACCCGTACCCTCTTGGGCCTGTTAATTCGCCTTACCCCGTAGCCTGCCAAGCGCCATGAAATCCGGGCGGAATCACTTGAGGCAAAGCTAACTTACATACCGGCGGTTGATCGAGTTGATGGCAGGCAAACACCCATACTTGGCTCTGGTGCAGATTGCCGTCATACACCACTACCAGAATCCATCCCTGGTCAGGATTGTGGGGATTGGGCGCATAGATGGGTTCACCCGGATAGCAGCTAGGCCCACAGTCGGCAGTCATCAACGCGCCGGTGTGATGATCAAAGCGGGCGATCGCCCCAAATAATTCCTGGAAATCGTTACCGGGACGCTGTACGTTGAGATAGCTATAGCGGGCGGGCTGTCCTTCTGGGTGGGACGGCACCGTGGGAAACTCACAGCGTTGGGAAAGTAACGGCGATCGCTCCAGTACTTTACCGGTTAACGGATCAAGGCGTAAATTCCACAGTGCCCCCGGTGCATCCGTGTGAATTTCGCCTTGGCTCACTTCTTGGAGAAATTGATTGGTCTGCCAATCGGCATATTGCACCAAGGCAATGGCCACCGATCCATCCGTGAGCACTTCACCCTGACTAAAGTGCCACTGAAACCACGGCTCGGTTGTCCTGCGACTGACTACTTTCAGGGTATCGCGATCGCAAACTACAATTTCTGTTCCCCACTGCGGCTGCCACTGCATGGCTGCACTAAAGCTTTTCTGCCCCAGCAGCACGGGCAAAACCTGGAGCCGGACCGGCGGCACACAAAAAATCAAATAGGATCCCGCCATCACAAAGTCGTGCACCAATGGAAACCCTGGGAGGGTAAGGGATCCACGTTGCCGCACGTGGCCTGTAGCGTCACTGCGATACAAATTGAGCTTAGCCCTTGCCCCTGGGCTCATGCCAAAGTTAAAAATCTCTTGGGTTTTGCCATCCCGCTTCGGATGGGCGGAATAGGGCCGATGGCCTAAGTCACCGAGAGTGTCTAACGCTCGCGTTGCTAGGGTTTGCCGATCCAAGGCGTAGGGTGGTCCACCTTCCCATAGTGCCAATACCCGATCTGCAAGGGGCAGCACTGCCGTATTGGCGGCATGCTTAGTCCCGTACCGGAGGCGGTTCCACCAAGCACCGGGGGGCACCATGCCATAGCCACCGAATTGGTAGCGATCGCTCTTTGCCTCTGCCCTATAGCCCGCTGTTTGTACATAGCGGTACTGGCCACGGGCCTGCCCGTTGGCAAGCTGAACCGCCAAAATGCCCCCATCACCATCAAACCAATGGCCGACCCGCTGTCCACCCCGTTCCAACCGACCCGGACCATTGCGGTACAGGGTGCCCTGTAGGGCGACCGGCAGCTTGCCGGAAATCACGTCAAGCTGCGCCGGACCAAATTCCACCGCGATTTCGGCGATCGCGCGTGACCAGGCCCGTGGTTTGCTTAATACGCTATCTAATCGCATATATGATCCACTCGCCCAATGTCCATTCGCCCCAGTGATTCCTTGGACCACTGTCCAGCCTATTCAGCAAACATTTCACTCAAGATGTCCAATACCCCCGCTTGCTCTTTAGCATCAATTTCTCCCATCCGCCGGACCAGGCGTGCCTTATCCACCACGCGAATTTGATCCAGCACAATCTCCCCCGCCTTCCCTTGGAAATGGCAGGCGACTCGGGTAGGATAAGCCCGCGATCGCGTTGTCATGGGGGCAACCAGTACCGTTGATAAATATTGATTCATTTCATCCGGTGAAATGATGACACAGGGACGGGTTTTCTGTATTTCTCGGCCCACTGTGGGATCAAGACTCACCCAAAACACATCAAAGCGCTGCACTACCATTCCCATTCCGTCTCATCCCATGCAGTCCCCGGCACCGCCACCCACAGTGCATCCTCTGGATCATGCCGTGAAGCCCTTCTCAGGGCCGTTCCTAATGTTGCCCCCGGTAGCGCATCCGACTCCTGCGCCGCTTCTTGGTTGGCAAATGCTTCTCCCCATCCCCGGCGCGACTTGGTCGCCGCCCGAATGACTAGAGCCTGATCCTGGACCTCAATCTCAATTTCTTCACCAACGCCACTTTGCTCCAGCAGAATTCTGGGAATCCGAATGCCCTGGGAATTCCCAATTTTGACAATCCGAGTTCTAACCGCGGCGCTCATGGTCATACGTCAGTTCCTATTCGTAACTACATTGTAACCACAAGATGCCGCGATTCACCTCAATATTCCTCAGGAGCAATAACTATCCATAGCCATATCAGTAACCATTGCTTCCGGGCTTCAACCCCTTCGCCTTAATTTGGCGTTGCACCCAATCTTGACCGACCTGGATTGTCACATCAGACTGCAATTCGCCTGTACTTTCCACGCGAATTTCACCAAAACCCAGAGCCTGTCGCACCGCCCGCGCACTATCCACATCCCCCTGTTGTGCCACAATCCGGGTAATCCGCAGCGGTTCGCCGTAGGGATCATCTAAATTGACATTGACATACCCTAAGGACTTGAGTTTATTGACCAAGGCTTCGGTCGTGGTGACTTGCTTGGTGCTATCCTGAATGGCTAGCCGCATATTGGGAGGCGTGGGGACACTGGCGATCGCCGCAGTGCCCGTGCCGAAATCGAAATACTTCGCCATCATCCCTGGAATCTTTGCATAGTCTGGGAGCCAATAGCTAGCGTCATATTCCTCAGGTGCGCTAAAATCTCCCGGTACCATTAGCATCTGCACGTTGGCACGATTCACCTTCGCCCCGAAGCCGACCAAGGCTACCAACTCTTCCACGCTCAGGTTGGTATCAACGTAGGACTGAATCACCTTGAGAATTTTGGGCATGCGGGCAACAGTGGCAGGATTCAGACTTTGTTCCATCAAAGCCCGCATCACCATCTGCTGCCGTTGAATCCGGCCAATGTCGCCATTCTTATCATGGCGATAACGCAGCAAGTTCATGGCTTGGTCGCCATTCAGCTGTTGCTTGCCCGCTTTCAGATTGATGTAAAGATGTTGGCTATCATCCTGATACTTCATGTCCTTGGGGATGTAGACATTCACCCCACCCAAAGCGTCAACTAATTCGCGGACACCCTGGGCGTTGAGGGTAACGTAGCGATCAATGCCAACACCCGCCTAAGAGCTGACTGGTCGCTTTAGCAGCCAGGGCGGGTCCCCCAATATCATTGGCCGCGTTGATTTTCATCATGCCGTGCCCCCCAACCTCGACGCGGGTGTCTCGCGGGACCGACATAATCGACAGTTTTTTCCCACCGGGATCAAACCGTAGCAGCAGCATGGTGTCGCTCAGGCCAGTAAAAGTCGAGTTCACTTCCGCTTGATACGGCAGTTTGGCTAGGGCCGATGGGGGGTGGTCCATGTCTGCGGTTAAAACCTTGATACCCAGACCAGAATATTCACCGGGCGGGTGAGTTCTGGCATTTGCAGACTGTTACTAGCGATGCGATCGCCCTTGTCAAAGATGGCCGCCTCGTCCGCACTTAGCTTTCGTTGCATGAGGGGAGTACTGGCCAAAGAAACCGCTAAGAGCGCCCCCGCTGTTGCTGATAGCGTCGCGACTCCGGTCAACGCCAGAGCGACCCACAGCCAACGCCGTCGGCCCTGCTTACCCATCCGCTTGCCGCCAGTCGTTGTGCTTTTAGCGGGTGCAGGTTGGGTGGGAGCAGATTTAGCTGGCGCAGATCGCTGGCGCAGATTTGGCTGGCACAGACTTGGCTGCTATGGACTTGGACTTTCCGCCGTTAATCGGGGAAGATTTCATAGGCTTTGACGACGAGCCAGGTTGATTTGATCCGTTCACGTAACTGCCTCTACCACACACTTAAATTAAATTCTGACCGAGCTCAGAGAAATTACTGCATCCAATCGGGTGAGCATAAAACCGTTGACCGTAAAATCAACAGATTTTCTCCAGATCTAAAACGGTCTACTTATAGCTTGACCTATCCCCGCAGCAGCATAGTAACAACGAATGCGCGAATCGCGCAAAAATCACCGATCAAACCATGCCATCTTTTTACTTTCAGAAAATTAGTTCATATCCGCCCAATGCCACCGTCAATGCCACAGTCTGCCCACGAAATCCCCACCCAACTCGTAGAAATAAATAAATTTTCGGAATTTAAGCATTTTCTGAGTCGGTATGAGAGGATGAAGTCTTGGCACGAGTGGGTTTGAGATTTATTAGGATCACGCATGAAAGGTCACGTTTGGTTGATGGCAGCATGCACGGGTATCGCCGGATTCCTAGCCATAGTGACAGTTGCGGCTCAACCGCCCCTGCAGGTGCGGTTTGATCGCTGGCTACTGCTGCAAGAACTCACAGGTAGCGTTACGCACGAACATCAGTCCACAGCACAACCGGCAAAGGTGGGCGACAAGTTATCGGAGATTGGCGATGGCATCGCCACAGGCAAAAATTCCACTGCCGTGCTCATGGTAGATACTGGAATCGGGTTTATTACCGTTGCGGAAAACACAAGTCTCAAAATCACTGATTTAGACTATGCGTCTGATAATGGCCGGATTACTCGCTTAGCGGTGAGTGGGGGGCGGGTGCGCCTCAAGCTGCGGCGGTTTACCCACCCCGGTTCCCGCCTGGAAATTGAGACGCCTGCGGGACTGAGTGGGGTGCGGGGTACAGACTTTGGGTTAGTCGTCCAGCCCGGGGGCAAGACGGCGATCGCCGTTCTCAACGGTGCCGTTGCTGTATCGGCCCAAAATCAATCCATTCGGATCGCTGGCGGGTTTCAATCCTTTACGATTCCGGGTGAACCTCCCATTCCGCCAGTGCCTTTGAGAGATGATCCCACTTTGCAGTATAGCTTTGAGCAAATTATCGACCGTGGAGTGCGGCGATTGCGCCTCGTGGGGCAAGTGGACCCAGTCAATAGCGTCATGGTAGACGGTGTGCCCCAGGCTACGGATCGCTATGGACGTTTTCGCAGTTCCCAAAAGCCACTGCCCAAAAAACTGCGATTTAAGGTTGTTGTCACCACTCCCCTTGGTAAAGAGCGCCCCTATGACGTGGCATTTCCGTAACTATGTTGGGCGGCTCCTGCCCGGTGGATTGATGGCTCTAGCCGTGGGATGCCTGCTCAAATTGGGTGCCGTTCAACCGCTGGAAAATTTAGCCTATACGGGGCTGTTCAAATTGCGCGGGGAAATTCCCTGGGACGATCGCCTCGTTTTGATCAAGATTGATGATCCCAGTATCCAGCGCTTTGGCCGCTTTCCTTGGTCCCGGCAATACTACACACGCTTGCTGAAGATCCTTACCCCGGCGGATCCCAGCGTTATCCTGATCGATCTGATTTGGTCAGAATCAACCCCGGACGATGCTCAACTGGCCGATGCGATTGCGGATCAAGGGCGGGTTGTGCTCGCCCAGGCTCAAGACATTACGGGAATACCGTTGCAGCCTGTGCCCCTGCTCCGAACAGCAGCGACGGCCACAGGACATATCCTGGAGCGCACCGAAAGCGACGGCATTACCCGCAAGGTGCCGCTTCAGGCCAAAGGCGAACCTGCTCTCGGCCTTGCTGCCGTGCAAGTTTACGGCCTCGTGCAATCGCCTATTCCACAACCTGACTTAGGCCGCCCCTTCTGGGTGAACTGGACTGGACCTGTAGCCCATCTGCCTCAGTATTCCTTTGCCGATGTGATTTCTGGCAAAGTGCCGCCCTCAACATTTCAAAACAAAATTGTGCTGGTGGGGGTGACGGCAGCGGCAATCGATCCCTTGGTTTCTCCCTTTAGTCAGGACGGCACTGGCAGCGGGATTCACCTTCATGCCACCATCATTAACAGCCTGCTGCAACGCAATGGCCTTTATTCTCCGAGTACCAACTGGACTCTCGTGATCTTGATCGTAGGAGGGCCTCTGCTGGGACTGCTTCTCAGCTTTCTGCGCGAAGAGGGCCAAATCATACTCTGGGGGGTTTCCTGTGCCGGCTGGGGACTTTTAGCGCTGGGATCGTTGAAATGGTATTACTGGCTGCTCCCGGTGGGGTTTCCGCTGGCGCTGTTTACGGGTACAGCCGCCGCAGTTGCCGTTGGAGAACGCCTACGCATGAATCGGTTGTTGCAAGATCAGCTCCAACAACTCTGGGAGCAGTACGAATCAGACCTGGTATTCCCCACTGCGATGGCCCAAAACCAAATCTCATCAGCCCTGCTTCCCAAAAACGCTAGCCCTGAGTCCAAGCTGTCCCTGCATCCGCTCACGCCGTCCCAGATGAATGCGGGAGCCATGCGTAGCATGGCCCAGTTGGCTGCTTTAGCGGATCAATTTGGTCGCTCTCAATCGACCCAGGCTGCGATCGCCCGTAGCCTTTCTATTGGTCTGTTAGCGGCAGAGCGAAATGGTCGGGTATGGTTTTGTAATCCGGTCATGCAGTCTTGGCTGCCGGTGCCCGTGGGCGATCATCTCGAAAATTGGCTGATCCCCGCCTGGTTTACGGCTCAGCAGTGGCAGAAAGCTCAGCAGCGCTTAGAAGCCAAACAACCCCTAGAGCTGATGGAATTTCAGCGGGGCGATCGCTGGCTAGAATTCAAACTGGAGCCGCTGAACTACCGCCCGATTCCCCAAGACCAGCCAACGCCCATCGATGGCCTGTTGATTCTGCTAGAGGATATCACCCTCCGGAAACAAGTCGAATCGGGCCTTGCCCAGCAAGTTAAAGAACTGGAGCACCTGAGCAGCCTGAAGGATGAATTTCTCAGCACGGTGTCTCACGAGTTACGTGCCCCGATGACCAATATTCGTTTGGTATTGGAACTTCTCCCCAGTGCTGAAGATGAAGCCGAAGTGCTCCAGTATTTAGAAATCCTCGAGCGGGAATGTACCCGTGAAACCAGCCTGATCAATGACCTGTTAGACTTTCAGCGTCTAGAAACCAGTACCCAAAGTCTGGATTTTCTGCCAATTGAATTGACAGAGTTGCTGCCCATCCTGATCCAGCCCTATCGGGAACGGGCTGCTGCCCAGGAGCAAACCCTAACCCTGCATATGGCATCGCCGCTAGCGCCCTTTGTCAGCGATCGCGCCAGTCTGGAACGCATCCTCACGGAACTGCTGCACAATGCCTGCAAATACACGCCCCTGGGCGGGACCATCACCCTGTTTGTCCACCCCACTCCCACCCACATGATTTTTGTTGTCCAAAATTCGGATGCGGAAATTCCGGCGACTCAATTACCGAAGATCTTCGATAAATTTTATCGCGTGCCTAAAACTGATCGACGACAGCAAGGCGGTACGGGGCTGGGGCTAGCCTTGGTCAAAAAACTCGTGGAAAACCTGAACGGCAGCATCCGAGTCCAAAGCAACCCCAGTCTCACCACTTTTACAGTTCAGATTCCTTGGGTCGAGACCAGCCTTGAATATGGATTGAAAATTGAGTCTGAAATAAATTGAGTCTGAGCAATGCCTGTTAAGGTGATTTCCGACAAATAATATACCCGCTGGCTACCCTGCGGGAAGCAAGCCACGACTCCGCTCAGCCAGAGAGAGATTGCTCCCTTCGACTTCGCTCAGGGAGCAATCTCGGTCGGTATAATTTTTCTGGAAATCGCCTAAAAGCCCATTTTTAACAGCACCCCGTGCCGCTACAGCATTTTCTCGTGGGTCAAAAAAAGGGACTTCCAAGATCACCCCGACGCCCGCGCCCACCTGCACCTGTAACCCCGCACCCCCCGCTTTGGTGCGGATGTAAGCCAGTCCCACTGGCCCTGCTGCCGTTTCCGTCACACTGGTCAGCACCCCAACTTTCTCATCCCCCACCATGACCGGACTGCCCAGAGCGACATCACCTTGCAGGCGTATCCCCCATAGTTGAACCTTGACCCCTTTGTAAGTGTCGAGGCGAGCAATCGTTTCCTGG
>CAVYAN010000050.1:0-21299 GCA_963766075.1 uncultured cyanobacterium | reverse complement strand
TACCGCCTAACAGCAGCGCTAGATACTCGCGATCGGGATCTCACCCGCCGTCGCGGCATCCTTGACGCAGTCCTTCAACACCCCATCCCAGTGACCGTAGTCGCCTGAGAAACAGGTAAATGCCTACCCGCTTCACCCATCGCCGAGGGGCAGGTAAGACGGACCGGGATCATCCGACTCAAAGGAGGTAAAGATTTGACCCCGCTTGAAATAATCCATGGGGATCGCGATGCCTCAGGTCCCAATGCTCATAGAGGCTAGACGTCATCAATTTTGGTAGGATCGTGCTCCTTGGTCCACATGAGGTCAAACAGGTTTTTGGCTTGGCTGATGATATTGGTGCTGTTGTGAGTGCCCCGTTCCTGCACCATCAGCTTGGTGAACTCCATCAGCGAAGGGCGATAGGGATGCTTCGGATCAAAGTCGCGAATACGCTTTTCCCAGTGCTCATGCATGGCGTGGGCGAGGTCGGCCACCCAGCCACAGCCGCCTTCCAAGAAGCCAACGCGCAGGGTGGGGAACTGTTCAAAGGCTCCATCAAAGACCATCCGGGTCATGGCCAACTGCTGCTGGTTGCGCTGCACAAAAATGTGGTTGAGCACAAAGGTTTCCATATGGTCAGCGATACCGCCCACCATGTACGAGCCGGGACCGCCGTGGATACCTAGGGCAATGTCCAAATCGACCGCTGCTTGCAAAATTGGACGAAAATCCTGATGGCTGATGGATTTACAGGTCCGGATTTCGGGGAAGGCATCCGGCGCAGCGGGGTGGGGAATTGGCAGGTTGGGGGCGGTAGCGACGCTGACCATACCCAGTTCGTTGACGCAGCGGTGCATTTCCTTGACGGCTTCATCAACGTCTTGGAGGGAGACGACGCCAATGGGTTTGAGGCGATCGCCATAATCCCGGCAGTCGTCGGCCATGTAGTTGTTGTAGGCACGGCAAAGGGCTACGGATAGATCCTTATCCAAAATGCTGGAGAACACCAGGTTCAAGGTGCCATAAATCACCTGCACATCCACGCCTTCGCGGTCCATGTGCTCAATGCGCACTTTATTGAACATCGCCCCGAGCGTGGTTTCCGGGTGTAGGTTGCGAAAGCCGCCCTTGCCTAGGCCCTGGGGCTGGGGAAACATGCGCACAAGATCGGCTTTGCCAGTCGCCGGGTTAAAGTCCAAAATCTTGGCTCGCTGGTCGCCCAAACTATCCACAACCAAGCCAATGCGATCGCGATACTCTGGCTCAATATAATCCCGAAAGATTAGCGGATTTTCTAACTTGTGCGCGTCCGCATCAATCACCAAAAGCCGGTCGTACATGAATGTCTCCTAATCGAGTCATGAAGGGTGAGTTAAAGACGATGAACCTGAAAAACTAAAAGCAAAGAAAAACTAAAAGTTAAAGAAAAACTAAAGGAAAATTCACTAGTCACCCATCTAGGAACTTTGAAAGGCTAAGCAATCACAAATTAATCTATCACTGATTTACAAATTGTTGCCGACCTTAATCAGAACTAAAGGTTGGACTCGGTTGAGGTTGGTATATTTCGTGACAGATTTGCCCTGGAAATCCTAAAAATCTAATCCAAACTACACTCACTGGGAAACTGGGATGGATTGGTGACAGATATGAATGCATTACAGATGTGCATGCGTTCCAGAGGTTGGCTCGGTAGAGGCATGGGTGCGTTGCAGACATGGGTGCGTTACAGCGTGCGGTCATGCTGCAAAACATCGCGCAATCCGAACCAATGCTCAAATGACCAGGCGATCGACACCAGAATAGTGATGCCGGGATATTTCACGGCAGCGGGTTTATTTTTTTCAAAAATAAAGTGCCCACTAATAGCGAAAATTTGGGTAATCACCAAACAAGCAGCCGTCACCCGCCAATCAATAAACAAATACACCAGAGAGGCCAGCGCCAGCAGCGTGTTTGCATGGTGCAATGCCTGGTTAATGGGATGTTGATGGCTCGCAACAAAATGTGCCCTTGCCGCCTGGTAATAGCTAGAGAAATCACTCACTGCTTGTACTCCCGATCTGTCTGAAGTGAATGTTTAGGACAATATCACGGGAAAAAACAGAAGCACAGGAGTGATCGAATGTTTTTGGAATCTTGCTTTGCCGTACGCAACAGCATACAGCAAAGCAGTTTGACCATTTTCCAGCAGGGGGCTATCACCACCATCGGAGTGCAGTGAATCCCTGCTGCTGGCTCAATTCCTGTTCAGTCAGCCATTCCACTGATTTATACGTACCAAAGACGTGATCCCACCAATCGACCCCCAGGCCAAAATTGTGGTGCCACATATTGTATTTGTGATGGACATAGTGAACGGGCATACTCATCCAAAAACATTTGGTCGGATTTTCGTGCTGGAGTTGATGGGCATAGGATGAGAAGGCCGCGTAGACCAAACTGCCTAATAGCCAGCCTAGGCCCGCTTCCCAGGAAACAAAAAACATCAGGCCCATGACGATCGCTGTGCCCTTGACGTAGTCCCGAAATTCCCACAGTACGCCCTGCGCTTCATTCCGCTTGTGGTGATCCCGGTGGCGCTGCCCCAGCTTGTAGGGCTGAT
Source organism: uncultured cyanobacterium (assembly GCA_963766075.1). Classification (GTDB taxonomy): domain Bacteria; phylum Cyanobacteriota; class Cyanobacteriia; order Leptolyngbyales; family Leptolyngbyaceae; genus CAVYAN01. Next base: position 18,712 of record CAVYAN010000050.1, on the reverse strand, counting down.
GCATCAGACGATGAACCCAGTACTCTACTAAACTCGCCAATACAAATGCGATCCCAAAACAACCCATGCCGATCGCAAGTTTTTCTACCACACCCTTTCTCCTCCGCACTCCGAAGCCATTCTTTCTGATTCAGCCGATTTTTATTGAGGTAATCCCTGCTAAGCACAGATTATAGAGTAAGCCGAACGGGTAGGGAAACGCTGGACTATTTTTTCTGTCTAAGGACAACTATCCCTCCCAACACTGCCACCCCTGCCGCTGCATAGAACACGGGAATTAAGCCAAACCGACTGAGCACTGGAGCCAGCAGGATTGGACATAAAAACTGACCCAGAAACCCCGCCCCTGTTCCGGCAGCGAGTACGCTAGAGCGAAAATTTTCGGGGGCAAAATCCGCAAGTCGGCCATACAAAACCGGCTGCACAATGCCAATGCCAAACCCAAAGATCACGCCTGTCAAAATAATCAGCGGTAGGGGGCTAATCCAGGGAATCGTTAACACCATGGACCCCATGCAGGCAAAGCCGATGGCGATCGCGCCCCGCCAACCCAGCCAGCGCATTAGAGCGCGGGTACCCACAGCTGACATCAGCGCCGCCCCCACCGCGCGCGCCGCCAGAATGCCCCCGTTCAGAGCGGAATCCGCTTGGATCGCCATCCGATAGTACAGAGGCGCATAGGCCACGACCGAATACATGGCGATCGCGGCCAGCGCCAAAGACATCAGCACTTCCCGCACCTGCGGTTGGGCTAAAACTTCACGCAGCTTCGTATCCACTGCCAGCGGGGCCGCCGACTTTCCCCCCGGCGGCGATCTCAGAACCCACAGCGCCAGCCCCGCCAAGGGAATTGCCAGTAAATAGAGATAAAACGCATACCGCCAGTGCCCCCGCCCCAACCACCCCCCCAGCAGGGGATAGAGCACAGACGTTGTCGCCAACGCACTGGTAATAATCCCCAAGGCCCGGGTCCGGGCATCGCCCTCATACAAACTGATTAGCAGCCCCAAACTGGCGGCGGCAACCCCCCCACTGGCGGCCCCAATCAGCCCCCGCAAGATGAGCAACACCACAATATCCGAACTGTAGGCCGCCGCCGCACCGAATAGAGCATACAGAACCAGGGAGATAACCAACACACGCAGGCGGCCCACGCGATCCGCTAAAATCCCCAGCGGCGGACTAAACAGGGCGGTGGTTAGACAATGGAGGCTGATGAGGTTGGTCGCTAGGACGGGATTGAGGGATAAGTCGTGGATCATATCCGGTAGGACCGGGGCGATCGCCCCACCCGCCATGGATGTCATGGACCCCGCCAGCACCAACGTTGGCAACTGCAATTGTCGATAAAACCCAGGTCGAGAAAATAAAGAGTGAGGAAATAAGGGGCGAGAAAATACGCTCAGGACGACCTCCAGAAGATGGTGGGGCAGAAACTTGAGAATTCATTGCAATGACATAATAATTGGTCAATGCTTCAAATCATCCTACGCCGTTTCCTCTTGAATACAGCATTCCTCTGTTCAGCCGTGACTTTTGTAACCGAAGTTTAAGTGCTATGATTTGCTCCAAGCATTTGAGCTGGTCGTCCCAGTTTCCCAGGGGAGTGTGATCCGCTCTGGCAGATGATTTGATAGGATGTTGACTTGTCTGCGGTTGGGTGTTGAGAGGGGAGATAAGTATGGAACTGGCGACGACTCTGACCCGTCAGGCCGTCCGGGTCGGGATACGCGAAACAGGCATCAATCCAGATTATTGGTATGCCGTTGGCTGGGCCAATCAGCTGCAATCGGGGCAGGTCATGCAAGTCATTGTTTGGCAGCAGGATATAGCAATTTACCGCGATCAGAGCGGTAGCCTACAGGCCCTGCGCAATGTCTGTGCACACAAAGGTGTGGCCCTGCATCACGGTAAAGTGATGGGCCACCACCTGGCTTGCCCCTACCATGGCTGGGAATTTGACGGGGCTGGCCAATGCGTCAGCATTCCGTATTTCCCTAAGGAGCAGAAGTTGCCCTGCGCCCAGGTGCAGGTCTATCCGGTGCGAGAAAAATACGGCTTAATTTGGGTATTCCCCGGCGATCCGCACTTGGCGGCACAGCAGTCCTTACCCGTCGTGCCGGAATATGGCGAACCGGGGTGGCTAGATATTCCGTTGGGCGCTTATTTTAAAGCCCATTTCTCAATATGTAATGAAAATTCGATGGATGTGTTCCACGGATTTTTGCACGAGAACTTGCAGGGGTGGTTCGATCCGCTCTTGCTGAAATTGCAGGAAACCGAAGATTCCGTCACAGCCCGGTATCAGGTGTCCTATAAAGGCCATATTGCCAAATTTCTGGGACTGGCAGAGCGAGCAGATGCTGTCACCACTCTGCCTGTGACTGTGCAATATCGCTATCCCAACTATTTCAGCACCTTGGAAGGGGTTTCAACGTTGTACTTAATGCGCCTGCCGGTTGGACCGCAGGAAAGCCGCTCCTTTGCCCTGTTCTTTTTTCGGGTACGCCTGCCGCAGTGGATTCTGGAGCCGCTCAAGCCTGTGCTGCGATCGCTGCTGAAACGGTTCGTGCTCTGTCGCTTTCTGGAGCAGGATATTGCCATGATGGAGAGTGAACAGCAGAATTATTTACAGGATCCCAAACAGCGCTATGTCGAAATCAACCCTGCTATTATTGCAGTTCAGCGCTTAATCGTCCGGCAATACGAATTGTTCCAGCAGCGATCGAGTCAATCTCCCTCCAGTACAGCCCCCCTGGATGGGCACAAACCAGCGAGCACCGTCGTCTATCGGGCTACATCCCGGACCCCAGACGGACTACAGCCCACAGAATCCGCTTACGGCGGGCCCTCCCCTGACTAAAGTGAACTGTATGCCTGTATTCTTCAGAATGATCGAGCGTGTTGTGTCCCGCGCGTATTCAGTCGCGTATTCAGTGTTGTGGGTATTCGGCGACGTCTTGGGCACCTGCTTTGATGTGCAATTCTGTCGGGCTGGATAGCCAACACCTTGACGGGAAATATACTGTTCAACAAGAGGCGATTTGGCTGTCAATCATAAAGGTGAGAGGAGTTTACCGTGCAAGTTGTTAAGGAATACGTCCAGCGTTGGTACGAAAGCGGGCTAGATCCTGACGAGTACATCTGTTTGAAGAAGCAGGGCAATCTCGTCGAGGTTGAAGCTCCCGAAACGGGTAAGCGCCAAGTCGCCCTCACGTTTTGCTCCAATGATGTGCTGGGCCTAACACAAGATGATGCTGTCAAGCAGGCGGCGATTGATGCCATTCTGCACTATGGCACCTCCAACAGTTCCACCTCGGTATTGAGTGGTCGGATGGATCTCCATCGGCAGTTGGAAGACGCCGTTTCAGATTTCAAGCATTTGCCCCATACCCAGTTGTTCTTGAATGCGTGGATGGCCATGCAGGCGCTGATGGATGCCTTCTGCCATTTGGCCATTCCGGTGCCGGATTTTCAGAATACCCGTGAAACATTGATCATGACGGACGTGCTGAATCACGGGTGCATCGTAACGGCGATCGCCAATGCGGGTACCCGCTCTGGAAAGCTGTTTGGGCATAGCCCCCGCGTCCGGGTTCGGGCCTATCGTCACTGTGATATGGACGACTTTGCTCGCAAGCTTCAACGCTATGCCCGTCCGGACGATCGCATCCTCGTGGTGTCCGATGCCGTTTTTTCCATGGATGGCGACATTGCGCCCTTACCGCAAATGATCGACATTCTCTCCCACTATCCCGGCAGTACCCTTGTCATGGACGAAGCCCATGCCAGTGGGGCCTTGGGAGCCACTGGTCGTGGTATTTACGAGCACTTTGGCTTGACGCCCCAAGATGCGATCAATCGCGGCGTCATTCCCCTGATTATGACCACCTTTTCCAAGTTTGGGGCCTCAGTGGGAGCTGCCATTAGCACCCATGTCGCGGAACTCAAGCCCTTGTTAAACGTGTCCCCGACTTCTATTGGCACCTGCTCCTTAGCGCCGCCGTTAACGGCCGCTGCTTTACAAAGCATCCGTACTGTCGTCGAAAAGCCCGAGCTGGTGCAGCGCTTGCAGGCCAACACCCGCTACTTGCGGTCTAGCCTAGAAGCCAATGACTTTATGACCATGGGCGAAACCAATGTCGTGCCGGTACTACTGCCACCGGAGCTGAACCCCAAGATCTTTGCTCGTCAAATGATGGATTATGGGGTCTGGGTATCGCCGATTTGGTTTATTGCCAAACCCCGAATTCGGATTACCGTCAATGCCCTGCATACCCAAGAAGAAATGGATCGCCTTGTCTCAGCTATGGTCAAGGTCCGTGATTTGATGGATAAGCCAGCGACGATTAGTGCGTAGAATCTTCCTCCAGATCTTCGACTTTTTAGAAAAGTCGAAGATCTTTGACGATCGCACGGGCAGGCAGGCTAGAAACCGGATCAATATCTCCGCTACAGTTGGAGGGCAGGATTTTTACAACCGGATGCTTGCATGACTGGTGCTTCAACTACCGCCTCATCGCGCAAATCGCCCCAAAAAGAAACGGACTGGCGCTTATTTCAGCGTTTAGTCCCCTATGGCAAACGTCATGGACCACTGCTGCTGCTATCGATGCTGCTGCTAATTCCCTCCGCCATTGGTGGAGCGGTGCAGCCCATCTTGATTGGGGAAGCCGTGTCGTTAATTCGTCAGGAGCCGACGGCCTGGGCATGGCTCCGCAATCAACCGTTAAACCACGGGGTAGCGGTCCTGTCGGTGCTGCTGCTGCTGACCCTGGTGGCCCGGTTTTTTCTGGATGCGTGGCAGGGCTATCTCGTCCAAAAAGTGGGACAGATGATCACCACCGAAATTCGGGACGATCTATTCGCCCATGTCACCTCTCTCGCCATCCGCTTTTTTGACCGGACGCCCGTCGGTAAACTGATTACCCGTTTAACCAGCGATGTAGAAGCGTTGGGAGAGGTATTCAGCACTGGGGCGATCGGCATTCTGGGGGATTTTCTGTCCGTAGTAGTCCTGGCAGTCACGATGTTTTTTCTGCAATGGCAGTTGGCGCTGTTGCTAACCGTCATGTTGATTCCGGTAACGCTGCTGATTATCTACTTCCAGCAGCAGTTTCGACTGGCCAATTACAAGGCGCGAGAAGAACTGTCCAGCCTCAATGCCATGCTGCAAGAAAATATTGTCGGGATTGGCGTGGTCCAACTCTTTCGCCGGGAGCGGCTAAATGCAGAAATGTTCCGCACGGTGAACCAGCGCTATATCCAGGAAGTCGATGCCACAATTTTTCATGATTCGGCCATTTCGGCGACGTTGGAATGGGTGTCCTTAGTGGCGATCGCTGGTGTCCTCTGGTTAGGCAGTCTTTTGATCCTGGGCCATTCGCTCACCTTGGGCCAATTATCCGCTTTTATTCTGTTTGCCCAACGGCTGTTTGACCCACTGCGGCAATTTGCTGAGAAATTTACGGCAATTCAGGCAGGGTTGACGGCGATTGAGCGCGTTAACGACATTCTCAACGAGCCGATTGAAATCCGCGATCCAGAACATCCCAAAACCTTTAGCACCAGTGCCACCGCCGGGGAGATTCGCTTCGAGCAGGTCTGGTTTGCCTACAAAGCGGATGAATATGTGATCCAAGACCTCAGCTTTACGATTCATCCCGGTGAAAAAATTGCCCTCGTCGGTCCGACCGGGGCAGGCAAAAGCTCTATTATTCGCCTGCTGAGTCGCCTCTATGAACCCACGAAAGGCCGCATCCTGGTGGATGGCATCGACATTCGCGATGTCCCCCAAACGGAGCTGCGGCGGCACATGGCCGTGATTCTGCAAGATGGCTTCATTTTTGCAGGCGATGTGAAAAGCAACATCACCCTGGGCGAAACCTACTCAATGGCAGCCATCCAGCGGGCTGCCGCGCAAACCAATGTAGCTGCGCTGATTGAGCAACTGCCCCAGGGCTACAACACCCCCCTGCGAGAACGGGGCACTAATCTTTCCGGGGGGCAGAAGCAACTCTTGGCCTTTGCCCGAGCCGCCATTCGCAACCCCAGCATTTTGGTGTTGGATGAGGCCACTGCCAGCCTTGATGTGGGCACAGAGGCGCTGATTCAAACCGCCCTGGAACAACTGCTGGAAAACCGCACGGCAATTATCATTGCCCACCGTTTAAGCACAATTCGGAACTGCGATCGCATCCTGGTCCTCAAACGAGGACAATTGATCGAGTCGGGCAGTCACGATCAGCTCCTTGACCAAGGTGGCTTATATGCCCGGTTGTATCAGTTGCAGATGCTGGAAGCCTAGTTCGATTTTGGATCGCGCTAGGCACTGTGATTCTGGGGATTTTGGATTTTGGATCGGCTCCAAAATCCAAAATCTACCCCTCTAAATACCCCTCTAAAATTGTCACACCTTCAGCAATTCTGGCAGCTTGACCGCAGGCGGATTCAGAGGGGAGATCGCCTCTGTGCCATAAACCTCACAGGAATTATTCGGACTTTCAATCAATTTAATCCTGTGGAGTTGTGCGCCAATGTCCCGAATCGGTTGCTGTAAGCGATCGCGCATATAGACGGCAATGTTTTCCGCCGTGGGCACCACCCGCTCAAAGTAGGGAATGTCTTTGTTCAGGAAACTGTGGTCCATAGGCTCCACGACACATTCGTCCACGGCTTTTTGGAATGCGACCAAATCGGCAATCATGCCCGTACGCGGATCGATTTCCCCTTTAATAGTGATTTCAGCATGGTAGTTATGCCCATGCCCATTGGGCCGCGCGCACTTGCCATAGATTGCCGAATTTTCTTCCAAGCTAAGATCAGGGTGGGCCAGTCGGTGAGCGGCGCTGAAATGGGTACTGAGGGTAAGATAGGCTTCCATAGTGTCTCCGGTATAATCGGCCCAAAGTTCGGGATGTTCAAAAAGCTGGATGCGGACAAGGGGCAGGTGCGGGGCCAGACGATGCCAAATTACCCGCGCCAGATTTTCGGTGGTGGGCAAGGTTTCCTGGAAATCAGCCCACACGTCATTTAAATAAGAAAAGTCCAGTTGCCCGGTCACTTCTTTTTTGATCACCTGTTTGACATCGGAAAGGTTGAGCACCATGCCATTTGCATCCAGTTCTCCCTCCATCGACACAAACAGGACGTAGTTATGCCCGTGCCCCGGAAAGCGGGTGCAGGCTCCAAAGCGGGCAATGTTTTCAGCTTCGCTCAGTTCCGGTAGCCAATAGCGATGGCTAGCCGAAAATTGGGCGCGGCGGTTGATGATGCATTTCATAGGATATGGGGTGGCGGAACCGGCTCGTTAAGTTTCGTAAACTTCGTGCCTCTCTTAGAATAGCGAGAATAGCGCCCTTTGGGGCAGGGCAATTTTTTGAGCACAGAGCACCCGTTGGCGAGTAGAGCACCCGTTGGCGCGCAGCGCACGGAAATTCGGTAGGCGATCCTGATCTGGTTGGACAAAAAAGTTATGTTAGCTACATTACGCGATAGAAGCGGAAATTGCTGGAATAATGGGCGTGTTCGATTCAAGGCTATTTTTCCTATGACCCGTCGCGGTGTAATTTACTGTGCAACCACTCAGGTTGCTTATTTGGAAGCCGCCTTAATCAGCGCCCTTGTGCTCCGGCAACAGGAACCGACCCTACCCATAACCCTGATTTCTGATCAGCCTTGCTTGCACCATCTGCCCCTGGAGGACTATGGCATCACCCCCCGGCTCCTAACCGAGGATGATATTGGCCCAGGCACATTCTCATCCCGCCAGATTAAAACCCGCCTTCATGCCTTTAGCCCCTACCCAGAAACGCTGTTTCTGGATGCGGATATCCTGCCTTTGCACCCGATCGCCGACCTGTGGCAGTATTTGGACGATAGCGATCTGGCCATGGCCGTGGATCGCCTGCCCCAAGTAAGTCTGTGCGACCACGTTTCTGCACCGGAAAAGGAATACACCCTGCAACGTTTGGGTGGCGATGCGGTGCAGTGGAACAGCGGTGTCATCCTATGGCGCAATACACCCACCACACAGTTCCTCTTCCAACAGTGGTACCAAGAATGGTTGACGTTCCAAAGACACGATCAACTGGCTCTGGTGCGGGCACTCCAAACCACGAAAACGTCCGTGACCCCGCTGCCCAAAACCTACAATACCTCCCCGATTGATGCCGCCCCATTGCTGACGGCACAGGAGCCGGTGCATTTTTTGCATTGCTGGGGGGGCGGGGTGACTTCGGGGGAATTTCGGCAGTTTGCCCAAGCGTATTATCCCCGCATCGCGGCAGCCGTGATACCGCTATTCGAGTATAGCCTCCCAAAACCCGGGGGACCCGCCGCTCTAGCGCATTAGATTGGACGTCGCTTAGATTGGGCATCGCATGGCCCGTAGGGATTTTAATCCCTGGTTTCTGAGGGCAACTCCTCTAGGGATGGGGCGGGCTGGGCTTGCAAGGCATCCAACCGCGATCGCACATCCCGAATATCCTGCCACATAAGCCATTTGGGGCTGCCCTGGGCCTTGGAAGGATTCCGTAATAGATAGGAGGGGTGGAACATGGGCAGACAGTGGCGGCCTTCCCATTCCCGCCACTGGCCCCGAATCTGGGTGATTTTTACGCCTTTTTCAGCGAAAAGCCCTTCCACCGCAGACCCGCCCGTCAGCAAAATCATCTGCGGATCAACAAGGCGAATTTGCTCCAGCAAATAGGGGCGGCAGGCTTCCATTTCCTTGGCCGTGGGTTTGCGATTTCCCGGCGGGCGACATTTGACGATATTGCAAATAAAGACATCAGCTTCCGTCAAATTCACGGACGCTAAAATCTTATCCAGGAGTTGCCCTGCCTTGCCCACAAAGGGCTGGCCGGTTAAATCCTCATTTTCTCCCGGACCTTCCCCAATAATCATGATCTGGGCCTGGGGATTGCCTCGACTAACGACGGGATGGGTACGGGTTTCCCCCAGACCACAGCGCTGACATTGGGCACAGTCCGATCGCATACTCTCCATGGAGTCATAGGTGCCAGCAGGGATCGGAATTTTGGCGCTGGTGGGAATCAGCTTGGGATCGATGGCCGCTAGGCCGACGGCATTAGGATTTGGGGACAGCAGGGCATTGGGGTTGGAGCCGCTAGAAGATGTAGGAGCGGCGATCGCCTCGGTTTCGGCAAAGTCAAACAAGCTGATTTGGTCGTCGTTAGCCATGGGTCGATCGCGGTTTCAGAAAGTTCCTTAAATTCTACGGGAAGGCGGCAGATTTGGGGGCATGCTGCCAATTTTGGGAAATTGGAGGATGATGGAGGTGAAATGATTTGGGGGATCGCCGGGGCGATTGTTGAGGACTATGCCACCCCAATCTGGGTTGCGCCATGCTGACTCTGGGCCTCTGTTTGCCAATCGGCGCGCGGCGGGTGAGCAGCTTGCAGCCGCAATTTTAAGACTTAAAACAGGAGATCAAGCCTTTAGCGTATACGCCTTGCCCAAGGGCGGTCTGCCCGTGGCGGTGCCGGTGGCCGAGGCCCTAGGCTGTGGGTTGGGTGTGATCGTTGCCAAAAAGATTACCCATCCCGATAATCCGGAATTTGCGCTGGGGGCAGTCACTGCGGATGGCCACCAGTTGTGGGCCACTGCAGAAGACGGGAACCAACCCAACCCAACTCTGCTGAATTCGGCCTTGCAGCGGGCACAGGCGCAATCCGTCCAGTTCTTGGCCCAGTATCCGCAACCTTCACCCCGAAATAAAATTGCCATTGTGATCGACGATGGCATCGCCACAGGGATGACGATGGCCGTTGCGGTGGCTGCGATTCGGGAGCAGCAGCCCGCTCAGGTATGGATTGCTGTGCCGGTGGCTCCGATGGAAGTGCTGCCCCTAATGAAAACCTTGGGCGATCGCGTGATCGTGCTGGCTACGCCCAAACCTTTTTACAGTGTCAGTCGTTTTTATCGCGCATTTCCTCAACTGACAATGGCCGAGGCGATCGCCTGTTTACTGGAGTCTAGCCGTGGCGAAGAATAGTTAGCGGCGAGAAATAGTTAGCGACCCAGAGTAGTCAGGGGCGAAGAGTAGTCAGTGACGAAGGGGCGATGGTAAGGTTTAACAGACCGTTTTACCGATTTGTTTCATCTTGTTTCATCGATTCGTTTTACCGATCGCAGACAACGGGTTTATTACTGGACGTATTCATCATGGCTCAGCGGGTTGGCATCTGGAAATTGGTGGGCATGTATACACTTCTGAGTGCGATCGCCCTGGTGATGCTGCTGCCCCTCGTCTGGTTGGTCAGCACCGCCTTAAAGTCCCCGACGGAAGATATTTTCCAGTTTCCGCCCCAGCTTTGGCCCGCTCAGCCGACCCTGCAAAACTTTGTGACGGTGTGGCAAACCTTTCCCTTTGGGCGGTACTTATTCAACAGTGGCATTATTGCCCTGCTAACAGTGGGGTTGAACCTGGCTTTCTGCGCCTTAGCAGCCTATCCCCTGGCTCGGCTGGATTTTCGAGGACGGACGGCGATTTTTACAGCAATTGTCTCCACAATTATGATTCCGTTTCAGATTGTGATGATTCCGCTGTATGTCCTGACGGTGCAATTGCGCTTGAGTAACAGTTACCTCGGCGTGATTTTTCCAGCGATCGCCTCGGCCTTTGGTATTTTTCTGCTGCGTCAAGCCTTTCAGGGCGTGCCCAAGGAATTAGAAGAAGCGGCCCGCATGGACGGGTGCAGTGAGCTGGGCCTGTGGTGGTATGTGATGCTGCCCTCGATTCGTCCGGCCTTGGTGACCCTCGCTATTTTTGTCTTCATTGGGTCCTGGAGCGACTTTCTCTGGCCGCTGATCGTCCTGGATCGCCCGGAATACTACACGTTGCCCCTGGGGGTGGCCGCCCTAGCGGGAACTTTTTCTCTGGATTGGCGATTAATTGCAGCCGGCTCCGTGATTTCAATTCTGCCGATTGTGCTGTTTTTTGTGGCGATGCAACGCTATATTGTGCCGTCGGAAGCCGCAAGCGGTGTGAAGGGCTAGCGGATGAGTGCCGGATCCCGCTGCGCTGTTGAAATCGCATCACTTCTGTAAACCAACGGGAATCTGTAAACCAACGGGAAATCTGCTTAAATCACTACAATTTCAGGCTTGGAAGTATCTTAAGATACCGGACCAGTACTCCTTTGACTGCACGGTTGGCAGATATTTCGGTATGCGATCGCTCAAACATCTCAGCATCAAATCCAAGCTAATTGTCATGCTATTGGCCGTCAGCGGCATGTCCATTTTCGTTACCACCTATTTGGGCTACCGCAGCGGTCAAGCCAACCTCACCGACCGCGTCTTTAGTCAGCTCACCAGCGTCCGGGCATCCAAAGCCTACCAAATCGAAGCCTACTTCAAAAACATCCGCAACCACACCCAAACCCTCAGCGAAGACCCCTCGATCGTATCAGCCCTGCGAGAATTCACGGCAGCCTATCAGCAACTGCAAGGGGCCACCATTCCGGACAGCTTTGATCAGCGGATCAAAATCTACTATCGTGACGAATTTTTACCCAAACTGGCCAAAACCGAAACCGGATCCCCCGTTCTGGAATCCTACACCCCAAAAGCCACGGCCTCCCGCTACCTGCAATACCACTACATCGCCGCCAATCCAAATCCCCTGGGTAAAAAACAACTGCTGGATGCTGCTGCCGATGGCAGTACCTACAGTCGCCTCCACGCCCGCTACCATCCCATTTTTCGCAACATCATCCAAAAGTTTGGCTACTACGACATGTTCCTGATTGACCCCCAGGGCACCGTGGTTTACACCGTTTTCAAGGAAACCGATTTCACCACAAACTTTAAAATTGGGGCTTATAAAAACAGCAACCTCGCCCAATTAAACGAAATTGTCCAAGCGGCAAAGGAGCGGGACTACGCCAAGTTGGCGGACTTTGCGGGTTATGCGCCCTCCTATGGCGCTCCGGCAGCCTTTATTGCTGCGCCCATTTTTAATCAGTCAGAATTTATCGGCGTATTGGCCTTTCAGATGCCGGTGGATGAAATTAATAACGTGATGACGGGCAATCGCAATTGGGAAAGCGATGGCCTGGGCAAGAGCGGTGAAACCTATTTGGTGGGCCGAGATCAGTTGATGCGATCGGTGTCACGCTTTCTGGTTCAAGACCCGCAGGCATATTCAGAAGTGCTGCGATCGCTGGGCATGACACCTGCCGCCATCAACCGCATCAATCAGTACGGCACATCCATCCTGCAACAAACCGTCCGCACCGAGGCTGTGAACGCGGCTCTCTCCGGCAAACAAGGCACCCAGATTATCAACGACTATCGGGGCATTCCCGTGCTCAGTTCCTATGCCCCAATTCGGATTGATGACCTGGACTGGGTAATCCTCGCCGAAATTGATCTGGCGGAAGCCTACGCGCCAATTCACGCTTTTGAGCGCCAGATTCTGATTTCGGCGACATTGCTAATTCTGCTGGTCACTCTACTGGCGATGGCTTTAGCGAATGTATTTGTCAAACCGATCCATCAACTGATTGCCAGCGCCCGCAGGGTTGCCGCTGGTGAATTGGATACCATTTCCGCTCTGGAAACCCGCGATGAATTTGGAGAGCTGGCCCAGTCCTTCAACGCCATGGTTCGGAGTTTGCGCACCCAGACCAATTTGGTAGAAGAAAAAAATCGCGAGAATGAACAACTCTTGCTGAGTGTGTTTCCCGCGGCGATCGCCAAGCGGCTGAAGCGGGGAGAAAAGGATATTGCCGAAGATGTGTCCAATGTGGCAGTGCTGTTCTCCAACCTGACTGGATTTTCCAAGCTGTCTGCCTCCCTAACCGCCTACGAAATTGTCGCGATTTTGAATGACCTCGTCGCTGCCTTTGATGAAGCCGCCGATCGCCATGGTATGGAAAAAATCAAAACCATTGGCGATAGCTACATGGCCGTCTGTGGCGTCTCCATTCCCTATCTGGATCACGATAAACGGGCCGTTGATTTTGCCATGGATCTCCTCTCGATTATTCGTCGCTTTAATCATGAACGCGGCTTTCACCTCAACATTCGCATTGGCATTAACTCGGGGGATGTCGTCGCGGGCATCGTGGGGCGAAACAAGTTCATTTACGATGTTTGGGGCGATACCATTAACGTGGCCAATGCCCTGCGCGCCGTCTGTCCCCCCGGTTCAATTTTGGGATCAGCGACGGTGTACCAGCGCTTGCAGGATCTCTACACCTGGGAACCCATGGGGGTTGTGGATAGCAAAGCGAAACTGAGCGCATGGCAATTAAAACCCGCCGAGTTTGTGATCGCCGAAGCCAGTTCCCCCATCCCCTAACCCGTCTCCACGCACTAGGAACAAGACCCTATGAACAGCACCCTCTGGCAAAGCAGTACCTGGGGTTGGGCGATCGCGCTCGTCATCGGCTTTCCCCTCCTCACCATCGTCCTCGGTGAAACCATCCACTGGTTGAAACGGCGCGGCAAACCCCTCGCCACGACTCTACGACTCGTCCGGAATCTGATTGTGCCGGTGCTGGTGTTTCTGCTGTTCATGCAGCATGTCTTAAGCTTGGATGCCGATGGTCGACTGATTAAAACGGTACAAACGCTCCTGTGGGTCTGTGTGATTCATGCGTCCCTCTCGCTGCTGAATGTGGTGCTGTTTGAAGAGGCCGAGGCCGATACCTGGCGATCTAAGGTGCCCAAGCTGCTGATTGATCTGTCGCGACTGGTGCTGATTTTGGTGGGGACGGCGATCGTGCTGGCTACGGTGTGGAATGCCGATCTAGCGGGCTTAGCCACTGCCCTAGGGGTCAGTTCCATCGTCATTGGTCTGGCATTGCAGGACACCCTGGGCAGCGTCACCTCCGGCATTGCGCTGCTGTTTGAGCGTCCGTTTTCCGTGGGCGATTGGCTGCGGGTGGGGGACTTTGTCGGCCAGGTGATTGACATTAACTGGCGGGCCGTGCGGCTGCAAACCCTGGAACGGGAAATGTTGGTCATTCCCCACAAAGTCATTGGCGGCGAAATTATCCGCAATTTTAGTCAGCCATTGCCCCTCCATGCCGAGCGGATTCAACTGGGCTTTTCCTATAACGATCCACCGAACTTGGCCAAACAAGTGCTGAAAAGCACGGCCCTGGGCACCCAGGGGATTCTGACTCAGCCAGAACCCCAGATTTTCACCCTGGCCTACGATGATTCTTCAGTCACCTACGAAGTGAAATTTTTCATTCAAGACTATGGCGACTTAGAAGAAATTCGCGATCGCTTCATGACGCGGGTTTGGTACGCGTCCCAGCGTAGTGGCTTAACGATTCCCTTCCCGATTCGCACCCTCTATCATTTCCACGGCCCCACCACCCACGCCAAACAAACCTCCAAACGCTTTGCCGACAGCCTGCAATCCATTCCCGCCTTCGTGCCCCTCGATCAAGAACCCGATTTGCAAAGCTCCCCCGAAAATATCGTGCTGCAACATTTTGGAGCGGGAGAAAAAGTAATGCGTCAAGGGGATTTGAGCCATGCCCTCTACATTATTATTTCCGGCAAGGCATTGTTGACCACGCGCGATGTCAACGGCCACGATCAGGAGGTGCTGTCGCTGCAAGCCGGAGAGTTCTTTGGCATGATTACGCTCTTTTCTGGAGAACCCAGTGCTGTGTCTATTACAGCGATCGAAGACTTAGAAGTCATGCGCCTTTCGGCCACCGTCGTTAACCAAATGATTGAGCGCCAACCCCGATTTGCCCGCGAAATTAGTCAGGTGCTAGAAAACCGCCGACGGGCCATTCACGCGGTGCAGCAGCCAGAGGAGCCCTCACCTTGGGAATCTAACGGCCACGGATAGGATAAAACCTGAACTAGAGGCGATCTCAATCCTGGGTTAGTGTTCAAAGGACAGCACTGGAGAAGACAGCGATCGGAGATTTTCTGCCGGGTTACGGACTGTCCAAAATTCCTGACAAAAGCCCAATTTCTCAGCAAAATCTTATCTGGGCATTGGCCCGGTTTCAGCTTCCAATCAGCCGTTCTGCTAGAGTAGTTGAGTAGCCATAAACACACCGTCTACCCCCGTTCAAGCAGGGAATAGCGGGTCAGAAAGGTTCAATTCCAAATCCCCTGATAACGGTTCTTTATTCCTGTTAAATTTATCCCTGTTCAACTGTTCAGTTAATTGACAGACGTGCGAATGAACCGGATTCAACATCTGAAGCAAACCCTCCAGCGGGGATTATCTCGTTCTATCGATTGGTCATCGCTCCATGTGCGCCTAACCCTGGAAGCTGGGCTACTTTTTATCCTTGGTCTCGGTAGTGTGGCGACCTGGACCTCTTGGACCCTGCAACAGATTTTAATTTCTAGCCGCACCCAGAATATGGAGTACATTGCCGCCCGGTTTCCCCGCGATGTGGAACTCTACAGTGAGATGCTGCCGGTGCGCGCAGGACTGCAAAAAACCATTACCAACGTTACGACTCCCGGCTTGGTGATTTGGGTTAAGGGCTTGGATGGAACCATTCTGGGGCAGTCCTCGGTGCTGGACACCCCCTCCCCAGCGACGACTCAGTTAATGGCCCTGACAGAAATGCCTCTGAAGCCGCAGGTCTATCCGGTTGGTGAACGGTATCAGATTTTGTCCAAGGGCGATATTGCGGTCCGGGGTACTCCCCTGGGTGTGGTCTATATGGCGTTGGATGTGACCCATGAGCAGCAGCAGTTGAACAGCATGGTGCGGAATTTGGGCTTGGTGTGCCTCGGGGTAACCGGCGTTATGATGGCGATCATGATTGGCCGGATTCGGCGATCGCTGCGCCCTTTGGCCGAAATGAGCCGGATGACCGCCGCAATTTCCGCCGCCGATCTACACCGCGCTCAGGTGCAACTCAGCCACGCCCCCAGCGAACTGAGGGCCTTGGCCCAACCCTTCAATCAAATGCTAGAGCGGCTGTCCCAGTCCTGGGAGCAACAGCGGCAATTTGTCAGTAACGTTTCCCATGAGTTGCGGACACCCCTGACAATTGTGCAGGGCTATTTGCAGAGCTTGCTGCGACGCAGCACTAACCTGACGGACTACCAGCGGGAAGCCTTGGAAACGGCAACAGCCGAAACAGAGCGCACGGTGCGTCTCCTGCAAGATCTTCTGGATCTGGCTCGCACAGACAATGGCTATATGCATTTCCATGTAGAAAGTACGCTCCTGCCTGACCTGCTTGCTGATGTCGTCAATCTGGCCGAAAAGTTTAGCCATCGCCAAATTCGGCTCAAAGCTGAGGCCGGAATCATGGCGCTGGTCGATCAGCGATCGCCTCAAGCAAGTCCTGATCAACTTAATTGACAATGCGGTCAAATATTCCGAACCCGATCAAGAAATCAGCCTAGTTCTGACCCAGCAGGACCAAATGGCCATCTTGCAAGTGCGCGATATGGGCGCGGGCATTCCCCTCAAGGATCAGAGCCGGATTTTTGAACGGTTTTATCGGGTCGATGCCACCCGGACCCGCAGCACGGGGGGGCACGGCCTCGGCTTGGCCATTGTCAAAACCCTGGTCGAAGGCATGGGGGGCACAATCACCTGCCAATCCATGCCCGACGAAGGCACCACCTTTACCATGCGTCTGCCGATCGCGCTGTCTTAGCACTCCCCTCACTAGGGCAACCGAATAGCCATTATCTTCCACGCAGTCATCTTCTCCATAGAGATTGTTCCCCTCGGCCTTTTTACCGTTGTCTGCATGCACACATTCTGCCGCCTGAACGCGGCTATTTGAGCAATTCCTGGAATTGCGGAACTATTGCTTTGCGCTGGACGACAAACCAAAAGGTACGGCATATTAGCTGGAAGATTATCCACAATTCGATAGACCCATCCGGTCAAATCAATTCATCACCTCAACATACGGGAATCTTGAACACACCGGATTAGATATATATACGGAGATGACGATAGTGCATCGTTGCCTCAGATCGAGAGGCATTCCAGCCACAGCCGTCCATTGATCCTGACTCATCAAATTCATTCACCGCGATCGCACTGACCTATTCATTGCACAATAGAACACATTGTGCCAGTGTCTGTGCCAGTTAATTCCACCTTACATTGCACCCAAAAGTGGGGCAAGTGTCCGTATATTAAGAGTTTCAGTGTCTTAAAAACGCCATCGTGCGTCTGTTTCTGGCACAGCGGGTGGGCAATCGTTCTGTCGCTCGTTATAATCTACACACAAATGCAGGTGATTTGTTGTCGGTGCCTTCTGGCATCGTTCACAGGTTACACCAGGGCTGCACGCAAGTTTGCATCACAGATTGGCATCGCATCTACCACGTATAGTTACCTGTTCACCCTCGCAAATTCGATCAGTCACGGTTCAGGGCACAATATCCCTGAACGCAGGAATAAGCATCGACGGATTTGTGAGGATTACGACGGATCTAAATTGTGGCTTCTTTCAATTCCTGTTGCTTTTAAATTCCTGATTTGAATCCGATCAGTATGATTCGGATCTGATGCTGCTCCTAATCTGTTGACGAGATTTTCTCTAAACAGCTTACAAGATAGCCTCAGAAACATTTTTAGCCTTACATTTTTAGCCCTGAAAAATTGGCTGCTATGCGTTGCCTCACGTTCTGAGGTGACTGCATCATCCTGTGCATCTGCGTTATTGCAACCCACTGCCAAACTTGCTGAAACCGATCGCGGTCCCAGTGCTGGCATTAACGCTTTGAGGTTTATTGACCATGATTGGACAATTATTAGTAGAGCGCTATCTCATCCTGGAACAGTTGGGCACGGGCGGGTTCAGTGAAACGTACCTCGCCCGGGATAAGTACCGCCCCGACTATCCGCTCTGTGTGGTGAAGCAACTCAAAATGCCCGCAGAAAATTCCATTTCTCGGGCTGCGATCGAGCAGTTCTTTGCCACAGAAGCCCGCATCCTAGAAAAATTAGGCCAGAATCATGAACAGATTCCCACACTGTTGGCCTACTGCCATGACCCTGATCAAGTTTATTTGGTGCAGGAATATGTGGCGGGCACTAATCTGGAAACCTGGATTATCCAAGGAAAACGGTTAGCAACGGCAGGAGCGATCGCCCTGCTAGCCGAGGTCTTACCCATTCTGGATAACCTGCATTCCCACCGGATTATCCATCAAGACATCAAGCCCAGTAATCTGATCCACCGCCATGCCGATGGCAAAATCGTCCTGATTGATTTTGGGGCAGCCCAATTACTTTCCCCGGAAGGAGTGCTCCAGCGATCAGAATCAGAAGACCGAGAGACAGTAGAGGCATCTGGGGAGGCATCTGGGGAGGCATCTGGAACTCAATCCAAGGCGGCTCTGCCCTCCCATGCCATTGGCACACCAGGGTATATGCCACCCGAACAGGCGATGGGCCAGTCGCAGTTAAACAGTGACCTCTTCGCCCTGGGCATGCTGGTTATTCACTTGGTGACGGGGGTGGATCCCGCACAATTTCAACCGGATCCAATTTCGGGAGAGTTGGATTGGCACGATCATCCCGCTGTTGCCGCTCTGGATGCGCGCCTAGTGGCTATCCTAGACGGTATGGTACGACTGTCTGATCGCGATCGCTACCCCAGTGCGTCCGCCGTCCTCGCAGCACTAGAAACCCTGAGCACCCCCCGCGCCCCATCGATAAAACGCTGGTTCACCGTGCCTCGGGGTCGCGTTCTGCCTCGGCGATTAACGC
>CAVYAN010000049.1:0-102096 GCA_963766075.1 uncultured cyanobacterium | reverse complement strand
CGATTGAGGCGTTGCAGATCGCGCCTAACGTATCTTGTCAATAGGGCCCCAATGGCTGATCTGTGCGACCACTTTCTCAGAATTTGCGGTTGACGAAGCCTAGGTTTATGCAATTAAGCGATCGCGCAATTAGGCGATCGCAGGGCAACTTTGACAAGATCTGGCTCACTTGCATTGCCGAGCTATCAGCGGATCTTGCCAGACCTTGCCATTTATACGATATCAGTTCTCCCTCTGGGCGCGCTCCTGCACGAAAATGAGGGGCAACAAAGCGCCTAGCCGCAGCACACTGGAAAGGGCGAACAGCCCGAGCCAACCACCGTAACCAAACTGAACCCAAAAGCCGCCTGCCGTGGTCCCCAGCGCGCCACTAACACCCGCAAAAGCCGCCGCAATGCCAAAGTAAATAGACTGGTTGTGATTGGGAGCAATGTTCATCTGTAAGTTATTGGAGCACAAGTCGATCGCTGCTGCCGTTGCGCCTGCAATCAAATGCAAAAGCGGCAACCCTACCCAGATAGACCAAGCATTCGCCCCCATCGTAAGCCACAACAGCGGAAAAACGGCAAACACAATACCCACACCGAGCAAAAGCGGCCGATTACCCACCCGATCAGCCAGCTTGCCCCAGAACATCAGCAGGAGCAGGTTCGCTCCCGCGGACAAGCTGTTGTAAAGCGTGACTTGGCTAATATCTAATGCCAAGTCATTGAGCATATAGACATTAAAAAAGGGGGCGCTAAGGTTCACCGCGAACGTCCATAGGTTGAAATACACCAAAAATTGAAGGAAGTTGGCATCGTGCCAAAAGCGAGCCAGTGGTACAGATTGGAGCAGGGCGCTATGGGGGTAGGGGTTGAGAGTCCCATGGGATTCGCTAGTAGGAAGTTCACTAACAGGAAGTTCACTGGCAGGGAGTTCGCTAACAGGAATAGAGAATCCTGACCCGGTTTGGGGATTCACATCCACCATGAAATTCTGAAAATACAGACTGACAAGTCCGGACACGATCCCCAGCAGCAGCACGATGCCATAGCCCTGAATCGAACCACCCTGCCAACGCGACACCACCAGTCCAATTAACGGCATCGAAATCAGCGTGGTGAGGTTGGCGGCACTATTTCGCAGGCCAAAATAGCGACCCCGCAGGGATGGAGGGACGATTGCAGCCATCCAACTCAGCCAAGGAGCACTGCCGAGCGCCCCTAGGAAGTAACTCAAAAGGGCAACACCTAAGGCGATCGCAATCAGCACATCGGGGGCGGCGTGGTGCTGACCAACCTGGACAATGGCGATCGCCAGTCCCAGCCAAAGCGATCGCGAAATGCCGTAAACCCAAAAGCAATAGTCGTGGCGGCTTGTTGTTTGCTCTGAGAAGTAGGCTCCAATCGGCTGCATGAGATTGGCCAGCATGGGAATCGAGGCCAGAATGCCGATCTCGGTCGGGTTTGCGCCCAGCTCCAGCAAAAAGTGCGTTAGCAACACGCCACCGGTCACGTTGGCAAACACAGCCGCGAAGACCCCATCCAGGGTGGCGGCTTTCAGGCTGGTGCGAATTTCTGCTTTAGATGCGTTCAGGCGAGCGGTGAGCAATCGCGATTTGGGCCTCACCCGCTTGCCAGGATTTCCCCCCAGCATTAAGTCGGGATTGGCAGGGTCTTCGGCAGCGATCGCATCAACAGCTTCGATATTTTCCATCTATTTCGCGACTCCAAAGCGGGTCAGGCGTTCCTGAAATGGAAGAAATATATCTATCTTGAGTAGCTATTTATTTCGAGTGGCTAAAGTGAGTGCGTGAAGTAGCACTCACTTTAGTCTAATGCACGCAAGCCTAATGCACACAAGCCTAATGCACGCAGGCAGAAGTAACTCCGCAAGCAAGAGAAAGGGCGCTGGAGTAGTGCGTTGGCGATTTCAGCACCCGAATCTCTTTGCTCACTATTATGCGATGATCGTAATCATGATGATCACGATCATTAGGTGATCACCGTCGGTTGATCCATGCCCGTCAGGGTGCGAATTTGAGCCAGTTCATTCGCGATCGGAATTAAATCCGCCAACGCCACTTGGGCATCTAAGTGATGCTGTGCTGGATCAGGCTCATAGCGTTCCAAATACACCCGCAACGTCGCCCCCTGGGTACCCGTACCCGATAGGCGAAGGACAATGCGAGAGCCATCGGTAAAGCCAATTCGCACCCCTTGATTTCGACTAACGCTACCATCAATTGGATCGGTATAGCTGAAATCATCGCTGTACTCGATTTCGTAATCACCAAAGCGTCGCCCCTGGAGCGTGGGCATGGCGGCATGGAGTTGAGCCATCAGCGTGTTGGCGCGATCGCTGTCAACCCCCTCATAGTCATGGCGCGAATAGTAATTGCGGCCATAGATTTGCCAATGCTCCTGCATCAATGCTTCAACCGATTTTTGTTTGACCGCCAGGATGTTTAGCCAGAACAACACCGCCCACAAGCCATCTTTTTCCCGAATGTGATTTGAGCCTGTGCCAAAACTTTCCTCGCCACACAGGGTGGCCTTGTCTGCATCCAATAAGTTGCCAAAGAATTTCCAACCCGTGGGGGTTTCGTAGCAGTCAATGCCCAACTTGACCGCCACCCGATCCGCCGCCGCGCTAGTGGGCATAGAACGGGCAATGCCCGCCAAACCATTGCGATAACCGGGAACCAGCGTGGCATTTGCCGCTAAAACCGCTAGACTGTCGCTGGGGGTGACAAAGAAATGGTTGCCCAAAATCATGTTGCGATCGCCATCCCCATCGGACGCAGCTCCAAAATCCGGCGCATTCTCGCCAAACAAAATTTCCACCAATTCGTGGGCATAAACCAAATTGGGATCGGGATGCCCCTTGCCAAAATCCTCCAGAGGCACACCGTTAATCACCGTGCCGACAGGAGCACCCAGACGTTGCTCAAAAATGGCGCGAGCATAGGCACCTGTTACCGCATGCATAGAGTCCATCACCATGCGAAAGCGACCGCCTGTGAGCAATTGGCGGATACGATCAAAATCAAACAGTGACTCCATGAGACTCGCATAGTCAATTACCGAGTCAATCACCTGGACAACCATGTTGCCCAGCTTGGACTCACCCAAACGATCCAAATCAATATCGTCCGCTGCCAAGATTTTGTACTCGGTAATACTCTTGCTACGGGCAAAAATTGCATCCGTTACTTTCTCCGGAGCAGGACCACCATTGCCAATATTGTACTTAATGCCAAAATCACCGTCCGGCCCGCCCGGATTATGACTAGCCGACAGGACGATCCCGCCAAAGGCTGCGTACTTGCGAATCACACAGGAGGTGGCGGGGGTGGATAGAATGCCGCCCTGCCCGACCTTGATTCGTCCGACACCGTTTGCCGCTGCCATTTTGAGAATAATTTGGATGGCCTGCCGGTTATAGAACCGACCATCGCCGCCCAGCACCAACGTTTCACCTTGGACGGCACCAATGCTGTCAAAAATTGCTTGTACGAAGTTTTCAAGGTAGTGGGGCTGCTGAAAAACCGTAACGAGTTTCCGCAGTCCAGAAGTTCCAGGCTTCTGGTCCGAAAAAGGGTGGGTGGCAACAGTTTGAATCGTCATAGCACGTTTCGTTTGGGTTATGGCGACAACTTTAGCAGGTGTCGGCCACAGAAGATCGATGCCCTCGGCAACTCTTCACCCAAATCGGCCAATGCGGCATAGAGAATACATAAAGGGCGATCGCTCCACCCGACGTGGGCAGAGCGATCCTTTCCAATTCGATCAGCTCTAATTCGATCAGCCTAACGAGTACGGCCACTGCCACTGGACGATTTCCGGCTTGTCAATGCCATGTTCAAAGGCATAGTTACGGCAGGAAATTTGTTCGTCCTTGAGCGCCTCCTTGGCATGGGCACCGGCCACCCGCAGTTTGGGAATGCGATCGATCACATCGATCGCTAAACTAAACCGATCAATCTGGTTGCAAATCGCCAACTCCAGGGGCGTGTTGATGTTGCCTTTTTCCTTGTAGCCCCGCACATGGATATTGCCATGGTTGGTGCGACGATAGGTGAGCCGGTGAATCAGCCAGGGATAGCCGTGGAAGTTAAAAATCACCGGTTTATCGATCGTAAAGAGGCTATCAAAATCGCGATCGCTGAGGCCATGGGGATGCTCCTCTTGGGGCTGCAACTTGAATAAATCAATCACGTTGATAAACCGGATTTTCAAGTCGGGGAAACTTTCCCGCAGCAGCACCGAGGCCGCCAACGCTTCCTGCGTCGGCACATCCCCCGCTGTCGCCAAAACCACATCCGGTTCTTCACCGGCATCGGTACTGGCCCATTCCCAAATATCAATGCCTTTAGTACAGTTGCGCACCGCTGCATCCATATCGTGATACTGCAAATGGGATTGCTTATCACAGACAATGATATTGACATAGTCCTGACTGCGTAAGCAGTGATCGGCAACCGACAGTAATGAATTGACATCCGGCGGCAGATAAATTCGCACCACCTCCGGACTTTTATTGAGCAGTACATCTAAAAAACCAGGATCTTGGTGAGTAAATCCATTATGGTCCTGCCGCCATACTGTCGAAGTAATCAGCAAATTCAACGATGAGATACTCTTACGCCAGCTAATTTCTTTACAAATTTCCAACCATTTTGCATGTTGACTCACCATCGAATCAATCACATGGGCAAAGGACTCGTAGGTGGAAAAGAACCCATGGCGTCCGGTCATCAGATAGCCTTCCAGCCAGCCTTCCAGCGTATGTTCGCTTAGGTATTCCAGCACGCGGCCATCGGTGGATAATTCTCCCCCATCGGCATCCTCCGGCAAAAAGTCGGCAATCCAAAACTTCTTGCTGACTTCATAGATGGCATCGAGCTTGTTGGAGGTATTTTCATCCGGGCCAAAAACCCGGAAATTGGTCATATTGTCCCGCATCACATCCCGCAGAAATCGGCCCAGCGGTTTGGTATTTTCAACCGCAGTGGTGCCGGGATGCTCCACGGGCACACCATAGGTCCGAAAATCAGGCAGCTTCAGATCCCGCCGTAAGAGTCCGCCGTTGGCGTAGGGGGTAGCTCCAAGGCAGCGCGTCCCCGTCGGCACGGTGGCCTTAAATTCCGGCAGCAGTCGTCCCTGCTCATCAAACAGCGCCTCGGGCTGATAGCTGCGCATCCAGGTTTCCAGCAACCGCAAATGATCCGGATTGGTCTGCATTCCGCCCATGGGCACTTGGTGCGATCGCCAAAATCCCTCAACTTTGTGACCATCGACTTCCGTGGGGCCAGTCCAACCCTTGGGCGATCGCAGCACAATCATTGGCCAACGCGGACGCACCGCCACCCCACTCAGGCGAGCTTCCTGCTGAATCCGGCGAATTTCCGCCACACAGTGCTCCAGCGTTGCCGCCATGGCTTGGTGCATACTCTCTGGATCCGAGCCTTCGACAAAGTAGGGCGTATAGCCATAACCCCGAAACAGCGCCTCCAATTCCTCGTGGCTAATCCGCGACAATACGGTCGGGTTATTAATCTTGTACCCGTTCAGATGCAGCACTGGCAGCACCGCCCCATCGCGAATCGGATTGATAAATTTATTCGCATGCCAAGAGGTGGCCAATGGCCCCGTTTCCGCCTCGCCATCCCCCGGCATTGCCACCACAATCAAATCAGGATTATCGAAGGCAGCACCATAGGCGTGGGAAAGGCTGTAGCCCAATTCGCCCCCCTCGTGGATTGATCCTGGTGTCTCCGGGGTGCAGTGGCTACCCACCCCACCCGGAAAGGAAAAATGCCGGAAAAATGCTAGCATGCCCGCTGTATCTTCCGAACAGTTGGAAAAATATTGGGAATAGGTCCCTTCTAGATAGCACGGACCGAGAAATCCGGGCGCACCATGGCCTGCCCCCACCATAAACAGCATGGCCTGATCAAACTTTTTAATCACCCGATTCAGATGAGTGTAGAGAAAGCTAATGCCAGGGCTAGATCCCCAGTGGCCTAGCAAGCGCTGCTTGATATGCTCTGGCTGCAGCGACTCTTGCAAAAGAGGGTTTTCCCGCAGATAAATCATACCCACGGCAAGATAGTTCGCCGCCCGCCAGAATCCGTGCATGGCGTGCAGTTCTGTAGCGCTCAGAGGAGAACCAGAAATTGTAGAGCGCGCCTGCCCATAGGCAGTTGTGCTCGTTACAGGCCGATTCGGAATCGCTATCATAGGGTTTAGCCTTCCTGTGGGGGTACTTGAATGAATAAATACATCTACTAAATTGGAAGCCAAAATAAATCAAGGCAATGCACTGATAAGTTTTAAAAACCGAATATGAGAAAGACTTGAACGGGGACGATTTAATCAAAGCACGAGCTGAAAAAATTAAGTCCATCAAACGTCACTTTTCATGGATAATGGCGTTATTCCTAGATGATAAATTCGTTATTCCTAGGCGATAAAGCTACGATAACGAAACCCTAAAAATTATCCAGTGTTGCAATGCTTTGAACTACAGCCCTATAGTTACTTTAAATACTAGATAAAATCAAGTAAAGTCCCAAACATTTGTGGTTAAGACAATATAAACATTAATTTCAATCGATTTGGGATTAGATTAATCGATGGATTAGATATGGCTTGGGTATTATTATGGCTTGGGCTTTGTTATGGATATTTGGTTTGGCATGGGTATTTGATGATACGGATTGGAACGGGAAAGTGGGCATCACAGAGGATGGATGCTGCTTCCGTAGGGATGCCTCGCCCACTCAAAGCGCGCTGAACTTTGTGGGTTTTGCTGCGATCGTGGTGGTGCCAAAAAGATGACAAGTGGAGAATATTGGAGCCGATCGCGATGAAAATTCTAGTTCTGAATGCGGGATCAAGTAGCCAAAAAAGTGCACTCTATGAGATCGCAGCCGAAGCGATCGCAGCCGAAGGGAGCACCTTCGAGAAAGGTCAGCAGCAGTCGGATAACCAGGAGTGGCTCCCCCTGCCGCCCTCGCCCCTATGGTCGGCCCAAATTGATTGGCGGCAACCGCACCAGGCGAACATCATCGTTAAAACCCGAGAAGGCCAAGTCCGCGAAGAATCGCTGCCCTCGGAATCCCATGCCACAGATGTCCACAATCTTTTGAAGTCCTTGCTGACCCAGGCCGATGGCTCCCTGACTGCCATTGATGTCGTCGGCCATCGCGTCGTGCATGGTGGGCGGGAGTATCAAACCCGAACCCGAGTGACCCCCGAAGTAAAAGCCGCGATCGCCCGTCTGGCCCATCTGGCCCCCGCCCATAATCCGGCCAACTTGGAGGGGATCACCGTCATCGAGGCCCTGCTGGGGCCGGACATCCCCCAGATTGCCGTCTTCGACACCGCCTTCCACAGCCATCTCCCGGATGCGGCGGCGATTTACCCCGGCCCCTATGCCTGGGTAGACCAGGGGATCCGGCGCTACGGCTTCCACGGCATCAGCCATCATTACTGCGCGCAGCGAACCGCACAAATCCTAGAACGCGATCTGATGGACCTACGGATGGTCATTTGTCATTTGGGCAATGGCTGTTCCCTGTCTGCTGTGCGTCAAGGGACATAGCATCGACACCACCATGGGCTTTACGCCCCTTGATGGCCTGATGATGGGCACCCGCTCGGGTTCGGTTGATCCCGGAATTTTGATTTATTTACTGCGGGAAGTAAACGGTAGCGTCGATGACTTGGATCAGGCGTTAAATAAAGGATCGGGGTTAAAAGGGATTTCGGATGTATCCGGGGATCTGCGCGAGGTATTGGCCGCGATCGCCTCGGGCAATTCACGGGCGCAGTTGGCGCTGGATATGTACGTGCATCGGCTGCGATCGCAGATTGGTGCCATGCTGGCCAGCCTCGGCGGCATGGATGTCCTGGTCTTTACCGCTGGTGTCGGAGAAAATAGCCCCTTAATTCGCGCCTCGGCCTGCGAAGCCTTTTCCTTTTTAGGATTAAATATAAATCCCACCCTGAATCAAAATCATCCCGTGGATCAGGAGATTTCGACCCCAGAGTCCACAGTGCGCGTGCTGGTTGTCCACACCCAGGAAGATTGGGCCATCGCCCAAGAGTGCTGGCAAGCACTGCAGCATGAAGGAGTAGCCAATTGAAATTACTTAAAAATTAAACTGCCAGGGGTGCCGTGGTCTCTGTCAGGAGTGCACTAGCCCTCAACAGGCAGCGCGGTTTCGAGGTCGTCATATTCATTGTCCAGTGACGTCCGCACGAAAAACATACAGCCCTGATTGGAGTGCGCCGCCAGATGTTTGGAGCCTTTTTCGGTCCGAATATAGTCCCCTGGACCAAAATGTTCATCGCCAAACCATAAATCCCCCGACAGCATGTAAATCTCTTCCACATCCCCATGGCGATGGGCCGGGTAGCGCATCCCTGCCTCGGCCCGGAACAGCGCAGACACATACCGAGTTTTCTGATCGATATGGAGCAGTGCCATCGTGACTTTCGGCACCCGGTAAGGTCGCCACTGTAAATCCGGCGATCGCACCGCCATCAGCCCCGCTGCGGCGATAGACTCTGGACCTTGAATTTCCGGTGCGGCGATCACGGGGAACCTATCCACCCCAATCCGCTCAAACAGGCGCGACTGCAAGTCTGTCGCCATGGGCACGGGTGGCGCTGCATAGGACAAGGCGGCGATCGTGGATTCTAGCTCAGCCAACTCCTCGGCCAACTCGGGAATCTCCGCGACTTGGGCTTCGACCCATTGCCGCTCCTCTGCGCTTAGCCCATCTAGCACATAAAAAGGCGCTAAATCTGCAAAACAGCGATCGTCCACAGTTCTCTCTCCAAGCATTGCTCTATCCTGCCCCATCCCACTATTCTGCCCCATCCCAGACCCTGCCTATCCCGGCCATTGTCCCGGCTATGCTGGACCATTGCCCATCCTAGCCCGCTCTTTAAACCCTGCTCCCCAGCCCGCAAAACTCAGGCCAGTTCCCCCAGGGTCGTCTTTAATTTACTCAGCCCCAACCGTACCCGCGTTTTCACCGTACCGATGGCCAAACCAGTTTGGGCAGCAATCTCAGAATGGGACAACCCCTGATAATAAGCCAGCTCAATCACCTGACGCTGCTCCACCGGAATTTGTGCCAGAGCGGCCATCACCTGCGATCGCCGATCTAACACCACTGCTGCTTCCATCGGATCTACGCCCGGTGCCACCAATTGGATCTCTGTCTCCGGTGCTGATACCGAAGTTACCTTCGGGGATCGCTGCATTTTTCGCAGGCGATCCAGCACGCGGCTGCGGGTGATCATAAACAGCCAGGTATCCACCCGCGCCTTTGTCGCATCATATCGCACAGCAATGCGCCACACCTGCGCAAACACATCTAGCACGACCTCTTCGCTTTCTTCCGCAGAATTCAAGCTTTTATAGGCCACAGCATAGAGCACGCGGGCATAGCGTTCATAAAGCAGGGACAATGCCGTTTGATCCTGCTGCGCAATCCTGATCACAAGCGCCACTTCATCTGCACCAGCCTGATTCATCATGACTATCGAGCATCCGTCCTATTTCTCAACCGATTCTTGAGCGAGCCTAGACATGCTCTGAGCCTTACTCTTCGATAAAGGGCGGGTCAATGGGCAGATCCGAGACGTCGGGCTCCACCCCCTCGGCATCCTGCCAATCCGGATCAAACTCATCCGCATCATCTGCATCTGCCTTCAGAGCTGCTACCCCAACTTCGTCCGGCACTGTAGCCGCTTCATGGGCATCGGCAAAGGCATTAATGGTAGCGGCCTCCGTATTCTCTGTCTCCTCATTATCTGGGGCGATAGGGTCTGGGGCGATCACGCTGTTACCGTCGTCGAGATCCATCACGGGAGACTCCACTCCCACAGCGGCAGAGACATCGGCAGCCTCAAGCACGGTTTCTACTGCCGATTCCAACGTCGATTCCACATCAGCGATCGCCCCCGCCACCCCAGGCCCTGAGGACTCTGCCGTGACCGTATCAGAGTCAACCCCAGCAGCATCCCGGCGAAACTGCTTCCGCACATAGATGGGCTGGCTTTCCTTCTTTTTTGTCAGCCCTTGGAGGAGCGCCGGAATAGCCGCCGCGATCGCCCCCAGCATCCCCGTTACCTTCCCGATCAAGTCCGA
This sequence comes from uncultured cyanobacterium, assembly GCA_963766075.1. GTDB lineage: Bacteria > Cyanobacteriota > Cyanobacteriia > Leptolyngbyales > Leptolyngbyaceae > CAVYAN01. The sequence continues at coordinate 91,941 of CAVYAN010000049.1, read as the reverse complement.
AGCCGTCGACGGCGCTCCCGACCCAGGCGGTGCAGGCGGTGCTGCCTTCGGCACCTCTACTACCCGCCCTACCTCTTCTACAAAGCTTGACGCTGCCGAACTTTTGATCGCCGTCGCGCTTTCCACCGTTGCCGACACGGCCTCTTCAACATCCTGGACCACAGCAGCAGCCTGCTCCCGTGTCGTATCCACCGCCGTATCCATCGCCGTATCCACCGCCGCACTCACCGACTGCACCCCCTCCTGAACTGCACGGGCAAAATCCTCCCGCTTCAGGGGCACATAGGCATCCACCGCTGCCGCCGCCGCTTGTTTCGCCTTAGAACCCGCCGCGATCGCCGCTCGTACCCGTTCCACAAACTGATTCAGGCCACTACCAATCTGACCCGGCAAACCAGACAACACCTCCGGCTTGGTCAAATTAGTCAATGCAGACTGCAACGCTTCAGGCGTGGGCAAAGCCGTTTGCTGATCCCCAGGCGTAATCCCTCGCCGCAAATTTAGGGTTTCCCACCCCAGCCAGCCCACTAACCCCACACCCGCCATCTGCCCCAAGAGCACCCCCCCCGTAATCCGTCCCGCACAGACCCACAGCACCAGAGCATAAAACAGACCGATGCCACTCAAAATGAAATCCTGCTTCCGATGCACCTCCGGGAAAAAGAACGCCGCCATGTAAAGCGCCAAGCTCCCCAACCCCACTATCAAAGCCAAAACGTATGCCAGCATACCGCCGCTCCCAACGTGCCTTATGACCGTCTGACTGAGTCAGACCCTCTCAATAACTCTACTCTTGTCATGAAGTTTTGAGTTTTTAACCCGTCTAATTTGTAATCATAATTTTCCAAATGGCTTGCCTCCGGCTGCCACCCCACCCCATCGCGACCCAATCAACTTCCGCTTCCTTAACCTTCTCTTCCAAGACACCCCCAAGGGATCAAGCTACCCTAGGGTACAGTACGGACCAGCCCCTTCATTGCAGAATTAGCAGAGAAATGTTATGGCACAAAGCTTTGGTGTAATCGGTCTGGCAGTTATGGGCGAAAACCTTGCGCTCAACGTTGAGCGCAATGGCTTCCCCATCGCCGTCTACAACCGCAGTCGTGAAAAAACCGATGCCTTTATGGCAAACCGGGCCGTGGGCAAACAGGTGAAAGCCGCCTATAGTCTCGAAGAATTTGTGGCCTCCCTGGAACGGCCCCGCAAAATCCTGATCATGGTGAAAGCGGGTGCTCCCGTCGATGCCACCATCGAACAACTCAAGCCCCTGCTTGATGAAGGTGATATCCTGATCGACGGCGGCAACTCCCTATTTACCGATACGGAACGGCGGGCCCGCGCCCTCGAAGCCGAAAAATTTACGTTTATCGGCATGGGCGTCAGCGGCGGTGAAGAAGGTGCCCTCAACGGTCCCAGCTTGATGCCCGGTGGTACCAAAGCTGCCTATGACTACTTGGCCCCGATCCTGACCAAAATTGCCGCCCAGGTGGACGACGGTCCCTGTGTAGCCTATATCGGTCCCGGCGGTGCAGGCCACTACGTCAAAATGGTCCATAACGGCATTGAATACGGCGACATGCAATTAATTGCAGAAGCCTACGACCTTTTGAAGAGTGTGGCAGGACTCAGCGCGGCGCAGCTCCACGAGGTATTTGCGGAATGGAATACCACGCCAGAACTCAACTCCTACCTGATTGAAATTACCGCTGATATATTCAAAAAAGTGGATGCTGAAACCGGACTGCCTTTGGTCGATTTGATTATTGATGCCGCTGGCCAAAAAGGCACCGGGCGTTGGACCGTGACTGATGCCTTGGAGGTGGGTGTTGCTATCCCCACAATTATCGCGGCAGTGACGGCCCGCATCATGTCTTCCTACAAATCGGAGCGGATGGAAGCCGCCCAAGTGTTAACAGGGCCAGTGGGCAAATTCGACGGGGATATCCAAACATTTATCAATCAAGTGCGGGACGCCCTTTATTGCTCCAAGATGTGTTCCTATGCCCAAGGCATGGCGCTACTGAGCAAGGCATCGCAAACCTATGGCTTTGAACTCGATCTGGGCGAATGTGCCCGCATTTGGAAAGGCGGTTGCATCATCCGCGCCGGATTTTTGAACAAGATTAAGCATGCGTTTGATGAGAATCCGGCATTGCCGAATCTGCTCCTGGCTCCCGAATTCAAACAAACAATTCTGGACAAGCAGGGAGCATGGCGCGAAGTAGTGGCGACGGCAGCAAAGTTGGGGATTGCGGTGCCTGCGTTTAGTGCGTCACTGGATTACTTTGATAGCTATCGCCGCGATCGCCTGCCCCAAAATCTGACCCAGGCACAGCGCGACTACTTTGGTGCCCACACCTACGAACGCATCGATAAAGCTGGTGTGTTCCACACGGAATGGATGAAGGAGGAAGTCGCGGTCTAAATTGCCCTCTAAATATTGCCCTCGAATGATCCCTAACGATTGCCCTCTAAATAAGGAGATCGAGGATATAGGGCGATCAGGATAGTTGGCGATCGGAAATCCCTCAGACTCGATCGATCAATGCGTGCTCACTTTGCGGCACGCATTTTTTATGTAAAAATACGGAATTACAGGGAGCGATAGTGGATCTTAAAAGATGAATTGTGATCAGAATTACAAAAAATCTGTGATCAGGATCACATTTAGACCTGCACCAGATCGCAAACTCGATCGGGTGAGTGAATTATTCTAGACAAAATTGCTGGAAAAATTGCAGAACTTAATCTAGGGCTTCTACACGGTTTTTCCCATTGCCATCCTCATCACTGTGCCATGACTGTGCGCTCCCCCCTCATTGTCGCCCAAATTACCGACATGCATCTCTTTGCCGATACCCAGCAAGAGTTGCTAGGCATGCCCACCCTAGAGTCGTTTCAAGCGGTACTGCAACAGGTTAGAGCTTTAGAGCAGAAACCCGATATGCTGTTGCTCACCGGGGATTTATCCCAGGATGGCCAAGCTGCTTCCTACCGGCTGTTGCAGGACATGATTATCCCCCTGGGCATTCCCACTTACTGGCTACCCGGAAATCATGACTGCGTCCCGGTCATGGAGCAGGTGCTGCAAGGCAGTGCGATCGTTCGGCCCCAGAAATCATTTCAGGGGGGCGGTTGGAACTTCGTGCTCCTCAATTCCCAGATTCCCGGACGAGTGCACGGGTATCTAGCCCCCACGGAACTCAGCTACCTAGAGGCCGAATTACAGCGAATTCATACCGCAGACTCACCCAACCCCACCCTAATCGCCTGCCACCATCCGCCTCTGGCCGTGGATTCTACCTGGCTAGATAGCAGCAGTCTGCAAAACCCGGATGCTTTATTTGCCGTCCTCGATCGCTATCCCCAAGTGAAATTAGTCGTCTTTGGCCATATCCATCAGGACTATAGCCGTATCAGACGACAGGTTCAGTATCTTGGCACACCCTCCACCTCCATCCAGTTTGAACCCCACAGCCCCACCTTTTCCCTAGATCAGGCTCGCCCAGGCTTTCGGCTGCTCCACCTGTATCCCGATGGCACCTGGTGGACTGCGGTAGAGCGCAGTCGCTACACCCACCAGTTGGATCTAGCGGCAGCGGGTTATTAAGGCGATTAAATTGAAAGGCGATTAAATTGAGGCTTCTCAGGCTGTCCGCTTCTATACTCCGACTTATCTATGCCCTAGGAAGCTAATTCAATCGGTTGCTCTACCACTGCCTTCGGAGCACTTTCCGAGGGGACTGTCTGGCTCAGATGGGTTACCAGCACAGAGCAGGGGGCGTGGTGCATAACATAGTTACTGGTGCTACCGACGAAGAATTCCTGGAGGCCCACCAATCCTCGCCGACCCACGAGGATCAAATCAGCGTCCCAACTGCGGGCTAGCGCGCAGATTGCCCGTCCGGGACTGTCCGCCGTTTGGGTCATTTCTGTGAGTACCCCTGCATCTGTGGCGCGGGTCATGTGCGATCGCAGCCACTCTGCACCCGCAGCCTCATAGCGATGCCATTCCTCCTTATAGGTGTCCATCATGCTGCCCTGGAGTCCCGGATAGTATTCCAAAGTAGAGAGCGAAGGCATTTGTGGGCATTCGGACTCACCCTGGGATAGGACATGGAGCAGCATCAGTGATGCGCCCGTCGCTTTTGCCAAGGCCAATGCTTCGGCAAAGATTTGCTCCCCTTGATCGGAACGATCTAGGCCAACTAAGATTTTGTGAAACATTCTGCTTTCTCCCGCATTGACGAAATCTATGTCATGAATCAAGTGTTATGAATCAAGTGACTGTTAGCTAACCAACGGCTGTTAGCTGGCTGACGGTTGTTAGCTGACCGGCACCTGACTGGCCCCATGATTCTTAGCTGACTTCTACAATACGCAAACAAGTTGAAGAACTTGTGAGGAAGAAACCGGGCAGTTCCCCCGTTTGGGTAATTGCTTTGGCTGGGTCCGCGATCGTTGCCCCGGGTGGTTGTCTTTATTTTTTCAGATATCTAGTTTGGCACCTTTAGTTTGGCACCACCTGGCTGCCATGACTGCGCGGATCGGTCGCCCCTGTCGTAGACACCGGGGCCGAAAACTCTGACGTTTGCCCGGTAGATTGCGCATAGGGCAAGGGCGCACCTGTCGATAGGGCCACCAGGTTAGCTGCCATGACTGCTTTAGGCTGTTCCCCGATCGCCTCGGCTTGGGCAGTCCCCTCAGTGCCCATAAACACAAAATGGGGAATCCCATCCACTCGATATGCCAGAATTTCCGGTAGCCATTTGGTGTTGTCTACATTCAGCATGACGAAATTGACGCGATTGCCATACTCCTGCTTCAAGCTACCCATATCCTCTGCCATGGCCTGACAGCTCGTACACCAATTGGCATAAAACTCCACCAAGGTGGGCTTGCCATTTTGCATCGCCACTTCCAACGGCACCGACTCCTTAGCCAAGGCCCCCAAGGAAGCCGCACTACTTTGGGTATTCAATCCCAGAAAAATTGCCACACTCAACACCACAGCAACCAGCACAATCACAAAATTTCGGATGCGGGCCACACCAGCCGCCGGAGTGGTCGGATTGACTAGGGAGATGGGATCGGGTGCAGGAGTCGCCATGAAAATACTCGCAGAGATTTACAGTCCCCAGTGTATCCAAATCTAGACACCCCTTGGGAACCGGATCGATCATCCAGCACCCCCGATCACCCCTCTGTAACACTTCCCGCCTCAGCGGGCGGATCAATCGCTTGCGAAAAAATCAGCACGCTGTAGGGGCCAATGGCAATTTTCCCATGCCACGGCAGCCCGTCGTAGGCACCCGACTCGGCCAGCACGTCCGTGCTGGGATGGTTTTGGAAATCGTCACTATAGCCCTGCCAATCGCTATTGAAACGCAGTTTCCAGAGTCCGGAAGCGGGGAAGCCGATGATATAGCCATCCTGCGCCTCATGGAAGAAGTTGGCGACAATCACAACATCGTCCGCTGCCCCGCCCCGATCCCAGCGGTGAAAAGCAATGACCTTGCGCTCGTCGTGCAGATGATAGACCTGGGTGTACTGTCCGCAAAGGCCGCGCGTGCATCCATCCCGATTTCGCCGTAACTGGATGAGATCACGGTACAGCCGCACGATCCCATGAAACGCCTCGCACTGATCCCAATCGACAGGGACCGTGTCGCGAAACCAGCCGCCTTCGAGGAATTCCTGCCCTTGGAACAGCATAGGAATGCCCGGAGCCGTGAAGACCATGGCAGCGGCTAGGGTTGAACGTTTCTGGGCATACCAGTCTTGGGGATCGTTGGGGCTAATCTCTTGGGGCACGCGCGCCCTGCCGTTTGCTACTTCGTCATGTGATTCGCTGTAGATGACCCGCTCGAAGGCATCGTCGTTGTAGCGGTAGCAGATGGCATCGCGGATGGCGATCAGCGATCGCTGCTGGTCCTGGGTCGTGATCACCGCCTGTCGAATGGGATGAACAAACATGGCATCCCACTGCGCACCGAAGCCCGCGCCGCCCGCACCAACATTCTTGGTGAGCCATGGATTGTTTTGGAGATCCTCGGCGATCGTGATCCGGCCCGTAAACCTCTGCGCAATCTGGCGATTGATCCACTGGAGCAAGCTCCAGCCATCCGGCAGTTCCCGATCGCGAGAACCGTTTACCGTGTGAATGAATTCAGTACAGTCAAAGCGAAAGCCATCAACATGGTATTCCTCCAGCCACATGAAGACATTATCCAAAAGATATTGACGAACCTCGCCTCGGCCATAGTCGGGCCGGGTTTCTCCCCAAGGGGTGTTGGCCCGGTCGTCGTTGTAGAAGTAAATGCCACCGCGATTATGCTCGCACCAGCCGTCAAACTGCCACAGATCGAGATCACTGGGGCCGAGGTGGTTGTACACAACGTCCAGGATCACTGCGATCCCCTCTTGGTGGGCACGCTTGACGAACTGCTTGAACGCCAGCGGGCCACCATAAGCAGTCTCCACGGAGAAGATCTGGGCGGGGTTGTACCCCCATGAGCGTTCCCCAGCAAACTCGCCCACCGGCATGATCTGGATTGCATTGACGCCAAGCTTTTTCAAATGGCCCAGACGGGCTGACACTGAAGCAAACTGACCCGGATGATTGCTGTCCTCCTGGTCGTTAAACGTACCGACATGCAATTCGTAGATGACCAACTCGTTCCACGGCGCGAGCTGAAAGGCGTCCCCCTGCCAGTCGAAGCGCGGATCGTGAACGATCGCATTGCCCATTGAGTGGGTCACCTCGCGGGCATAGGGGTCGATGCGCGTAACCTCGCCCTTAGGTGTGGAGAAAAGAAACCGATACTGATCGCCCACCCGAGCTGTGGCCACGTTGGCATACCAGTAGCCATTCTCCTCAGCTTGCAGGGGATGCTGGGAGCCGTCCCAGTTGTTGAACGATCCGATGACGGATGCGCGCGCTGCATGGGGAGCCCAGACCCGGAAGGCGACCCCGTGGGCGTTTAGAATCGCCCCCAGACCCTTAATCGTAATTACGTCTCGCTGGGTCTCGCTACTCTGAATTTCGTTAGTCATGGCGGATGCCTCCACTGCCAACATCATCCGCTAAATTTAACGAGGGCGAAAGTACGCCCATCCGTCATGGCTTTGGAGCATCCATCCCTCTACGGCCCCAGCCTGTGCTTTAGAGGAAGGATCGCGACGGTTTGAGATCTCACGGTTTGGTATGCTGAAGGAATCTGTTTAATTTTCACTTGGCGCACCCATGTCCGTTCTGATGCCGACTGCCCCCATTGTGTTTCCCCTGGCTGCTGTGGTCGGGCAAGATGCCATTAAGCTGGCACTGCTGCTGTCGGCCATTGACCCCCGGCTGGGCGGCGTCGTGATTTCTGGGCGGCGCGGTACCGCCAAATCGGTCATGGCCCGAGCCCTCCACGCCCTGCTCCCCCCGATTGAAGCCGTAAAAGATTCATGGTGCCACTGCGATCCGACCCAGCCTGGAAATTGGGATGACCAAACCCTGGAACGAATGCGCCATGAGGGATGGGGCCTGACCCCGAGCAATGCTGAGATTCCCACAGAAATCATTCCCGCGCCCTATGTGCAGATTCCCCTGGGAGTCACGGAGGATCGGCTACTGGGCTCTGTGGATGTCAGTCAGTCCATCAAGGCAGGAGAAACGGTGTTTCTGCCAGGGCTACTGGCAGAGTGCCATCGCGGCGTGCTGTACATCGATGAAATTAATTTGCTGGATGACCAGATTTCTAATGCCTTGCTGACGATTTTGGCAGAGGGCCGCAACCAGATTGAGCGCGAAGGGCTGAGCTTTCAGCATCCCTGCCAACCGCTGTTGATTGCGACCTATAACCCCGAGGAGGGAGAACTGCGAGAACATTTGATGGATCGGTTTGCGATCGCCCTCTCCGCCGATATGGTGCTGGAAATTGATCAGCGGGTCGAAGTCGTGGATCAAGCCAGCCGCTATGCCGACTCCCCCCAGGAATTTCTGGCTCAGTACGACGAAGACATTGACGGCCTTAAGACCCAAATTTTGCTGGCCCGGGAATGGCTCAAGGAAGTCCGCATCACGACAGAGCAGATCACCTATCTGGTGACCGAAGCGATCCGGGGCGGCGTGCAGGGCCATCGGGCAGAGCTGTTTGCCGTGCGCGTCGCCAAGGCCCACGCCGCCCTGGATGGACGGGCCGAAGTCAGCGCCGAAGATTTGCGGAAAGCCGTTGAACTGGTGATCGTGCCGCGCTGCACCATTGTCCAAACACCACCAGAGGAACAGCAGCCACCGCCGCCACCTCCAGAGGACCAATCCGATCAGGAGCAAGAGGAGCAGGAAGAAAAAGAGGATCAAGAGGAAAAGCAAGAACAGGAACCCCCCAGCATTCCAGAAGAATTCGTATTTGACCCCGAAGGCGTGCTGCTGGATCCCTCGGTCCTTTACTTTGCCCAAATGGCCAGTCGTCAGGGCAAGTCCGGTAGTCGCACTACCATTTTTTCCGACGATCGCGGGCGCTACATCAAACCCATGCTGCCCAAGGGCAAAGTTCGCCGGATTGCGGTGGATGCCACGCTGCGTGCTGCCGCCCCCTACCAAAAGGCCCGCCGCCAGCGGGATGCCGAAGCACGGGCGATCTCAGCTTTGCCCGCCAACCGCAAGCGGGTGTTTGTGGAACAGGCCGATGTCCGGGCGAAGCGGCTGGCCCGCAAAGCGGGAGCCTTAGTTGTTTTTGTGGTCGATGCCTCCGGATCGATGGCCCTAAACCGCATGCAATCCGCCAAGGGAGCCGTGCTGCGCTTGCTAACCGAGGCATACCAAAATCGCGATCAAGTCTCGCTGATTCCCTTTCGGGGCGAACAGGCCGAGGTGCTTTTACCCCCAACCCGCTCCATTGAAGCAGCCAAACGTCGCCTGGATCGCCTGCCCTGTGGAGGTGGCTCGCCCTTGGCCCACGGCCTGACCCAAGCGGTGCGGGTGGGCCTGAATGCCAAACAGTCCGGCGACATTGGCCAAGTGGTGATTGTGGCAATTACCGATGGTCGGGGCAATATTCCCCTAGCGCGATCGCTGGGTGAACCAATCCCCGACGGTGAAAAGCCAGATATTAAGGCGGAACTCCTGGAGATTGCCAGCAAAATTCGGGCCATCAATATGCAGCTTTTGGTGATTGACACGGAAAATAAGTACATTTCCACGGGCTTCGCCAAAGAACTGGCCACCCAAGCGGGCGGGAAATACTACCATTTGCCCAAAGCAACGGATCAGGCGATCGCCGGAGTGGCCATGAATGCCATGGCCGATCTCAGGGGTCGCTAGGGATGCCCTGCGAGCTAGGGTGACTGCCTCATAAAGCTGCCGTGCAACCCATAGGGCACCGGATGCCGCAGATGCAGCCGAGCCAGCGGCCCCCGCTGCAAATCCTGTCCATCCAAAATCACCACATCCGAACGGCGATGGGCTGCATCATAGACCAGCACCAGCACCCAACCGTCATCTTCCGCCCCGCTGCCATCCACCTGACGCGGCACAAAGATCGGTTCCCCAACATACCCCCGCTCGGGGGCTGCCGACCAAAGTTGTTCCACGCCCGTTGCCCAATCCACCTTCAAAATCGCCTGGTGGGGGGCATTGCCCTGTGGATCATGGGCCGCTGCCAAATAGGCATAGCGATAGGCACGACCCACCCGATCCGGATGCACCGAGGGAAATTCACAGCAGCGATCGCCCCACAGCGATCGTTCCACAGCCCCAGCGTCTAGCGCCTGCGCCCCCCCAGAATTACCCGTTAAATCAAGGCGCGTCCGCCACAACTGCCCCGGTGCTAGGGCGGCAAAATCCACCTGACGAAAATCTGCGGCTGGTTCCACCTGGGGCAAATCGGCATAGCAGACGGAATCAATGACCACGGCCCCGTCCTCTTCAAACGCATTGGCATGGTGGAAGACAAAACCGGCCTGGATCGCCACCGTTTTCACCGGATCCCGGCCATTGCGCGGAATGATCACCACCTGCGTCGGCTGTTGCGGCTGAAAGGCAATACATTCCGCCGCCCCCCGGAGGCCCGCCACAAAGGGCAGCGGATTAAACTGCACCGGATTTTGAAAAAAGAGGCAGTAGTATGGCGTAATCGCAAAGTCATGGATAAAGGCAAAGCCAGGAACCGAATGGGCATACTGCCGCAGCAATTTACCCGAAGGCGCAAACTCGTAGAGGGTAATCGTTGAAGACAGCCCCGGCTTGATGGCGAAGTTGACGAGGCAGGGTGCCCCCCCGTCCTGTACCGACGCCGGATCAATCCAGGGATGGGCCGCAAAAGCCGCTCCGGGCGACAGGACTCCCTCTAAATTGTCGATACCATAGGTTTCCAAGGTAACCGGATCCAAGCGATGAGGTTCTGCCGCTTCCCACAGGGCCAACAGTTTTCCACCCCAATAAATAATGTTGGTATTGGCAATATTTTTCAGTTTGAAGTCCAAGGCATTGGCTAACCAGCCGCCCGCCTTTTGAGTGCCAAACACTCCCCGGTGCAAAATTTTACCCGCTTGCTGCTCCGCCACATAGCCCGCCGTGCGCACGTAACGGTTACGGAAATGGGCGCGGCCTTGATGAAAGGCGATCGCGCAAACCATGCCATCGCCATCAAAGGGATGGTGAATTGACTCACCATTCACATCCAGCAGGCCCGGACCATTGCGAAACAGCGTCCCAGAGAGTTCGGACGGAATTTCCCCCTCGATATCATCAATCCAATAGTCATACTCCTGCTTCAGCGAAGTATAGCCCCCCTGCCAATCTTCCCGGCTGTAAGGCATATCAGACAATCGCTCATCAGGTGCGCTAGAAGACACACTAGATACAACAGGCGTAGAGAAAGAAACCGACAAAGGATCACGTTGCAACGGTTGCATGGCCAGAAAACTCAAAAAGGACAAAAAGTAATAAAGTTCAACCCAAGGTTCAACCCAAGTGCTGCGGCAGGTATTCGCCCAGTTAAACGAGCTGAACGAACGGCCCCGCCTCGATTCCGCTCAGGCGGCAGAAGATGGCTGCTTAGCGATCGCCTGAGTAGCAGTTCCACAGCCACCGCAGTTAATTTTTAATTAATTATTCCGCCGGATTCTCCATCGCCTCGTTCCGCCGAGACTGGTTAACCAGTTCCGTCACTAAATCTGGCAAAAACGGCTGCTCCAAATGTTTCGAGGCCGAGGAATCAAAATCAATCGCCGCCGGAATCGGCGTCACCGCTCCGGATTGTTCCGAGTTAGCATCCAGCGGCACCCATCCCAGCAGCGGCAATGGCAATAGCGTGGTGATATTCGTCAGCACAATCAACAGCGGCAGATTGGTAAAGCTAGTGGCTGTGATCCCAAACCAATGCATCAGCAGAGAACCGCCGCCATAGGACACCAATCCAGCCAGATTCACCACTGACATCAGCACCGCAAAGAGGGTTGCTTCCACGCCGGGGGGACACAGCCGCGCCGCCAGCACCAACACCGGCATAAAGGCAATCTGGCCCATAACCGTCAGCACCAGACTATCGCCCAGGCTGAACCAGCGATCGCTAATGCCCCACTCTCGATTCACATGGGTCACCAGCAGCAGAGTAGACAGCCCTAGCAGGGCCGAAATCACCGTAGACCAACCAAAAATTGCTCGGAACGAAACGGTCTTTAACCAACGTTGAAACACCCAAATTCCCATCAAGGAGGCCAAACTGGTAACCAAGCGCACCCGGCCCAGAAACTCCGGATCGAAGCCCAACTCATTCGTCGTGAAGAAGAAAAAAGCCGATTCCGCCGTGGGCGTTGCTTGCCAGAGAAACAAAAAGGCCGTCGGCAGTAGGATAGACCGCTGGGTGACCGCCTGTTTTAACTGACCCAACTGCTGACGAACAATGCCCCAGTCGGGCCTTTCCAGATTGCGCTCCTCGCTGATCAGCCATGCGACTAAGGCCACAATCAGCGGAAACGTGGCCGTAATCCCAAACACCGTGCGGGCATTGAACTGTTGCAGCAAAGAGCCACTAAAGTAGGCGGTGGTCAATCCGCCCAGGGCCGAAGCGCCCCAGGATAGGGATTGCAATGCCCCTGCCGTCGCCAAGGACTCCTTACGGGCACGTTCCACCACCACAGAATCAACAATCACATCGCTAAAGGCCACGGACAGGGAACTCAGGGCGATCGCCGCTGCCGCCGCCCAAGGCGTATGCACCACCGTAGCCATCAACCCCCAGGAACAGGTGCCCAGCAGCCCCGATAGGATTAGATAAGGTCGCCGCCGATAGCCAAACAGCGGCAAGCCATCGGAAATAAAGCCAAACGCAGGCTTAATCATCCAGGGCAACGCCGCAACGCCGACCAAGGCAGAAACCTCCGCTGGCCCCAGGCCCAACTCATCCTTCAGAAAAAAACTGACCGCCAACCGCGCCAAGCCAACAATGCCCTGAACGAAATAGACCATCAGAATCGCCGTCAATTCGAGAGACGGCTTCTGCCCAAAAAACAGCTTTTCGATCAGCGAGTCCTTAAGACGGGTCAGCCCAGAGGAAGATACAATCATTGATTTTTTGTAACAAACATTAATCAACCTTCCTTATCATAACGGGTTGCGCTCTCGCGGCACCAGCGAGGCCCGCGCTAGAAGTCAAGAAATCGACAACTAAATCGTGCCGTGAGCCAATCGTGTCGTGAGCCAAGTGCTGTGAGCCAAGGTAGGGTTTTCACTACTCGCTCGGTTTTAGCACTCCTCCCCCTAGAGTGCTAAATTCTGAATGGAGAACGTGAGCCTAGAGCGTATAGATATGGCAAAAATTGTTGTTTTCAACGAAGAAGCGCGTCGGTCTTTGGAGCGTGGCGTGAATGCGCTAGCCGATGCCGTTAAGGTAACCCTCGGGCCGAAGGGGCGGAATGTACTGCTGGAAAAGCAATACGGTGCCCCCCAGATTGTGAATGATGGCATCACCATTGCCAAAGAAATTGAGTTGTCCGATCCCCTAGAAAATACTGGGGCGGCCCTAATTCGGGAAGTCGCTTCCAAAACTAACGACCTCGCGGGTGACGGCACCACCACTGCCACGGTCTTGGCCCAAGCCATGATTCACGAAGGCATGAAGAATGTGGCCGCTGGCAGCAATCCAGTTTCCCTGCGACGTGGCATCGAAAAAGCCGTTATTGCGGTGGTGAATGAAATTAAGGCTGTTGCCAAGCCGGTGGAAGGCAATGCGATCGCCCAAGTGGCCACCATCTCAGCCGGTAACGACGAGGAAGTCGGTGCCATGCTGGCCAGTGCCATGGAAAAGGTTGGCAGAGACGGCGTGATCACCGTAGAAGAATCCAAATCCCTCACCACGGACATGGATCTAGTGGAAGGGATGCAGATCGATCGCGGCTACATGTCCCCCTACTTTGTGACTGATACCGAGCGCCTCACCGCCGAGTTCGAGAACATGGCCATCCTGCTCTCCGACAAAAAAATTAGCTCGATCCAGGAATTGGTTCCCATCCTGGAAAAAGTCGCCCGCGCGGGCAAGTCCCTGTTGATCATGGCCGAAGATGTGGAAGGCGACGCCTTGGCCACCTTGGTGATCAACCGTCTGCGGGGCGTGCTCAATGTGGCTGCGGTCAAAGCTCCTGGCTTTGGCGAACGGCGCAAGTCCATGCTGCAAGACATTGCCGTCCTGACTGGGGGCCAAGTGATCTCCGAAGAAATTGGCATGAGCCTTGATACCACCACCCTGGAAATGCTGGGCACGGCTCGCAAGGTCACGATTACCAAGGACACCACCACCATCGTGTCGGGTCAGGAAAATAAAGCTGACATCGACAAGCGCGTGGCCCAACTGCGGAAGGAACTGGATGCCACCGATTCCGACTACGACAAGGAAAAAATCACGGAACGCATCGCCAAGTTGGCGGGTGGCGTCGCTGTAATCAAGGTCGGGGCAGCTACAGAAACCGAACTCAAGGATCGCAAGCTCCGCATGGATGACGCCCTCAATGCCACGAAAGCGGCAGTGGAAGAAGGGATCGTTCCGGGGGGTGGGGTGACCCTGCTGCACTTGGCTCCAAAACTGGTGGCACTGCGCGACAGTTTGGCCGATGTCGATGAGAAAACGGGCGTGGATATTGTGATGCGATCGCTGGAAGCCCCCCTGCGCCAAATTGCGGACAATGCCGGTGTCGAAGGCTCCGTCGTCGTCGAAAAAGTCCGGGCCATGGACTTCAGCATGGGCTACAACGCCATGACCGACACCTACGAAGACATGATCGCCGCTGGGATCATTGACCCCGCCAAGGTGGTGCGCTCCGGTTTACAGGATGCGGCCTCCATTGCGGGCCTCGTGCTCACCACCGAAGCCTTGGTAGTGGAAAAACCCGAGAAGAAAGGCAGTGCTATGCCCCCTGATGGTGGCATGGGCGGCATGGGTGGCATGGGCGGCATGGGTGGCATGGGCGGTATGGGTGGCATGGGCATGATGTAATCGCTCAGCCGCTCAGCCAACGCTAATGGCCAAGGCCCTTTGACTAGTATTTAGTCAAATTTAATCAAGCAAGCTTAATCGAGAAGGACGTTCCCAGGAGCGTCCTTTTTCTGTGGAACGGGAATTGGCCGCATCAAACCTCCCATCGGTGATTACACTGGATGGGATAAGAATCCGCCGATGCCGCCCCTATGTTAGAAGAACGTTTGCCTCCGGATAGTTCCCAGAGTGACTACAGAGATGGGAATAGTCAGAATGGGAGCGATCGCCCCGCTGATGCTGACTCCTACATGGACTACGCCTACGACGAACCCGGCAGTATTCCCGGGACCCTGCAAATCCCCCCCAACTCTGCCCCCCCCATCATTAGCTTGATTGACTACAATCCACATCAACTCATCAGTCAGAAAAATATTACCCCCGCCGACTGTGCCACCCACCTAGACACCACCTCCGTTTCCTGGGTCGATGTCAAGGGTTTGGGCAGCGAAGCGATTTTGCGACAGATTGGCCAAGTTTTCAACCTTCATCCACTTGTCCTCGAAGATGTTGTCAACGTTCCCCAGCGGCCCAAAGTTGAGGAATACCAGGATCAACTGCTGCTGATTGCCCGCATGGTCACCCCCCAGAAAACCGGCGGCTTTTTTAGTGAACAAGTCAGCTTTATCCTGGGGCAGCACTACCTGCTGACCCTGCAAGAAGAAGCCCACTATGACTGCTTTGGCCCCATCCGGGAACGCATTCGCAGCAGCAAAGGTACCATCCGCCAACACGGCCCCGACTACCTGACCTACGCCCTCCTAGACGCGATCATTGACGGTTTTTTTCCCGTATTAGAAGCCTACGGCGAAGAAATTGAGGAATTGGAAAGCGAAGTCGTGGCCAACCCCACCCGCCAAACCCTAGAACGGATTCACAACGTCAAACGAGAATTGTTAATGCTGCGTCGCGCCATTTGGCCGCAACGAGATGCCATTAACGCCCTAATTCGGGACGGCAGTGATCTGATCCATGCCGACGTGCAAATTTATCTGCGGGATTGCTATGACCATGCAATCCAAGTCCTCGATATGGTAGAAACCTATCGAGAGCTGGCATCCAGTCTGATGGACGTTTATCTTTCCTCTGTCGGCAATAAGATGAACGAAATTATGAAGCTATTAACCGTAATCTCGTCTATCTTTATTCCGTTGACCTTCATTGCCGGGGTCTACGGCATGAATTTCAATACCGACAAGTCGCCCTGGAATATGCCAGAACTCAACTGGTACTGGGGCTATGCCGCCTGCCTGGGCCTCATGGCGGTGACGGCAGGCGGACTGGTTTACTTTTTCTGGCGCAAGGGATGGTTTGAAAATTTCTCCACCATTGTGTCGAATACGCCGTCCAGCAGAAGTAACCGTTGAGTTCTCGCGTGCCATGCAGGCTTCGTCAAGTTTGCGCCAATTGCCGGACCCGATCGCCCTTGAATCTGCCCCTGCCCTACGCCCACTGACTCATTGCTCACCTTTCGCCCCTAACGCTTCTCCAGAATGAATGCTACTGATCCT
Organism: uncultured cyanobacterium; assembly: GCA_963766075.1. Lineage (GTDB taxonomy): Bacteria > Cyanobacteriota > Cyanobacteriia > Leptolyngbyales > Leptolyngbyaceae > CAVYAN01. The sequence goes on along the minus strand of CAVYAN010000049.1, from coordinate 75,914 downwards.
ATTATTCTGACCGCATATTTATTGTGCCTTGCCTTCTTCATTTTCAAAATCATTGATGCCTTCAATGATGAGTTCCAAATTGAAATGCTGGAGCAAAATAACGATAAAGACGATGATCGCAAGGAGGGGGGACTGAAGGAGCAGCTTGAGGCGTTGGGGTTGCAGGATATCCTAAAAATTTCGTTTAAGTTTGATAAGCGCTATGAGTTTGACAAGCTGAAGAACCTATCGATCAACATCGAAAATAAAGCACCCGACTGTGCCATTTACGTGGATTGGGATTACAGTGCCCTCACGGATGAAGACGGGAAGGCTCGTCGCGTTACCCGTGTGGTTCCGGGCAGTACGGTGGACTTGTTTAAAGAACAGCCGTTTAGTGCGATCGCCCCTAAAACCACCCTCAAAGAGGTGATTGTGGCTGAAGACCAACTGAAGCGCAAAGGCGACGATAAATCCACATCCCCCGTCGCCCTAGAACTCGAAGTTAAAGACGTCATCATTAAACTGGGCGAGCCCGCCAAAGCGGCTCCCGATTCCGCCAAAACCCGTTGGAAAGAATTCATGCGCCGCCAACGGAAGCGTTCCTTCTACTTGGATTTAGCCGTGCGGCTATCTCAGTCACAGCATCCTCCCAATCCCGGCGATCGCTATCGGCTCCGCTGCAAATTTCTGTTGACTAAACTGCCCTGGCAGGCTGGATTACCCTTTAATCCCAAGAAATAATTCCAAACAATACTCCCAAGCAATACTCTTAAGCACTATTTCCCCCGCTCCACCATGCTGCCCCGAGAAGAGTTACTCAAGAAAGTCGAAAATCGTGACGCCGTTGCCCGTGTGATTGATCAGGCCGAACAGGCCATCAAAACCTGGGAGGTGGTTTGCAGCGATTTTTTGTCGCCTCCTGAAATGATGGAGGTGCAACACATCTTTAATCGCCTGACGGATGTACAAGGGGTCGCAACCGGAGGATATGTCCAGGCCGAGCGGCAACGATTCGCGATCGCCCGCAGCGAACTCCCCCTCGATGCCGAGCAAGTTCCCCTGGCCGCCCTGGAAATTGCGGGAAATTTTCTATTCGATCCAGCCAGCCACCGCGACTTTTTGGGAGCCTTGCTGGGGGCGGGCATTGTCCGGGAAAAAGTGGGCGATATCATTGTGCTCGGAGAACGGGGGGCCCAGGCCATTGTCGTACCGGACCTAGTGGAGTTTCTGGAAATGAGCCTCAACCAGGTGCGATCGGTGCCCGTCAAAACCCGTCGCATCGAACTCAGTGAGCTGAAAATCCGCGAGCCGAAAAAGAAAGACATTACCACCACCGAAGCCTCCCTCCGGCTAGATGCCGTTGCCTCAGCCGGCTTTGGCATGTCCCGCAGCAAAATGGCCGACATGATCACCAGCGGGGATGTGCGGGTCAACTGGAAGGAAATGAGCAGTGCCAGTCACACCGTAAAGTCCGGTGATCTGATCGCCATTCGCGGCAAGGGGCGGGTCGAAATTGGCGAGATTGCCATCACTAAAAAAGACCGCTACCGGGTCAACTTAACCCGTTGGCTGTAAGGGTTCGGTACCCTCTGTCGGCAAGAGCACACGGTAGAATAACAAAAGACCCACTCTCTCACCCATAACTCTCACCCACAGGAGTGTCCCCCGTGACCCCTACAACCCCAACCCCGCTACCGACTCAAACCGTTGAACTAGCGCCCAGTTATGCCCTGCCCCTGACTTTGGTCGCGGTGGCCATTCCTTTACTCACAGTCCAAGTTTGGTTGAGCGGCGCGATCGCCCTGTTCGGCGTTTTTCTGCTGATCCAGGCGGCAACGCTGCGTCTCCGGTTTACCGACGATGCCCTCGACATCTACCGGGGGACAACGCTGCTTCGACAATTTCCCTATGCGGATTGGCAAAACTGGGTGATTTTTTGGCCCCCTTTGCCCATTCTGTTCTACTTCAAAGAAATCAAAAGCATTCACTTCGTCCCGATTTTATTTGACCCCAAGGCCCTGGCCACCTGCCTCGAAACCCGCATCCCACTGGCCAAAGTCAACACCCTTTAGCGGAGACAGTCGCCCTGCCCTAGACCTCACACCCAGAGCACAATCTCTAGGGAATTGTGCGTGGGAGGTCCAAGTTTCTGGTATTTTGAAACGACGCTGGCCGAAAGTTGATGCCGCTTGCCTGGAAAAAAGTTGATCCGAATTATGAACGCTGACGAATGGACCCCTGACGAGCCCGCCGCCACAGTCCCCCCAGAAATCTCTTCAGAAATTTCCGGGGAGATTCCCACGGCAGTTTCCTCGGCGGCGGCCATTCCCCAACAGACAACCGCAGAAGCTTTGGCCGCAGAAGCTTTGACCGCAGAAGTTTTGGCCCAAGAGATTGCTGATCTCCAAGGGGTGCGCGATCGCCTCCAGGCAGACATTGCCCAAGGGCAACGGGACCTCGGCACTCTGATCCAGGATGGTCTGCGGGAACTCGAACAGCGGCGACAAAATTTACAGATCAGCGTCGAGCAATTGGAGCGACGGCAGGAGCGCATTCGCGCGGAAATGCGCACGTCCTTCGCCGGGTCATCCCAGGAAATTGCCATCCGCGTTCAAAGCTTTAAGGAATACCTTGTCGGCAGTTTGCAGGATCTCGCGATCGCTGCCGATCAATTAAACCTGCCCAAAATTGCTGAATTGCCCCCACCCGCTCAGCAATTCGCTCCCCAACCCTCTGCCTCCCAACCCTCTGCCTCCCAATCGGCCCTCGCGGCTAAACAGCCCCTCACCGCGAAGCGCCCTCTCCCCACAGAGCCTGCCCTCACCACCCAGGCCCCGGCGATCGCTGGATTTGCCGAACTCCCCTTTCAAGAGCAAACTAAACGGATTCGGACCCTGCTGGATCAATATCGCAATCGTCCTGACTACTACGGGCCACCCTGGCTGCTGCGGCGGACCTTTGAGCCGATTCATGCTGAGCGCGTATCCACCTGGTTTCTGACCCAGGGCGGGCGAGGTGCCGTGCGCACCCTGGGTAGCCGTCTGCAAAATATTTTGATTACGTCCGCCGCCATGTCCATTCTGCGATCGCTCTATGGCGATCGCGCGCGCTTGCTGGTGCTGGCCCAGTCCCCCGAACGGTTGGGCGAATGGCGACGGGGCTTGCAGGATTGTCTGGGCATTACTCGCAGCGACTTTGGCCCCGATCGCGGCGTTGCCCTGTTTGAAGATCCTGCCCCGCTGGCCCTCAAGGCCGATCGCCTGGTTAAAGAAGGCTTAATGCCCTTCATTGCGATCGACGAAACTGAGGAATACATTAGCCTCGCCATGCTGCAATTTCCGCTGTGGCTAGCCTTTGCCCCCAATCCCGAGACACCGCCCAATTACGCCCGCAACAACGATTTCTGGTAAGGCAGACCTTATCTTAGTAGGACCTATGACTTCCCTCGTGGCTTTGGTTGAACACACTGTCATTCCCATGGGATTGCCCCTGCAGGGGTGGCTCCTGAATGGGCTGATCGTCGGGATCGCCTACTTGCTGGGCTCCATCCCTACGGGCTACTGGACAGGCAAGGTCCTCAAGGGCGTCGATATACGCGAACAAGGCTCTGGCTCCACCGGGGCAACGAACGTGCTCCGGACCTTGGGCAAGGGACCCGCCATTTTTGTGTTGACAGTGGATGTGTTGAAGGGCGCGGCAGCGATCGCCCTTGTCTATGGGCTATACGCCGATCCCACCGGGAAGCCTTGGGTGGTCGTCCTCGCGGCCATGGCCTGTCTGATCGGCCACAGCAAATCCATTTTTCTGAACTTTACGGGAGGCAAGTCCGTTGCCACCAGTTTGGGCATCCTGCTCACCCTCAACTGGATTGTGGGCTTAGCCACCCTTGCGACCTTTGCCTTGGTCATGGCCATCACGCGCATTGTCTCCCTCAGTTCCATCGTCGGGGCGATCGCGGCGTCTGGCTTTATGATGCTCACCGCCCAACCCCTTGCTTACATCCTGTTCAGCCTCACCGGAGGCATCTACGTTATTGTCCGCCATCGGTCCAATATTCAGCGGTTGCTCGCCGGGACAGAGCCTCAACTGGGTCAAAAACTTCCTGAACCCACCGAAAGCCTGGAATCGTAAGGCGATTTCTCAGAAATAGTATGCCCGCTAGCTAGTAGAATCCGCTGGCTACCCTGCGGGAAGCGAACTACGACTCCGCTCCGCTAGCAGAACTTCTAGCGAGCGGAGTCGTTGCTCCCCGCGGCGACAATGTTACGGAAATCACCTGACAAACGCTGTGTCCTTTCTATACAGTGGAGGAGTCTCTACATTGAGCGCGTCTTGAACGCGTCGTGCTCCTCTGCTGGAGACCTGTTCGCAGCGGGTTGAATGAGTTCCTTTGTCCATAAATCCTCATGCATCTGAAGTTTTCCCAAGACCTGGAAGCGCTGCTGCTACGGGCGCAAGAGCGCCCCTTGACCTTGGCAGATATTTTGGCCGAAACCGCCGAGCGTGGGTTTAGCTTGGTCATTGGGCTGCTGACCCTACCCTTCTTATTTCCCATGCCACCCGGCTTCACAGGCCCCTTGGGTTCAGGGGCACTCCTGTTGGCCTTGCAAATGATGGTGGGACGGCGATCGCCCTGGTTGCCTCGGCGCATTGCCCAATATCAATTTCCCCAATGGATTTCCAATCATTTGCTACACAATCTCCAGCACTTCACCCGAGTGCTCGAAAAAATCACCCGCCCGCGCCTGCGCAGCATTGCGGAAAGTCCCTACACCTGGCGCTTAAATGGCTTCTGTATCGCTTGGCTAACGATCCTGCTGATTCTACCGATTCCCTTCACCAATCCAATTCCAACCGCAGGGATCCTCCTCTTGGCCGTTGCCACTTTAGAAGCTGATGGATTCTTGATGTGCCTGAGCTATGGCATGACGATCGCCATTACCTTGGCCATGATGGGAGCGGTCTACGCGCTGTGGATGTCTCCCGGCTTTTTGATGCGGCTCATTCAATAAAGGCTAAAATTGGCGCGAAACCCATCGCTGGTTCCCCACCGACTTAATTGTTCTTCTGAATCTGCCGGATGTACTATGACACTCCAAATCTTCGTTCCTTCTATGGTCTGTGAGGGATGTGCTGGCATCGTCACCAAAGCCATTACGGCGATCGATCCCACAGCAACCGTGCAAATTAACCTCAATACAAAGGGCGTCAGCATTGACACCCAAGCGGCGGAAGGCGACGTCAAAGCCGCGATCGCCGCTGCTGGACATACGGTGAGCGCCTAGCCAAGCGGGCCTAACGGCGTGATAGCTCTTGCGTGAGCGTCTTGCTAGAGTGCCGCGATCGCGCCACGGGGCAGGCCATTGCTGGATTTTACACAGCCAGAAGAATTGACAACCTGGCCCAGTGACGCTGAAGCCCCAGAATCATCCCCGCATCATGAATTTTTCACACTGTGGGATTTTTACATGATTTTTTCACATAGCGGGGATTCACAATATTCATGATTCACCATGTTTTGTAACTATGGACACTAATTGCTGAGTTGCATTTGGTTACCTTGTCTTCAGGCAAAGCACCTTAGGGGTTTTCCGGACAAGTCTATTTAACATTTATTGATGTTTTTTGGTTCCCTTGGCCCGATTCCTTCTCTGGTACTAGCCGACCCACAGTCCGTTAGCAGTGTCCATTCAGGAACCGCCCATGACCACCGCTGCCTCACCCTCGGCTAGCTTAAACAAGTTTGAAAAATTAAAGCAGGAAAAAGACGGCCTTGCCGTTAAAGCCGAATTGCAGCACTATGCCCAGGTCGGCTGGGAGGCCATGGATGAAACCGATCGCGACTATCGTCTGAAATGGCTCGGGGTGTTTTTCCGCCCGGTCACTCCCGGTAAGTTCATGATGCGCCTCCGGCTGCCCAGTGGGGTCATCACCAGTACTCAACTGCAAGTACTCAGCGCTATTGTGCAACGTTACGGCGATGACGGCAGCGCCGATATCACCACCCGCCAAAACATCCAACTCCGGGGCATTCGGATTGAAGACTTGCCTGATATTTTCCAGCAGTTGCAAGCCGTTGATCTCACCAGCATTCAGTCTGGCATGGATAATGTGCGCAACATTACAGGCTCACCCGTCGCGGGCATTGATGCGGATGAGCTAATGGATACCCGCGACCTGGCCCAAGCCGTTCAGGATATGATCACGGCCAAGGGACAGGGAAATTCCGCTTTCTCGAACTTGCCCCGCAAGTTTAATATCGCGATCGCCGGTTGCCGCGACAATTCTGTCCACGCCGAAATCAACGACATCGCCTTTGTGCCCGCCTACCAGGCCGACACCCTGGGATTCAACGTCCTCGTCGGTGGTTTTTTCTCCGCCAAGCGGTGTGAAGCCGCAGTGCCCCTCAACGTTTGGGTCCCGCCCCAAGACGTGGTGGCCCTGTGTGAAGCCATTTTGGTGGTGTACCGTGACCATGGCCTGCGGGCCAATCGGCAAAAGTCGCGCCTCATGTGGCTGATTGATGAATGGGGGATCGAGAAATTTCGGAGCGCTGTTGTCGAGCAGATGGGCCAGCCTCTCCTAGCCGCAGCGGAGCACGACGAAATTCAGTGGGAGAAGCGGGATCATCTGGGGGTTTATGCCCAAAAGCAACCCGGATTGAGCTATGTCGGGTTGCATGTGCCCGTCGGACGACTCCACGCCCAAGACATGGCAGATTTAGCCCGACTTGCTGAGGTTTACGGCAGTAGTGAATTACGGCTCACCGTCGAGCAGAATGTGATTATTCCGAATGTGGCGGATTCGCGTTTACCCGCGCTTTTGGCAGAGCCGCTCCTCGAGCGCTTTGCCGTAGCGCCCGCCCCCCTTTCACGGGCGCTGGTGTCCTGTACGGGGGCGCAATTCTGTAACTTTGCCTTGATCGAAACGAAGACGCGATTGCAGGCATTAATTCAGGAGCTGGAAGCGGAGCTAGACGTAGCCCGTCCGGTCCGTATTCATTGGACGGGCTGCCCGAACTCCTGCGGCCAGCCCCAAGTAGCCGACATCGGCTTAATGGGCACCAAGGTCCGTAAGAACGGTAAAACCGTTGAGGGGGTGGATATTTATATGGGCGGCACCGTGGGCAAGGATGCCCACTTGGGCACCTGTGTCACCAAGGGAATTCCCTGTGAGGATCTGAAGCCGGTACTGCGGCAACTGCTAACCGAGCAATTCGGCGCACAGTTAAAGCCGGGAGTGGCGATTGCCGAAGCAGCCCCGGTGCCTACCGCCACGCTCCAGCCCACGGGGGCTCCGGCCACGATTCAGTTGGCCCAATCCGGCACCATCCTAGCCGCGACGGATGCGATTTCCCTTTTGGAAACGCTAGAGGCGGCGGGCGTGGCCGCAGACAGTAGTTGTCGCAGCGGCACCTGCGGCACCTGCAAGCAAAAGCTCCTTCAGGGACAAGTCCGCTATGAGGGTACTCCGGCAGCCCTGAGTGACGGCGATCGCGGCGGAGGCTACATCCTCCCCTGTATTGCCTACCCCGTAGGCATCGTCGCTCTGGATCTTTAATCTACCGACCCGGCCCCTTGCTTAACTGCATCACCCAGGGCATTGCGATGTATCCTGTGCATCGGTTGGCGACGAATCCTTTTGGACGCAACGCCAACACACATCACGGAAATTCAACCCCAGTATTTAGAATTTGGAACCCATAATCCCATGACGAATTTCTCCAGACGCAAATTTATTCTCACCGCCGGGGCCGCTACCGCCGGGAGCCTGTTGGTCAATGCCTGTAGTTCTGGCAGCAAAACCGCCACCACCACTAGCGGGGCTTCCCCCAGTGCCGTCCCCGCCGTCAGCAGCGGCACCATGGACACCCCGGAAACCACCACCGCCAAGCTTGGCTTCATCGCCCTAACGGATTCTGCCCCTCTGATCATTGCCAAAGAAAAGGGCATTTTCGAGAAATACGGCATGAAGGATGTTTCCGTCACCAAGCAAACCTCCTGGGCCGTGGTACGGGACAACCTGGAACTAGGTGGAGAAAAGGGCGGCATTGATGGTGCCCATATCCTGACCCCCATGCCCTATCTATTGACCTCCGGGAAGGTAACAAAGGGTAATACCCCCGTCCCTATGTATGTCCTGGCACGGCTAAATACCAATGGGCAGGGTATTTCAGTATCTAATGAATACGCTGATCTGAAGCTGGACACCGACAGCGCCAAACTGAAAGTAAAAGTGCTGGAGCGCAAGGCTTCAGGTAACAAACTAAAGTGTGCCGTGACCTTCCCTGGTGGTACCCACGATCTGTGGATGCGCTACTGGCTAGCAGCAGGCGGCATCGATCCTAATGAAGACGTGGACATCATTGTAATTCCACCGCCACAAATGGTGGCCAACATGGAAACCAAGACCATGGATGCCTTCTGTGTGGGTGAACCCTGGAACGATCGCTTGATTAGTAAAAAACTAGGTTACAGTGCCCTCACCACTGGCGAAATGTGGAAAGATCACCCCGAAAAGGCGTTCTCCATGCGATCAGAGTGGGTCGATAAGAACCCCAAAGCGGCCAAAGCCATGCTCATGGCGGTGCTAGAAGCCCAGCAATGGTGCGATAAGGACGAAAACAAGGAAGAAATGTGCAAGATTGTCTCTGCCGACAAATATATTAAGGCTCCGGTAACGGACATCATAGATCGGTTGAAGGGCAATTTTGACATGGGCGATGGTCGCAAGTTGGAAAACAGCCCGCTGTTGATGAAGTTCTGGCGCGATAATGCCTCTTTCCCCTATAAGAGCCATGACAGTTGGTTCATCACGGAAAATATCCGCTGGGGCAAGTTTGCTGAGCCAGACTTGGCCATGGTGGATAAGGTCTGTCGCCCCGATCTGTGGCGCGAGGCGGCGAAGGCGATTAACGTCGCGGCGGCAGATATTCCCAAGGAAGATACCCGTGGGGTGGAAACCTTCTTCGATAAGATCACGTTTGATCCGACGAAGCCCAAAGACTACTTGGCTAGCCTGAAGATCAAAAAAGCCTAGTCGCCCCATCCGGTCGGGTCATATTCGATACAGAGCCGGTTAATCGAGCCGCTCCGGTAGAGGCGTTCTTCTAGGACGTCTCTACCTTGTAATCGGTCAGCCTACGATCAGCCGCTGTGCCGTCCGTCACGAACTTTCGCATCGCTGTCTTTCTGTCACATTAGTACGAGCTATGCATTTTTTCGGTCTAGTTTTTGGTCTAGTTTCCTCGTTCTAGGTTTCTCGCTGTAGCTTTTCTTGCTCTAGTTGGCCCGGTCTTGGCGCTTGCTCGGTCTTGGCACTTCCAGTCTTCCGACCCATACGATGATTTTTGGGTCCATCCCATTGGCCTAGACGCTGAATTCGGCCCTTGTGTTTTTCCCAGTATTTCCCTGACCTGTTGATTTTCCATCGACCGCTCCTTCGTCTTCCCTTACCACGAGGCAACTCCTATGGCCAGCTCCCAATCCCTGCTAGTCCCCTCAGCCCTAGCTGCAAACCTCGGTAAATTTGTTAAGGCATTGGTGCCCCCACTGGTCTGTACAACCCTTGTCCTGGGGATTTGGCAACTCCTCTGCCTCAGCCCTGAGTCAAAATTGCCGGGACCCACTAAGGTTGCCAGCCAAACCTTTCAAGTAATTCTCGACGGATTTGGTGAAGGGGGGATTTGGCTGCAACTCTTTGCCAGTTTGCAGCGGGTTGGTGTCGGCTATGCCCTCGCGGCTGTGATTGGTACGAGCATTGGGGTAGCGATCGGGGTAAATAAGTTCCTGCGCGATGGGTTTGATCCCCTAATCCAAGTGCTGCGGACGGTGCCGCCCTTGGCCTGGTTGCCCCTCTCCCTCGCCATGTTTCAGGAAGCGGCTCCCGCTGGGATTTTTCTGATTTTCATCACCGCAATTTGGCCGGTTGTGATCAATACGGCAGTGGGTATCCAGCAAATTCCCTCAGACTACACCAATGTCGCCAAGGTGCTGCGCCTCTCCGGTAAAGATTTTCTGTTTAGCATCCTGATTCCGTCCACCGTGCCCTACATCTTCACGGGCTTGCGGATTGGCATTGGTCTGGCCTGGTTGGCGATCGTGGCGGCGGAAATGCTGTCTACGGGTGCGGGTGGCATTGGGGCCTATATTTGGAACGAGTACAGCGCCCAGCTCGAAGACAGCTTGAGCAAAATTATTCTGGCCGTGATTTGTGTGGGACTGGTGGGTATGGCCCTCGATCGCATCGTGGGGTGGTTGGGTTCCCTGGTGGTTTCGGAGTAGTTCGGAGTAGTTTGATGTGCGGTTTCCTGACAGTCCTCAATCCATCCTAGTCCTCTTCCCCCTCTTCATTCCTATGGCATTTCTTGAAGTTGATCGCATTGACAAAGTCTTTCCCCTCGCGGGTGGCAAGGAATATATTGCCCTGAAGAGCGTTGACCTCACCCTCAAGAAAGGCGAGTTTGTTTCCCTGATCGGGCACTCGGGCTGTGGTAAATCCACGCTGTTGAATATTGTGGCAGGGCTGGATCGGGCCTCTGTCGGTGGGGTGGTTCTGGACGGACGGGAAATCAACAGTCCTGGCCCCGATCGCATGATGGTCTTCCAAAACTATTCTTTACTCCCGTGGAAAACCGTCCGGCAAAACATCGCCCTAGCCGTGAACAAGGTGTTGAAGGATCTCCCCGCTGCCGAGCGCAGCGCCATTGTGGAGCAGCATATCAACCTCGTGGGATTGCGCCCCGCCGCCGATAAAAAGCCCAAGGAGCTCTCCGGCGGGATGAAGCAGCGGGTGGCGATCGCCCGTGCCCTGTCGATTCGGCCCAAAATGCTGCTACTCGACGAACCCTTTGGAGCCTTGGATGCCCTCACGCGGGGCAACCTGCAAGAGCAGTTGATGAAAATCTGCGAAGAGACGGGCATGACCTGTCTGATGGTGACCCATGATGTGGATGAAGCGTTGCTGCTCAGCGATCGCATTGTTATGCTGACCAACGGCCCCGAAGCCCACATCGGTCAAATTCTGGATGTGCGCATTCCCCGTCCCCGCCTGCGCATGGAAGTGGTCAACCATCCCAGCTACTATGCCCTGCGCAATGAGATGATTTACTTCCTCAATCAGCAAAAGCGGGCGAAAAAGCGCAAGAGCCTCAAGCCCATGGCCGCGATCGCCGCCAATGGTCTGGAAAAGATCAATTTGGACATTGGCTTTATTCCCCTCACCGATGCAGCCCCGCTGGTCGTGGCCAAGGAAATGGGCTTTTTCGAGAAGCATGGCCTCACCCAGGTGACCCTGCACCGTGAACCCAGTTGGAAGGCGATCGTCGATGGCATGACCGACGGGCAATTGGATGCCGCCCAGATGGTGGCCGGTCTGCCCCTCGCCATGACCCTAGGGCTGAACGGCAATCCCCCCTGCCCGATTGCCACCGCCCTCACCCTCAGTCGCAACGGCAACGCCATTACCCTGGATAAAAAATTCTACGATGCGGGGGTACGCACCTTAGCGGACTTTAAAGACGCGATCGCTCGGACACCGGATAAAGTTCACACTATCGGTATTGTCCATGCCGCCTCGATGCACAACCTGATGCTGCGCTACTGGCTGGCATCAGCGGGCATCGATCCAGATAAGGATGTGAACCTAGCGGTGATTCCGCCAGCTCAGATGGTCTCTAACCTGCTGAGTGGCAACATTGACGGGTTCTGCGCCGGTGAACCCTGGAACACGCGAGCGGTGCAAGAAGGTCACGGCTTTGTGATTGCCACGGACCTGGAAATTTGGGCGGGACATCCCGAAAAAGTGCTCGGGGTGCGGAACGGCTGGGCCGATGAGCATCCCCAAACCCACATTGCCTTGGTCAAAGCGTTGCTGGAAGCCTGCGACTACTGCGACGATCGCCGCAACCGACCCGCGATCGCCAAGCTGCTGACTAAACCGGAATACATTGGCACCAATCTGGAGTATATCCTGCCCGGATTTATCGATCCCTACGATCGCGGCACGGATGAACCCGCCTCGACACCGTTGCGGTTTAACCAATTCTATGTCGATCAGTCCAACTTCCCCAGCCGCGCCGAAGGGCTATGGATTCTGACTCAGCTTGCTCGCTGGGGCATGACCTCCTTCCCCCGCAACTGGATCGAAGTTTTGGAGCAAACCCGCCGCGTTGATCTGTATGGAGCCGCCGCCCGTGCCCTAGAACTGCCCGACACTGAACCCAGCCGTGGCCCCTTTGCCTTGTTTGATGGGGTGGTATTTAATCCCGACGACCCCTTGGCCTATCTGAACAGCTTTGATCTCCATGGTGATATCACCATCGAAGAAGTCAATTTTGATCTGCCCATTCCGACATCACCGTAAACCGCGATCGGCTCCCGCGGCCTCGTGTCCGAGAGCGGGAGCCGATCCCTGTCTTAGGAATTGCCTCTAGAACCAAATTCGGGTTACGCGTTTCGATCCTCACCTTCTGGTAGATTTATGCAGACCCTTTCTAGTCCCTCCTCCACAACTTCTGCCGTGACTGCTTCTCCAGCTTTTCTTTCCATTGATAACGTCTCCAAGATTTACCCCACTCCCAACGGTCCTTACACGGTCCTAGATGGCGTGAATCTAGAGGTGAACGAGGGTGAATTCATTTGTCTGATCGGGCATTCCGGTTGTGGCAAAACCACGCTCCTGAACATGATTTCCGGCTTCAATACGCCTTCCAATGGGTCGGTTCATGTAGCGGGCGAACGGGTGACCAAGCCCGGACCGGAGCGGATGGTCGTGTTCCAAAACTATTGCTTGCTGCCTTGGAAAACTGCCTTTGAAAATGTTTACCTGGCGGTGAATTCCGTCTATCCGGAAAAGTCCAAGGAAGAGAAAGTTGAAATTGTGCAATCGCACCTAAAAATGGTCGGCCTAGAAGAAGCCGCTCACAAAAAGCCCGGTCAGCTCTCCGGCGGGATGAAACAGCGCGTCTCCATCGCTCGAGCACTGTCCATCTATCCCCAGGTGCTGATTCTGGATGAACCCTTTGGGGCGCTGGATGCTATCACCAAAGAAGAACTGCAAGAGGAACTCCTGCAAATTTGGACAGAACATCGGGTCACCGTCATGATGATCACCCACGACATTGATGAAGCCCTATTCCTGGCCGACAAAGTCGTGATGATGACCAATGGTCCCGCCGCCAAAATCGGCGAAGTGATGGAAGTCCCCTTTGAACGTCCCCGCAACCGCGCGCTGCTACTGGATAACCCGGCCTACTATCAGTTGCGGAACCAAGCCCTAGACTTCTTGTTTAGCCGCTATGCCCACCACGAAGATTAGGGCTGAGCCTCACGCTTAAAGCTTCTAGGCCCATTGCTTAGGCCCGTCCTTTAGGTCCATCGTTTAGGTCCATCACTAGAGTCATTCCTTCAAAAAAGAGTCATTCCTTCAAAAATCTACCCAGAGTTTGAATTTCTTTTGGTTGCTTTGAATTGATCGGGTCTGCCTTCCCACAGGTTTGTCACTGGAGATGCCTCCATTTCCGATCGCGAATACACGCATCCAGCCCGTAATCTCAACCGAATAATCTCGCCCCATAATCTCAAGACCCTATTCTGCCTCCTATTTTGCTGCAAACACGTCCTCATCATCCCGTCTCTTGGTCACTTCCCTTTCGTTACTCTGCGGGTAAGGCTATGACACAAACGACTTCATCAAGAGTGGTGACAACATCCAGTCACGATCGCATCCTGTGCTGCTACAGCAACAGCAGCGATCGCCCCCAAATTTTACGGATTAGTCACATTCCCCAGGGCACCTTTGCTGCCATCGTATTTCCTCGACAGCGCTACCTATTCACCGCCGGATACAATGCGGTTTTAGAAATTCATCCCAGTACTCCCAGCAGTACTCCTGTGCAGCGCATCGCCTGTCTTCAACTGCGTGTCAAGGAATCTTCGCCACCGGATTAAATCGCCAAAAGAAAATTTTAGAATACACCCCTAGAGTCCTTGACCGGAAACCGGAAACGTTTAGAGAAACCAATTTTTAGAGAATCGTTTTACGATGGTGCGAAGTGCGTTATGACCGAAGCAGTAAAAACCCTCTGTCCCTACTGTGGTGTCGGTTGTGGACTGGAGGTAGTTCCCGCGCGCGCGCAGCCGGGAACCCCTGATATCCCTCGAGGAGAACCCGTCGCCCTTGGCCAAGTGCGGGGCGATCGAAGCCATCCCTCCAGTCAAGGCATGGTCTGTGTCAAAGGGGCCACCATTGCTGAATCCATTGGCAAAGATCGACTGCTTTATCCCATGCTGCGGGACTCGCTGCAAGATCCCTTCCGCCGGATTAGTTGGGACGAAGCCTTTGCAGTCATTGTCCAGCGCATCACCACGGTACGGGATACCCAAGGAGCCAATGGAATCTGCCTCTATGGCTCGGGGCAGTTTGTAACGGAAGATTACTACACCGCCCAAAAGCTCATGAAAGGCTGCTTGGGCACCAACAATTTTGACGCGAACTCACGGCTGTGCATGTCATCGGCTGTATCTGGATATATCCGTAGCTTCGGCTCCGATGGGCCTCCCTGCTGTTACGAAGACCTAGACTTAACCGATTGTGCCTTTATCATCGGTTCCAATACCGCCGAATGTCATCCCATTCTGTTTAATCGATTGCGCAAGCATCATAAACGGCATGATCACGTTAAGTTAATTGTCGTCGATCCGCGCTGCACCGAGACCGCCCAAGTCGCCGATCTGCATCTGGCCATTCGCCCCGGTACGGACATTGACCTGATGAATGGCATCGCCCATTTGCTCCTGAAGTGGGGCAAGATTGATCAGCACTTTATTGCCGACCACACCAACGGATTTGCCGACTTTGAGGCGATCGCCCAGCAGTATCCCCCGGATGTGGTCGCCGCCCGCTGTGGTATTCTTGCCGCCGATCTCGAACAAGCCGCCCGATATTGGAGTATGGCCCCGCGCGTCCTTTCCCTCTGGTCCATGGGTCTCAACCAATCCAGCGAAGGCACCGCCAAAGTCCGAACCCTGATTAATCTGCACCTCATGACCGGACAAATCGGCAAACCCGGTGCCGGACCCTTTTCCCTCACGGGCCAGCCCAACGCCATGGGTGGACGAGAGGCGGGTGGGTTGGCCGGCTTGCTTCCCGGCTATCGGAGTGTCAGTAACTCGCAACACCGGGCCGAAGTCGAACACGCCTGGAATCTCCCCCCCGGACGTATCGCCCCCGCACCCGGCCTCACGGTTTGGGAAATGATCGAAGCCCTAGAACGGGGTGAAGTTGGCGTCTTCTGGATCGCCGCCACCAATCCCTTAGTCAGCCTCCCCGACTTAGAAAGGACCAAAGCTGCCCTGGGGCAATCGCCCTTCACCATATATCAAGAAGCCTACTACCCCACCGAAACCACCGCCTACGCCCACCTGCTGCTTCCCGCCACCCAGTGGAGCGAAAAAACTGGCACCATGACCAACTCTGAAAGGCGTGTCACCCTTTGCCCCGCCTTTCAAGCCCCCCTTGGCGAAGCCCGCGAAGATTGGGCCATTTTTGCTGAGGTGGGGCGGCGCTTGGGCTTCGCGGACGCTTTTCCGTTTCAGACCGCTGCCGAAGTCCATGCCGAATTTGTTCAACTCACCCGCGATCGCCCCTGCGATATGTCGGGTATCAGCCACGCCCGTCTGGCCCAAGAGGGACCTTTACAATGGCCACTCGACCAGCAGCGGACAGAGGGACAGGCCCGTCTCTACACCGATCACCGCTTCCACACCGCAGACGGTCGAGCCGTGTTCGGCGCTTACCATTCCCGAGGTTTAGCCGAGCCGCCCCACCCGGACTATCCCTTCGTGCTGACCACGGGTCGCCTCTATGGGCATTGGCATACCCAAACCCGCACCGGACGCATTCCCAAAATCACCAAGATGTATCCCCAGCCCTTCATTGAGATTCATCCCCGTGACGCTGGAAATCTCCAACTCCAGGAGGGCGATTGGGTCGAGGTGCGATCGCGCCGGGGTCTGGCCCGCTTTCCCGCCCGCATCACGAAAAATATTGCCCCGGGCACCGTATTCGTACCGATGCACTGGGGATCGCTGTGGGCAGACCAGGCCGAAGCCAATGCCCTCACCCACCCCGCCGCCTGTCCTGACTCTAAACAGCCCGAGCTAAAAGCCTGCGCCGTTCGCCTTGTGCCCCTCGCGGTTGCCCCCCACCGAACTGCAACAGCAGACCGCACCGTTTAGCCCGCACCCCACCCTCGCCAATCCGTTTCGCGGCGGGCATACTGCAAAACTCCTCCAATCATGTGATCCGAAACCACCTGATTGGAGGATAATAGATTTTCGTTTTACCTATCATAATGAGGGCATCTAGCCTCTGCCCAACGACTAGAGCGTGGGCATGCATATTGCCAGTCAATCAGGACCAGTCAATCAGGACCAGTCAATCAGGACCAGTCAATCAGGACCGGTCAATCAGGAGGCAGGGGCCAAAGCGACATTGCCCCATTGCAACATCATTTTTATCCGGAGAATTCTAGCCATGAAGCTTGAAGATATTTACGAGTTTTTTCAAACCCAACCCTACTCCCACCTAAACAAAGAGCTAGCGGTTTGCTACGTGATGTCGGTCCTGTTGCAGGGGGACTCCTACGGCTCAGAACTGATCCAACGGGTAGAAACCGAGTATCCCGGCTATCGCCTATCGGATACGGTGCTCTACAGCGGGCTTAAGTTTCTCGAAGCAGAGGGGATGGTCACCACGTACTGGCAAAAGGTGTCTGGTAGAGGGCGGCCTCGCCACATGTATCGGTTACACGCAGATGCTATGGATCGCGCCCGGGAACTGACCGGGCTATGGCATAACTATGTCCAGAGGCTGGAGCCCCGGTGTGGCTAGGGTCAGAAGCCAGAGGCGATCGGCACTCGGACTAGAATCCCCCCAAAGACACCCCCTCAAGACAAACAAGCTGCGCTTGATGAGACTGCGCCACAGATGACGCAGATTAGGGCGTGGCGAGATTTTATGGCAATTTTTAATTGCCATTTAGGCGACACACAGGCCATAGCTGGGCAATAGCTGGTGCAGCACGTAAAATCGATGGGCTTGTAGGGCATCGTGGAAATGTTTCCAATCGCTTTGGAGAAACTCAGGGCGATAAGGATAGACTTCATCACCGCGATCCACTGTGGCCTCGGTGCCCAGGGCCGCATGCTTCCAGGACCCTTTCCCCTTGGCAATATAGGTCACCTGAGCAGGCCCAAAACTGAATCGACCCACCGCGATCGCCGCCAGCCATTGCCGATGCCGCTCCGCGCCCTGGGGCGCAGCAATGGTCCGCAGCATCTGGCCAATCAAGTCCCGATCGGGCGCGGGCAGTCCCGGTACCGATGCCGCCGCATCCCCCATCCGATAGCGCTGCATGGCTTGGCACAGATGGTCCGCCGCCGCCAGAAAATCCTGAGGATTGTCGCGCCAAATCTTCTCACCGCGCCCATTGGTGTAGCCCCAGCGTAAAAACGGCTTGTCCGGATGGCTCAAAACCGCCCCATGTCCTAAGGGCAATGCCTCACCAATAAAGAAACTGGCGAGGCGATCCAGCAGTTTGCGATCCGGTTGTCCCGCCGCATCCGTCAGAGCACTGGCATCATTGACCCGATCGTTAATCCCCACGAATCCCTGATGCGCCCAAGTATCCGCATACACATGCATCGTAATTCCCAGGCGGTATAGGCCGTAGACGGTGTGGCGATCGGCAATGCAATGACGCACCATATCCTGGGCCACAACACTATTCGGGCGGCAAATTAACTGATCCACCAAGGCTCCCCCTGGATCCTTGCCTTTCGGCAACCCACCATTCCCTGGCAAGAAGTGGAAGGGAATCCAAACCCGATGATTCGCTAATTCCTGAAAGTTCCGGTAGTCCAGCATTTTGTGCGCTGAACTAATCCGATCAAACGAAAAGCCATTGTCAAAGCGAATCAGCCCAGAATTTGTCGCATCGTCCACATATTGGGCGCAGTGGGCAATAATACTCGCTTCGTAATGGGGGAAACCCGCTAGGCGTGCCACTGTGTAGGTCACACCGTGATGAAAATCAATCTGCATGGTGCCTATTTCTCCTCGACTGGCTCGATCTGCTTAGGTGACTTCCAAGAAATAATATACCTGCTGGCTGCCCCCTGCTGGCTGAGCGAAGTCGAAGCCAGCAGAGGGCAGCAGGAGCCGAAGCCAGCAAAAGATTGTGCCCTTCGACTCCGCTCAGGGCACAATCTCGAACGGTAGATTTTTTCCTAGAAATCGTAGTCTTCTCGACGAGCATCCTACTTGGACTTGAAATATAGCCTCAAACATGGCCTCTCAAAATCCGTCATTGCCTAGGGGCGCGATAACTCGGTTTTTACCGTCTGCCGAATCTCACTTAAGCGGACGGTTTTGCCCTCGGGCGAGCCAGGGCATTCCGTAGCAACGCGATCGCGATGGCCCAGAATACGGGGTAAATCGCGAGTGCCAAAGCCGTCAGTTGGTGTCGGGACCAGCGTTGTCGGATCATCGATGTTATAGCGCTGACAGAGCTTTGCACAGAGCTGGACTGCCGCTTGAAACTGCTGGGTGGAGACATTGGCTTTGCCAAAATCGCCATCAAACGCAACGCCCAGTCCATCATTAATAACATCATGGGCCCCGCGTTTATTCTCTGCCCGTGCTTCATAGATTCTGCCGCTGGGCATAATAATGAAGTGATAGCCGATATCACTCCAGCCATTGGACTGCGTATGAATCTGAAAAATGTTCCGCATCCGGGCCAGTTCATCCGCTGAATTGGCGGTGGTGGGCAGCGTTGGACTGATAGCGGTGTGGTGTAACGTAATTCGCAGAGGCTTCAGTTCGGGCAGGCTAGCGGGAGTGGGAGAGCTGCTCCAGATCGAGCGCGAGATGATCTGCAGGTCTGCCCCCGTCACTTCAATTGGGAGTTGGGCCCGATCCTGTTCCGAACCTAAAATTTCCAACGTACGACGGCCCGGATTGCGGATAGTGATCGTCGCTTGCCATAATCCGTTCTGTACGACGGGGTGGGCTACGGCCCATTTGTCCACCATCAGAGTCAATTGGTCGCCGTTGTTGTAAAGCTCGGCCTGTCCGGCAACGATAAAGCTGGCTTCGGATTCGACCTTCTGGGGCACGGTGGTGAACCGGACACGGGCTGGGCGCACAGCGGCGAGGGCTTCAATCACCGTCTCGGCGCGATCGGGCGGGGTACCGACTAGGGCGATCGCCCGCTTCCCCGCCGTCTGTAGCACTACCCCCCCCTGCCATTTGCCTGCGGCCACCGATGGACGGGCCACTTCCACTCCATCCACCTGCAACGACAGGATCACCCCATCCTTATATCCCGTGGCAATTCCCGCCAGGGTAACGGTTTGGCCAACTACCAACTGGGCGGGGAGCGTGGTGAAGCTGAGGGTGCGGGGGGTGGGCGGGGGAGGAGCCGCTACCACTTCTATGGCGACTTGAATCCGATCCTGCCCCGCTCCCAAAAGTTCGATCGTGCGCCTACCCGCACTGCGAATAGTCAGGGCCACCTGCCACTTACTGCCCTGCACCTGAGGACGCCCCAGTTCAAAGCGGTCCACATTCAAAACCAAAGTCTCACCATCGTTATAGCCGATCGCCTCTCCTGTTAAGGTGACAGTCTGCCCTGCGGTAATGCGGGCGGGCGGGTTAGTGAACGTCAGCCGCCGGATTACCGGCACGGGTGCAATCACATCGAGCACGGTTTGAGCCCGATCCTGTCCGGCTCCCAATACATCCAAAGTGCGCTTGCCCGGATTGCGGATGGTGATGCTGCTCTGCCATTTGCCGCCCTGCACTGTGGGACGGGCCAGTTCAAACTGATCCACCAGTAGCCGCAGCTGGCTACCGTTGAGGTAGTTGTCGGCGCTGCCCAGCAGGGTAAAGGCTTGTCCGGCCTGAATGACAGGGGGAATGGTATCGATGCGAATGCGCGGCAGTTGTGGCGTGGGCGGCGGAGTCGGCGTGGGCGGCGGGGTTGGCGTGGGCGGCGGGGTCGGTGTGGGCGGTGGGGTTGGCGTAGGAGTGGGGGTCGGCGTGGGGGCGGCGGCGACAACGGGGATTGTGACATCAAGGCTCTCGTTGGCGATCGTCACGCGCAGTTGGCGATTTCCCGGTTGCCGGAAGACAAACCGCACTTCCCAAGTTCCATCCAAGTCCACCAGCGGGCCTGCCGTCCGGAATTGATTATCCACGACCAGGGTCAAATTCAGCCCTGCGTACTCCTGGGAGGCAATGCCTCGAATGGAAAACTGTTGATTTAAGGCAATGGACGCGGGGGGACCCTGGGTAATTTTTAGCATAGGGGCAAGGTTTGGGAAAGCGGGGCAATCAATCTCCCATATTCTATGCCATTGGTTCGTGTCCGTTCTTTCGGCGAGGGAACAAGGATTGATTAACAGCTACAAATTCCCCCCAATAAAGCAAAACTGCGACACGGGTCTTTGCTTGTCGGCTAGCCCCCCTGCCAATCGCTTAGCCGCTAAAAAATCTGTCCCTTATTTAATTCTCATTTCTAAGAATAAAATCCAGACTTAACCTGAGGATGATACGGGAGAAAGCGCGTGAATTATCCAATGGTGATTTATCCCTGTGAAGAGGGTGGGTTTGTGGCTGAAATCCCGGCTTTGAAGGGGTGTTTGGCCCAGGGGGAGACGATTGAGGAGACGTTTCAAGCGTTGCAAATGGTGCTGCAATTGTGGCTGGAAACTGCCCGCACCCCAATAATCGAGTCTTGCCGGATGTGAATCAAGCGATCGCCCAAATGCAGCGTCTGAGTGCGTAGAGCCTAACGGTCCTGAAAGATCCCCGGCATTTTTGAAAAATGCCGGGGATTTGCGCTCCCACCCCCTAGGCGTCGTTCTGCGCCCCTTGCAGGTCTTGGAGCAGGGCTTGGGTTAGGGGATGGTCCGAGAGTTCGGCGACCCGGTTGGCTTGCACCACGGCTTGCAGAAAGGAGCGAAAGTTGTCCCAACCAAGCTGAAGGCTGGGGTGGTTTTCCGGCAGCATTTTTTGTTTGATTGCCAGCGATCGCGCAAAGAGCGGTTCCGCCTCGCCGTAGCGGCCTTGCGATTTGTAGAGGTATGCCAGATTGTTGAGGCTGGTGGCGACATCGGGATGGTTGGCTCCCAACTGCTGTTCGCGAATCGCCGAGCGATCGCGCATAGAGCGGTTCCGCCTCGGCGTAGCGGCCTTGCGACGTAGAGTCATGCCAGATTGTTGAGGCTGGTGGCGACATCGGGATGATCGGCGCCGAACACCTTTCTGTCAATCGCCAGCGATCGCACGAAGAGCGGTTCCGCCTCGGCGTAGCGGCCTTGCGATTCGTAGAGTGCTGCCAGATTGTTGAGGCTGATGGCGACATCGGGATGGTCGGGGCCGAGCTGCTGTTCGCGAATCGCCAGCGATCGCGCTTACAGCGGTTCCGCCTCGGCATAGCGGCCTTGCGATTGTAGAGTTTTGCCAGATTGTTGAGGCTGTGTGGCGACATCGGGATGGTCGGGGCCGAGCTGCTGTTCGTGAATGCTCAGCGATCGCGCTTAAAGAGCGGTTCCGCCTCGCTGTAGCGGCCTTGCATCGTGTAGAGGTGGGCCAGGTTGTTGAGGCTGAGGGCGACATCGGGATGGTCGGGGCCGAACTGCTGTTCGTGAATCGCAAGCGATCGCGCATACAGCGGTTCCGCCTCGGCGTAGCGGCCTTGCGTCTATAGAGTCTGGCCAGATTGTTGAGGCTTGGGCGACATCGGGATGGTCGGGGCCGAGCTGCTTTCGTGGATGCCGACGACGCGCTATAGAGCGGTTCCGCCTCGCCGTAGCGGCCTTGCGCTTTATAGAGTGGGCCAGGTTGTTGAGGCTGAGCGCGACATCGGGATGGTCGGGACCGAGCTGCTGTTCCGAATCGCAAGTGATCGCGTTAACAGCGGCTCTGCCTCGGCATAGCGGCTTTGCGCGCGATAGAGTTCGGCGAGATTGTTGAGGCTGGAGGCGACATGGGGATGGTCAGGGCCGAGCTGCTGTTCGTAAATGTGAGCGATCGCGCATAGAGCGGTTCCGCCTCGCCATAGCGTCCCTGCGAGTCGTAGAGTGTCGCTAGCCAAGCTACGCTGAGGGCTTCTGCCTCGTCTTGCCCCGCCGTTTCACGGCGGGTGATCGCTGCTTGCAAATGGGGCAGGACCAGGTTAGTTTCTGCCAACAAGGAGCGATCGGGGCGTTCAGAGCTGCTTTGCGCGGCGTTCAGCACCCCATCCCACACCACCACCTCCAACTCCTCCCGGTCTGGGTACTGCGCCCACTTCAGCGCAAAAAACTCCCGCAGCAGTTGATGCAGTTGATACCGCCCCGCCCCAACCCGCTCCAGCAAACTCAACCTCAACAACTGCTCCCGCCACTCCTCCAGATCTTCCGCGTCTGCCTCTGGCCAACCGTCCACCACCCACGGCCAAGCTATCTCCGCCAGAGCAAACAGACTCAGCAGCGCTGCCAACCGTTGCGCTGGCTCCGTCAAAGCCTGCCAGCTCAACTCAAACGCCGCCGTCACCCCCAGTGCCGCCGTCATCCCCGGCTCCGCCCGCAACAACGCCTGGCCCCCAGCTTCTGCGCCTGCAACCGCTGCCACAGCTCCGCCAGCGGCAGATCCGGCGTCTGGCCAAATAGCGCCCCACCAGTTCAATCCCCAAGGGCAAATAGCCCAGCCAGTGAGCAGATCTGCCGCTCCAGATCTCCGGCTTCTTCGAGAAACCGAGGATCTGGACCCTCGCGCCCCTGGGCTGGTGATCGCCCAGTAACTCCAGCGCCTTGGGCTCCGACAGCACGCGAATTTCAAAATTCTGCACCGGCGATCTCAGCGTCAGCCGCGTCGTCAACAGCACCCGAAAGCGCGACTCCGGCGGCGGCAGCCACGGTCGCAGGTGCTCATAGTCCTGCACATCATCCAGCACCACCAACACCCGCCCCGCCCGCCAGTGCTGCCAGCAATAGGCCACGCTGCCAAGGCCAAATCCTCGCGCACTGGCAGATTCAGATGGGCCTGGGCAAAGGCGATAATTTGCGGCCCCAGATCTTCCCGCGCCCGCAGCCAGCAAATGCCCCCGGCATAGGTCG
This sequence comes from uncultured cyanobacterium, assembly GCA_963766075.1. Taxonomy (GTDB): domain Bacteria; phylum Cyanobacteriota; class Cyanobacteriia; order Leptolyngbyales; family Leptolyngbyaceae; genus CAVYAN01. The sequence continues at coordinate 52,764 of CAVYAN010000049.1, read as the reverse complement.
ATGCCGCAGGGGGCGGTGCGTTCAGATGGCGCAGCGCATACTGCAACGCCAACTCCGTCTTGCCAATCCCGCCCATGCCAGACACCGCCGCAATCGCCACGGACCTCTCCGCCTGCAACTGCTGGTGCAACCGCTCTAGGTCATCGTCTCGCCCAATAAAAGCGATCGCGCCGCTGTGGGATAAGTTGTGTGGGGTACTTTTCTTTGGCGGTGCCCCTCCCGCCGACTCCAGTCAATCCGCCTCGGTCGCCCCAAAGTAACATCTTCTCAGCAATAAATTGTTTCCCCCCCTGTTCAGCCTTTGCTTGAACATTCCTATTGTCATTGCCGATCACGTTTTGGACCATGTTGCTATTGTCTTGCAGCTTACCGGCATGAATCTCATTGGCCAGAACCTTGAGTTCTGCCGCAAAGTCGGGATGCTCGTCCATGGCCACATCCAGATGCTTGGCGACGGTATCCAACGCAGCGCAGATCGCCCTGTTCCACTTTCACCAATGCCTCGTCCAACTTGGCCGATTTGCCCATGAGCTTAGTCTTCACCTGCTCCCACAGCAGGCCCATTTTAGTAATTGCCTCGGTGGTGAACTTCTTGCCCAACTCGCCAGCACCGGATTCGAGGAATTTTTGAACGGCCAGACTGGCGATTGCGCCAGCGGTCCAAGTGACAGGATCAGCCATGGGATAAACTCTGGGGGGATAACTTCTCTTTTCTAACAAAGGAAATCCCCTTTTGCCCGGAAGCTTCACATTTAATTCTGTAATCCCGCGATCGCCCCCTGCCCGCGAATCAATTGCCCGCGAATCAATCATACCGGTAGCGAATTCAAGAAAGAAAAAGGTCTTTGGAAATTCCTCGGCGATCGCTCTGAATCGCACCGGACTGGAAGTCGGCGCTCTCGGGGCGAAGTCCACTAGAAGTGGACTGCACGATCCAGTCCTCCTCTTTCAATCTTACGAATTGGGTTGGATACGCGGACTCTGGTGCGTAGCGGACTCTGGGTGCGTAGCTATCGCAAACTCCCCAGTCAGTTTCTAAGGGACTTCCAAGAAAATAAACATTCCACGGAACAACTCAGCGATCGCACTGGGTTGTCTGAAATGGCGAAGTCTGACCCACCCCGCCCTCCGGGCACCCCTCCGAGGAGGGGATTTTCGGACTAATTCCCCTCCTTGGAGGGGCTAGGGGTGGGTCAAACTCTGCATTGGCACTATTTATTTCTTGGAAGTCCCTAACTGACTTTGCCCTGAGAGCACCGAATTTCATTCCGGTGCGGATGATGCGATCGCCGATCGCGCTCAAATCACGCTTTCATTTTTCTTTTTCTAATTCGCCACCGGCATCATTGATTCGCGGGCTTAATTCGGTCATGCCGCGATCGCCAATCCTCGGCTGGACAATCGCACCATCCCAAACCCACATCGCGCTCCTTCTTATGGCGATCGCCCTCATCCCAAAGATCATCCGCACGTCACCCAGAAAGTACGCGAGCAAACTCACAAATATCGCGATCAAACTTCCAAACATCGCGATCAAACCCAGAAGCATCGCGATCGCACACACAAATATCGCGATCAAACTCACAAACATCGCGATCAAACTCACAAACATCGGCGCATTAATAACAAATTCCTATACTGATCTCAGAAAAACATCAGTGCAAGTCAGAAACATCGGCGCATCAATAACAAAAACTTACGTTGATCACAGAACGACATGAGTGTTTCTTAGAAATGGCGGGATCAACCTCAGTGCGATCGCCCGCATTCCCAGAAACATCGGCGCATCAATAACAAAATCTTACGTTGATCACAGAATCAGATTAATTTGCCTAAATTCGCCCCGCCGTCGTCGCCGATTGGCCCCGGAATAGCGGAGTCGATCGGCGATCGCAAAGGGCATATTCACCCAAAAACCAGGGCGCTGGCAGTCCGCCGCCCCGCTGATGTTCCCCAATTTCCCTCAGGTTGCCAGTCCCGCCGAATCGATACAGTGCAAAGGTAATGGCGGCGAATGCCATCAGCCGAGAAATTAGCGCTGATGGCCCCAAAATATCGCGACGGCAATGACACCCCCGCCATTGACTTTAATCCACATTGAATTGAACCCAGGAGCAACTCCCATGGCCCGTCCCAAACGATCCTCTGCCGTCCTGCAAAAAGCCGAAAAACGCGAAGCCGGTTTGCACGCGATCAGCCCCACCCTCGATCTCGGCAACGACCTCACCCTCGCCCTCTACTCCGCCGACATCCAAACCCTCCGCGCCCAAATCGCCAACTACAACCGCGCCCTCTCCGACCTCGACGCCCTAGCCCGCCAAATCAAACAGACCGAACAGCGCGTCCGCGATCGCTCCGAACACATGCTCTTGGGCGTAGCCGCCAAATACGGCACCAACAGCAGCGAATACGGCAAGGCGGGCGGCACCCCCAGAAGCGAGCGGCGGCGTTCCACCCAGAAGTCAACCCGTCAGCAGCCCGCCGCCATTGGCCCCAGCCTCCGCCCAACCACCCCCGACAGCCCCGCCCCCGCATTCGCCAACGGCAACGCCCCGGCATTTGTCAACGGCAACGGCAACGGCAACGGCAAAGCCCTCGTCTCCTAAACCGCCCAGCCATTAATGATCCAACAGATTAACCACAGAGGCGAGGGGGTTAGGTCAATCGATTGCACGGGCTTGCCTACTTAGGGACTTCCAAAAAACTGAACATCCCACGTAATGACTCAGCGATCGCACTGGGTGGTCTGAGCGGGCAGAGTTTGACCCACCCCGCCCTACGGGCACCCCTCCGAGGAGGGGATTTTCGGACCAATTCCCCTCCTCGGAGGGGTTAGGGGTGGGTCATCTGCTGGGAGGGGTTAGGGGCGGGTAAATTCTGCGACAAGGGAGCCGCTGGCTTGGCATGATGATGGCCTGGGAAAGCCTAATCCATTAAAAGCGGGCTTCGTATTCCACCACAGCGCGGCTATCCCCAGAAAAATCACTGGAACTGCGCACCAAAAAGTTCTCGTTTAGCCGATAGCGCAGCCCAAATTGGGTCGGGTCATCAGAGGTGAGGATCTTTAACGCGGACAGTGAAATAGTGGGGGTAATATCGATCGCCGCTTCTGCCGCCAAGCCCAAGCTCGACGCGCTACCCCGCGATCCGCGACTACTAGTTTCCTGGGTCAGAGTCGGAAAGAGGCGGAATTCACTTAAGCCCAGGGCATTGCCAATCACCGTTTGGATATTCGTCAGCAAGGCCGAACCCGCCAGGTTGGCAATGCCTAACGTACTGTCGCCCCGTCCCAGCGTGGCCACAAAGCCACCGCCCAGCAAGGCCAGAATTTCGGCCCGGTTGCGAGCCGGACTACTGGTCAGTTCCAGGTTGTCGAACAATTGGCTGGCTGGCCCCTGGGCGCGGGCTTGGACCCGGACGGTTTGCACCCCGCCAAACCGAGTGGTGGGGGTGAGGGAATCCGAAATTTCGGAGGACAGGGTGCTGTTGGGAAGCCTGCCGCCGGTCGTTTCCGGCAGGGAGGCAATCAGGCGAATGTCAAGATTGGGGTCAAGTCCTTGACTGGCAACGAATTCGGCGGTTTGGGGATAGCCCCGCAGCAGGTTGAACTGGGTTGTAAATAGGTTGACTTGGCCCGCATTGAGGCGAATGGTGCCCTGGGGTTGCAGATCACTGAGACTCCCGTTGATGGTTAAGTCGCCGGAGGCCAGGAAATTCAGGATGGGCTGTCGGGTGACCCGCACGCGATCGCCCAGCCGCAGGGCCAAGTTTTGAAATTGCACCGGGGACTGATTTTGCAAATCTTCCGCCGTCGGAGTTTCCGGTTGATCCGCCAGCAACACCTGCCCGTCCTGCAAGCGAATTTCACCGCCAATCACCGGTGCCAAGGCCGTCCCCATCACCTGAATATTGCCCCCCACACCACCTTGGTAAATGCCTTTGAGGCGGAGGGCAATTTTATTGAGGTTCACTTGCAGGAAGCTCGTGGGATCCTGCGGGTTTGCGGGCACCGGAGAAAAGATGGGAATTCCACCGCTGACCACCACTTCCCCCTGGCTAAACTGGGCCGTGAGCTGATCGCGAATCAGCAGACGGTCCGCGTCAAACTTGAGGTTCCCGGTGACGCCGGTCAATTTACCGGGGATGGCCCGCGCTTGAATCGTGGCATCGGCAATGTCAATGCGGCCTTCCACAATCGGCTGATCGGCCTTGCCACTGACCTTCAAATCGACTTGCCCCTTGCCGTTTTCCCACACCACTAAGTTGTTAGTCAGCAAATTGAGCAGGGCTAAGCCGTCATTTTTGACCTTAATCGTCACATCCAACCTTTCATCCGTCGGGGGATTGGTAAACGGCAAAGGCGCAGGGATGCTGCCGGCGATCGTCAGCGGTTCCTGCCCGGTAATGGCGACATTCGTGCCAAATCCGAACCGGGCGTTGGCATAGCTGAAACTCCCTTGGGCCTGTTGCACGGGATTGCCGTTGAGGGTGCCTTCGCGGAGGGAGAGGTCGCCGATCGCTTGGGGATTATCCAGGTTTCCCGACAGCGTGGCCGTTGCGGTGAGTTTGCCGTCCATGTTTAATGGCAGCGGACGCTTCAGCACCCGTTCCGTCAAACTGGTCAGTTCGGCGAGGGGCACGTTTTCCATCCGGAACTGTCCGGACTGCTTTTCGCCCCCCAACTGTCCCGAAAACGCGACAAAGGCATCCCCCGTCTGTAACCGCAGGGGCACCAGAGACACCACGCCTTTGGTTGAGGTGCCCTCGGCAATCACTCGGTTGACGGCGGGATAGCCACCCCATTTCCAGTCGGTTCCATCCAGTTTGAAGGCGAGATCTAGCCCGGATTTCAGGGATCCGGCCACGCTCACATCAACGCTGAAGTCGCCCTGTAAATCTCGCAAGTCGGGGAGTAGTGCCTCTTGACGCTCCTGGTCTCGTTGGGCGAAGAAGGCTTGCACCTCCGAGAGCCGCCGCAGCCGATTGAAAATAGACGCATTGGCCAGCGCAACCGGGACCGTCGTTAAATCTGCCGCAGAACGGGTGATCGGGCGTTTGAATGGGGTCAGGTCTTCCAGATCGAACAGTTGGGCCAATTGCAGCACATCCTGGAGTCGGCCCTGGACGACTTTGACTTGGCCTTTGATCTGGGGATCGGCACTCAGAACATTGGCGCTGCCGCTGAGTTGCAGGGTTGTTTTGCCGCGCGTCAGGGCGGTTTCCGTGAGGGTCGCGACGCCGTTGGCAAAGCTGATGCGGCCACCAAACTGATTGGCCCGAAACCCGTTGACCTCTGGATTTTTGACATCGACTTGCCCTGCGACGGCCAGTGTTGCAACATTAACAGCCAAAGTCCCGTTGAGTTCGCCGCCGAGGCTGAGCAGGGCGGCGGTACTGCGGGGCAGCAGCAGGGCCAAGGGCAAGTTTTGGGCCTGAATGTTGAGCAGATCGCCTTGGCCCGTGCCTTTGGCGATCGCATTCCCCTGGCGCACGTCAAAGGCCGTGACTTGATTGTTGGCATTCAGGGTGAGGGCGATGCGATCGCGCACTCCTGCCAGTTTGATATCCACCCCCTGAGCCACCGTCACCGTGCCCTGCATCTGCTTCTCAAAGGCCGTTCCATTCACCATCAAATCCCGCAGGTTCACATTCCCTGTGACCCGAGGAGCCGCCGCACTGCCGGTGATCCGCCCGGTAAAATCTGTGCGTCCGGCCAGTTGGATAGTGCTGGGTGTAGGAATCGCCAAATCCTGCAAACTCAAATTCGTAGCATTCACATTCAGGTCTAGACCCGTGATTGCCGGGGCACCCGCCCCTTCCAGTTTGGCAAACACCGCGCCAGTGGCGCTAAATCCAGGAGCCGTGGCCCGCTGGACGGCAAGTTTTTGGCCATCCCACTGCACCTGAGCCGTCATGGGCTGGCGAATGACCGATAGCCCCTCGGAAAAGGTTGCTTCTCCCTGGGCGCGAATATCGGCGGGTCGGAAGGAGTCTAGGGTGCCTGCCAGATTAAACTGGCCATTGAAATTACCCCGCAAATCCGCCGAAAAAGCCTTGAGGGGAATTTTTTGGGCCACCGCGGTGCCCTGCCATTTGCCCTGGAAGGCTTGGCCAGCGACGTTGACGGTCCCGCCTGCGACGTTCAACTGGGTGGTGCGGAGGGTGGTGCGTCCCCCCGCGATCAGAATTTCCCCGGCTCCGGCATAGGTGGCCGCGGGGGCTTGCCAGCGCACCAGGGTTTGGGGGTTGGCCGCGGAGCCCGTGATTTGCACTTGGGCACTCATCCGCCCCAGGGTGATCGGCAAGGGATTGCCGTCGTTGTAGGCGGGGGCGATCGCATCGCCTGAAACCTCTGCGGCCTGGAAATTAAATGCCAGTTGGGGCACTGCGTCGGGTTGCCCCGTACCCAGTTGCACCTGGCCCTGAACCAATCACTTTCCCCCCAGCGGCAGGGGTCGCTGCAATGCGGGGAAAACGCACAAGCATGGCCTGGGGATCAAACTCAAACTGGGTGCTGACGCGGCTGAGGGCGACCCGATCCAGTGTGCTGACCTTGGTGGTACGGGCGGTCCCCGTCAAGCGGGGCTGGGTCAAGGCTCCGGTCAGGTTGAGATCGGCAACGACTTTCCCCGTTGCGGCAAAGGGCAGCGTCAGGTTGAGGGTTTTCACCACGGCGCTGAGGTCCACAGCAGGAACCTGGGCCTTCAGGTTGAAACCAGTCCGGGTATCGAGGCTGCCCATGGCCTGGAAGGGCACCGTACCGTAGCGCGCCTTGACCTGATCCAGACGGATTTCGGAGCCGTTGAACCGTAAGTTACCGGCAATTTGGGTCAGGGGGGTGGGGGCGCGGGGAATTTCCAGGGTGACCTGGCGCACGGTGGCGGTTCCCATCAAATTGGGCTGGGTTTGATTCGGCAGAATGGTGATCTCCAGATTGCCATCGGCTCGACCCGCCGGTAGGTTGATGGGCAGTTTGAGCAGGCGATCGATATTCGGCCACGGCCATATCCTGGGCCTTAATCCGGAGCGTGGTTTGCAGAGGCTTGGCCTGGGTTTCTCCAGACAAATCGAGCTGCCCGCCCGTGGATGCCTGCCCTTGGAGTTGATAGGTGAACCGTTGGTTGCGGTCCCCAAAGTCAACGCGCCCGTTGGCGTGAGCCAGGGCGATCGCTGATGCCAATCCTTTGCCCACCTTGCGCGTAGGGACGAGGGAAATGTCCGCATCCTGAAACCGCAGGCTTTTCAGGACGATCTTTACCGGACCGTCTTCTTTTTTTTCCTCAATTTTGGTCGTTATCCACAATCCTTGGGCATCTTGCTCAAGGCGCAGCTTGGGTTTAACCAAGGTGACATCTAGATTCAGATCCCGTGTCGTGAGAATTTTGATTGGGTCAAAGCTGACTTCGACCGCGTCCAGGCTGACCTGATCGGGATCCGTGGGCGTGGGGGGAATCGCCGAGCGCCCGAACCGAAGGCCGGTTAGACTAAAGCGTTCTAACGGTCCCAGATTCACGGGACGCTCCAAGCTGCGGCTGAGGTTTTCGGCCACCAAAGGCGCGAGATTGTGCTTGATCCAGTGGGTTCCCCACCACAGCCCGCCCACGGTGCCCGCCAGCAGTACTCCGCCCGCGGGCAGAACTACTTTTCGCAGTCGCCGTCCGCCCCAGTTTGGCAAGAACTCCCCCAGAGCGTTCCCTCCCTGGGTTTCCCCCTGGGGCTGAGGATTGGACTGCGGTTCTTTTCCTGGCTCCGTGGGCTGTGTCATCGTCAGAGTGAAGAAAAGTGAATAGTTTTTAGGAGAGCAGACCTGGACCGATGACGCCGGATTGATTCCCCGTCCCCTGTCCAAACCCTCATTAATGTAACCCTAAATCCGGAGTTCGGTTTGCCCAACCTGGTTTGGGGGTTGGGCAGGCAGTTGCCACGGTAGAATAGGGGGACTCTCTGATTTTTGGGCGACTCCATGATTCCTACCGTAATTGAACAGTCTGGTCGGGGCGAACGTGCCTTTGATATTTATTCGCGCCTATTGCGGGAGCGCATCGTCTTTTTGGGACAGGCGATCGATTCAGATGTGGCCAACCTGATCGTGGCGCAGTTGCTGTTCCTCGATGCGGAAGATTCTGAGAAAGATATTTATCTCTATATCAATTCTCCGGGTGGCTCGGTGACGGCGGGCATGGGCATTTACGACACGATCAAGCACATTCGTCCCCAGGTTTCGACGATTTGCGTAGGATTGGCGGCCAGCATGGGTGCATTCCTGCTGAGTTCTGGTACTAAGGGCAAGCGCATGAGTTTACCGCACTCCCGGATCATGATTCACCAACCGCTGGGCGGGGCTCAGGGGCAGGCAGTCGATATTGAAATCCAAGCTAAGGAAATTCTGTACCACAAGCAACGCCTAAATGAAATTTTGGCGGAGCACACCGGGCAACCCTTTGACAAGATTGTTGAAGATACCGAGCGTGACTTCTTTATGTCAGCAGAAGAATCCAGAGCCTATGGTTTGATTGACCAGGTGATTCAAAAAACGCCCGTCGCGGCGGCGTAAAAGTTCTCAGGCCAGATCATTTAGGAATTCTAGGAATTCTAGGAATCGCTCCCGCCCCTGGTCTGTGCTCCCAGCAGAGTCTCTGGGGCGTGGGGCATGCCATCCTGAAACACCAGCAGTTCGCCCGGGGCGATCGCGGTCCATTCCTCATTATCCGTTAGCGGGACAGTCGCAATCACGGCTACGCGATCGCTGTCCCCGGTTAGCTCTTGAAAATCTACGGTGACGTCCTCATCAATTAAATGAGCGGCGGCGAAGGGGGCTTGGCGAACGATATAGCTCAGCTTGGTGGAGCAGTGGACGAATAAATGCTCTCCATCAGAAAACAGGTAATTAAAGATGCCAAATTGGGCAATGTCCTGGGTCACCGCTTGCAGAACCGGATAAAGCTCTGCCAAGGATGGCTTGCCCTGGGGAAATCGTTGCCGCAGGGTTTCTAGGATGCAGCAAAATGCCTGCTCGCTATCCGTGGTGCCTACCGGGCGATAGTAGCCCTGGCTATCATAGTGAAAGTTTGGCAAGTCGCCATTGTGGGCAAAGAGCCAGTAGCGCCCCCACATCTCCCGCTGAAACGGATGGCAATTTTCCAGGCGGACCGCGCCAAAGGTGGCTTTGCGAATATGGGCAATTACGTTACAGGATTTCAGCGGATAGCGACGGACCAGTTCGGCAATGGGCGAAGCAATGGATGGCTTGTCATCTAGGAAGAGGCGACAGCCGCGCTCCTCAAAAAACGCAATCCCCCAGCCATCGCGATGTTCGTCGGTTTTGCCCCCACGCGCACAAAACCCCTCAAAGGAAAAGCAAATATCCGTGGGTACATTGCAGTTCATCCCCAGCAGTTGGCACATACAGGCAGTGTCTCTTGAGTGGTGATCCCTTTGCCGATTGTAATGGCGAATATGGGGGAGCGCATCCGCACGCCATCCCAGCGGGGCTGGATTGATGGCGGGGGCGGTTTGGGTGGGGGCGATCGCCCAAAAATCAGCCAAATCGGGACAAATTACGGCATGATTAATGTCAACTGTAATTGTCAACTGCGATCGACTGGGTAAGCGGAGCTATGGCGCTAATCGTTCAGAAATATGGCGGCACGTCGGTGGGTACGGTGGAACGAATTCAGGCAGTGGCCCAGCGGGTCCTGACTACCGCCCAAGCCGGAAATTCCGTGGTGGTGGTCGTTTCGGCCATGGGCAAAACCACCGATGGCTTGGTCAAGCTAGCCAGTGATATTTCCCCTAACCCCAGTCGGCGGGAAATGGATATGCTGCTGTCCACCGGCGAACAAGTGACTATTGCGCTTCTGAGCATGGCCCTTCAGGAACTAGGGCAGCCCGCAATTTCTCTTACGGGAGCCCAGGTGGGGATTGTGACAGAGGCTGAGCATACCCGTGCCCGCATTCTACGAATTGAAACCGATCGCCTAGAGCGCCACTTGCAGGAAGGGAAGGTGGTCGTGGTGGCGGGATTCCAGGGCATTAGCAACTTGGATGATCTGGAAATTACTACCCTGGGCCGGGGGGGGTCGGATACATCAGCGGTGGCTTTGGCGGCGGCCTTGCAGGCGGATTTCTGTGAGATTTATACAGACGTGCCCGGAATTTTGACCACGGATCCGCGCCTGGTGCCGGAAGCCCAGTTGATGACGGAGATCACCTGTGATGAAATGCTGGAGTTGGCCAGTTTGGGGGCCAAGGTGCTGCATCCGCGGGCGGTGGAAATTGCCCGTAACTATGGCATGCCCTTGGTGGTGCGATCGAGCTGGAGTCAGGAACCGGGCACCTGGGTGACGTCGCCTCAGCCTAAACCCCGACCCTTGGAGGGCTTGGAACTGGCGCTGCCAGTAGATAGTGTGGAATTTGATCTGGATCAGGCTAAGGTGTCGCTGCTGCGGGTGCCCGATCGCCCCGGTGTGGCGGCAAAACTGTTTGGCGAAATTGCCCGTCAGTCCTTGGATGTGGATCTGATCATTCAATCGATTCACGAGGGCAACACCAATGATATTGCCTTCACGGTTACCCAGGATTCCCTGAGCCGTGCCACGGCGGTTGCCAGTGCGATTGTGCCAGCGCTGTGCGCTTCCTCGCTGAGCGCCCTGGATCGTGCGGCACCGGATCGCTCAGCGCCGATTACGGCGGCGGATTTGCGGGGTGGCACGCCGGAGGTCATGGTGAAACAGCAGATTGCCAAGGTGGCGATTGCGGGAGCCGGGATGATTGGTCGGCCTGGGGTGGCGGCCCAAATGTTCACGACGCTGGCGGCGGCGGGTGTGAATATTCAGATGATTTCGACCTCCGAGATTAAGGTCAGTTGTGTGGTTGATGCGGCGGATTGCGATCGGGCGATCGCCGTGTTATGTGACTCCTTTGCGGTGTCCAATTCGCCGATGAAGAGTGGCGTTGAGGCCCCTGGACATCCCGAAACGGCGGGAAGTTGGGGCCCGGTGCGCGGGGTCGCTCTGGATCGGGACAGGCACGGCTTGCCATTCGCCAGGTGCCGGATCGCCCTGGCATGGCGGCTCAGATTTTCCAAATCCTGGCCCAGGCTGGGGTGAGTGTGGACATGATTATTCAATCCCAGCGCTGTCGGGTGGTGGAGGGTCTGCCGACGCGGGATATTGCGTTTACGGTGGCGCGGGCTGACGCGGAAACCGCCCAATCGGCCTTGCTGGCGGCGGATCTGGGCTGTGGGGAAATTGTGGTGGACCGGGCGATCGCCAAGGTCAGTATTGTCGGTGCCCACATGGTGGGGTTCCCGGGTGTGGCAGCCCAGTTGTTCAGTCCCTGGCTCAAGCTCAAATCAATATTCAAATGATTGCCACATCGGAAATCAAAGTCAGTTGCGTTGTGGCGGAGGACGATGGCGTAAAAGCCCTACAGGTGGTTCATGCGGCCTTTGGCCTAGCGGGCAGCCAAAAAATTGAAGTGCCCGCCTGAGCGTTTCGGCTTTGGTGGGAGTGGGGGTAGGCGCGCTCAGGCGCGCCAAGGGTTAGCAACGCCCTCACTGCCGGGGTTATTGTCGGGGGCATCGTCGGGGCAAGGTGAAACGCGTTGTTGGATGGCCGTTTGTTGTTGGGGTGGCCGTTTAGGGCGTGTGGTTGCGTTTGAGCTGGGCTGTCGTTGCTCAGCGAAACCGCTATCATCCAGATCAGTAGGTCAGCCCGGTCATGCGTCCGTGGCATTCACTGTGCAACAAGAGTCTTCCCATGTCCTCTCCTTCATCCCCAACTCCGCCTGAATTCCAGCAGGAATTAGACGATGCGATCTTGAGTTTTGACGATATCAAAGCGGAACTCAACTATCGGCAAGCCCAAACCGTGCTGCGCGATTTGATTGGCAAACTGGATTTGACTGCGACAGAACGGCGCGGCTTGGAACCCGAAATTGGCGGATTGACCTCCATGTTGGACAAGCTTGATCGCCAAGTGGTTCACATTGCCGTCTTTGGTATGGTAGGGCGCGGTAAATCCTCGTTGCTGAATGCGCTCCTGGGCGAGACCGTGTTTGAAACGGGCCCGATCCATGGGGTAACGCAACAGTGCCAAACCGCCCAATGGCGCATGAGCCAGGAAGCTGTCAAGGGCAGCGATCGCCCCTCCTGCGGGTGGCCCTGCCCAGTATGGGGAACTCCAGTATTGAGCTGATCGACACTCCCGGCATCGATGAAGTGAATGGTGAAGATCGGGAAGCGCTAGCTCGGGCGATCGCCCAACAGGCCGACCTGATTTTGTTTTTGGTCTCGGGGGACATTACCAAGGTCGAGTATCAGGCTCTTTCAGCGCTGCGGGATGCCAGCAAGCCAATCATTCTCGTGTTTAACAAAATTGATCAATATCCGGACACCGATCGCCTTGCGGTGTACCACAAAATTCGGGATGAGCGGGTGAAAGAAATTTTATCGCCGGATGAAATTGTGATGGCAGCGGCCTCTCCGCTCGTGGCTCAAGCCGTGCGCCAAGCCGATGGGCGACTGGTGGCCAAGCTCAGCACGGGGGTGCCCCAAGTCGAAGACCTAAAGCTGAAAATTCTTGAGGTGCTCCATCGCGAGGGCAAGTCCCTGGTGGCGCTGAACACCATGCTGTTTACGCACGATATTCATGAACAACTGGTAGCCCGCAAGCTGGAAATTCGCGAACAGGGTGCCAATCGGGTGATCTGGAATGGCGTGATGACCAAGGCTGTGGCGATCGCCCTGAATCCGCTCACCATTGTCGATGTGGTCAGCAGCGCCGTGATTGATATCGCGATGATCCTGGCCCTGTCGAAGCTCTACGGCATTGCTATGACCCAGCAAGGGGCGTTGGGGCTGCTCCAAAAAATTGCCTTGACCATGGGTGGGATTACAGCGAGCGAATTGGTCGCGACCCTGGGCTTGAGTTCCCTCAAGCTCCTGCTGGGTACGGCGGTTCCGGCTACGGGAGGCTTGTCGCTGGGGGCCTATGTGTCTGTGGCGGTGACCCAGGCGGGGGTAGCGGGCGTGTCGTCCTATGGGATCGGGCAAGTGGCCAAAACCTATCTGGCCAATGGGGCCTCCTGGGGGCCAGAAGGTCCCAAAGCCGTGGTGACCCGGATTTTGGCATCCCTCGACGAAGCCTCTATCCTGAGCCGCATCAAAGCAGAGCTGCGGGCCAAGGTGAATCTCAAGGCCAACCCCAAAGCACATCCCAAAGAATAATCTCAAGGAATAATCAAGAATAATCTCCAGGAATAATCTGAAAAAACGGCGCGATTGCCCACCCATCGGGGCCGCTAACCGGGCATGATAAACATGTTGTACGTGGCCGCCACCGTGACCTATCGCAATCCTGCTCCGACCGTCGATATCATTATTGAACTGGGCGATCGCCCCCATCGGCCCATCGTGCTGATCGAGCGGTTGAATCCGCCCCACGGCTGGGCTATTCCCGGCGGTTTCGTGGACTATGGCGAATCCGTAGAAACTGCGGCCCAGCGGGAAGCCCTCGAAGAAGTCGGGCTCACCGTGAGCTTAATTGAACAGTTCCAGGTCTATTCCGCCCCCGATCGCGATCCGCGCCAGCACACCATCAGCATCGTGTTTCTGGCCACTGCCTGGGGCACCCCCCAAGCCGACGACGATGCCAAATCCGTGGGGATCTTTGCCCCCTGGGAAATCCCACAAAGCCTGTGCTTTGATCACGATCGCATTCTCCGAGATTACCTCGCCTATCGCCACCACGGCTTGCGGCCCCGGTGTGGCTAAGGGCGATCGCCCGATCGATCGCCCAGATCAACAACTCATCCCCCAGATCAGGGACGAGTTGGCTCCCTGGACGGGTCAGCTAGTCAGTGACTGTTGCAAAGGGGCGGTGCAAGCTCAGGAATAGCGCCAATTACAGCAATGCAAACGCCTGCTCTACGCACCCGAGCGCCTGATCAATCTCGGCAGCCGAGACAATCAGCGGTGGTACAAATCGCACCACCTTGGGACCCGCGGGAACCAGTAAGAGGCCGCTAGCCATGGCTGATTTGACAATATCGGGAGAGGTTAACGGACTCTCCGCCCTAATCTCTAGCCCGTTGATTAAGCCCCAGCCTCGAACATCGGCGATTTTTTCAGGATATTTAGCCGCGATCGCCCGCAGTCCACTCCGCAACTGTTCTCCCCGCGCATTCACATTCTCCAGCAGGCGATCGCGCTCAATGGTTTGGCAGACCTCTAGGGCCACGCCACAGACAAAGGGATTGCCGCCGAAGGTACTGGCATGGTCTCCGGGCTGAAAAATATCGCAAATGGACTTGCAGAGCAGCGCGCCAATGGGCACCCCGCCGCCTAACCCCTTGGCCGAGGTGAAAATATCCGGTTCAATGCCTAACTGCTCATGGCCCCAAAGGGTGCCAGAGCGACCCATGCCGACTTGCACCTCGTCGAGGATGAGCAAAATTCCCTTTTGATCACACAGCTGACGAATCTGTTGGAAGTACTCCACCTTGCCGGGATTAACCCCGCCTTCCCCTTGGAGCGGCTCCAGCATGATGGCTGCCACCCGGCGATCTCGTCCGTCCAGCTCGTCCAGCGCTCGCTCCAGCGCCCCGATATCGTTATAGGGAACGTAGTAGAAACCGGGCACCAGGGGGCTAAACCCTTTTTGATACTTGGGCTGTCCCGTGGCGGTCACGGTGGCCAGGGTGCGTCCATGGAAGCTGGCATGGGCAGTGATAATCACCGGATCCTCAATTTTGAGGACAGTGTGGGCATACTTGCGGGCCAGTTTAATCGCGCCTTCGTTGGCTTCGGCCCCGGAGTTGCAGAAAAAGACGCGATCGGCACAGGAGTGCTGCACGAGCCACTTGGCCAGGTTACCCTGATTGGGAATGTAGTACAGGTTAGACACATGGTGCAGCCGACTGATTTCGCGGGTGACTGCGGCCACCATGGCCGGGTGGGCATGCCCCAGGGTGCAGGTGGCAATCCCAGCGACAAAGTCCAGGTATTCGCGCCCGGTTGTGTCCCAAACGTGGCACCCTAGGCCACGCTCCAAGGCGATCGCATAGCGCCCGTAGGTAGCCATCACATAGGTATCGAACTCGCTGGGGCTAAAGGGCGTTTCAGCGTCGAGAAGGGGTTCGATAAAATTGGGCAGGGTGGACACGTTTGGGCTCACTGACGCTAAACCTCCAAGATGATTACAAAGCCAAATGATTACAAATACTGATGTCGTAATATAGCGCATTCCCTAGAATTCTTACCCAATCTGGTGCCTAAATTGGACGGGTATGGAGGAATAGTTGGGTTCGGGAAGGGAATGGACGATTCAGGTTCCCCCGCGCTTTCGGGCAATTGATTTAGGTCTATTGAAGTATGGGGTCTTTGATCAGCACAATATGTCTAAATCAGACAATATCCCCATCTCACGCAGGAGTTAAATCCTGATCAGGAGCTAGATCCAAATTCAGGACGACGGTGTTTGATCCGGACACGTTAGGTTATGAAATCATGATGTATTGGTTGGCGGCTGTTGGCGCAGGTACGGGTAATGTAGCGCAATTAGTTACGGTGCTAATTATTTTGCTGCTGGTGGCGACGGGGGTGGCCTTGCTGTCGCGGCGGTTGCGGGTGCCCTATGTGACGGGATTGGTGGTGGCGGGGCTGGCGATCGCGGAACTGCTCCCGCGCAAAATCGGCTTAGATTCCTCGTTGATTTTTAATTTATTTTTGCCGATTTTATTGTTTGAAGCCTCGATTAATACCGATGTCAGTCGGCTGCGCAGTACGGTGAAGCCCATCGCCTTGCTGGCGGGGCCGGGGGTGATTATTGCTTCGGGCGTGACGGCCTTGATGCTGAAATTTGGCCTGGGATTGGCTTGGGTGCCTGCCTTGTTGGCGGGGGTGATGCTGGCGATTACGGACACCGTATCGGTGATTGCAGTCTTTAAGGAAGTCCCGGTGCCCTCGCGCCTGATCACCATTGTGGAAGGAGAAAGCCTATTCAATGATGGAATGGCGTTGGTGTTGTTTAGTTTGATCCTGAAGTTCAACGCGACCGGTTCCGTAACGCTGCTGGAGGGCGTTCAGGAATTTTTTGTGATTCTGGTTGGGGGCGGTTTAGTCGGGCTGACCGTGGGCTACTTGGGGGTGATGCTCTATGCCCTGTTGGAGGATGCGCTGGGGAATATTTTGCTGACGGTGGCGATCGCCCTGGGAGCGTTTCAAGTCAGTCAGTTTTTGGGCGTATCTGGAGTGGTGGCGGTGGTGGTGGCGGGCCTGGTCATTGGCAATGTGGAGCGCTCCGGCAAGGTGTCGGCCTCCAGCCGGATTACGGTGCTGAGCTTTTGGGAATATGCCGGATTTGGGGTGAATACATTTATTTTTTTGCTGATTGGGTTAGAGATTCAACCGCAAACGCTGGGGAGAACCCTCCCCGCTGTGTTGTTGGCTGTGCTGGCCTATCAGTGTGGGCGATTTCTCGCCGTGTATCCACTGTTGGCGATCGCCCGCTGGATTGATCGTTCCATTCCATTCCGCTGGCAGCATGTCCTGTTTTTGGGCAATATTAAAGGCTCGTTGTCCATGGCCCTAGCCCTGAGTCTGCCAGGAAACATCCCTGGGCGAGAAGGGTTGATTGCCTTGGTGTTTGGTACGGTGCTGGTGTCTTTGGTGGGACAGGGGGTGAGTTTACCGTGGTTGGTGCAGCGGTTGCAGGTGGCGCGGGCCTCCGACTCGCAGCAATGGCTAGAAGCGTTGCAGTCGCAGTTGATGACCGCCAAGGCGGCCCAGGAGGAATTGGATGCCCTGCTGAAGGCGGGAGTCCTGCCAAAATCGGTGTATGAGGAAATGCGGGCCACCTATCAAGTGCGGGTGGCGGCGGCGGAGCGATCGCTCCGCGATTTTTACAACCGTCGTCCGAATAAACTCACCACATCCGTGGGGGATCATTTCAAAGAAGCGATTCGGCGACGACTCTTGTTGGCGGAAAAAGATGCCTTACACGATGCGTCGCGCAAGCGCATTCTATCGGATGAAGTTGTGAAGTCTCGGCTGCAGGCGATTGATCAGCAACTGCTGAATTTGGAAGATGACTGATCGGAAAATTGGGAAAAATAATACTGGGGGAGCCATGACGGGAGACGCAAGCCAGTGGAGCGGGAGCGGGCTGAGTGGTCAGCCTGTTTCGTTTTGGGGAATTCTAGCAGACTAGAACCCTCTATCCAATGCTATGTCACCGCTAGCAAACCCTTGTCCAAATCCAGCGCCTCACCCAGCGCCTCACATTGTTGGCTACTCCGTCCTTGAGCAACTTTATGCGGGCTCGCGGACGGTGGTGTATCGCGCCGTGGAAAATTCGAGTCAGCGGCCCGTCATTATTAAACTGCTGCACCCGGATCACGCGGGGGGGCAGGCGGGGCTACAGTTGCGCAATCAGTACGCGATCGCCAACGCGCTCAAAATTCCTGGCATCGTTCGTCCCTATAGTCTCGAACCCTACGGCAGCAGCTATGCCCTCGTGATGGAAGACTTTGGGGGGATTTCCCTCCGACAGTGGATTACCCAACGGGCTACGTGCTCACCTTCTAGTGCCCCTTCTTCTAGCGCCCCTTTTCAGGGTTCACCTTTAGGAGGGGAGTCAGCTCATTCCCGGCCAAGCTTACCCCACGACACTCAAACCTTTCTGCTAGACGTTCTGGAAATTGCCTTACAACTGGCTGATATTTTGCATGATCTGCATCAGGCACGGGTCATCCACAAGGATATTAAGCCCGCCAATATTCTGATTCATCCAGAGTCGAAACAAGTCAAACTGATCGACTTCAGCCTCTCATCACTCCTGCCCAAAGAAACCCTAGAAATCAAAAGCGCCACTAGCCTCGAAGGCACACTCGCCTATTTGGCCCCGGAGCAGACGGGACGAATGAATCGGGGCGTGGACTATCGCGCTGATTTCTATGCCCTGGGTGTCACCCTGTTTGAATTGTTAACCGGGCAATTGCCTTTCCAGAGTGACGATCCGCTGGAGCTGGTGTATTGTCATCTTGCCAAATTGCCGCCCCGCGCAGATCAGCTCTGTGCGGATATTCCCGCTGTGCTGTCTGACATAGTGGCCAAACTAATGGCCAAAAATGCCGAAGATCGCTATCAAAGTGCTGTGGGATTGCGGCATGATTTACAGACCAGCCTCACACAATTGCGGGCAACGGGTCACCTTGAACCTGTGGCGATCGCCACCCAAGATGCCTGCGATCGCTTCTTGATTCCGGAAAAGCTCTACGGTCGAGAGGCCGAAGTGCGTGAATTATTAGCGGCATTTGAGCGTGTGGCCCAGGCCCCGCTCTCTAGCTCCCCCGGCAGCGAGCTCGTATTAGTCGCTGGGTTTTCGGGCATCGGCAAAACCGCCGTCATCAATGAAGTGCATCAGCCGATCGCCCGCACTGCCCGCAATGTCAACGGACCGCGTAGCTATTTCATTAAGGGCAAGTTCGACCAATTCAATCGCAATATTCCCTTTTCAGCGTTTTTCCAAGCATTACGGGATTTGGTGGGGCAATTGCTGGCTGAAAGCGATGCGCAGTTGGCGCAATGGCAAGCCCGGATTCTCACGGCCCTCGGAGAGAATGGGCAGGTCATTATCGATGTTGTTCCCGAGCTGGCCGCCATCCTGGGACCACAGCCCGCTGCGGTAGCATTGTCGGGCAATGAAGCTCAACATCGGTTCTATCGCGTGTTGCAGCACTTTATTCAAGTCTTCGCGACGGGAGGCCATCCCCTCGTCATTTTTCTGGATGACTTACAGTGGGCGGATCTAGCCTCCCTCAGTTTGATGGATCTTCTCGTGCGCCAGTGCGACGCTCTACTCTTGATCGGGGCCTATCGGGATCATGAAGTCAGCGCCACCCATCCCCTCAGGCTGATGGTCGATAACCTCAGCAAAGCCGACGTTGCGGTCCATACTTTGACCCTGTCTCCCCTGAGCCAGACCCACATTAATCACCTGATTGCCGATACGCTGAGCTGTTCTGAAAATGCGGCCCTGCCCCTAGCACAGCGGGTTTATCAAAAGGCCCAGGGGAACCCCTTTTTTACTACCCAATTACTCAAATCTTTCCATACAGACGGCTTGATTGAATTTGATCGAGAAGTCCGGCAATGGCAGTGCGATATGACTCGCCTCACGTCACAGGTGCTCAGCCTGGATGTGGTCGAATTCATGACGCTGCAATTGCAAAAACTGCCCGCGTCTTGCCAAACGTTACTTAAATTAGCGGCCTGTATCGGCAATCAATTTGACTTGACTACGCTGGCGATCGCCTGTGAACAACCCCCAACAAAAATTGCGCTAGACCTCTGGCCAGCCCTGCAAGAAGGATTTATCCTTCCCCAAAATGATCTTTACAAATTTTTCCAGGAGGAGCCAGTCGCCAGTCCCAGATCCCCGCAACCCAGATACCCGCAACCCAGATACCCGCAACCCAGATACCCCCTACGGACTCCTGTGCCTATCGGTTCTTGCACGATCGCATTCAGCAAGCGGCCTACGCCCTCATCGCCGAAGACCATCGGCAAGCCACCCACCTGAAAATCGGCCAACTCCTACTGCACAACAACGCTACAGCCGCTGAAAAGGAGGAGCGTCTGTTTGAAATTGTCAATCATTTGAATGCGGGGCGCTCCCGAATCACGACTCCCCAAGCGCGAGAAGACTTGGCCCACTTAAACCTCAGAGCAGGGCAAAAAGCCAAAGCCGCTACGGCCTATGGGGCAGCGGTAGACTTTCTGGCGATCGGCATTGCTCTGTTGCCCCCACAGGCTTGGACGCATCATTACGATCTGACCCTGGCCCTGTATACAGAGGCCGCAGACGCAGCCTATCTCAGCACAGATTTTGAGCA
The DNA here is from genome assembly GCA_963766075.1 of uncultured cyanobacterium. GTDB lineage: Bacteria > Cyanobacteriota > Cyanobacteriia > Leptolyngbyales > Leptolyngbyaceae > CAVYAN01. The sequence goes on along the minus strand of CAVYAN010000049.1, from coordinate 32,868 downwards.
GATGGAGCAATGGGCTAACCACGCGATCCAACAGGCTAGAACCCTGCTAGATACGATTCCAGTCCAGCAAACCCGCCTGATGGGGGCTAAGGCCCAGGGGCAACTCCAGCAGGCCCTCCAGATTGGCTTACAAGTCTTACAGTCCTTGGGGGTGGACCTTCCGACCCAGCCGACCCAGGCGGATGTTGCGGCGGCATTTGGAGCTACCCGGCAACTTTGGCAGGATACTGCCCCCCTGAGTTTGCTTGAATTACCCCCGATGACCGATCCCCATCGCTTAGCCACCCTGCAAATCCTGAGTTGGCTGGTGCCCTGTGCCTATTGGGGAAATCCCACCTTAATGGCTCTGCTGATTTTTAAGCAAGTGGAATTGTCACTCCAGGATGGCAATTGTCCCCTGTCCATTTATGGTTATGTTGATTATGGTCTGATTCTATGTGGTGTCATTGGCGATATTCCATCTGGCTACGACTTTGGTCAACTGGCGTTGAAGTTACTAGACCAGTTGCAGGATCCCTCCTTCAAGTGCAGAGCCTGGTACGTCACCTATACCTACATTCAGCACTGGAAAGCCCCTCTGCAGGAGTCTATTCCCCCGTTACAGGAAGCCTTCCAAACCGGCCTGGAAACGGGAGATCAGGAATGTGCGGGCTTGAATGCGGCAGCTTACTGTGGCTATGCCTATCATGCTGGGCAGGAATTAACCGGGCTGGCTGATGCGATCGCTGCCTATCGTCAAACCGTCTGTCGGCTCAAGCAAAAAACCTCACAGTACTATCTAGAAATCTACGAGCAAACCATCCTCAACCTGTTGGGTCAAACGCCTGCTCCTGAACAGCTCACGGGGGCAGTCTTTAACGCCGCTACGGCAGAACCGCTGTTGCAAGCGACGCATCATCGTACCGCTCTCTTCTATCTGCATTTTAATCAGATGGTGCTGAGCTACCTGTTTGGCCACTATCCGCAAGCCGCCCATGCCGCTATCCTGGCAGAGCACTATCTAGACGGGGGTATTGGGACTTTCATGGTGCCGCTGTATGCCTTCTATGATGCACTCATTCAGTTGGCCCTGTGTGATAGCACAGTGGAGACGCAGCAGGATGGGCTGGACCGTGTGGATCGGCACCAGGAACGGCTGAAAAACTGGGCTACGCTGGCTCCCTTCAACCATCAGCACCGCTGGGAACTGGTTGAAGCGGAACGGTATCGTGTGGCCGGACAGCGCTCTGAGGCGATCGAATACTACGATCGCGCCATTGCCAGTGCGCTCAAAAATGGGTTTATTCAAGATGAAGCCCTCGCGAACGAACGGGCCGCCCAGTTCTATCTCGACTGGGGTAAAGAAACCCTGGCCGTTGGGTATATGCAGGCTGCCGACCACCGCTATACCCAGTGGGGAGCCAAAGCCAAAACCGATGATTTAGCCAACCGCTATCCGGAATTGCTATCCTCCAAGATTCTATCCGCTGTATCTGCCCGGAATTCCCTGGAAGTCTTGGCCAGTAGCGCCGTTCATCACCTTTCAATCCATGGCTCTACCCCATCGAGCCATTCGTCGAGTGTGAGCCTTAATAGCACATTAGATTTTGCCTCCGTGCTCAAAGCCTCCCAAAGCCTTTCTGGTACGATTCAATTGGATCAGCTTCTGCATCAACTCACCCAAATTATTCTGCATAACTCCGGGGGCGATCGCTGCGCCCTAATCCTCCCTGACCCCACAGGCGAATGGCGAATTGAGGCCATAGCCACGCCCGAAGCGGTAGAGCTGTATTCCGCCCCGCTAGCGGGCAGTCCCCAGGTGCCCGTGAAGCTGATTCAATATGTCAAAAATACGCAAGTAGCAATGGCTGTTGATCATTTCAAAGTGGGTGTGTCCATTAGCGCTGAGTATCTCAGGGATGAGTACCTCGTTCAGCGGCGACCCAAAAGCATCCTGTGCTTGCCCATTCTGAATCAGGGCAAACTGCTCGGCATTCTGTACTTAGAAAGTTGTTCAACGAGTGGGGTATTTACGAAGGATCGTCTGCTGATCCTGAACTTTCTCTGTACCCAAGCGGCCATTTCCTTGGAAAATGCCCGACTGTACCAGCAATTTCAGCAATACGCGCAAGATCTAGAGAGAAGTGAAGCCACCAATCGAGCTCTGATTGCTGCTATCCCAGACCTATTAATCCGGGTCAATCGAGAGGGTATTTATCTCGATATTGCTGGCTCTGATCATCTGAATGTGCAACAGACCGATGTATTTTTTCCGGGTGCAAGCGTGTATGATTCCCTCCCCCTCGATAAGGCTGAGGAACGAATGCAGGCGATTCAGCGGTCATTGGAAACGGGCATCACCCAAATCTATGAACAGCAGTTTGTCACGCCCGATCGCGTGCAATATGAAGAGGTGCGGATTGCAGTTTGTGACCAGGATGAAGCATTGATTATCGTGCGGGATATTAGCGATCGCAAATATGCCGAAGCCACGATCTTGAAAAAATCTCAGGAGTTGGAACAAGCACTGTCAGATTTGCAAAATACGCAATTGCAAATGGTTCAGAATGAAAAAATGGCATCCCTGGGTAACTTGGTCGCGGGTATCGCCCACGAAATTAACAACCCCATTGGCTTTCTCACGGGCAGCATTAACAATGCCAAGGATTATGTACACGACTTACTGAGCCATCTTGCACTTTATCAACAATACGCTCCTCAGGTGGCCACCCCTGTGCAAGAACATGCAGAAGAGATTGATCTGGAATTTCTCTGCGAAGACCTGCCCAAACTGTTGACCTCAATGAAAGGGGCCACTGATCGCATCAAAGGCATCAGCACGAGCCTTCGCACTTTTTCCCGCGCCGATACTGACCACAAGGTGAGCGCTAATCTGCATGAGGGGCTTGATAGTACGCTGCTCATTCTCAAATACCGCATCAAAGCCAATCAGTATCGTCCTGCCATTCAGGTTATTTCAAACTATGGTGAATTGCCCCTGATCCAGTGCTTTCCGGGCCAGCTTAACCAGGTGTTTATGAATGTTCTGGCCAATGCGATCGATGTCTTTGACGAAGCGGCTCAGCAATTGTCCTTTGCAGCATTGGAGGCCCATCCCCAGATTATCACCCTTCACACTTCTGTGATCCCGGAACCATACACTGTAGAAATTCGTATCCATGATAATGGCAGAGGTATGAGCGAGGCCGTAAAAGCCAAGATTTTTGATCATTTATTCACGACTAAAGGCGTGGGCAAAGGCACCGGATTAGGTTTGGCGATCGCCCGTCAAATTGTGGTGGAAAAACATCAAGGTAGCATAGAAGTACAGTCAGCGTTGGGTCATGGCACCGAGTTCTGCATTCGACTGCCAATCTTGAGTTGAGTCCCTAAGTCACGCCTTAATAATCACTATGATTAAAAGCACTGCCAGCTATTAATAATCATTATCAGCTATTAATAATCACTGTCAGCGACACAAATTCCTTGACACTTAATGCCATTTGTTGCTGTGCGTCGGCAATGGGGACATAAGATGGCTGCGTTATCAGGTGTGGGTTTGTCTTGGTCAGGGCTGCTGGCCTGCGGCTCATCCATTTCCGGCTGGAGGTTCAACGGCATAGGGGCTAATGCATAATTCGCAATGGGAGTCTCCATTTTACCGGTTCTATCAAGCTCTCTTGCCATTTCATTATCCACTTCGCCTCCCAACCCTACCTAGCCAGTGCGATCAACAGACTCAACACAATCAGCCCCATCAAGGCCACCAATCCCCCATTACGTCGGATCCAGCCTGGTAGTCCAAAGCCAAGCTGGGCAGGGGGTGAAGGCGCTTTAGCGGGCGATGAAGTGCTGTACAGCGTGCAATCCATTGCGTGGGGTCGCTTGGGATAATTGCAGGAATCATCGGCGTGATAGATGCACGTCAGGCACAGCGGCTCGTCACCTGTGGCTTGATGTAGGGGAATACCGGGATGCCCGTGGGCTTTCAGCGGGTTGCCACAGTGAGGACAGGACAGAGCTTGACGGGCGACGGGTTGGCGACAGCGCGCGCATTCCAGCATAGGAAAAAGAAGAAAGGAAGCTGTTTAGAATTATGCCCGACTGCAGGGCAACCGGGTGTAGGATGATCGGGGATTAGGATGGCCCTCTATGCTCCACTTTTACCCACAGTGATAGTGCTGATACCGATATCCATCGACTCGTTGAGTCCCCAAGGTGCGATCAAAGGTACACTGCTGGGGACCGAAGTCCGCCACCCCTTGAAAATTAATCAGCCAAATGTCAAAGGGACGTGCCACCGAGGTTAAGCTTTGGCGAAATTGTTCCGTGGGCCGATCGCAGCCGGATGGATTGTCTTGCGTACAGCGCTGATGATCCAAGTAAAACTGGGCCTGTACCGGGCCTGGTGCAGGGACGTTACCCGATGGGTGGCCGGGACGGGGGAAGCCAGGACGAGGGGAGCCAGGATGAGCCAGTGCCCAGGCCACTCCCATCAGGCGACCGGTTTGACCGTGGGTATGGTGGGCTATACTGACAACGATCGCGCCCTGCGACTGCTGCTGAAGGGTCTGTGCTACCCGATCAGGACGATGCACCTTTTGGTATCCCAAGTGATTTGCCCCGGTGAGGCCGCCCAGTCCCGCTAGCAGGAGCAGCAAGGGCAGAACGCGATGCCTGCCAGGAAATCGGGGGATGTGGGCCGTCACGCCGATCGCAACTGCCAAAATCACCAGGGGAAAGTACACAAAACTATAGCGAAAGGCCCGGGTCAGATCAGTGCTGAACCCGTAATCCAGGCACAAAAACAGGGAGATCGCCCCCAATAGTGTCCCCAACAGTCCTCCGATTACTGGGCGATCGCTGAGATGTTGCCAGCGTTCCCGCCACCCCTGCCAAACCCACAGCCACAGCCCCAGGCTAGCCCCCACCACAACGCTGCCAGACCCCAGCATTACCCCGGTGGGCACATTTTGAATCGGTAGCAACAGTACCATCGTCATCAGACTAATGCTGGTATTGACGATTGGATCCAACCCGTTCCACCCGCTCCGCCCCGCGACAAAGACCCAGTACGTCAGCTCATTTTCTCGACTTTGGACAAGGGCTGGCAGCCAGACTAAACTGCTGGCGACTGTGCCTAGGATGCTGATGCCAATGCCCAGCCAAGCTGGATTTTGGCCTTTCCATCCAGGCTCAAAAGCAAGCCCAGAGACAGAAACCCGGATGGCGGCTTTGCATTGAAGGCCGTAAAGCACCCCGAAAACCATAGCCTGTGCGACGAGGAACAATCCAAAGAAGTAGTGGGTCGCTAACCCCAAAGCATTGACGGCAACCCAGGTGAGGCACAGCCAGGGAGACAGTTTTGTGTTTTGGTGCAGACACCGGAGGGCGATCGCCCCGCAGCCCAATCCAGCAATCTCCCACAAAATCGCCAAGGTGTAATGCCGCGCATCCTGGGCCAGATAAATACCCAACGGTGACAGGGCCATGAGAGCTGTGGCGATCGGCGCAACTCGCCCCTGCCGCCACAGGAGCCGACTCAAGCCGGCCATGGCGGGAATGGCCAAGACGCCCCAAAAGGCCGAGAGCGATCGCGCCAAACCCACATCTACCCAACCCGTTGGGGCCGACAGCCCCCGGAGCCAAAAATGGGTCAGCACGAAATATAGGGGTGGATGGGTGCTCTCTGTCATCAAATGCCGCACCACATCGCTAACGCTGCCCATGGTATCCACCCGCAGCGGCTCCAGTAGTGCATCCAGGCTCAGCATCTGATTCAGGGGCACGGTGCGAAAACTGTGTCCCAAGCTAAACACCAGCGTGGCGACTTCGTCCGTCCACGGTGGATCCCAGGCCAGTGACCACCCTCGCAACGCCGCACCAATGGCTATCCATACCCATAGCCAGCCCCGCGCCATGATCTGATTGATGGCAGACGTGCTGATCACAGACGCGTTGATGACAGACGTGGCGACAGAGGTCAGCCGGTTCATGGCTGGGAACAGGGCATAGGGGACAGGGTGGCGGTATGATGATCTAGCATAATTTCTTAGCCTACTTTTTAGTCTACTTTCAGAGGATACCGACGATGGACGCACGACCTGAATCTCTGCAACACCTCAAGGGAAAAGTTGCGCTCATCACAGGGGCCTCGCGGGGGATTGGACGAGCTACGGCTTTGGCCTTGGCGGCGGCGGGTGCCCAGGTGGTTGTTAATTATGCCAGTTCTAGTGGGGCCGCCGAGCAGGTGGTGGCGGAAATTGAGGCCATGGGGGGAGTGGCGATCGCCTTGGCCGCCGATGTCTCCCAACCCGATCAGGTTGATGCTTTATTCGCAGCCACGATGGAAAAATGGGGCCGCCTCGACATCCTGGTCAATAATGCTGGCATTACCCGCGACACGCTGCTACTGCGCATGAAGCTTGAAGACTGGCAAGCGGTGCTGGACTTGAACCTGACGGGCGTTTTTCTTTGCACCCGCGCGGCGAGCAAAATCATGCTGAAGCAAAAATCCGGACGCATCGTCAACATTACCTCTGTGGCCGGTCAAATGGGCAATCCCGGCCAAGCTAACTACAGCGCCGCCAAAGCTGGTGTGATCGGCTTTACTAAAACCGTTGCCAAAGAATTAGCCCCGCGCGGCATCACCGTTAACGCTGTGGCTCCGGGCTTTATCGCAACCGATATGACTGCCGACTTGAATGCCGAACCCATTTTGCAATATATTCCTCTGGCTCGTTATGGTCAACCGGAGGAAGTGGCCGGGATGATTCGCTTTCTGGCGGCGGATCCGGCAGCAGCTTATATCACAGGCCAAGTGATGAATGTGGATGGTGGCATGGTGATGGCTTAAGGACCGCAGGGCTCACTCTTCAGCCTCTTCCTGGCTGAGTAACTGGAGTGCCTGCTGCTGCGATCGCCGGGAAGTGCGTCGATACTTCTTGGCAACCAGCTTCGGTTCATAGGTTTGCTGGCCTTGACCTTTACTTTTTCGCTTTAGGTTCGATTCCTGATTGCCGGAGTCATTGAGCAATTGCTGGCGGGCGATCGCGGGTTCCAAAAAGTCCAAATAATGGGCATACCGTTCCCAATCCCCCCGCACCGCGCATTGGGGTTCGTCCCGATGGGAACAGTCGTTGAACTGGCAGGTCGCTCCTACCAATCGTTGCCGAATCTCCGGAAAATATCCCGCCAAATCTTCCGGTGCGCAGTCTAAATCCGGCTGATTAAAACCGGGGGTATCCGCCAGTAATCCCCCCCCGGGTAACTCGAACAGTTCCACATGCCGCGTCGTATGTCTTCCCTTGCCCAGTTTGCCTGACACTGCGGCCACCCGGAGCTGGGCCTCAGGCACAAGCCAATTAATCAAGCTGGATTTCCCGACGCCCGAGGGGCCAGAAACCACCGTAATTTTGTGCCGGAGTCGCAGCGCCAACTCTGCCAAGCCCCGCGCTTGATGCACGCAAACAATCAGGGGATCGTACCCCCACAGCCGTAGCCGTTGTTGCCACTGCTGCTGCTCCAGTTCAGACACTAAATCACCCTTGCTGAGGCACAGCGTCACATCCAGTCCGGTAGACTCCGCCTTCAGCAAAAAACGACTCAGTTGATACGGCTCAATCGTTGGCTGGGCCAAGGCAAATACCAGCAAAATATGGTCCGCATTGGCCACCGGTGGTCGGTCCAACACCGACTGACGGGGCAGGACCTGAGCGATCGCGCCGCGTCTGCCTAACCAGTCCGGTTCCTCAAGCGTGACCCAATCGCCCACCATCACCTGCTGATCCAGCTTTTTCAGGCGAGCCCGACGAGTACAAAGGAGTTGCCCCCGATTTCCATCTAAGGTCACCTGATAGAAATTAGCCTGGATGGCCACAACCCTTCCCACCAGGGTATCCTCGGGCACAATCCCTGCGCTTTCCCCCGGGCTTCTGGCCCTCATGCCTCAGCGCTCTTCCGCACCGTCACGGCAAAGAATCCTACGCGCTCCTGGATCTGCTCTACGTGGTGTCCCTCCATCAGCAAGCTGTCTGGCACCTGTTCAATGGGTTCTCCTGGATCCAGCCATATTTCTAACACCGTTCCTGCCACCATGGATTCCAATTTGAGCTTAGTCCGCACAAAGTTAATTGGACAAGGCGTACCCCGCAAATCCAACTGCGCATCAAATTCCGGCGTAGGAGAACTCAGTTGCATCATCCGCCAAACATCTTGCCAATAAAGCCTTCAATGCCGCCTTTGCCGACGCGATCGCCGCGAATCTTCGCCAACTTCTCCAACAACTCGCGCTCCTCTGGAGCAATCCGTGTGGGAATATCGACCGAAACCGTAATCATATGATCCCCGCGCGCCACCGGATTACCCAATCGCGGAACTCCTTTGCCTTCGAGTGTGAGCACCGTATTTGGCTGGGTGCCTGGGGGCACCAACAGTTCCTGCGGGCCGTCCACTGTATTAACCTCTAACCGACTTCCCAAAATGGCCTGCAGATAGCTCAACTTCAGTTGTGAGAGCACATTAATGCCCTCCCGCTGAAACTCTGCATCTTCACTAACAAATAGATAGACGTAAAGATCACCCGGTGGCCCATTCCGCTGTCCGGCGTCGCCTTCCCCCGTAACCCTTAGACGCGTACCATTATCGACCCCTGCCGGAATCGTAATCTTTAGTTTCTTCGTTTCTTGCCGCTGTCCCGCCCCTCCGCAGGACTCGCACTTGTCCTCAATCACCTGTCCCGTGCCATTACACGTCGGACAGACCGAGACTTGCGTAAAGCTGCCAAAGGGCGTGCGGGTTGCCCGCCGCACCTGCCCTGCACCATTACAGGTGGCACATGTGCGCGGACGAGTCCCTGGCTTGGCTCCGCTCCCCTCGCAGGTCAGGCAAGTTTCCAGATGGCTGATCCGAATTTCCTTCTCGCCCCCAAATACCGCCTCCCGGAATTCCAATTTCAGGTCCAGACGCAAATCATCTCCCCGCACTGGCCCACTGCGCCGCCGTGCTGCCGTCTGCGTTCCCATGCCGCCGCCAGAAAACCCGCTGAAAAAGCTTTCAAAAATATCAGCGAATCCGCCCATATCGCCAAAATCTTGATAGCCGCCCGCTGCTGCTCCAGCACCACTGACTCCCGCCTCACCAAATCGGTCAAACCGAGCCCGAGTTTCGGGTTCAGACAGCACCTCATAGGCCCGATTAATTTCCTTAAATCGATCTTCCGCCCCTGGCTCCTTATTGACGTCAGGGTGATATTTGCGGGCCAGTCGGCGATACGCCCGCTTTAATTCCTCTTTGTCCGCGTCGCGGGAAACACCAAGGATTTCGTAATAATCACGAGCCATAGGGCGCTGCTTCGATAGGGTAAGGGAACTTTAATCTACAGCCTCATAATCAGCCGTTACAGTGGCATCATTGTCACCATAGTCATCGTCGCCACCGTCACGAGACGGCTGACGCGGGGTGGCAAACGCCGTGGATTCAGGATCCTCCGGGTGATCAGGATCAAAACTATTAGAAGCCTGACTGACCCCTCGATAGACGTCCTCTCCAATGGCAAACAAAGTTTGCTGGAATGCATCCAACAACTGTTTTACCTCTCCTACGGTAGCAGACGGATTCGCAAATGCGGCGTATAACTCTTCAGCCCGGTGCGCCGCCTGCGTTTTGAGCGCCTCGCTAATGAGTTCATCACTATCGCGGAGGGTCTTCTCATAGCTAGACAGCAGTCCTTCTCCTTGGTTTTTCAGCTCAGCCAGTTGCCGGCGCTGATCATCCGCATCCGCATTGACCTCTGCTTCCTGGCGCATCCGCTCAATTTCACTGGCAGTGAGACCGCCGGTATTCGTAATCGAAACACTTTGTTCACGGCCCGTACCCCGATCCAAAGCGGATACCTTGAGGATGCCATTCGCATCTATATCAAAGGAGACTTCGATTTGGGGAATGCCGCGTGGAGCAGGTGGAATCCCATTGAGCTGAAACTTGCCCAAGCTCTTGTTATCCTTGGCCATGGCCCGTTCGCCCTGGAGAACATGGATTTCGACGGAAGTTTGACCATCCGTGGCTGTTGAGAAAATTTGAGCTTTGCTCGTGGGGATTGTGGTGTTTCGCTCAATAATTTTGGTAAAAACCTCACCCAGGGTCTCAATGCCAAGGGACAGGGGGATTACGTCAAGCAGAAGCAAATCATTAACTTCGCCCCCTAGCACACCCGCCTGGATCGCTGCACCTAAGGCAACCGCTTCATCCGGATTAACTGATTTGTCAGGAGTTTTGCCGTTGAAGCGTTTACTAATTGCCTCTTGGACTGCGGGAATTCGGGTCGAGCCACCCACCAACAAGATCCGATCAATGTCATCAATCGTTAACCCGGCATCCTTAAGGGCCTGCTCTGTTGGCTGAATAGTCGCCTCGACTAACGTGCTAACCAGTTCTTCAAATTTGGGGCGGGTGAGTTCCATTTCCAGATGCTTAGGCCCCGTATCATCCGCCGTAATAAAGGGAAGATTGATCGAGGTTGCCCGAGTTCCGGACAGCTCAATTTTGGCTTTTTCCGCCGCTTCGCGCAGCCGCTGGAGAGCCATCTTGTCAATGGAGAGATCGATGCCCTCTTCGCTCTGAAAACTGCTGATCATCCATTGGACGATCGCGTCGTCAAAGTCATCGCCGCCCAGGTGGTTATTCCCCGATGTGGCTTTAACCTCAAATACACCATCTCCCATTTGCAAAATGGACACATCAAACGTGCCCCCGCCCAAGTCAAATACGAGAATGCACTGTTCTTGGTCTTGTTTATCAACCCCATAGGCCAAGGCCGCCGCCGTGGGCTCGTTAATGATCCGCAGTACTTCCAATCCGGCGATTGTGCCAGCATCCTTGGTCGCCTGTCGCTGGGCATCACTGAAGTAAGCCGGAACCGTGATCACGGCTTTGTCTACGGATTCACCCAAATAGCTCTCCGCATCCTGCTTTAACTTTTGCAGGATCATCGCCGAGATCTCTTGGGGCGTATAGGTTTTACCCCGAATTTGGACGTCAACTGTTTCGTCCCTCCCCCTAACGCAGTTGTAGGGAACTCGGGAACGCTCCATGTCAGTGTCGTCCCAGCGACGACCAATGAATCGTTTAATACTAAAAACTGTATTTTCAGCGTTTGTGACGCCTTGGCGCTTGGCGAGTTGTCCAACCAAGCGATCGCCGGATTTGCCAAATCCAACGATACTGGGGGTGGTTCGCCCGCCCTCTGAACTCGCGATCACATTCGGCTGACCGCCTTCCAGCACTGCTATACAGCTATTAGTTGTGCCGAGGTCAATCCCGATGACTTTTCCCATATCGGATAGCGATGAAGGTACAAGAGGTAAATGGTTCTCGATCAATCTGACACCCGCAAACGCTGAGGCCAGACATCTAAGCATCTAAGCGGCATATTTTTCAGCAGCTTGTTATTAAATATGCCCACACTAAGCAATTAATCCAACGTTCCTAGGAGAAATTACTCACTTTGTCCACCCTGATCCGCTCCCTCAGAGGTTAGCACGGGTTCTGGAGCCGCAGCAACTTTCACAAGCGCATGCCGCAAAACCCGCTCGCCCAACATGTACCCGCGCTGGAGCTCTTCCATCACAGTTCCCTCAGAAAACTCTGCCGTTGGTTGTCGCATGACGGCCTCGTGCAGATTGGGGTCAAATTCTTTGCCCTCAGACCGCATGGGAGCCACGCCAATACGTTTGAGGCAGTCTACCAATTGCTTGTAAACGCTTTGGTAGCTCTTGTGGATATTGGTTTCCTGATCGGTTTGGGGTTTTAACTGGGCACGGGCGCGCTCGAAATTGTCTACAACAGGCAAAAGCTCGTTAATCGTAGTACATTTGATTTGCTGCTCCATCTCTTCTTTTTCCCGCTGCGTCCGTTTGCGGAAATTATCAAAGTCAGCCGCAATTCGCACGCATTGGTTGGTGCGATCGTCCACTTGGGCTTTCAAAGCCAGAATCTCATTGTCCTTGGCAATCAGTAGCGCTGCATAGTCGATATCACTGGGACCGCCGACCTCTAGCTCTGGGTCAGTAGCACTTTTTTCCGCAGCATCTCCTGCATCCAATACGACAGCATCCTCGCTAAGCGGCTCTGTTTCAGCCGTTACCTCGGCGGGGAAATCAACGGTTACATCTTGCTGGACCTCTTCCACCTGATTTTCTTCACCCATCATTCTACCCAATCCCAATCGACGATGATTTGCTTACGTACCACACCCTATCCTATACGCTCTGACACGATTCGGTGGCAGGAATCAAATTGAGGTGAAAGAATTATTTTTTTAGATACTCTATCCCTAAGCTGCCTAGCGGTTTCCCTAGCCATAGGCTTCGCGCTATCTCCTGTAGCATGGAATCCTATCGGAAAATGCGGTGAATTCATGAGCAAAAGCTATTATTTGAACAGCCCCACCCACCGTTTACCATTCAGCTCTTGCCGTCCACCATTCAGCTCCTATCGCTCGCCTATGGGCGTTACTCCTATAGGCTTACACTTAGGCATTACCGGGCATGATACTGACGAGTAATTGTTTGTGAGTGCCATTGGGTTTGCCCTCAGCCCGGATGGGAATACGAATTAATGCTAGTAATTTCTCTAACGGATACGACTGCCATGTCTCACCCACGAATTTCAGTTTTTCAGTTCAGGGCCAGACAGCGTTAGCATAGAGCCGGCTGGAAACTTCACTCGTTCGACCGGCTCGCGCTTTTCTAAAGAGTTTTGGGAATATTCTAAAGAGAGACTTTCTAAACCTGCTATGGCTAACCCCTCATCTCAACGTCGCGCCCTTGTTGTCCAAAACAATTTTTCGCCCTTTGGCAACAAGCTGATTCAATCTGGCTACGTCAATAACGAGCAGATGCAGCAAGCCTTAATTGAAAGTCGGAAAACGGGTCGCCCCCTAACCGATGTTTTGGCTGGCATTACGGGTCAACAGTTGCCCCCCGATCTGTTGCGGCAGTATAAAAAGCAACAGCTATTTGAGCTGAAGATCCTGTATGGGGTTGAGTCCCTTGACCCGGAAATTAGCCAAATTCCCACCACGCAGGTTGCGAGCCTGATTGACCACCTGATTTCCGTAGACATTTGTCGTCACCACAAACTGGTGCCGCTGTCTCAGGATGGTGATCCCCCCTCATCAGTGTTGATTGCCATGGTCAACCCCGATGATCTCGCGGCGATTGATGACCTTAATCGGATTCTGCGCCCCAAGGGGATGACCTTGAAGCGCCTTGTGATTACGATTGAAGACTATCAGCGTCTGATCAACCAGTTCCTAGATGAACGGGCGGAAAAAGAAAAGCAGCTTGAGCAGCAGTCTAAGGTAGACATCCAAGGTGATTTGGATGGACTGGGTGACCTCGACCTGCAAGATGCTCCGGAAGATGATGACAATCTTGATGTTTCCGATGCGGGGACGGCTCCAGTAATTGCTCTGGTCAATAAAATTATGATCAAAGCTTTGCAGGAGGGAGTCTCGGATATTCACATTGAACCCCAGGAAGAGTTTCTGCGGGTCCGGTTTCGGAAGGACGGGGTGTTGCGCGAGGCGTTTGGCTCGTTTCCCAAGAAAATTATTCCGGCGGTGACTGCTCGATTCAAGATTATTGCTCAGTTGGACATCGCTGAGCGGCGGGCTCCCCAAGATGGCCGGATTCGCCGGATTTTTGATGGCCGAAAAGTTGATTTCCGGGTGAATACCCTGCCCAGTCGTTATGGGGAGAAGGTTGTGCTGCGGATTCTGGACAATTCGGCCACCCAACTGGGTTTGGATAAATTGATTACCGATCCGGAATCCCTGCAAGTGGTTCAGGAAATGGTACGTCGTCCCTTTGGGCTGTTGTTGGTGACAGGGCCAACGGGATCGGGTAAAACGACGACCTTGTACTCTGCGTTGGCGGAGCGGAACGAACCTGGGGTGAACATCAGTACAGCAGAGGATCCGATTGAGTACTCATTGCCGGGTCTGACACAGGTTCAGGTGATTCGGGAAAAAGGCTTGGATTTTGCTGCCATTCTGCGGGCATTCCTGCGGCAGGATCCCGATGTGATTCTGGTGGGTGAAACGCGGGATCGGGAAACGGCTAAAACGGCAATTGAAGCGGCGCTGACGGGCCACTTGGTGTTGACAACGCTCCACACCAACGATGCCGCTGGGGCGATCTCCCGCTTGGACGAAATGGGTGTGGAACCCTTCATGGTTTCTGGAGCCTTGTTGGGTGTCGTCGCTCAACGCCTTGTGCGCCGGGTTTGTGATGAGTGCCGAATTCCTTACCAACCTAGCAAAGAAGAATTAGCTCGTTTTGGATTATCGGCTTCGCGTGATGGCGAACTGACACTCTACCGTGCCAATATTCTGCAACCGCAGGAGATTCAAGAGGCTCGTAGCCGGAATCAACTGTGTTCCAAATGTAATGGTATCGGTTACAAAGGCCGCTGTGGGGTGTACGAAGTGATGCGGGTGACCGAGCGCCTCCAAACCCTGATTAGCCAAGGGGTGCCCACGGATTTGATTAAGGAAGCTGCCGTAGAGGAGGGGATGCAAACTTTGCTGGCCTACAGCTTGAATTTGGTCCGGACGGGGCAAACGACTCTGGAGGAAGTTGAACGGGTAACCTTTACAGATACAGGCCTAGAAGCCGAATTGAAAGCGAAGCGAAAAACCTCTCTCTCTTGTCGAAATTGCAATGCCGAGCTAAAGCAGGAGTGGTTGGATTGCCCCTATTGCATGACTCCCCGCTTTCAGGATTGAGCGATACCTGACTCTATCCATTGCACCTGAAGGTATTGCACCCGGATATTGTTGCGTCTTGATCCGCTTTGACTAAGAATTTCCCTGATTAAGAACTTTTGAAGGAGTAAGCCCTATGGAATTGATGATTGAAGATCTGATGGAGCAGCTCATTGAGATGGGGGGCTCAGATTTACACCTGACGGCTGGGCTGCCTCCCTACTTTCGGATCAGTGGGCATTTGCAACCGATTGGCGATCAAGCTCTGAGTGCGGAGGAGTGCCAACGACTAATCTTTAGTATGCTGAACAACACTCAGCGTAAGAATCTAGAACAAAACTGGGAATTGGACTGTTCTTACGGGGTCCGGGGGCTGGCTAGATTCCGGGTCAATGTCTATAAGGACCGGGGAACCTATGCCGCCTGCTTACGCGCCCTGAGCTCCAAGATTCCCAGTTTTGAAAAGTTAGGGCTACCCGATGTGGTGCGGGAAATGGCTGAAAAGCCTCGAGGATTGATTTTGGTGACGGGGCCGACCGGATCAGGCAAGACGACTACCCTGGCCGCGATGATTGATTTAATCAACCGCACCCGCGCTGAACATATTCTGACTGTCGAGGATCCCATTGAGTTTGTTTATGAGCCGATTAAGAGCTTGATTCACCAGCGGCAGTTGGGTGAGGATACCAAGAGTTTTGCCAATGCTCTGAAAGCGGCTTTGCGGGAAGATCCGGATATTGTGCTGGTGGGGGAAATGCGGGACCTGGAAACGATTTCGCTAGCTATTTCAGCCGCGGAGACTGGGCACCTTGTGTTTGGGACGCTACACACGAGTTCTGCAGCTCAAACGGTAGACCGGATGATCGATGTATTCCCATCAGAGCGGCAAACTCAGGTGAGGGTGCAGCTTTCTAATTCCTTGGTAGCGGTATTTAGCCAAACCCTGGTTCAGAAGAAAAATGTAAAACCGGGCGAGTATGGTCGGATTATGGCGCAGGAAATTATGTTGGTCACACCGGCTATCTCCAACTTGATTCGGGAAGGAAAAACGGCTCAGGTTTATTCGGCGATTCAAACCGGCGGTAAGTTGGGGATGCAGACTTTGGAAAAGGTGCTGTCTGACCTGTATAAGGCGGGGACGATTACCTTTGAAGCGGCGATGTCTAAAACATCGCGTCCGGACGAGCTCCAGCGATTGATTGGGGGAATGCCGGCGGGGGCACCACCAGCGGCAGGTACTCCGGCCCGTCGATAGCAGAGGCTTTTGGGTCCAAGCGACCGATTTTTTGACAGGGTTTTGCTGGGAAGCGTCATTGATTTCCAGAGATTGATTTTCAGAGATTTTCAGATTTTGAGTTAACATCCAGTATCTGCTTGCAGGTTCTGTCTTCCAGTTTTTGAATTAGTCTGTTTTAGGTGTTTGCTATGCCTACCTTTGTTGCCCGTGTCCAAGATCCCCGAGGGAATGCCCGCCGGGAGAAGGTAACTGCTGGTTCGATTCGAGAAGCGCGGGATACCTTGCGATCGCAGGGGTATTTCATCCAAGACTTGAAGCCATCGGGAGGTTTGGACTTCGATTTCGGGAAGTTTCAGGACTCGATGGCTTCGGTCACTGTCAAAGATAAGGCGGTGTTTTCGCGCCAATTTGCAGTGCTAGTGAATGCTGGGGTCGCGATGGTGCGTGGGTTGGGGGTTCTGTCGGAACAGTGTGCCAATCCCAAGATGAAGCGGGCTTTGCAGGGCATTAGCGCGGATGTGCAACAGGGGACTAATTTATCCGACGCCATGCGGAAGCACCCGGACTGCTTTGACAACCTGTACGTGAGTATGGTGCAGGCGGGCGAAGTGGGCGGGGTACTGGATGAAGTGCTGAACCGATTGGCGAAGCTGCTAGAGGATGTGGCCCGGTTGCAGAATCAGATTAAGTCGGCACTGGCGTATCCAGTGGTGGTTAGTGTTTTAGCCAGCGTAATTTTTATTGCGATGACGGTTTTTATCCTGCCAATCTTTGCGGGGATTTTTAAGGAGATTGGGACGGAGCTTCCCATGTTTACACAGGTGATGTTGGGTATTAGTGAGTTTCTCCGCAGCCCTCGGGTGTTTATCCTGATTGTGCTGTTTCCGACTGTGGCGTTTATTTACAAGCAATATTACAAAACGCGGGTTGGGCGTGAAACGATTGATCGCTTGTCTTTGCGGTTGCCTCTGTTTGGCGACTTGATTCAAAAGAGTGCAACGGCGCGGTTTTGCCGTACTTTTGGGGCGCTGACCCGATCTGGGGTACCGATTTTGACTTCCCTGGAAATTGTGCGGGACACGGCGGGCAATCAGGTGATTGCGAATGCGGTGGATGAGGCGCGGCGAGAAATTCAAACCGGGGGCATGATTAGTATTGCTTTGCAGAAAGAGCAGGTGTTTCCGCTGATGGCGATTCAAATGATCAGCATTGGTGAGGAAACGGGAGAAATTGACAAGATGCTGATGAAAGTGGCGGACTTTTACGAGGACGAAGTGGAGCAGGCCGTGAAGGCGCTGACGAGTATTATGGAACCGATTATGATTTTGTTTTTGGGCGGCATGGTGGGATCGATCTTGCTGTCGATGTATTTGCCGATGTTTGCGGTGTTTGAGAAGTTGGGCTAGGTTTAACGGAAGCACGCTGGGTTGAGTTGAATATTTGGGAACCCTCTACTGTGGAAGGTAGGGGGTTTCTGGTTATGGTGATGGCCTATCGAGGGGCTAGAGAATATGCCGGTAGGAGAACTGATGGGAATTGAGCAAATTGTCTATGAAACGGCGCTGGCAGAGTATAGCAATACGGGGCCGGCGATCGCCCTGTTGAAACAGCACCGCCCTTACCTAGAAATGCTGCCCAGTATGCGGCGTCCAGAAGAAAGTTTGTTGACGTTGCCATTGCCAGTGATTCAGCGACGGCATACTGGGACTGGGGCTAGTGACACGGGGCGAGAGGCGCTCTGTTTGCCCTGTGATGTTGCGATTTTGATGTGTGATCCGGAATGGAAGATTAAAACTGGGGTTGAGGTGTTTGTGTTCATCCACCGACCGCAGGAGGATTTCTCGGAGTTTCTAGGGCGGTGGCGACAAACCCAAGTATGGCTGAGCCAGGGATATGAGTGGGATTTGCCGTTGCGCCACAAGCACATTTTGAATGAGGGGGCAGAGCATCGCTATCCTCTATTTGTGGTGTTTGACGCCACCCCAGAACGGATTAAGCGGGGGCTGAAGGGGGCTTTTTTGCCGTTTGTGGTGCAGCCGTTTGGGGAGACTATGGCGATCGCCGCTGACCCGGTGGTGGATATCGCGATGGAGTACACGACCGATTACACGGCCTTAGATCCCGAGGTGCTTTGGACTGAGGGTGGGGATGAATTGGAGTCAGGGGCCTAGTGGGGCGGATTCTTGGTGCGCCGCTATCGCCGCTGACATGGATTGTGAGACGGTGGCCTTAGGCGGAAGCTTCCGGTTCAGTCGGATCTGGGGTCGTAGT
The DNA here is from genome assembly GCA_963766075.1 of uncultured cyanobacterium. Lineage (GTDB taxonomy): Bacteria > Cyanobacteriota > Cyanobacteriia > Leptolyngbyales > Leptolyngbyaceae > CAVYAN01. The sequence continues at coordinate 14,614 of CAVYAN010000049.1, read as the reverse complement.
GGGTGAGGGCGTGGCGGAGCCGAAGGTTTCAGGCCAGGGTTGCGTGGAGGTCTCCGTGGCGGAGTCGGTAACCGTCGGCACGTCTGTAGAGGTTTGTTGTGGATCGGGAAAGCTGTCCAAGGGATCGCTATCAGAATAGCGGAGTTGTAGGGTGGGCAATGCTTGGAGGGCTTCGGTGGCGGATTGATAGCGCTCTTTATGGTTAGCGCGGACCATCTTAGTCAAAACTTCCGCGAGGGGATGGCTGACTAAGGTTTTTTCTTTCCATGCGACTTCGCCATGGGTATCGATCTTGATTTGACTGGGCGGTAGGCCAATCAAAGCTTGAATAGCGGTCATGCCCACAGCATACAAATCACTGCTGAACCGGGGACTGCCCGCACATTGTTCACTGGGCATATAGCCCTGGGTGCCAATGCCGACGGTGAGTAGGCTTTTTTCATCGGGGTCGGTCATTTGGTGAATTTCTTTGACTGCGCCAAAGTCGATTAGCACGAGTTTGTGGTCTGATTCGCGGATGATGATGTTGCTGGGTTTGATGTCGCGGTGAATCACTCCTTGGCTATGGACAAATTCTAGAATTTCCAGAAGTTCTTGGACGAGGGTAAGGACTCTGGCCTCGGGCAGGTGGCGACCCAGGGGAAGTTCGCGACTGAGGGAGCGACCGGGCACATATTCTTGAACTAGATAAAACTCGCCTTCTTCATCAAAGTGGGCCAGTAGTTGGGGGATGCGATCGTGCTTGCCCAGTTTTTCCAGGGTGGCGGCTTCGCGGATGAATAACCGATGGGCAAGCTGCAGCAGCTTGGGATTGTTGCTGGAGGGGCGCAGTTGCTTGACGACACACTGAGGATTACCGGGGCGTTGGGTATCCTCGGCGATGTAGGTTTCACCAAAGCCCCCGGCTCCCAAGAGTTTGGTGATGGTGTAGCGCCCGACCAACTGCTTGCCCAGAATGGCCTGCTCGCGTTCGCGTAACAGATCCTTGAGGTCATCTTGCTGGCTGATGATTTCTTGGATGATGGGGGAGGCGGAGTAATGTTCTAGGGTTTTGCGCAGTTGCAGTTTGCGCAGATATTCGCTGGCAGAGCCTGTGGCGAAATAGGTGATGCTGCTGAGGGCGATCGCCCCGATTGGGGCCGCCGTCGGTAAAATTCCTCGACCGTATGTAAAAATGGTATAGCTGAGGGTAGACCAGGCAACGATGCTGCTACCCGCAATTAAAAATTGGAACAGAGGCCGTTTACACCGATTTTGCAGCAAGCCCGCGCCAATCACGAGACTTAAAACCAGTAGCCCTTGTAGCAGGGGGTTGGGAATAGCTACGATTAAAGCCCGATTTTCCAGGAGGGTAGCCACGGCATTGGCGTGGATCTCAATCCCCGCAAGGGGATTGGGATAGAAAAAGCTTTTGGAAAAGGGGGCAGCGTGGAAGTCCTGATAAATGGTGGCGGTAGGTCCAATCAGAACGATTTTGTTCTTAAAGGTGCCCGCCTGGGCTAAGCGCTGCCACTCAGTCGGATCAAGCACTTGCCAGAAGGAAACCTGGGGAAAGGTGCGGGTAGGGCCGTAGAAAAATAGACCGTGTCCGAGTGGCGCTGGGTAAGGAATTTGGGCGGCGCGCAAGGTTGCTTCGGCAAAGGAGGCGGTTTGGGCGCTGGTTTCTAGGAAGACTTGGGCTAGGGCGGGAGGATAGGTTTGGGCAACGAGTTGGAGATAATAGCTGGCCAGGTTGTGGAATCTGCCGTTGGCGGCAATGGGATAGTTGATGAAGCCGATTTGTTTCTGTGAAAGATTGAATACGCTATTGGGCACGGTGAGCTTGGTGCGGCTACTGTCGGGGGTAACTTCGTCTTCGTAGAGGGCGGCTAGGGTGATGCGATCGCGATATTTCTGTAGCACGGTTTTTAAGCGTTGATCGTCCTGGGGACCATAGCTGCTGGCGGCATCGACCACCACATCCAAAGAAACGGCTTTGGCTCCCGCTTGCATGAGGCGATCGATCACTTGGGCATAGGCTGTGCGCTGCCAAGGTGTGGTCTGGATCGGGGCTAGGTAGGCGTATTTTTTGGGATCGCTGGCATAAAACTCGGCTTGGGTCAGGGAGTCGGAGTCCATGGCCAGGATGATGATATTTGTGGGGGGGGCAACTGGCCCACGCAGTTCAAAAAACAGGGTTTGGATTTGGCGCTCGATCAGGTCTGAGAAGGAGGTCTGGGAGGCGGTGGCGATCGCCGCCAGAATGGCCCAGGTTGCCATCAATCCGTGCCCCAGTCTGCCAAAATTGCGGACTTTGGATTGGGACGCTTCCAACTGGGTGGTGCGGGTGGTGCGCTGGGAGGGGGACTGTGTTGTGCGGTTACGCGCTGTCAAGATCACAGTTTCATCGGCCTGTGCAGGTGGTTTGGAGCTTGGCGAGGGGCTGTTGGACATCTTAACTACTGCGGGTATGGGGGACATTCCAAGGCGGCACCCGATGATGGCATCGACCTCCAGGGAGGGCGATCGCGTCCTCTCCAGAGTAAGGGATTCCTCTGCGGAAATACCAGGGTGGCTGGATAAAATGGCAGGGTTTGGGAGTGGAAAATTGGCAACAGGCGGTCTAGGGTATGAAAAATCTGCCATTGCAGCAGCGAGTCTGGACCGAGTTGTTACAATTGGGGGCATGGCCGAGAAAACAGGTTTCTGGGGGGTAACCCGGAAATTAGGGACTGTCTGACGGAAACTAGGGGCTGCGAGCAATTTTTCCCCGATTGCTACCGGAGTCGCTTGCATCTTGCCCAATGGCTTATTTGTGAATTTAATCTATTCCTGAATTTAATTTACTTCTACTTCTTCTACAAAACTCCGAAAGTATAGGTTTCTAGTTTCTATGCAGTACTCCCAAAACCGTCTATCAATTTTTGTGGACGGTAATAATATGTTTTATGCGCAGCAGAAAAATGGTTGGTTTTTTGATCCAAAGCGGGTGCTGGAACATTTTACAAACGATCGCGAAGTCGTTTTAATCAATGCTTTTTGGTATACCGGATTGAAAGATCCTCAAGATCAACGGGGTTTTCGGGATGCGTTGATTAGCCTAGGCTATACGGTGCGCACGAAAATTCTGAAGGAATACTACGACGATAATTCGGGCCGTTATTCCCAAAAGGCCAACCTGGATATTGAAATCGTGGTGGACATGTTTAATACCGTCAACCAATACGACCGGGTGGTGCTGTTTAGTGGGGATGGTGATTTTGAGCGGGCGATTGAACTGTTGAGATCGAAGGATACGCACATTACGGTGGTGTCTACGGAGGGGATGATTGCCCGTGAGTTGCGAAATGTAACGGATCGCTACATTGACCTGAACGATATCCGCAAGGAAATTGAGAAGGCGGACTATCTGGGGGCACCGGGCTGAGGGGGAGCTGAGGGGGCAGGCGATTTCGCCTTCGCAGGGCCTAGAGCGGTACTTTAGAAACTGACCCGCTTCAGAAATGGCGACGCTTCAGAAATGGCGACGCTTCAGAAACGACAGAGCTTAAGAAACTGCGGACGAAATGCCAGAAATCGGGCGATCGCCTTCTAGAATCACGGAGGAAATTCCATGAACCCCTTTGCAGACCTATGACAGCCGTCAACGATACCCTTTTCGGCAAAATTATTCGGAAAGAAATTCCTGCCGATATTGTCTATGAAGACAACCTCTGTTTGGCCTTTCGGGATATTGCCCCCCAGGCTCCTGTTCATATTTTGGTTATTCCCAAACAGGCGATCGCCTGTTTGGCCGATGCCGAATCCCAGGACCACGCCCTCATGGGGCATCTGCTCCTCGTCGTGAAGCGTGTGGCGGAACAAGCTGGACTGACGAACGGCTATCGCACCGTGATTAATACCGGAGCGGACGGTGGGCAAACGGTTTACCATTTGCACATTCACATTCTGGGCGGGCGGCAAATGCACTGGCCACCGGGCTAATCTACCCGCTCTAGCTGCCAAAGAATCTGGTTGCCCTCACGCCGGACACGGGACACGACCCAGTTGCGCCATACCCAGTGATCGCCGCGACTGGTGACAGCGCTGGCATTAATATCCATTAGATCGGCCAGTTCTGAGCTGGTGATGAGGTATCCCTTGCCTGCCACTTCATCGGCAATTTCTAGCGTTTCTAAAATATCTCTGAGTTGATCCACTCTTACTTCGCGGGGAAGATCGGGAGATTCAACCGGGTTTGTCATATTAGGATCCATGCAACGGGGTTACGCGAATTGGGGGAGAACTTCGGAGTCGCCGATTAATCAGCGATAAGTACGTATAGTGCCGCCAAGTGTGATGTTTTTTGCGGAACGTTAAGTAAAAGCCTTAATGGTTCGCAAAAATTTAGTGATTTGACATATTTAGTTACATTTATCCAAATAAACGCCGCCTTCTCTGCCTATTCACTCATCAATTCGGTTACATAACTTTACGAAAAAGCTTGCAAAATGGCGCAGATGATTCCGATGGCTCGGAATTTAGGCAAGTAAATGGTGGTGGTCACACTGGGTGCTGGACTGCCCCTAGGGCACCTGGATTGATTTGGTCAAGGGGCTATGCCAAGTTGGGCGTTCTACCCTGGGAGAAGGCACGGGCGATCGCGTCGGCACGCTCATTGCCCACATTGCCCACATGTCCCCGCACATATTGCCACTCCAATGGGCGGGTAAGCTGGCGATTGACCTGAAGGTGTTGCTCATCCAGTGCTTCCCAGAGATCCTGATTCAACACAGGCTTGCCCGTGGAGGTTTTCCAGCCTTTTTGCTTCCAGCCTTTAATCCATTTAGTGATACCGTTCTTTACATACTCACTGTCGGTGAGCAACACGATGGGGAGGGTTTGTCCAGAGGCTAGGATGAAGTCTAAGGCTGCGATCGCCGCTTGCATTTCCATGCGGTTATTTGTCGTAGACGGGGCGTAACCCCCCAATTCCCGCACGGATCCATCGGCAAAGTAAATAACTGTGCCCCAACCCCCCGGGCCTGGATTACCCGAACAGGCTCCGTCGGTATAGATGCTTTGAATTGAGTTGGGAGTTCCAGCCGTTGGCATGGCAGACGCTGCCGCAGTTGTTGGTGTGGTAGGGCTGACGGCGTGGGCCAGAGTGGGCAATGCGAGAGCCTCCAGGGGCGTAGGAGGTTCCAGAGGCGCGAGAAAATCCAGGGGAATGTTGTGCTCCTGGAGTTTGGCGATGAGGACTTGCGATCGCTGCCGTTCCTGTGCCAGCAAGGCGAGGGCTTGGGCCAACTCTTGCTCTGCCTGGTTTGCCCGTGCGGTGGGGGTGGAGGCGTTTGTACTACGGGGTTTCATTGACATGGGAATTGAAGAGCCTGTGGATTTGTGACTGAAACACCGTCCTTCAATCAGTCACGCCTTTGGAATTGAAGGCATTCAGCACAATAGACATTCACCAGATATCCAACACCAGAGACATCGAAAATATCCAGAGACATCGCAAGATATCCGGCAAAAGAGAGCGGGAAAAGAGCTATTCAATGAGCCTCTAATGAGACATTAGTCAAAATAGAAGAGCGTCACAATTTTGCGCTGTTCTTCTGCATCGCGACAAGTGGACAATAGCGTATGGCTATCATGAAACGCAAAGCAAATGAGCTGCTGACAGCGGGAAATAATTTCTTGATTGCAGACCGAACTGGCTTCCCCTAGGGACATGGCGTTATTGCCAGGATTTTCTACCAGGTGCATGACCTGTTCGAGTTGATCACGGGATTCGCGGGGTTGGCGATCTAAACTTTGCGGTAGAATAACCGTCAGCAGGGACGGATCGGCTCGCAGGGCACCCCGAATGGCGGCAAAATTAGTCCCGGTAGCCCCGGAAGTAATTAGACGATTTCCCTCTAGCACCAAGGCGTAGCTCATCACCTCAATGAGGGCTTGGTGAGTAATTGGGACATGGCGAGAACCCAGCAAAGCGATGCGCTTGGAGCCTGTTTGCTGGATGGTAGCGAGTTCCTGAAGAAAATCATCTACCTTGGGTAGATTAATAGACTGGCTCAACGACGGTTACGCACTCAACAACCCCGCTATAGTACCAGAGTTAAGCCCAGAATTGGAGGGGTTTGGCACTGCCGCTCAGTGGACCGCGACCCAGAACCCAGCGCCCGTCCGCCGCTCTTCTCTTTCCCTCTCGACACAACGGATCGCTATGTTTCAAGCAACTCGTCGCCGATTGGCGCTTTGGTATACGACGGTAACGGCGATTTTGCTGCTCCTGTTTGCCAGTGGATTTTATTGGTACGTGCGCAGTACGCTGATTGAGCGGATTGACGATACGCTGAGCCATGTGGTGGAGGTGATGGGGCGATCGCTGGTGATTGAACCACTGCACCCCTTCGTGGATGACGGCTTGCTGCGGGTGAATGTGGAAGCCAGCTTTCGGGATAATGCGGCTACGGGAGAGGATGACCATATTGATCTGGAGTGGTTTAATCCCGCGGGTAACCTCCAGTGGTCTACTCTGGCGGAGCCACTGGAAATTCCTCTGCATGCGAGTAATGGTGAAACGGTTTACGTGACGCCATCCTTGCCACATTTGCTGACCTTGCCGCCGCCGCACAGCGTTACGGAACCGCTGATTTTGCGCCAGGTGACCCAACGATTGGAGATCGATCACCAGTTATTGGGCTATTTGCGCGTGAGCCATCCCTGGTTTGAAGTGACATTGCCCACTCGTCAGTTAATTGTGGATTTGAGCCTGGGAACAGGGCTGATGGTGGCGACGGTGGGGGCCATTGGTTGGTTTTTGTCCGGTTTGGCCATGCAGCCGGTGCGGGATTCCTATCAGCGGCTCAAGCAGTTTACCGCCGATGCGTCCCACGAGTTGCGTAGCCCGATCGCGATTATTCAAACCAATGTGCAGGTGGCTTTGGCGGATCCGGATCCGGATCCTCTGATGCAGCAGCAACATCTGAAGGTCGTGGAGCGGTTGACCCGTCGCTTGGGACGTTTGGTGGACGATCTATTGTTTCTGGCGCGCCAGGATAGCGGGATTGTGCAGGCGCAATGGACCAATTTGTCTTTGTTGGGTTTACTGAAGGATGTTGTGGAAGAGCAACAGGCGATCGCTGAAACCAAGGGTATTGCCCTGGCTTTCCAGGTTCTAGACGCTTTCTCTAAAGACGCGCCATCCAAGCTCTTAAGTGGCAATATTTCTTCTGTGGGATGGGAAATTCCTGCAGCGCCAGCCCCTGCCCCGCTCACCCAAGTATTGGCTTCCCAAGAAGCAGCCTCCCAAGAAGCGGCCTCTCAAGACGTGGCCCTGAAGCCGGAGCAGGACTGGACCCATCTAGTGGCCGATCGCGATCAACTGGCCCGGTTATTCACCAATCTAGTTGGCAATGCGGTGCAATACACCCCAACAGGGGGGCAGATTGCCGTAGTCTTACAGCGAGCGGGACGGCAGGACCATAGCACCTTACAAGTCACCGTTAAGGATACAGGGATTGGCATCCCTAGCGAAGCTTTGCCGCAGTTGTTTGATCGCTTCTATCGGGTTGATCCCGCACGGACCCCGCGATCGGGGGCAGGGTCTGGACTGGGATTGGCGATCGCCCGAGCCATCGTGGATAACCATCAAGGCCAAATTCAGATCGACAGCATTCTGCACCAGGGCACCACGGTCACCGTCACTCTACCGCAGCGGCGTTCGGAAGTCCTCGGAAGGCGGGAGCTTTAGAGAAGCCTGCCTCAGACTCATCTTCATCCTCGGCAAAGCTCGAGTTGTCCGGGCGCGCGGTGCGATAGTGAATTCCCCGCCGATTCATACCCTGAAAATTCACTTCACTGAGATAGGCTTCTGCTAGGTTGACCTCGTGTAAAGAAGCCCCTTGCAGCAAGGCTCCACTCAATCGAGCGCCCCGCAAATTTGCCCAGTTCAGATTAGCGCTCTTTAGCTCAGCATTCCGCAGATTGACATCTTGGAGGGCTGCACCGCAAAGGTTGGCGTGATTCAAGGTTGCTTCTCGTAAATTGACGCCGTTTAAATTTGCGCCACTCAGTTGGGCGTGGGTCAGGTTAGCTTTCACCATGAAAGCCCCTGCCAGATTGGCTTTGGTCAGGTTGGCTTGGACAAAACTACCATCACTGAATTTGATGTAGCGCAGATCGGCCCAGTTTAAGAAAGCACCGCGCAAATTAGACCGGGTTAAAAACGTGCGGCTGAGGTTTGCGCCGATGAGATTTGCGCCCTCTAGGTTGACGTTCACCAGTGTGATGCGACTGAGATTAGCACAGCGCAGATCAACGCCAGAAAAGTTGCGATCGCCCGCTTCATAGCGTCGGAGTAATTCATTCACCTGCATCAACACATCTCCCAGAATAGGGGCCAGCATCAGGGCCAGAAGGAGTTCATTGGGATCATTACCCTCTTAAAAACCCAGCCTAAGCGGCATCCTGGGAAATGCGTGTCAGAATTCATGCTTTGAGGTGAAAAGTAATAGCTCTTTATATTGTTTTAAGGCAAGTACATGAAGCTAGGGACTTTGGGATAGAGCGTAAGTCAGATTTCTGGGGGTACGTACTGTAGAAATTAGCGATTTTTGTCGTATTTTTTCTACAGAATGAAGTGGGATTTGTCGGTAATTAACGGCTGGGATCATATCATAATCAGGATTACACGGATTTTATTTAGACATAACTCCCCCATTTATGGTAAATAATACTCGGATTGAATTGAGATAGTCTTGTTCCCTTTTCTAGCGAGTTCGGTCTAATTTCACAGGTCTTAATATTCCCTGCTCCGGGTGCTAAATTTATTCAGTCGCTAGAGTTATTCGTAATTTATATCCTTTTGCTGAAAAATGCCTCGGCGATCGCTCCCTCCCTCAAAACTCAAGTTTCGCCCCTCTCTCGCCGCCCGACGGCTGAGAGAGCAAGATCTTGTGGGTGGTCCCCTGCCGCCCCTTTACAAGGCCAAACGGCTCAAGCGGGCGCGCTCATGGGTGCGGGCGCGGCAGCAGCAAGCTGCCATCGTTGACTTTCTGACTGCCACGGCGCTGTTTATCGGTGGAAGCTATTTGGCGACCACGCTTGGGGCCAGCACCATCCCTGGGATCGCCGCTGCCTCGCCTAGTCCATCGGCTCGCCCCGTGATCCAGGACCTCCGCGCCGCCATCATTGGTCAAGAAAGTTTCGGAGAACATAGCACCCTCAATTGGGATGGATCGGGTGCCCTAGGGTTAGCTCAAGTTATGCCGGAGAACTTGCCCCTATGGAGCGAGGAGTGCTTAGGGACCGTTCTTTCTCCAGAGGAATTTCTAGCTGATCATGGTTTGCAAGTGCAACTGATTGACTGCAAACTGTCTGAGTTTTGGGCCGAGGAACAATTGGCCAGTGGTGGAGATGAAGATTTGGCAGTACGCCGGGTGGCCAGTCGTTGGTATGCTGGACGCGCCGATCTGTACGATTCCACGGAGTCCCAGACTTGGGCAGGTACCCCTTATCCTACGATTCAGACTTATACCGCTGCGGTGTTGGTCAAATACCGCCTTGCGCGGGCTGCCAACCTATGATCGCCCTGGGGTGATCGCCCTGGGGAGGGTGGTTTAGAGCGTGCGCTTGTCGGCTCCTGGCTACGCTTGCCGCTTTAACCAAATTCCCCGTAATCCGGCTGATCGCGCGGCCTGATAGTCTTCTTCATAGCTGTCGCCAATATGCCATGCCTGATCCGGTTGACACAGGTGTTTCTGCAGGGCGATCGCAAAGATCTGCGGATCGGGTTTGGCCACGCCCGCCTCGGTCGAAAGGGTGACCGAGGCAAAAAATGGGGTCAAATCCAGAGCGTGCAGGACGGCATGGAGGCGGGAGTCAAAGTTGGAGAGGACGGCCAGGGAAATGCCCATTTGCCGCCACTGTTGTAGGCACGGACGCACATCGGCATACACGACCCAGGGGGCGGCGGTAGCAAAGTACTGGTATAAATCGGCGAAAAATTCCGCGAAGTCAGGAAATTTTTGGAGACTGTCCGTCTGCTGAAACGTTTGGCGAGCGATCCCCATCCACCAGACAAATTCCTGAGCTTGCAGTTCGGCGGTATTGTCCACGTGGGGAAATGCGGGGGCACCCGCTGCCCGAAAACTGGTAAAGAAAGCTCGGTTCAACGCTGCCGCATCCACGTTGACACCGTGCTGTTGGGCAATCTGGCTATACACCTCACCCACACTGCCCTTGATGCCAAACAAGGTGCCGACGGCATCTAAAAAAATTACGCGGGGCCTGCGGCCTGACTCATCTGATTGCATTTGCGCTCCCTGCATTTGCGCTCCCTGTGCTTCCTGGAATTCCGGACTCCTGTTACTACATTCTCTGGAGCTTTAGGCAATTCCGGATTCGGCGATCGCTCCGCCGCAGGAACTTCCATTGCCTGCTGTACAGCCAAAGCAATGTCGCCCGGTCACAATTTGGCGCTGGGCCAACTGCTGCGGGTGTAGATCGCGAATGTGGACCGCTTGGGACGATGTCCCGTAGGGCAATTGCATGTCCAGATCCAGCATTTGATTAAAGTCACAGTCAAAGAGGCGGCCATCCCAGCCAATCGAAAGGGTATTCCGGCACATCAGCCCCGCCACAGTGGCAGGGTTAAAAGCATTCACCAGGACTTCTAAATAGCGGGACAAATTGCCCGAGGCTTCTAGCCATTCCAGGTAGCGTGAGATCGGCATGTTATTGAGGGTAATCAAGCGATCAAACGTGATGCCGTGGTGTTTCAACAGACCCGTTTTCCATTCTGCCTCCAGTTTGGCTTGCCCGCTAGAGAGGAACGCCCCCACGGGATTACTCATTAAGGTCAGGCGGCGCTGGGGATCGCCTTGGCCATAGCCTGCTGCATTGAGGCGGTGCAGCGCCGTGATGGATCGTTCAAAAGTACCGTCGCCGCGTTGGGCATCGGTACTGCGTTGGCGATAGTGGGGCAGGGAGCAAACAATTTCCACTCCCCGTGCGGCCAGCCATTCGGGCAAATCCTCCATTCGCGGCAGCAGCAGCACCGTGAGGTTGCAGCGATCGATAACCTGTTTCCCTCGGGCTATGCAAGCTTCGACTAAGTAGCGGAAGTGGGGGTTCAGTTCGGGCGCGCCCCCTGTAATATCCACCGTATGGGCCGTGGTACGGTCAAGGACGTCCAAACAGGCGTCAATGGTGGCGCGATCCATGTTTTCCTGGGTGCGATCGGGGCCAGCATCCACATGACAATGGCGACAGGTCATGTTGCACAGTTTGCCAATGTTGATTTGGAAGATTTCTAGGGGGGCAGGTTGGAGCGGTTGTCGGTGGGCGGCTAGGGTGGCCTCAAAGTTTGCCTGATGGGGCGTGTGGGCCAGATCCAGGGCTGCTAGAGTTTGGCGCTGGTAGGCTGGAGCGGCGAGGGGCGATCGCCGCCGTTGGAGCGAGGTGGTGGGCAAGGGCATTGCCGCCCCGTCGCTGGCGGGTTGGGCAGATCCAGTCGGGGATAAGCCCGTGGGGGGCAAAGGGGCAAAGGGCAAGTCAGAGTTAACGACCGTCACGCAGACACAGGCTCCTGAAGCTTTAAAGAAATTACTGGAAAGAAAAAGAAATTACTGGCTCCCTATTGTAGAAAGTCTTGACCTGACTCGGTATAGATCCAGATAAGAATTTTCCATAGAAAATAAAATTTTCCGCAAAATTACGGAATGAATGCTGCGGATATCCGGGAAATTATACGAACTTCACGATTGTTGTCGGGAATTTCACAAAACTTTTCCTCGATTTCTCGGATGTGCGAATGGCTACTTTTTGGCTATAAGAAAAGCACCTTGAGGAGATTACGCAGTTCCACCACGGTTCCACCACAAAGTATTAACAGTCCATTGATTGGCAGTCCATACGTGCCGTCATCCTCGGGTTAACCTTTCTGAAATCTGATTTTTAGCTTCTCTAGAACGCCAGAACGCCTATGCTATCCCGTCACCGTTTGAATCAACTGTGGACTACTCTAGGGAAACGCCTAGGGGGCGATCGCCGGGTCTGGTGGACGGCATCGGGGGTTGCAGGTTGTGTGATTGCCTGTCGCATGGCGGGCTTTTTGCAGCCCTTAGAATGGCAAGCCTATGACCATGCGGTGCGACTGCGGCCTCAGGTCGCGGGGGACGCTCGGGTGGTCATTGTGGGGATTGATGAGGCAGACTTGCGCCAGCTTGGAAAATGGCCGATTCCGGATGCCCACATGGCCAAGCTGATTCAAACCCTGAAAACCTATCAACCCCGTGCCATTGGCCTCGACATTTACCGCGACTTAGCGGTGGAACCGGGTCAGGCTGACTTGTTGAGGGTGTATCAAACCACACCCAACTTGGTGGGGATTGAGCAACTTCCGGATAAGACAGGACCAGGAGTTCCTCCTCCGGCGGTTCTGAGTCGTCAGGGACGGATTGGCTTTAATAATACAATTGTGGATCCAGATGGTGTAGTTCGGCGAGGCATGCTGTACTGGACGGTGAATCGCCAAGTGCATGAGAGTTTTGCCTTGCGACTGGCACGGCTCTATCTGCAAGCCCAGGGGATCAAACCAGCGGCAGCAGCCCATTCTTCGGATCTGCAATTGGGCAAAGTAGTGTTTCAGCGGTTTGCGGCTACCGATGGTGGCTATGCGGGGGTGGATGATGCTGGATATCAATTTTTGGCTAATTTTCGGGGTCCAGCGAATACGTTGCGAATTGTGTCGATGCGAGATGTGCTGGCGGGGCAGGTGTCGCCGGAGGTGTTTCGCGATCGCCTAGTCCTGATTGGTTCCACCGCCGTTAGCCTGAAGGATTTCTTTGATACGTCGTACACCCGGCCCGTGATTGGTGCGGCTCTGTCGCCCCAAATCAGTGGTGTGGAATTGCAGGGGCATCTGGTGAGCCAGATTGTGAGTGCGGCCCTGGATGGACGACGGTTGATTCAGGTGTGGCCGGATCCGGTGGAGTGGGCTTGGATTGTGGTGTGGTCTAGTTTGGGTGCGGTGGTGTCTTGGCGGTTGCGATCGCCCGTGAAGTCCACCCCAGCCATGGTCGGGGCCGGCATGGGCTTGATCGGCATTGGCTATGGGGGGTTGATTGGGCTGGGGGTGTGGATACCGCTGGTGCCTGCGGCGATCGCCATGGTGGGGTCGGCGGTGCTGATTACTATCCAAATTGCCCAACAGCAGGAAGAACTGAAGCGGTCTAAGGAATTTCTCAGCACGGTGATTGACACTATTCCCGACCCCGTTTTTGTTCAAGATGACCAGCACCGCTGGATTATGTTGAACGAAGCCTACTGCCAGTTTTCCGGGTACTCGCGCCGCGAATTATTGGAGCATGGCGATGGCACCATGTTTTTTCCCCGCGAAACTGAACCGGGGACAGTACAGCACCCCTTGTGGGCGGCGGCCTCTGGCGGGCATGGCCTGAGGATGGACGCCTATGGCGTGGACCAGGCCCAGGAAAGTGAAGAGGACTTTACCGATCGCTTTGGCGGATTGCATCGGATTGCGACGAAGCGATCGCTCCACCGGGATGCGGCGGGCAACGTGTTTCTCGTTGGCGTGATTCGCGACATTACCGAGCGCAAGCGGATGGAGGAAGAGCTTAAGCAAACGACCCTAGAACTGCGGCGCTCTAATCAAGAATTGCAACTCTCAGCCCTGCGGCTTAGCCATTTGGCCCACCACGATCCCCTGACGGGCTTACCGAATCGAAAACTCTTCTACGAGCGGCTTAGCCAAGCCTTGGTCCGGGCCGATGAGCGGCGCAGCTTAGTGGCCGTGATGTTCCTCGACCTGGATGGCTTCAAACGGATCAACGATACTCTGGGCCACGACATTGGGGATTTACTGCTGCAAGCTGTGGGCAAACGAATGACGGGCTGTCTGCGCGGCAGTGACACCGTCAGTCGGTTGGGGGGAGATGAGTTTACGGTCATTCTGCCCGGTATCCCGACGTCAGAGGTTGCGGAAAAAGTTGCGGAGAAAATTCTGGCGACGCTGGCCATTCCCTTTGCTTTGAAAGATCATTCCATTACGATCACCACTAGCATTGGCATTAGCCTTTATCCCAGCCATGGCAAGACTCTAGACACCGTAGTCAAAGGTGCGGATTTAGCCATGTATGAGTCTAAGCAAGCGGGCAAAAATCGCTTTACGTTTTATCGTCCGTTGGTGGGTGTGCGCTATTAAGCAATTAAACATGCAGAATTAAACATGCAAAATTAATTCACAGGATGCGTCATTTTTAAGGGTTAATTTTGCATGTTTCCCTCCAGAACCTCAGAAACAGTAGGGCGATCGCCGGTCTATGGTGAGGGCGACGACGGATAGGTTGCCGAGGTCATCCCCGGCGGCGGCCCCTATCACCAATCCCGGTGATAGGCAAAAGACTAGGCTGGTTCGGTACAGGTGGGGGGCATGGCGGCTGAGGAGGGCGATCGCGATGAGACTCGTCGAATACCAGGGCATGAGCCAGGGCGTGACACCGAGGAAGAGGGCTAGGGTGAGCCACCCTAAATCTCGGACTAGATCGGTTTCATCATCATGGGGTGGTGGGTAGTCATTGGCTGGTTGCGGGAATAGTACCCTGTCTTGGGTGGCGCTTGTCTGCTG
>CAVYAN010000048.1:0-116265 GCA_963766075.1 uncultured cyanobacterium | reverse complement strand
AACCATTTGAATACCGCCAATCAAGAACTAATGGAGGGCTTTTCCAGTAGCTCCCCACCTGGCATAATTACGACCGGCCCGTACTCGGCATCTTATAACGGGCCTTTCCCTGGCGGCGGCGGCAGTTCAACGACTTACACCGAAGATGCGTCGGGGTCATCCGCGAGTAGTAATGGCAATTGGAACTTTACTCCTGTTGCTGCCTATGTTTGGGAGGACGAACTAAAGTACGCTCCTGCCGGTTCGTGGACCTACTCACACTTCATGCGGAGCAAAGTGGTATACGGCGGAAACGATTCAATGATCACTGCTACATCCACTAATTCGACCCTGCCAGTTGTTGTTAAACCTAATGGGCCAGAGTTTGAAACCTCTCAGTTGAGCTTCCAATTCTTAGAAGATTTTGGATCGTGGCCGCACTCGCAGCCCACTTTGCCTCCTCCAGCCTATGTGAATAGAAAAACTACTAGAACGATTGTGCCCTTAATTTCCTCAACAGACGGCAAAAGCGCCGTCTATGAAGAGTTCACAATATTAGGGGGATACGGCATTTACAGCGCCACGACTCTAATAAAAAGGATATTTTTTGTAGGCCCAGAGGGCAAAAGAGAAGTAAAAACGTTGATTGACGAAACCTTTACATCTTCGCGATCGCGGATCAACGGGTTCACCATTTCAGGTCCAACAGGAGTGTTTGACTACCTCAATTCCAGTTATTGTGACATCGCGTCTTCCTACTGGAATCTGGTAGGAAACAACCTATACGAAGTAGAAAATGTTCCTGATTTGACTAAATTCAGAAATAAATCTAAGGCTGTTGTGAAGTCTTTGAACCTAGTTACTGGCGCGTCTAAGAGGATGGAAGTCCCCGTTTTTCCCATCCAAATGGAAAGCTCTAATCCCTTATTGATCGGCATCTCCTACCACCCGCGTTAGATGGGGTGCGATCGCTGCATCGTCCAGGGTGAACACCACCCCGTTGAAGAACTGGGCCAAGCCCTTGGCACCCTCCAGTGCCGCATCATGCTCATACTGCACTGGAGGCTCTATATCCGTCTCCGGCAACAGGGACACCCTCGCCACAAGCTTCCCACCCCGCACTTCCAAAAACTCGCCCTGAAAATTGACCACCAGCGGGCCTTTCCCCTCCAGGACCAGCCAGTAAGGCCCGCGCTTCAGGCGATCGGTGCGAACTTCCGCGCACTCACGGAGCGGGTACAAGTCTTCGTTGGAATCTCTCAGGTAGATCTGCTGGTCTTCAGGATCGCGCTTTGCCCCAGGCTGGGGCTGGAAGAAGGTGGACGTGGGTTCATGAAGGACCAGACTAGCGCCCTTGAGCCACGCGGGGAACTGAACTGTCTTAACCATGGTTTTCTCTAGAGGGTGGATGGGTTTGAATCCTGGGGAACACTACGGATACGCCTATAAAAAAACGTAATGGGACAGATTGGTTTACGGGTCTGGCTGGGCGAATTGCTCACCAGTTTCCGAAATTTTATATCGGGCAATGCGGGCGTTGACACGATTGAAATTCACGAGAGTTTTTATGGGAAAAGAGCAGTTTTGCACCGAATCCGATACTACGATCGCATCCCTGGATGCATCGAAGTATGGCGATACTGCCGCCTCAAGTCCCAAGAATTTTTGCCAGACCTCGCGATCTTCGTCGTCAACCTCTCTGCTTATAAACAGGCACAGTCCGAGCTGCTTGCTGGCGGACAGATTAACGTCCGATCTGAGCGCGATCGCTCAAATATCTCCAGACAACTTTCGCTACAGCTTGAAGGCCAGAGGCAGGTTGATGGTTCACATCTGTGGATCCTGGCTTGGTTGCCAATTAGTCCAGCAGAGCATGGGGTTAATCCTAAACGAGACGTTCGGATTGTTCACTGTTTTGTTGCTGATTTCCAAGGTGTTCTGGGCGCAATCGCAGGCGATCGCTATGCAATCCAATGTACCAAAATCGTCGCTCTACAGACACTAAAAGCGACGGACGGACAGCCCAACTGGGATGCGATCGTGACAAATACAGACTGGCTTAAATGCCTGAATGTTTGCGCCCAAAAGTCAATTTCTCCCGATCACGTCTTGCAACCCCAAAAACCAACGAGGAACCGTGGACAAATCCGAACTGGAAAAAATTACCGGCGATTTAGTTCTGCTGACTTCTGAGGTCCGGCAGATTCAGAAGAGCGATCGCGCTCAGACCGCCCTGCTCCGAACCCAGCAGCGCTGGCTGCAAATCTTCGCCATCGTCGCTCTTGGGGCCACTCTCCTCAGTAAATACGAGTTTTCCGAGGAGAGTCGGGGAACTTTGGAGAGGTTACTCATTGGCGTTACTGCTACAGCCATGGCGGGCATGGTGGGAGTCAACAGCCTGTCGGTGCCACAGGCTCGCGACACTGACCTTTCCGACATTGAGAGCCGCAGCTAAGCCAGTGCTGCCACCCTCTAGAGAAAGACATGAACGTCGCTGAACTCCGCGAAGAGCTGAAAAATCTTGTTGCTAGCCGCATTCGGATCGACGGATGGGGCGTGAACATGCCCGAGAACGAAGACAACCCCGAGCGGCCCGCCTCCATTGGGTTGGATGAGCCAGCCACTTTTACGCGGGAAGGGTCGTTGCCAGGGCAAAGCTCGCCCCATCCGGTCATCGTAACTGCGACGTTCCCTTTTCAAATTCTGTACCAATTTGGCTCTTATTACAGCTACAACCAAATCCCACGCGGAACACTTGAAGCAAAGCTTTTAGAGCTGGAAGTCTATCTAGAGCACGAGCTGCCTTGCCTGCTGGGCAATGAGCTAGCGCCGGACACCTTAAAGTTGACCAGCAGCGTGGCGATCGCCCGCGCTGAGAACAAAAGCTGGCTGGCTGTCTGCAAATTTTCGATCCGGCTGGGCTTACTGAGCGAGCTGGATGACTTTGAGCTGTACGCTCCGAGCATTAGCGGCACCGGGGACGTAACCCCCAGCAGCCCAATCAATCCCACTGACAGCTTTATTCCACGGTTCACGGTCAACCCGGCGCTGGCCAATCCGACCAATACCGGCACGCTCAATCAACTCCTGAGCTGGGTGGCTGGGCGGATTAAGGTGATCACGGGTACAACGAACTGGTTTGATTCTCCCGCCACAGACTTGGCAACGGTGGCAGCTCACATTGCCGATGGGAACAATCCCCATGAGGTCACAGTTGACCAAATTGGTGCCGTAGCATCCACCGATTCCCGGTTGACTGACACGCGCACACCGACCGATGGCACGGTGACCAATGCCAAGGTGGCCCCTGATGCGGCGATCGCTTGGGGTAAGGTCAACAAGGCTGGTGCAGTAGCCGCAGATGTGGGGGCGGTAGCATCCACCGATTCCCGACTGACTGACACGCGCACACCGACCGATGGCACGGTGACCAATGCCAAGGTGGCCCCTGATGCGGCGATCGCTTGGGGTAAGGTCAACAAGGCTGGTGCAGTAGCCGCAGATGTGGGGGCGATCGCTGCATCAGCCAGGGGAGCTGCCAACGGCGTTGCAGCTCTCGACTCGTCAGGACGAGTGCCTGCTGCTCAATCACGCCCATCCAGCGTTTCGTACAACAGCAGCCTGGGGCAATTCACCTTCACATGGGCAGACGGATCAAGCCAGACGATCGACACTCCGATTGAAAATTTGTTCCAAAGCGTTGCTTACAATCCCTCAACTCAAGTCGTAACTTTTACTCTGGCTTCTGGCTCTACAACCACGATCGACCTATCCAGCTTGGTTGATTTGCCAGAGGTTGAAATTTCAAATCAAGCGCCTGTGGCCTCGCCCAGTTCAGGGCGAAGAGTGTTTTTCAACTCAACCTCCGGCGAGTACTGGCTCAATGTTTCCAGTGCATGGACTGGGCCTTTTCTCTCATTCACCAGTGCAGAGCGCTCCAAGCTCGCGGGCATCGCCACCGGGGCCACCGCCAACAGCACTGATGCTCAGTTAAGGGACCGTTCCACCCACACCGGGTCGCAGGCCACATCCACCATTACTGGGCTAGATACCGCCCTAGCGGGGTTTGCGGTAAGTGGACACTCCCACAGTAATGCCTCTGGATCCACCGCTGGGTTCATGTCGATTGTTGACTTCACCAAGCTCGCGGGCATCGCCACCGGGGCCACCGCCAACAGCACTGATGCTCAACTGCGGGATAGAAGCACCCACACAGGGTCGCAGGCTACTTCTACCATTACTGGGCTAGATACCGCCCTAGCGGGGTTTGCGGCAAGTGGACACTCCCACAGTAATGCCTCTGGATCCACCGCTGGGTTCATGTCGATTGTTGACTTCACCAAGCTCGCGGGCATCGCCACCGGGGCCACCGCCAACAGCACTGATGCTCAACTGCGGGATAGAAGCACCCACACAGGGTCGCAGGCTACTTCTACCATCACGGGTCTGGATGCCGCTTTGGCGGGGTTTGCGGCAAGTGGGCACTCACATAGCAATGCCTCCGGCGCTGCCGCTGGCTTTATGTCCAGCGCTGATTTCACCAAGCTCGCGGGCATCGCCACCGGGGCCACCGCCAACAGCACCGATGCTCAACTGCGGGATAGAAGCACCCATACAGGGTCGCAGGCCACTTCTACCATCACGGGTCTGGATGCCGCTTTGGCGGGGTTTGCGGCAAGTGGGCACTCACATAGCAATGCCTCCGGCGCTGCCGCTGGCTTTATGTCCAGCGCTGATTTCACCAAGCTCGCGGGCATCGCCACCGGGGCCACCGCCAACAGCACCGATGCTCAACTGCGGGATAGAAGCACCCATACAGGGTCGCAGGCCACTTCTACCATCACGGGTCTGGATGCCGCTTTGGCGGGGTTTGCGGCAAGTGGGCACTCACATAGCAATGCCTCCGGCGCTGCCGCTGGCTTTATGTCCAGCGCTGATTTCACCAAGCTCGCGGGCATCGCCACCGGGGCCACCGCCAACAGCACCGATGCCCAACTGCGGGATAGAAGCACCCACACTGGGACGCAGGCCAATACCACGATCACCGGACTGGGCACCCTGAGCACCCAAAATGCTTCCGCCGTTGCGGTTACTGGAGGTGCAATTAACGGGACTACTATCGGCGCTGCCACTCCAAGCACTGTAGCCGGGACGTTCATCAATGGCATAGCCATGCAGCGCACGGCTACATCCAGCGCGATGGCATTAGGTTCTGTTGCTAGTTCCACAGGAACGGGGTGGGTAGCCCTAGGCAATAACAATGCCGCCTTAGCCAGCACCACAGGAGGGAACTGGTTTGCCGCTGGGTTGTCGGCTGGCGCGGTAAACACCTCTGGCAATGGATGGGTAGCGCTCGGGACGAATGCTGGAGCAGCCAATCAAACTGGATCCACTTGGATAGCGATTGGTCCAAATACTGGAGCTTCCAATGTTTCCGCATCGAATTGGATAGCTATCGGTGCTAATGCCGCCAACGCCAACACCAATGCAACGGGGCAATTTGTAGTGCTTGGGGCTACAGCAGCAGCAGGTAACGTCAGCGGACAGCGATTTACAGCGGTAGGCTATTTTGCTGGATCCGACAATACTAGCGGAAACGATTGGGTGGCTCTAGGGTGGTTTGCAGGCAAACCTAGCACGACTGGTTCTAACTGGATTTCAATTGGCCGAAATTCAGCGCCTAATATTTCGACTGGTTCTAACTGGGTGGCAATTGGTGCCAACACAATGGGCGGTGTGACAACAGGCGATGGTAACACGGTTATTGGAGCGAACGTCACGGGTCTGGATCCTGCATTAACAAACAACTTGATCCTTGCCAGTGGCGACGGTGCTCAAAAAATCCGGGTCGATTCGTCCAACGCAATGACGATCCTCGGCTCCCTATCTAATCCAGGGCTTAGCATCAGCGCCACAGGGATTATCCAAACCCTCGGAACTGGAATCGGAACAGTGGTGGGCAACGCTAGAGGGGCGGGAGCGGTAGATCTGCAAGTCCAGCGGGATGCGGCCACGCAGGTAGCCGCTGGACCAAACAGCGTGATTTGCGGCGGCGCAAGCAATCGGACTGCTGGCAATTTATCCGTTGTCGGCGGTGGGATCAGCAATGCGGCTGTGGGGTATAACTCTTTTGTTGGCGGAGGCGATGGCAACCAAGCCAATATTTTTGCTTCGATCTGCGGAGGCTATCAAAATGCCAGTAACGGCGACTTCTCGGCGGTCGCGGGAGGGCAGCGGGCTTCTGCTTGGAGGTATGGGCAGCAGGCGTTTTCCGCTGGGCGATTTAGCAGCAACGGTGATGCTCAAATCTCCACTCTCATCGCTCGAAATATCACCACCAACGCCTCGACTGCTAACCTGCTGCTAGACGGCTCTGGCGTGAGGATTCTGCTAAACAATAATTCCAGCTTTGCCTACGACATCTGCATTTCCGCCCACTCCACCACAAACATTGCCGAACAAGCCACATTCTGGCGGCGCGGCAAAATCTATCGGGGTGCTAACGCGGCGGCGACGGCAATAGTACCAGGGGAGATCGCGGACAACCAGGCCAACGGCTTGCCGTGGGCTGTCTCGCTTAGTGCCGATACGACAAACGGAGCCCTGTCGATCGTAGTGCAGGGCGAAGCGAGCAAAACAATTCGCTGGGTGGCCAGAATACAGGCCGTGGAGGTGTCGAGTTAGGATTCTGTGATACCTAGAGGCAAAGCCATGCTAATTCAACTACACGACCAAATTGCAGCAGCGGGAATTCCAATCAATGGG
The DNA here is from genome assembly GCA_963766075.1 of uncultured cyanobacterium. GTDB lineage: Bacteria > Cyanobacteriota > Cyanobacteriia > Leptolyngbyales > Leptolyngbyaceae > CAVYAN01. The sequence goes on along the minus strand of CAVYAN010000048.1, from coordinate 109,521 downwards.
GTGTCCGCAGGGGAAGACGGATACTCCATTGATTTCCAGGAAGAAGCGACGGAGGAACAGAGACAGGCTGCCCTAGCTATTGTCGAAAATTTCGCGCCGACATTTCCGCCAGACTGGCACAAACTGGTGAGTGAGTTTCAATTTCCTGGAAATCCCTTGTATTCAGCGGTGCTGGGACAAGTGGCAGCAGCGGGATATGCCGCTCAGGATCATTGGAACAATGTGAAAACAGTGCTAAGCACGCCGCAATTGCAGTCTGTGCAGACGCTGGCAGCAGCGATCGCGCACTTGGACTGGCTACTTTCTGAAGCAGGGCATCCGCTTTCAGGCGAGACGCGAGCAGGGTGGAACAATTTGCTAACAGACTGCCATTTCCCCAAAACGTGCTTTTTGTCAGTGCCAGCGGCGTAATTTGTTGCGCCCAATAAACAAAATTGATACCGATATATTCCAAATTTTGAGCAACAATGTAGAGGAAAATTTTCCTGACTACACGGGTTTGCAATGCTCTTAAATTCTGACCAATCCGCCTTGCTTGCCCGCATTGCCCAGCTTGACCTAATGGAAAAGTGGCAGCATCCAATCGCCTCAAGAATGCTGTGCCACGGCATAAATATTTTCAAGCTCATTGCCGGATACCCCCGAGTCAGCGTCAGACAAGAGTATCGACTCCTGGCGAGCTACGCCCTGGGCGTGCCCTGCATCAAGCCACAGGATTATTTGTTTGTCTCAGAGCTACTGGGCTACTGGGAGGTGAAGACTCGCCCGCTCAACAAAGGATTTTGGGTTGAACCGCGCCCAATAAAAAGCGATCGCACGGCTGTCGTGCGATCGCTTAGCAGCTTCCCTGTTATCAGTTGATCGGGCTTATTGTGCCCAGAACTTCCACAGCAACCTCGGCCACTAAGGCGGGTTTCGGCGGTTCGGGTTCCAGAGGTTCCAGAGCGACCCCTGCACGAGCAGCTTGCCAGCGCTCATAACACCGCTCTGCCGCCTGTTGAAGGGACTCGCCCAACTGAAATGTCATATTCTGGCCATTCAAGTCACAGATAGTGACGTGGTAGAGGTGTTCGGTACGGTTTGTCGTCCGATCAACTTGCGTATCAAGCTTGACCAGTCCCTGCTGGGCAAAAATCTTCTGAATGAACGATTGAATGCCTTCGCGAGCAATCTGCCAGCGCTCATAACACCCCTGAATCGTCTGTTGTAGGGACTCGCCCGACTGAAACGTTAGGTTATTGCCATCCAAATCACAGATCGTGACGTGATAGCTGTAGCCAGTGTCAGCGGACGTAACACTGATTTTTGCTTCGATTGATACCAGCCCCTTTTGGGCAAGTATCTTCTGTATGAATTGGTCCGTGATCATGATCTCAAGCTCCTATGACTTCCGCTCCATCATCTAGTCTTTGGGAGCTAAGTTCAAGAGCGGAATCTGAAATATCATTCCCCCAGAAATGACGGCCCAAAGCCAGAGCGGCTGATCCCGTGCTGCCTGAACCCATGAACGGATCGGCAACAACCCAATCGGACTGACTGCTCTGCTCAATCAACGTTTTGAGCAAGGGCACAGGCTTTTCGGTCGGGTACCCCTGATGAACCCTCTTGCAGGCCAAAATGTCTGGCACTGAATTGTTGTTCACTCGCAAACTACCTTTTTCAAAAAACAAAATGAACTCGTGCCTTGCTCGGTAGTGGTAACCCATTCCTACGGCGCATTTATCCCAGACCAAGGGCTTCCAGAATTTGAAGCCGCAGGCTTCGGCCATGGGCTTAAACGCGAACATGGTTTCTTGGTCACAAAAACAATAAAAATGCCGATTCAGCTTCAGGACTCGGAAGACCTCGGTGAAAAAATCCGGGAAATAATAGTTTTGCAAAACCGGGAACCAGGGGTTGTTTGAACCCTTGCTCACAGTCAATCGTGTCGTAGTTCCGCGCTTGCGGTGCTTCTCCAGGGAGGCGTAGGGCGGATCGGTAATCAGCAGGTCAACAGACTGGTCTGGTAGGGTTCTGAGCCATGCGATCGCATCAAGCTGGCTCAGGATCACGTTATTTTTTGGCACTTTTGTTTTTCCTTTTGTGCAAAAGATCCGATTTACCCATAGCGGCTAGGGTATCCTCCACCGAGCGGCCAGCAGTGACCGATTCAATCACTCGCTTCTGCCGCTTGACCGGCACATAAACGCTTCTCTCATGGTGGTTCTTTGGCTCCCAGCCAAACCAAAGCTCGCGCCAGTAGTAGGTTTTCGACTCGCCGTTTTCGGGGCGCGATACCTTGACGCGATCCCGCCAAAAGAGCCAGCCATGGGCAATGCGCTTATTAGCCTGTTCCTCAGGCTCGGGTTCCGACTCCTCAACCTCGGGAACTTTCTCTAGAGGGTAGCTACCCTCTAGAGAAAGTTGAGTGAATGGCGGGAGATCGTACCCTCTCGCGATCTGAACTTCTTCTGTAAAGAGAACAAGCTGCTCGCCTTGGTACGGGTGGATTACGCGATAGTTCATGGCGGCTATCTCTCCACTAATCCATTGTTGAGTCGGACGTTGAACCCCGCCGCATTGAGCACTTCAATAATCCGCTGAACAATCTCGCCCTCTCCCCTTGTCACCCAGGATTGGAGTTGGGCAACTTTTAAGTTAGGGGTCAAGCCGCTCAGGAAATTCACCCGTCTATCGACAGTGGCTTGTATTGACAAATCCGGCGCTGCAACGGCGGGAGCTTCTGCCGCCGCCAGTGGGGCGGGCTCAGGCAGTCTGGCTCTTGAAGCCTGAAACTCCTGAAATGCCCGCAAATCAAGGGGTAGAGCGTCTGAATGCCTAGCGTAAAACTGCACGATCAGCGCCTTTAGGTCTGGCTCAGACATCTGAGCAAATGCCTTCGACTTCGGCGTGTCGCCCGTTTTCCACAGTCCAGCTCGGTGCTCTAAAAACCCTGGCGGAAAATCCTCCACCGTTTTAGGCGCGGGGGCGATCGCTGCGGCCTTCGGCTGCGGCTTGCGGCCTTCTCTCAGCGCAGTCACAAACAGGGCTGAAGGGTTGTTCGCCCAGGTTGCGGCAGCGACGTAGGCGATCGCGTCTTCGACGCGCTCAGGGTGCGCCCGTAACAGTCTCTGGATCGGCAAATTCGGTTCTATCCCGAGCGGCGTCAGGCGCTCTCGCAGTCCGGAAAATTCGGCCTCAAACATAGTCAGGCACCAAACATCTTCTCTGTCCAGGGTGCCCGTTCCGGACTCTTTCCTTGAAAGGTTCGCTGACTCTCTCTCAAGATCCATATTGAGGAAGGGAACTGAGAATGGATCTGAGGATATTGCCGATTCGTCGGCACTGGAACTAGATTTATCGGCATTGAGTCGATAAATATCGGCAATGGGCGTCACACCAAGATCCAGCGGTCTTAGCCTGTACCAGTAGGTTTGGTCGATAGTCCGCGTGGGGTTCTGCGTTGCCTCCAGCAGGTAGAGAGGACGGCCCTCGTCGTAACCCACGATCACCTCCTGGAGAAACCGTAGAGCCCAGCGAATCGTATCGCGGGCGAACAGTCCCTGGATTTCTCGGTAGAGGGAAAACTTTTTGGCCACTTCCTGCTTCGCAGCGTCGGCGGTGGAGTACTGCGGCAGCCAGAACCATGTTTCTTCTGGAGCTGTGCCGTCTTTTCCCGCCTTCCAGGCAATAAGCCTGTTTAGTACGTTAATCAGGATGGCGGCACACTTCCGCACTCCCTTGGTCACCCTACCCCTGTTCTCCAAAACCCTCTCTACAAAAGCGTTCGAGGTGATGAGGGAATCGACTAGACTTGAATACTCTTGGCGAAGCGCTACCATTGGAGCGCCAGAGTCTTGCGCCGTTGCTGTGAAAACCATATAATTCTGAGTGATCGTGATTGGTCAACAAACGCGCCGCCTGCTGGTGCAGACGCATGGCAAGGAGCGCTTCATACCGGGCCTTGGTTTGGTTTAGCCACCCCCAAAGCCGAATTTCAGAAGAGCCGTGAGTTGTGGCAGACTCGCGGCTCTTTGCCATTGGAATAAATATTACATTGTAAAGACAATTAAAACAAGGGCGATCCGGGAATTTTCCTGGATCGCCCTTGTTTTAAATTGTTAAGCTTCGCCTAGCCTTCCGTCTTGCCCTCTGCAAACGCTCTCAGGTTTTTGTCCAAAATGGTTGCCTTACAAGCCGTGTGGATTGCCAGGTAGCTTTTCCGAAGCTCATTGTCGGGGTTGAGCATCTGCGTGGCCAGCTCCTTTTGGGCGTCAAGGTCGGGGGCCACCATTTCCAGCGCCGCTTTCAGGGTGAGCGGTGTACTCCGGGCGTTCACCTTGAGTCCCTTGAACGGATTTTTTCCCGCTCTTGTAGGTGCTTTGCTCGCTGTTGGTGCTTTGCCTGCTTTTACGGGTGCTTTGCTCGCTGTCGGCGCTTTGCCTGCCTTTGCGGGTGTTTTGCTCGCTGCCTTTGCGGGTGTTTTGCTCGCTGCTGCCGGTGCTCCACGACGACGCGACGGAGTTGCCGCTGTGGGTGTCGGCGTTGGATCGGGTTGAGCCTGAATTGATTGAGCAGGCGCTGGCGTTCGGTTCATGCGCGATGTCAGTGTGGCATCTATTGCTGACCGCAAAACGCTTTGCGGAATTTGCAGCCGATCCAGCACTTCCCGCTGCATTCCTTCATCAGTGAAGCCGATTCGGTTTAGGAGGGTTGGCACATCCTCGATCCGAATGTTTGTCTCATCCCCTGATAGTTCAGAAGGACTATCGACAACTAAAGTTCCAGTTCCGTTTCTGTTTTGTACGCTCGCGCCCGGTTCCGCTACTGCTAACATGCTGCTGTCCTCTTCAATAAATTCAAGAACATCTTCTTGCAGCATTAAATATGTTGCTGATGTTCCTGCCAACAGCATAACGCAAGAGTTTATTTCTAAAAAATCAATTGCGATCAGCTCTGAAACATCTGGACTTGGCGTGTTGATGTAACAGGTTTCTCCGGAAAATTCGACATGGCAGAAATGTAGGAATTCAAAGCGGGAACAAAGCTCGGAAATAATGTAGCTCTCTAAAACAGATTGGTCTGACAGGGATAAACTTCCCAGTCCTCTCAGATCATGGGTTAACTCGCGTGGGTCTGTCATGGCGGTGGTGGCGGGCATGTACTCCACCTGAGAATGCCCGCCACCACCGCCAGATTCCTAGGTGCTACCCCGGACAGAGGCAATTCAGCCCGCCTGAGCCCACTCCCCTTTACGGGTCAGCCACGCCAAGACTTCGGCCCCCAATGGGTGATCCTGGAGGTCGCCCGCGTGCCAGTGCTGGACATCAGCGACCGGGCGACTGCGCTGTCCAGGGCGGCGCGGGCCAACCTTTGACTCAATGCTCGGCTGAGGAAATGAGCCGTTCCGGACCCACTGGGATAGCAGGTTTGGCGTAACCGAACGCTCCGTGACCGCGTTAAGCGCCGCAACGACAGCCTCTCTTGAAAAATGGTTTTCCGTAATCTCTGGGAGGCGGCGTCTCAGGAAGGATGCGATCGCGTGCCGACTCCAGAGTTGACGCTTGCCGAGAGACTCCTTGCTCGCAGGAGGAAAATTACCGGCCTTGATCGCCGCATAGAGGTAGGCCACGTCACTCCTGTTGCCGTAGGAGCGCCCCAACGCCTCCAGAACTTCTTTGGCAGTCATGTAAAACCGCCGCTCTTGCTGAAGTTTTTCCAGAGCGGTTTTGTCATAAAAAATGTCGTTTCTATTGCACCAATCCAAGAAAGACTGGCAATCATAAGATTTCCAATTCCCGCCAATATTGGCGGGAAAATCTTTCTTAGACCGAATTAAATAGCTTATCCGGTTAGTGTCTAATCCGGTGATTAGTGCCAACTCTGTCGTTGATAAGTTCATATCCATAATCATAAAATGAGATTTTTTATTTTACCTTATACGGGCGGGATTGTCGCCCGTATAGAGGGTTTTAGGCCGCGTTCTTTTCGGAACTTAGGCCAAGAAGTTCTTCCATTTGTTCTTTCCGTAATCGAAGATTTTGCAAGCTTAATTGCATTGAGTGCAATTCTTCTAGTTTACGTTTCTGATCCACCTTGAGTTTGTCAAGGGTTTCTCTAGAACTTGTCAGAAATCCCGAATACGTTTTATACAAGCCCTTGACATATAGAAATGCCTCCTTCATGCGGCTAGCCATGACCTCGGGGGTTTTGTAAAACCCTACCTCGTAGGAGTTGCCTGTAGGACTCTCTAGATAGACTTGACTCCTGTAGCCTTTTGCGGCGTAAACCAGGATTTTGAATCCTTGGTAGTCGCCTACTTTCCGCCATTCTGGGGGATCTTCACTTTCTGAAAGCGGCTCCACGCAATTCTTGGCGAGGGCGATCGCTGCCGCTTTGACGTCGTAGTACTCGTTTCCAAGGATGACAATCTTGGGCTGACGCTGCTCATGTTTTACCACGTATTCATAATCTGCCGTGTATTCCGCAAGCTTTTCTTTGTCCCGTTGCATCTTGACGGTTGTGAACTTGATTCCGTTTCTGCCGTCCTCCAGCATGTTGAGGTCGTTCTGCACAGAGCTGTAGAGCCGCTCTGCCTGCGCAAGTTCATCCTCCAGCGCGACGTACTGCATGATTCGGGGATCGCCTGTGGCCAAGGCTTTGATTTCCGAGGCGCTGAAGACCGGCGCGTCTTCTTGCTCGGAGAGCCGCCGAATCTTGGGATCGCCTTGCAGTAGGCGTTTCAGTATGTGCAACTTGTTCTGAACGACTTGCCACATGAAACTGTCGAATCCGCAGTTATGCGCCCCAGCGCCGGAGCGCCCTTGGGTCACATAGCGGTAGATGCTGACTATATCGAAGCGGTTGCCACTGCGAATCCCTCGCCCTTCACGCTGCTCCAGTTTGGCTGGGTTCCACGGGCAATCGAGGTGATGCATCGCACAAATCCGATCCTGCACATCCACACCGATGCCCATGGTTTCGGTGCTGCCGATCAACACCCGCACTTCGCCCGCGTTGACTCGGGCAAACAATGCACTCTTGTCATCGTCCGACTTGTAGGACTGCATGAACTGAATCTGTTCGGCGGGGATGCCCATCACCATGAGCTGCACTTTCAGATCCTTGTAGGTGTCGAAGCCCTTACCCCCTGGCGTGCCCATATCGAGGAAGATAAGCTGTGTGCCGAGGTCCGCGTGAGTTTCCTGCCAGTGCTTGAAAACGTTCTCTGCGCATTGCCGCAGCTTTGACCCAGCATTGCGGCCAATGGGGTGGTTGTGCTGGACCATTTCCTCATGCAGGCTGACCTTTCGACCATCGGTGCTGATCAAAAACAGGCAGTCGTACTTGTCCACGATTGTGCCATCGGGTAGCCTGCGGGTGCCCAGAATGGCAGGATTACCCCTCTTCACGGCATCGGCCCGCCGTACCAGCGCCTCCATGTAGCTCAGTTGGTAGTCAGACATGGGACAAGCCACGTCTACATACCGGGGTGTAGGCCGCTTCATGTCGGCCCCGGCCACTTGCTCATAGCGCTTGATGTTCGCCGTCTGCGTGAACATCTGCATCAGCTCTGGCAAGTTCGTGAAGTCGTTGAGGCGGCTGGTCATCGCGATTTGCCCCGTAATGCCAATCTCTGGGGCGGTCTGAACTTTGCCAAACAGGCTTAGCCAGTCGTCAAAGCAGTTAATCCCGCAGTCTTTGAGTAAATCTGCTTGCAGCAGGCGCTGCATCACGTACAAATCAGCTAAGCCGTTGCGGTAGAAGGTGCCGGTCATCAGGATGATGCGGCCCGAGCCATATCTCTCGCGTAAAATGTCGCACTTTAGCTGGAAGTCGTCGGCGATCGCGCAGTCGGAGAAGTTCAGCCCCTTCACGTCCGTCAGTTTTGTTTCGATGTCGCCGTTGATGTACACATCGGCTTCGTCGGCAATAATCAGGTTGATCCCTAAATCCTCGAAGGTCAGGCCCACATCTTTCTTGCCCTGTGCCCATTCCAACTTGGCCTCTAGGCGATTGCGCTTGCGCTCCAGCGCTTTCATCACAGCAGTCTTCCGCCCGCGCTTGCCTTCTTCTTTGCGCCGTTTTTCATGCGCTTCCATTGCCCGTTGGATGAGGTCAAGGCGTTGCTCGATCACATTGACCAAGGTTTCCGTCTTCACGGCGATTTTCTCAAAAGTCTGATGAGTCATGACGATCGCGTCATAGCTCCCCGTGGCCGCACGGGCAAGGAACAGTTGGCGATTGCCCGCGTTGCAGTCATCCATCGTGGCCACCAGCAGATTGGCATTTGGGTATGCCGCCCGAAACTTCTGCGGGTACTGGAGCAAAGTAGACTTTTTGACGACGATCACCGTCTTCGTGGTGGGGTCTAGCCGCTTTCGCTCCATGGCGATCGCAGCCCCGATGACGGTTTTCCCTAGGCCAACCTCATGAAAGACTCCGACATTCCCCAGCGTGCCCTGGTAAATTGCCCCGAGCTGACACAGGCGCATCCGCCGCCGCCACGTTTCGGACATCCCCGGCAAAGTGAGATGCTCGCCGGACCAATCGACTAGCTTGAAGGCGTTGTAGCTCCGATTGTAGAGTTCCTCAAGCTTCCAGCGGCGCTCTGAGTCGGCATTGAGCCATTCGCGCCACGCTACCTCTAGGTTCATCTGGATTTGCCGCGCCCCAGCGGTCAGGGCTGGGTTGAGTTGGCGTCCAATCGGGGTGTTCTGCGTGATTTTGGGGTGCTTAAAGTTGGCGGACATCTCAATGAGTTCCACCCCTGTCAGGCTACATTCAACCGTCTGCAAGCGACCATTCTTGTCCGACTTTTGGTCTTCCCATCGAATGCCGTACTGCGTCGTGTTTTCGTAGGTTCTGGGATGATTCTTAATTTCGATTTCGGTGGCCGATGCAACACTGCATCGGTTCACCGTTGCGGACACTCCGAGTGTGTCCCAGATGAACCTTTCTAGAAGAATGGTCGGTATCCAGAGCGCGTTGAACCCGACTTCGATATTGGCCAGTCCAATCATCGGCGGCTGGACTGCCAGAAGTTGTTCTACATTTGCTTTGAAGCGCTCATCTTGTTCGGCTGCGGCTTGGGCTTTCTCCAGCTTTTCGCGAACATCGCCACTGTAGTAAAGGGGAGCGGGAACCAGTCTATAAGCGATAGTCATTGGTTGAAAGTGGGTAAAGTGGGCACAAAAAAGCCCAAAGTGGGCACAAAAAAGCCCCTGGCGAGCAGGGGCGGAAACATTTCGAGTGATATTCTGAAGCGTCTAAAGCACGGCTAGAAGCCCTGAAATAGCTCTGAATTCTTCCTCAAATTCAGCAAATTCTGAAGCGCTTAAAGCCTTCCGCATTGTCTTGAGGGCGGCCAATCGACTTTCTAAAGTCTCTATGCGAGCGTCTGAAGTCAGATGGTCAGCTATCAGCAGGAGATGTGAAAAATTCCTGGCTCTCTGGTAGAGCGGCTCGCTGCTTAGCCGACAGTACACACTGCTATTGGCACGCCACCAATCATCGGGGCGGCCTATTTGCTGATGCAAAAATCCCAGCTTGCAGAATGTTGGCAGTGAGATTATTTCCTTTGCCAATTCTTCGGCGTCCAGTAATGTTTGGGGTGTTATGTAGCCCCGTTTGACGGCTTCTGGATCGTTAACGATGTCTTGCGCTTGCTGCAAAGTGATTGTTTTCATGTAAATTCCCTCACGAACCTTTAGCGATTTCGTCGTCTTTCACCCAGAGCTGCTCATCATCGTGAGTTGCAATGGGCACGTAGCCGCGTTGAATGAATTCCAACGTCGTCTCATCGGAACATTTGTGGAACAGTTCTGTGAGCTGATCGCGATCGCTCAAATAGAGCGTCCCCCACCACAAGCCATCTTCGTTTTCTTCAATATTGTCAAAACTGAATACGCTGCCCCGCTCGTATGCAAGCTTAATCCACGCATCCTCCCAAGCATCCTGGGGTGCGCTGACGGTGACGGTCCTCCCGTATTCATTTGAAGCTTCGCTTTGGCTTGTTACACCCTCCCCCCCGTGGAAGTTCAGGTATTGAATCAGGCACAAAGGGTAGCCGTATTCATTCACACGACTGTGATCTTTCCCGTCCACATGATTGCCGGTGTATTGCCAAAATGTTGCTTTCTGGCTTTTAGCTTTGGTTTTCATTCTTTTTTCCTGCTCTGCGCCGAGGCATTTACTAAGGTGTGGCGCAATCCCTGAAAGGGGATTTGACGAGATGTTCAACCCACTGCCAATCTGGCGGCGGGTTGAAGTAAATTAGCCTTCTAGTTCATCACGAGTTGGGGAGCAGGCTGGCTCAGGCCAGTCGATCACTGGCAAATCTTCGCCTGCTTCGTGTTCCAGCAATCGAATTGAAAGCTTGATTTGGCTCTCCGTTAGGTTCGACAGCCACGTAGGCCCACATCCTGGGCGATTGCGGATCGCTTGCAGGTTCCCAGAAAAGGAGGCTTTTTCCCAGCCTTCCTGAAGTTTTTCCTTCCAGTTTGTCACTTTACAGTCCTGAATGAACTGCCAGAGCGATCGCCACATTTCTAATGGCATCACATCCGTGCCACCGTAAAACGGCACCAGAATAGAGGTTTCAGGATTGTCCTCGCAGACAACCTCATTTGAATCCCCACTGACGGCTAGCCAGTGTTCGCAGCGGTCCCAAAGGATGCCGTACCGATCCTGCATGTACTCTTTGGAGGTTTCGCTCCAACCAGAAATGATGCGTGCGTCCCATGGCGAAGACGTTATTTTTAGGTGGCATGGTCCGACTGAATCCAGTGCTAGGAAAAAGCAGTTCTCAAGTCGGCTCAAGTGGCGCTCATGATCACCCCGCAAGCGTTGAAGTCCGACAAGACTGGCGTTAACTGCATAGCCGGATAGAACGGCTTCGTAACCCAGTTCGCTCAGTGTCGTGATTGCGGCCTGCAACTCTCTAATCGATTTATTTAGTCGATAGACAGCCTCTAATTGCTCAAAAAACTTGCAGGCAAATTTAGCGATCGCCAACTCCTTACCGTAACTACTCGCAAAAGTAGTTACATCGGTGTGGGTTGGAGGACTTGGCGGGGTGTAATAGTTCTGTTCAATGTCCATGCTCACGTATCTCCTATGTTTTGTTGAATTGATTCAGCCATGGCCACAGACTTACCCACAGCCCCGCTGCCCCAGAACAGGTGAATCTTCCTATTCCTGAGCAGCAGCTCTGTGGTGTTCGACTGATTGTCGTAGTCTCGCCCAATCCACCCAGGCTGCAAGATGGTGGATTTACCTGACCGTTCAGACTGCGGCGCTTCTACAAGCTCCGGCAGAAAGCTGAGGGCCAGGATTGCTTGCAAGGCAATATTGAATAGGGTGTCCAGCCAGATAAGCTCAGACTGTTCCACGGCGCTGCTCCCGAGGTTTTTCCGCTCGGCTATGATTTGCCCATTTTGGATGCCGCGCCCTCTGACCCAAGTAACTTCCGCATCGTCGGACGTGGCAATGGAGAGTTGAATCTCAAATTCTCCCTTGATAATGGACTCGATCCGAGGATGGCAGCAGCCAACCAAGATATAGGGGCAATGGTTGCCCGCAGGGGATGTAACCGCGTTCTGGGGCAGCAGCAGCAAAAATAAAGAGGTCGGTGGCGTCCACTCGGGCGTTATCAAATGCGATAGGCCCGCTGTATCCGCCGCCTCAAACTGCCGCAACAGATTGGTGCTGAGGCAGTACATCGGAAAGCGACTCTCATACCAGCGATGCCAAAAATAAATATGGAGCCTAGATCCCTCATCAGGGGGAGCGCCATCGCCCACTGGGAGCAACGCACAGGCGATAAGTGCGCTTAGGGTTTCCCACCGAGTGTGGGTTTTTGGGATTTTGTACGCCATCGCATTTCGGACAGCAGCCAGCTCGCTGGAATAGTGAGCTTCCACGAATTTCTGGACATCCTTGAAAGTCATTAGCCCTCCTAGCGATTGCCTGACTCAGCGACATCTAATGTGAGAATCACTTGATTCAGCGACACTTAATCTGAGAATCGTAGGCTTAGCGACATCTAATGTGATAATTTCCCAACTTTGCGACACTTAATTTGAGAATTCTCTGACTTTGCGACATCTAATGTGATAATTTTTCAGCTCGACGACACTTAATTTGAGAATTTTCCGATTCAGCGACATCTAATGTGAGAATTGCAGGTTTAGCGACACCTAATGTGAGAATTCGCTGACTTTGCGACACTTAATTTGAGAATCGCTTACTTCAGACCCGCCGCCTGCGAGATACTGGCAGGCAACTGCTCTACCTCTTCACGAGGGGGGGGAGAACTTTATCAAAATCTCGTAGATTGATTTGTCTCCTCCTGCCGGTGTGCCAATTAGCCGCGAGAACCATATATCTTTACCATTCCTCGGGTAAGTCTTGCGCGTATAGACTGCTCCCGACCATCGAACAGCGGTGGGTCCGCTATCGTCAGACGCTTCAATCTCTGCTCCCAAAGCTTCCCAATTGAAGTTTCTGTACTTTGACAATGGTTCAATAAAACGGCAGACCGTTTTATTGGCGAAAGCTAGGGCCATAAACCCCGCGATCGCATTCAACTGCGAAAGCTGCTTGTTCGTCTGCCCCAGTGTCAACCCAATTCGGTTCATCAAGGCAGTGCGCTGCCCGATCAACTGGTTTTGTTCAGCCATCAACTGGTTTTGTTCTGCAAGTAGCCGATTTTGTTCGGCCATTGCCGCTATTGCGAGTGTTTCGTATTCTGTCATGGGTTCCTTTCCTCATTTCTGCGATTGATTTGTACACGGGAACATCTCGGCTAAGTTCTTCAACGGGTGGCAGAGTCCCCGCCATCACAGCTAGCCGATAGCTTAGGTTCCCCATTGGGCCGGAATTCGACGCCTCTACCAAGAAGAGCACTGATCCCACACAGATTTGTGTGGAGTCTGTCCAAACGCCCTCTCCGTCATCGCCGGAATAATCAACTGTCTGGTGGCATCGAAATGCCCGATCGTGGGTTAGGGTTTCAACAATCCCGTCCAATGTGTCGGAGGTTAGGGGGAAGTGCCTATCTGATCGAAACGGGCAGTTAGAACAGGGTTGTTTCATGGTTCTCAGTTGGCTTTTACCCAAGTAAAGTGAATGATTTTGCCCCCAATGCATAACTCCTCAGTCTCTCGTTTGAGGATTAAAACACCTTTCTCAACCAGCCTTTCAGCCGGAGCGACCTCCCTAATTCCCTTTACGCAAACTCCAGCTTGACAATCGAGCTTATAGAGTCTGGCTGAGTATGAACCAGTCTTTTCTATTGCTTGAAGAACCTTGGCTTGAGTTGTCATCGGATGCCTCGTTATTGGTTTAGCGTTGCAGCAATTTCCTTAACAGTCGCCACCGTTAGATTGGGGGCATCAGGCAGCGAACTCAAGGCGCTGTAAAAGTCAAAACTGATCCCGCGTGGAAAATAATCCGACGCAATCTCAAGCAGGGATTTTCCGCTCTTGGTGCGAGCGTGCAGGATGAAGATTGCCAACAGCATCAGCCGATCCTCCTGCGGCAACTGAGCGGCATTGCGGGCTATCCGTTGCAGCATCTTGCTCACGGTACCCCCTTCGGCTTGTAGACCAATTGGCTCCCCTCTGATCCGATCGCTGTTTCGCAATCAACCAGCCTGTGCTCACGCAGCCAGCGCCCGTAAACCCTAACCGTGTTGATATTGATCCCGAGGGCACTCTCCAATCCCCTGGTGGTCATCCCCACGTCAGAGGCTCGAACGGCTTCAATAAAGGCCCACGCCGTCAGGATTGACGGCGTGAGATAAAGCCGCTCGCGATCGCTGAGGGGGCGCTCGAAATAGCCATCCTCAAGGGCGGCTCGCAGAATATCAGCGTTGATTTCCGCCATATCACTTTCCTGGGCCTAAAAACTTGATAGCCTGAGCCAAGATTAGTGACCCTGCGTCTAGGGTCTGGCTGTAGCATTTCCCGCAGCCTGCCGAAGCCAGCCGCCGCAGAAAATCCTTAGCCCTGTGATCGGAGTCATTCCCTATAAAGAGGGTTGAAATAACTCCTTTCACCAACCCCGCCGCCGACAGCGCGTCATCCTCGCTGTCGGGTGCCCCGTCGCTGACAACGAGCGTTTCCACGGTATCCTCGGCGGAAATAAACCGCAATGCCTCACCCAAATCTGTCCCGCCCCACGGCTCTGGGATCTGATTCGGCAGGATTAATTGTGTTGCGCTATTGAAGGCGTAAATCCGCCATTCATCCAGCGTGAGCGCTCCAATCGCACCTCTAAGGATGTCGATTTTTCGCCCACTGTTGACATAACCGCCCATGCTGTCGGAGCAGTCTAGAAGCAGGACTTTTGTGTGGCCCACCGTGTTCAAGCGGGTGACCTTCCTCTTGACTTCTGGGCTGGGCTGCGTCTTTGCGGCGGCGGCAATGATTGCCGAAAATGGAGTCGTCAAATTAGACATTTACGGCCTCCAGTGCGGGCAGTCCAAGAGCTTTGCGGTATTTGTTCAGCTTCTCTGGGTGTGGCTCGATTCCCTTGACGGCGCTGTATTTCACGTCTAGGCCAGGTGTCCATGTGCTGCACAAGACTTTGAAGAACTCGGTTAGCGCCGGAATAAGCTCATCATCCACGCCTTCAACCGAGAGGGGTGGATGATACTTATTGCCAGTGTAGTAAAAAACTATCTCCCACTTGTGGCTTCGGCGGCCCACTTCCGGCCCTTTCAGGTAAACGCGCACCTCACCATCGCCGCCGCGCTGCCAGATGTTCAGGAACAGCTCCTCATCTTCTTTGAAAGCTGAATATGCCTTCAATGCTTTCAGCACTGAGGCTTTGGAAGCCCAAAGTCCGCTGTTTTGTTGCAGTGCCGTTTTCTGTTGTTTGATTTTCCGCTCAGTCTCTCGTTTGGCTTGAGCCGCCTCAGCCTCGGCGGCAGCCTTGGCCGCTCTCATTTCCAATTCCACCTGCGCCTGGGCCTCTGCTTTGGCATCCTCGTAGAACTGTTCCGCAATCCGCTTCATGCCGCGACTGACTGCTTCGGCCATCGCAGCTCTAATTAATTCCAACAGTTGGTCATTGGTCAGACTTGAAAAATCCATCTGTCTCCTTCTCCTTGGTTGAACTGACTTGAATTTATCTTTCTACCTAAAGCCTGTCAATGGGATTCAGGCAGAAAGTGTACGGACATTTGAACAAATCAAACAAGCGGTTCCCGCACGACTAGGCCCATTTGAACCAGTTCGTCCTCTGCGGTTTCGGCGTCAATCCCACACGCGGCGGCAATCTCATCGATTTCGATTGAACCACGCTCACTTAAAACCCTAGGAAATGCCTGAGATAAGCGATCGCGAATGTCGGCATCGAAGTAAATTTGTTCGCCGAGCCGTGGCGGCGGATGGTGAACGCGCTTGTAAAAAATCTCAGCTTTTTCACCATCCTTTGTCTCTAGAGCCAGAAGCAGGCCGAGCCGTGGATCCTGCACTTTTTGAAACCGCAGTAGCGCCTGATTTTCCACCAGAGGGCCATACTCCTGAACAAAGTCGTCATAGGCTCTGTTCAAAGCGCCGCGAAGCCCGACCGACTCAACCTGATTTGCTGAATCGTGTTGAATCACCTGTTGCCAGCGCCCCCAGATGATGAGGAGCCTCTCCGTTGCGGCAATCCGCTCCGGAGAGGCGATTAGCGGCTGGAAGGTGCGGCGATCGCAAGTGATTGTTTTCTCTCCGATCCGCAGCTCAATGGGCATGGTCAACCCATAGAACGATAGGCCGAGCCTGCCCTCATGGACGGCTAAGCATCCAGGGTAGGATTTTGTGTCTACCAACTCCATGACTCGGAGGAAGACAGGAGCGTCATCTCCTAGTGTTGGAGCCTTTGTCGCCGCGCCGCCACGCTGCTTTCTGGCCTTTTCTCTAGAGGGTGACTTCTGTTTTTGCTGTCCACCCTCTAGAGAAACTTTCTTGGCAATCCTTTTGCGGCTTGCGGGAGGGGTTACCTCCTGTTGTGGCTGGCGCGGCGGGGTTACTTTTTTGCGATCGCCCCTCCCTGTCCTGCGGGTTTTGAGATCGCCCCTCCCTGTTCGGGGAAGATGTTGAGCCGCGCTAGCATCTCAAGCATCTCTTTGGACAAGGGATCGAGGCCAGGAATATCGGGGGATTGTCGCTTTAGTTCAGCAAGCTTTTGTCCCATCGTGAGCATTCCCAACAAACTTCCCAGGTTCAGGAAGTTCAGCAAAGGTATCCATTTTGTTGTCAGGGTTGCTCGAAACGAGGGAATGCGCGGGCGCTTCGCCAATTCCTCAAGCTGTGCTTGCACGGCATCTTTCATCCAGGGCTCAGGGGGAGTTGCGTCAGCGACCAGGCCCATGATGTCTGAGAAAAAGTCGTCAAGGTCGAATCCAGTGACGGGCGGTGTTTCAGGCTCGGGCTCCTGGGCTTGAGCCTGAGCGGTTTGTTTCGCTATCCATTCTTCCTCGGTCGGGCCATGGAGAATCGATTGGTAGGTTTCCTTTGTAGGAGCTTCGACCGGAATGGGACTGGTGTACACGTATTTGGCGTAAGTGTTCCCCTCGGGGTTGACCACAAAATCCATGTGGCGCGGAATGTCTTGCGGTGCGCGGACCATAAGGCAGTTATCGCCAAATCGGTATTTCCGCCATTCCTGTTCCTCTTCAGGGCTCAAGTTTGGATAATCAGTCTCGTGCAGGGAGGATGATCCACCCATGTGAAACATCCAGTCGCGGGTTTGCGTTAGCGCCTGAGTGAACGCTAGATATTCTTCTTCAGTCGGCAGCAAAAGTTCGTAGGTGATTCTGAGCAACTCGTGCCTTATGGATGCCGGATCGTTGTTCAGTGCTACTACCAGATCCCGCTCATACTCTTCAATCTTTGAGCGCTTGTAAGCGCCAAAAAACTGCGATCTGACGAAATACGGCTCAACCTGACGCAGGGTCGATCCAGGGGTAGGGTGTGCTGGGATTTCTACTACTGGCTCGACACACTCGCGTTTCTCAAAGGTTTGTCGCAGTAGCTTCGCCCCCTCTGAGCTGAAGGCCCAAGGTTCTATTCCGCCAGCTTTCTGCGGCTCTTCTGCGGAGGGAGGGAGGTCAGCCGCTTGGACTGGCGGCTGAAGTGAGGGAATTACAAAATATTCCTCGCAGGAGGCAAACCCCTTGGCGGTCAGCGATCGCTCGTCTTCTGGGACATCTTCGTACCCAGCGTTCAGGAGGATTTCCTCAAATGAGTTCTGCAACCAACCCTGAACCTCTGGTGACACCTTCACCCACCAGAACTTGTCGCGATGGAATTTGAATCCGGCCCAGCCCAGCAATCCGCTGATCATCTTGGGAATCGCATCTGAGAAGCGAATTTCAACCCCATCCTGCTCGGCATTGTAGGTCACCTCAACGTGCTGCCAGCCTGTCTTTGGGCTGTCGTCACGGGTCTTTCTGATTCTGGACATATAGTTCTCCTGGATTGATTTAAGTGCTTGGTTGAGTGCGGAAATCAGTTCGGCATAGCTGCCGGTCCATCTTGCGCCCGCCCCCTGCCCGCCACGGGTGCGGTTGGGCACAAATTGACCAAGGTGGTGGGTGGGGTTTGCGCTCCAGTAGGCATTAAGTTTGGGGGATGTGTAAACTTTTTGCCACGGCACACTAGCCTCGGTGAATTCGTTATCCGCGTTGTCAGCGGGCGATCGCTTGCGCAAGATGATTAGGTCGCTGGTGCACTCCGTACCAGAACTGGCGTGGGTCTGTTCTGGGAGCCGCACAGCCCCCAGGAACACCGCCATAGCTTCTACACGGGCTCGGAGCCCTTGGTAGGCTTTTGAACTGCCGTCCATCAGGCCCGGACTGGTGATGACGGCCAGCAAGCCGCCAGGGCGCAGATGACTAAGTGCACGCAGCAGGAAGCGGCCATGCAAAGCCACCTTGAGGCCAAAGCCAAGGTCCGGGACGCCTGCCGTTACGCCATCTTCAAAAGGGAAGTTGCCGATCACCAGGTGATACTGGAGATCGGTGGCCCATGTGAGGAAGTCGCCATGCTCGGAAAAATCATTGAGACTCTTTCCTTGGTCGTCCAGAGGGGTTAAGGCGAGCCCCATAAGGTGGGTTGTGTAGTCCTTTTCAACGCCTGTGTAGCCAGTGGCGATCTGGCGTGCCGCTTCTGGGGCGTACTGCCAAAACCGCCTGGTGCCGCATCCTGGATCAAGCACTTCGCCACCTTCCCATCCAGTGGACAAAACGAACGCCCAGATCGCCCTGATAACCTCGGGACTGGTGTAGAAGCTGTTAAGGGTCAGATTCCGTGCAGAAGCGTATTCCTGTGGGCTTAGGAGTCCCTTCAGGGTGCCGCAAGCCCGTTTCTCCCATTCGGGCATGTCAGGCCGCTCGGTGAACAATCGGCTCAGCGAGCCCCATCCACCAAACTGGGCGATCGCTTCTGTGTAGTTTTGGCCCTGGTTTCTGACGACAGCAGAGATCGCTGTTAGGGCAGCCTCTACGCGGTAACGGTAATTGACGACTTCGTTTGTCATGGGCACTGTTTCCAGGGTGCTTTCTGGATGAGGGTTTGGCGGTTTTGCACCGTCGCCGGCGACGGTTTTTGCAGTGGTCGCGGGCGGTGTTAAGCATTGCTCTGTGGGGGTTTCAAGGTTTTTATTGTCGGTGCGATTGGATTGGAGGTCGTAGAGGTTGAAGCTGGGAAGCAAGCCGTAATCGATCAGCAGCTTGAACAGTTCTTCCTCTGGCATTCGAGCCATCTGAGGGACTAATCCCAGTTCGTCGTTTAGGGTTGAATTGGCTTCGATCTCTGCGCGAACGTCTTTGGGATCGGCTTCTTCCAGAATCTTTTCCAGTCCGAGGATTTCGGGGTATTTCTCCTTGAGTTTGGCGATGAACTCTTCAGGAAAGTCGTTGAATGTTTCAAGTACGAATTCCTCAACAATATCGAAATCGATCTGATCGAGAATATTTGCCTCTTTAAGGAGCACAAACTTTAAGATCTCTGGGAATGTAATCCTACTTATTCCTTTGTACTCATCCGCTTTTGCTTCTAGTACTTGTTCAATCTCGCGGACTCTGGCAACGCTAATCATGCTGCTTTCTCCTGTGGGTTAAGCCAATCTGCTAAGCAGGTAACCTGAAAGGTGTCAGTCTGGTAGTCATACAGAATGGTTGCTACATAGGGATCTCCAACGTCGATATACTCGGCGCTGGGATAGTCTGAGCTGTCGTCCAGCCAAGCGGCTTCCGTCCCAAAACCTTGGATGACATCATTGATAGCAAACAACTTCTGTTCAGGTATAGATAGCTTGTCGATTGGGTTTGGGAATACACCCTCTGACTTTTCTAGGATTTCTTTCGCACAAATCGAACCGTTCACAATTCCACAAATGGTTGTGGCAACTGTGAGCGGGTCACCCACTTTGTCCAACCATTCAATGTCCAAGACCTCATCAATTAGCATTGCTTTGCCTCATTTCTGCTACAAATCGATCAATTCGTACTGCCAAAAGCCCTAGTATTTGATAGGGCTGCGGATTGATAATCCGGAAACGCCAGTTTTCTTTTCGTGTCTCCGCTAGGCGGGTGTACAGCATCGCCCAGTACCCATAATGGGTTCGGGTGATTTTGTAATAGAAGTCGCCACCACTCCAGGCTTCAGGGCTGTATTCCTCTCCAATCTCGATTGATTCAGGGTGCATGTTTTCTCCATAAAAAAGCCGCGATCAGTGGCGATCGCGGCAGTCTGCATTCAGTGGTTTTTAGAAGTTGGCAGGTCCGAACATTAGAAGAATTTCTTCTGATCCGTAAACTTTATGTTGACCGCAGGCTTCACATTTATACTCGCGGGCATCGGGCTCAATCCCTTCATGGACTTCTCCGCAGGCTAGACAGACTCCTGTGTTTTCCTCGCCTTCCTCTATCAGGTTCTGGGCGATTTCGGCGGCTTTAGATTTGGTGATTTTGGTTTGCATTTTGGGGTTTCTCCATAAAAAAAGCCGCGACCAGTGGCGATCGCGGCGGGACATTTATTTGAATGCTGAAAGGCGGGTATAAGCCTCCTATGTTTGGTGTAAATCATTTCAAGCGCGATGCGATCGCACCCCCACAGTGTGGGGTGATGTAAGCCCGGTGGGGGTTTGCTGCCGTAAAGATAGACCCCCACTGAGCGGGGTGAGGGTTGATTTGGCTATAGAACCGTTTGATAAACCCCCACACCGTGGGGCAAAGAGAGCCGTTAAGCTGGTAGAGTTGGAGCAAAGATAAACCCCCACACCGTGGGGCAAAGAGAGCCGTTAAGCCAATAGAGTTGGATCGAAGATAAACCCCTACACAGTGTAGGGCGAAGGCTTTACGTCACAAGGCTGCCGCAGACCGTTGATAAACCCCCACGGCGTGGGGCAAAGGCTTTAAGTCGCCAATAAATACCGCAGCCCGTTTATAAACTTTGACAAACCCCCACAAGGTGGGGTGCTGAGGATCAACTACTCAAACCATCCCGTAGATTTGAGGAATTCCACATCGGCGTATCTGCCAACGCCCTCTCCGGCTACAGGAAATCCTTTCGTTTCGATACTTAAAGTTTCCCTCAGCTTTTCAAAGCGATCGCTCACTCCAAGCCTTTTCAGCTCTTGCACTCCGAATTGAGCCCCGTGCCAGCCCCCTTCGGTTCGCCACATATAAAATCCCTCGCGGCCTTCTGCATCCGTGCAGATCCAGACTGAGTGGCCGACAGCAAGGGTATGCCCAAACTCCGATACCAGCCTTTGGAATTCGGATGGGCGGCTTACTATCGAGTGAACAAATGCCGCTCTTTCCGATAGTTTTGCTTCGTTGACAAAACGGCGCTGAGAGTCGGAAAAGTTTACCGAAAAGGCAGGATAGCCCTGCTCTACCCATTTTCTGTAGCGAGAATCCTCAGTGAGGCATACCTGCCGATACTCAAAACACCTAGGGTTGTCTAGCGACTGGCGTTCAAAAAGCTCCCAGCATCGAACAAAGTCAAGTTCTCGCGGGACTTGAATCCCCCCGCCAGGGGCTACACTGATGCTTGCCTTGCTGCTAGGCTGCTCTTTTACCCATCCCTCGCTCAAAAACCTAGAAAGGGGAATTCCTGGGACAAATTCCTGACTGTGATGCCTGTAGGAGCGAACTACTCCAAACTCGGAGTTTCCACGGTCTTTGTAGCCATCTTCTTCGAGATAGTTCATCGCCACGATCGCCGGTTCCTTCATCCATGTGGATTCTAGAACCTTCAATATTTCGTCTGAATCGGCGTCGATTAGGTCAAGCCAATCAACCGTTATCCCCACATCTTTGCCGTCATCCCAGCTCGTAATCTCATCCGACTGGACCAAGATTTCGCCAACGCCCCACAGCTCCCGCTCTCGGTCTGTGTCAGGGTTTAAGGTTTCGATCCGAGAGAACCCGAACGTTCGCAACGCTTCTCCGGCACAAGCCAAGAAACTGTTTAGATCGCCAGGGTTTATATCCCCGTAATACGTTTCATGAATTGGCAGTAGTACTCCAACTGGGCGATTGATTTTCACTTTTCAACTCCTATGTTCACTGGTTAATCATGTGCGACCATTGCGCGAGTTTGACGCATACCCACGCCAAACTCCTCAGTAGCAATCCGATTGAAGCAAGGCTGAATCAGTTTTTCCGCCCGAGCCTGAATCCATTGGTGATTCAACATCAAAGCGACCCTTAGTCCGCTTTCCGTGTACGCCAGTTGGCGCATTTTGTCTTCAGGCTCAGGCAGATTGGCTATGTCTAGCTGCTGACACATGGCCAGAATGGATGCGTGGGCGTCCTCTCCGCTATTGATGGCGATCGCGCAAGACTTGATGTTCACGTTGTTCTCCTTACTGGCTTTGATGAATTTTGCCAGTCCCGTTGCCGGGATTCTTTAACTCCAGAACTGTCACGACTGGGTTGGGGTCAAGGCTCACTCAGCGGCACAATTTTCCGCAGCAGACGCGATTGACTCGTCAATCATTTGCCTACATGACCAACAGACTGCGCGATCGCTCTCTGGCAGCAAACGGCGAAAAGTAAGCCCGAGGCGATCAAGCTCGCTCAGTGACTCCCACGGAGTATCTTCCGATCCTTCGATATAGACCCCTCCTCCCGCTCTCAGGCAGTCCTCGCAGACAGCGCCGTGATTATCTTCATGAGTGCCTATGTTGACATCAAAGCAGGACTGGTACAGAGTATCCTCATCCAGGGTGACCCCAGCAGCCTGCCAAAGCCGTTCTAAAATGTCCTGATCGAAGCCGTGGACGAATCCGCAATACGCACCCGATCCCAAAAAACGACCCTCTGGTGTTTTCAGGCTCAGGTGGACAGGGAACGCGCCCGATCCGTCTGGGATGTCGCGCTTGGCGAAGTCGGCACAGCCCAGACTAATGGCAGCCTCGACGCAGCCCTCCACTTCATAATTTGCGATCTCTGCAAACTGCTCGTAAGGGAGCGTTACGGATGTTAGTTGCTTCATAATTTCAGTCTCCAAGAATAAAGTATCGGTCTGAATTTCTGTTGTCGAAAGACCTCCACGGCGTGGAGCGCTAGCTATCGCCAACCGACCAGTGCTTTTGCCGAAGCACCTCCACAGAGTGGAGCATTCAACCTGGCAGCCCGACATGCTAGCGCTTTTGCCGAGGCACCTCCACGATGTGGAGCTTGATGCGCAAGAACTATGGCGCTGATGATTACCGACAAACCCCCACTGAGTGGGGCGAAGCACTTTTTATTTCCAGTCAACATTAGAGATAAACCCCCACTGAGTGGGGCGGGAAATGGGGCTAAAAAACGATGGGATAACCCACAATGTTAGTCTGCTGAAATCCGCGCAGGCTTGTGAGCCAGAACGCCTCTGGCTTAAGTTTGCAGTGGGTTAACGAAACCCAGAACGTGAGATGAACTGATTCCTGATCTATAAAAGTCATCGGGTCGAAGACCGCAGGTTGAATTCCTACGGTAGTTTTGGCGAAGCCGTCATATCCAAAAACCAAGGTGTCAAGCATGACGCTTATGCTGCCATCTTCTTGCCTGTTCGTCGTCCAAACCACCCCATTACAGTTGCTCTGAATGCAAAAAGCAGTCAAAGCCAAAAGGTCTAACGGATTCTCGGGAATTAACCGATTTTCTTCAGGGATGTTTTCGGTGTCAATAGTTGCTGTTGCGCCCGTTTCTAGGTTCAGGATTTTCATAGGTCATTAGGATTTTCACGAGTTACAGCGCCAGCGTTTGCGGCGATCGCCATTGCGGCGGCGGATCCAAGGTGAGCAAAATAGCCTCCAGTTCAGATAGGGCATCATCAATGCAGGAGTGCTCCCTCACACAGCAGCTCTCCCCAACCACTGGCTCGAAGCTTGCGTAGTAATCGCCGTCCGCTTCCCGGCCAGCGCGGATTATCCCAGCCTCATCGGGGAGGGCTTCAATGTAGTAGCAATCTTCATCTGGCCCTAGGAAGGCCAGCATTATTTTGTTTCCCGTTTGTATGTTTGCTGCGTTTTTGGCGATTTTTACGCCGCCAACAGCTTCGTAGTCGTAATCTTGGTAAAGCATAAGACTCCTATGTTTTGAATAAAACCTCCACGGAGTGGAGACTCAGAGAGAGTGTATCTACTAGCCTGGAAGCGATCGACCCCCGCAAGGCGGGGTGACCAGGCTACAAAAATTGTGCCTCCCTGTGGAACGGGACTGACCCCGCGATTGCGGGCAAGTATCCGCAGGAATGTGCAGCCCTATCATGGATAAACCCCCACAGGTGGGGCTGTGCTCTCAGGGCAGGGAGTCGAGGATCGGACTGGTTCTCAGTGCGGTTATTTCAAGATAAACTTCTTCATTCGTTTCAAGATACGAGAACTCGCAGTCTACAAAAGTTTTTGAATCTTCTGTTGCGCCTCGCAATCGAAATTTACCGCCTAAGCAATCTTCCTGCAAAAACAGGAGATCAAGGGAAGAATCTCGAACGCTATCACCCCGTAACAGTGCTCTAACCGTGTCAAGGTCGATGAATTTTTCACAAACACAAATAAGCAGCTTTTTATCCATGTAGTTCTCCTGATAAGGATTAACCCCCATAGGTGGGGCTGTGCAGATCGGCGTGGAGAGGGTCGATTATTGACCAGAGAAGAACCCCCATAACATGGGGCTGAAAAAAGACGGCCAAGGCCAGAGAAGAACCCCCACAAGTGGGGACGCACTCAACTTTGTTGACAAACCTCCACGCCATGGAGCAAGCAATACCATTTCGAGCTGGTTAAGTTGAACGAAAAACCCCTCAGAGAGGGTGTGAATCCAGCCTATTTGCGATGCTGCCCTCTGGAGAAGATCGACCCCCGCAGGTGGGGAAATGTTCACTATCGCAGTAAGCGCAGAGAGTGACAAACCTCCACGGCGTGGAGTGGCGATCGCGGATGAAAAGTTCGGACTGGTGGATAAACCCCCACGGGTGGGGAAATATGGCTTCTCCCAAGTTCTCGGTGAGAAACCCCCATTAGATGGGGCGGAAGCACGCATGACTAGAGTTCATCGATAAACCCCCATGGTGTGGGGTGAAAGCACGCATGAACTACTTGAAAAACCCCGCAGAGCGGGCGTAAAACATTTTGAACCTCTGAGACTTTGTACAATAAACCCCCACTGTGCGGGGCAATTATTTACCGCTCCCAGGCTTCCATCGCGCTGATGGACGGACCCCCACAAGGTGGGGTATTGGGCAACCCTGAGCGCTAAGGTAAGCTTGCGACAAACCCCCACAGTTTGGGGCAACGCACGGTCCACGGTTTACTTGCGACAAACCCCCACGGGGTGGGGCGATCAAATCGTTGCCCTAAAAACCCCCCAGGCTGGGGCAATGCACAGTTCAGGGCAGGTCGCGATCTTTGCATGATGAACCCCGCAAAGCGGGCACAAAGCATCTTGAACCTCGTAGAGCTTTTACGAGTAACCCCCGCTAGATAGGGCAACGGTGCCCAATCTAATCAAAATTTTTGTACGATTAACCCCCAGTAGATGGGGCACAAAACATTTTGAAACAAGATTCTAGAGCAACCCCCGCAGGGCGGGGCAGATGGGCGGCGTGGCCGAGGGATAAGCTGTAGCGCAGATCGACCTCCAAAGATTGGAGTGCAGTAATCTGCCGCCTTCCCAATAGCTTGATTTAGTGCCTCTCTTGTCCAGATCGACCTCCAAAGATTGGAGTGGAGCGTGCTGAGTCAGCGTGCTGAGTCAATGCTATGCAGACCAACCTCCAACTTTTGGAGAACTTATCCTATCCCTGGAAAATCCCCAGCAACGACAGGCCGATCTAAAACATTACAGCGCCGTCCAATGTAAAGCGGTCGGTGGGGATATTTCAGATTGAGGAACACTTGCTTGAGCAATTCCTCCGGGCCATCAACTTCCAACACCAGCTTGTAGTCTGGCAAATAGTGCCGATACGTGATGGCATTCCGCCCCGGCTTACCATCAACGGTGACGGCATTCCGCACCGTCTGAAAATCAACTACAGCCTCACCCGAGCTTTGTTCAATGATTCTGAATCTCAGGGAATCTAGGAACCCAAAATCATCGTCGCGGCTCAGGCCATAGGCGTTGGCAATTAGGCCGATGATGGCCGATCGCGGGGGAGCCTCCTGAACAAAGCGATGCACCAATCTGGGTGTATCTCCGAAGCCTCCCATTGGCCCGGAAAGGGTCATTGTGAAGGGCATATTATTTCTCCAGCACGCCAGGGTGAGCCAGGACGGAGGCGATCGCTTTGTCTAGGGGTAGAACCTCTTCCGTCCCCCAATGGGTTGATAGAGCCGTTATCGCGAAGCTCTCAGGAGCCCCGCCAAACAACTCGATAGAGTTCATCCTGTGGCGCATGAGCGCGTTCACCGCCTGCTGGCTGACCGACAGTCCTCCGAACTCGGTAGGCACCGAAGTGTCAGGGCCATTGATAGGTGATAGGAATGCTTGGCTGTAGCCGTAAGGGGCCGTCTTCAAAACTTCCAGCAGGACAAACTCCGGCAGAACCCCATGGGCAAACTGCCGAGAGTGCCCCGTGGGGAGGGCGCGCAGAAACCCGTTGACGAACCGCCTGATCGCTTCGGCAGCAGCCTCTCGATTACCTATGAGGTTTGCAGCCTCATGGCAGTTCACGTTGGCGTATCGGTACAGCGTTGGGGCTGCGAACAGTGTTTCTCCCAGCATCGCCGCCCCAGACGTGTTGGGAAGAGCGAGATCGTCTGCTGCTGAGAAGAAGTCAACTTGACCGGGCACCCACCCCTTATCCGACCTAGACCGACCAAGGGCTCCCACCCCGATCGCGGCGGCGACTTCTACCGTGCCGTCCGTGCTGCCAAATCCGGAGGACGCCATCATCCGCCCAAACAGGGCTATATCGCCAGGGACAGTGCTGCCCATGGCACTGCTGATGCATTGAATTATGGGCCTCAACTTGGCAGGAGTGGGGTGCCGCCCAAATTCCGCTTTTTTAGATTTAGCCTTCTTTTTCCCTGCATCTTCTACGGGTTCTTCAGGCTCTTCTACGGGTTCTTCAGGCTCTTCTACGATCGTTTTTTGGTTTGCAGCCCAGACTTTGTAAGCCTCAAAATCGTCGGACAGAAATCCGAGCGCTTCTGCGCATGACTGGGACATAATGGCGATCGCCTGCATTTCTGCAAGGCCCATAAAAATTAGGTTCTGCATGGAGATCGCATTAGCGAATAAATTCGCCGGACTGCTGTTGAGCAGCGCGAGGATTAACCTCGCTATGTTGTCTTTTTGGTGATCGGGAGCCCATCCAAGTTGGGCTGCAAGCTGCCCATGCCACTCTCTGGAGCGGTAGGCAAATCCAGAAGGATCCGATTCAAAAGCAGCGTGGTACCACTGCCGCGCCGCATGTTTCTGGGACTGGGAGGACAGGCACGCTCTGACCACCCCACCGAGCGGGGAGTGCTTGGGCTCGCCATCTTTCCCTCGGTTGGGGTTGGAGGGAGGCAGGGATTGAATTGCGTGAACGGCAACGAACATGAAAACTCCTATGGTTGATTAATGGGCAAGATGGAGAGCAATCCGCATCCGTAGGATCTGGATTTTCCCAGTCCTTCGAGAAGCGTTTTGCCCAAAAGTTGGGCATTTTCAGCAATCAAAACGCCTTCTATGTGAAAACGGTTGACAAAAAACCTGCGGCCTCCAGATGTTTCGACAATCGGAGCGCTAACCGCAGAAAGGAGTTTTTCTATAGCAAAGCCGCGCTTTGCCTGCTGGAATTGCAGCCAAATTTCAGGGTCACAACGCACCTCCTTGGACCGTCCTGATTCGGTCTTTTCAATGGAGATAGCGTTAATAGCCACCCTGAAAAAGTAGGACTCGCCCGCGATCGGATCGAGAGGGAGGGGTTTTTGTTCAAATGGACGGCGGTAAGTCGGCGCAACGGTTGACTGAATCAACGTATTTTCGCCGTCATGCCGGAACAAAATGTTCCAATCCGCCCTGGCTGTGGGGGACTCGGAATGTTCAAAACCGGCCATGACGGCTTTGTGCCCTAGGCTTCCTCTGATTTTGGTTAAAACTGCTTCCATTTCCATAGTTTTCAGAATACGACACTTTGTTTGCAGGGCCGAGAGATCCAGCAGGCCAAGGGTGACGCCTGCTGCAAGGCCAGATTTGTGATTTCAAATCCCTCCTCAGGTTTGTCACGATAATGACGCACCAGCGCTTTCCCCAGCACCCAAGGGTCTTTCACCTCGGTGGACATGACCGCCCCTGGTGCGACAACAACGCCATTGTCCGTAATGCAGACTCTGCGCCATGGCCAGAGCAGCAGCTCTAAGTCATGGCGCGGCTTGCTACCTTCCGGAAATTTCACGCCGCCCACCCACGGGGGCTGGTAGTCGTCGGGCTCCCAATCAACAGGATTATTGTCGAGGCGCTCCAAGACCGTTTCCCCAGACACCATCCGGACTTGGGTGCCTACATGAAACGGTGTTTGGCCCGAAATGGATAAGCCGGGGACTCGGGCCTTCAGTCCGCCGCGATCGCAGAAATACGCCGTGACGACAGCCTGAGCGAAAATCTCCGGTGGTGATGGCTTGCGCGGCGTCGGGGACCATGCCACGCCGTTTTTATCGGACATTTGGATAATCAGCTCAGGGCGTAGCCCCTTGCATTCTGCGGGCAACGCAGTTTGCAAGAACGTACTCAGGCTGAAGGATTGTTCCTGGAAGTCATCACCACCGCGATCGCGCCATGCTTTCATGGCCATGAGCAGCCGCAGGACGGCCAGCCTGGTCATCGGCTGGCCAGTTATATCCAAAATGCTGCCATCGGTCAGCAGTCGGAGCAAGGATGCCTCGCCAGGGCGATTGTTTTGCTCCAGGACCGGAACCCACGGATCGGTTAGTAAATTCATCAGAAACTCCTGATAGGGTGGCAGTACTCGCAGTCTCGATCATCGCCAATGTCGATCCTGGGGTTCTCGGAGCGACCGTTGGCCAGGAAAAGGGGACAACTACAACCCAGCTTCCTACGCTCAGTTTTTTGCATCGCCAGGATGGCCATCAATCGCCGTTCTTTGGCGTCCTCTGGACTTCCTGGTAGACTTTTCCTGACGGGAGCGGCCAAACCGCTTGACAAAACACTAAAGTTCATCATTC
Organism: uncultured cyanobacterium; assembly: GCA_963766075.1. GTDB lineage: Bacteria > Cyanobacteriota > Cyanobacteriia > Leptolyngbyales > Leptolyngbyaceae > CAVYAN01. The sequence continues at coordinate 80,880 of CAVYAN010000048.1, read as the reverse complement.
CTCCTTTTTGTAAACTTAAATTCCCAAAGACTGAGGCGCGAGCCATGGCCGAAGAGGCGGCGGGCCAAAGGGGCTACTGCTCTTTAGCCTCCTTATAAGCTCCAGGGTTTCCTCCAGGGCGGCTAGGGCGCTGTCCATGGAGCGATGTTCCGTAACCCAGCTTCGCCTCCCCTCGCTCGGCTCGTAGGAAGCGTAAAAGGTTCCGTAAACCTCTACGCCCGCTCGGATAACACCCCCCCTCAACAACTTCCTGATAAAAACAATCCTCTGTTTGTCCCACAAAAACTAGGACGATCGGATTTCCCGTGCGGTCATTTTTTACATTTTCGACCACTTTGACATGGCCAAGGCTTTTGTATTGAAAGGCTTCGCTAATCATAAATCTCCTATGTGCCCCTTAGTAGCATCTAACAGATTTTGTATCCCTGTAGCAGTCGCAATCTTCTGCCTCAGTTCTTTCATCGTCCAACTGTTTCTGAGTTTTCCAGATTGGAACAACTGCAACGCCCTCGGGCACCTTCAGCCATTCTGGCGATGTGTAAGAAAGATGAAAATACCACTCTTTTTCATCGTCCTCCCAGAGAACGTCGAAAGAAGCTTCTGGGAGCCCTGGCTCTGGGCTCATGAGCACTTGGTGCCCGTCGCAAATCAATAAACCATCCTCGATCCTGTCACCGATCTGAACTGGATGGGGATGGCTGTGGCAAACTAAAGTCATGCTTCCTCCATCAGATTGTCCATGCTGTCACGAATGATGTTCACAAGCGACTGATAACGCTGCTTCAGTTCCCGTGTAGAGGAAGCCGCCAACTCTTGAAGCGTTGCCATGATCGCCTCCATCGCTTCTTCCGGTGAGCCAATCTCTATTACCTTTTCGGATTTCGCGTAATTGTCATCGCCCATGGTAATGTCACCATGCGTCCTGTCCTGGATTCGCTCAATCGCTCTTTCAATCTGCGCGTCAGTTGCGCCGGGGTAGCGCTTCCGCATCGCCTCATAGCCAGATCCGGCATAGTCATTTTTGCCGAAAGCTTCCCAGATCGCAGTATCGATCAAATCGTTAGTGTTATCCATGCCGCAGGACACCTGGATCTCTACTTTCTCTGGATCCTGCAAACAGGAGATCCGGGCGGTTTGGATTTCTTTTTTGCAGCCATACCAGCCTGTATCAAATGGTTCTGCCGTGTCAATTGCTAGCTTGAGCGCTGCAAGGTACCTGGGATAGAAGTCTGAAATATCACCATGCGTAGCATCTCCACCAAGTCCTTGAAAAATTTCGACTCTTTGCATCATCTTTCTCCTGTCGATCTTTGTTACTGCGCAACCCATAGTTTTTGCTTGATGTAGCTTTGGGGTCCGTGGTCTGAGCGAAGCGCCTTTCTTGCCATTTTGGATATGTCGGACTCCAGCGCCGCAGCCTTTGTCGTTTTAGCCCCACCAATAAAGCTATTTGGCCTTAAAACGGACGATACATCACCTGGATAATCGAAGCTGCCTTCCCAAACTTCATCATCTGAATCCCCAGTGAACCTATAGTTGATTAAAGTCATAAAATTTCAGCCGCCTCCACTTTCAAAAACCACATCGCTTATGTTGGCAAACCCATACATTCTTTTCATTGAATTGAATCTCCGTTAGATTGGACCATTGTTTTCCCCGAACGCTCCCGCAGGCATCTGCCATTCATCGGGAGACACGAGGATTCTATCCACGTACTCCCTCCGCAGGGCGGCTCTAAGCGCTCCCTCGTTTTGGGCGATCGCTGAATAGACAGTACCCTTCGCGGCAAGCTCTGGCAGGGAAAACTTTCTGTCCAATGTGAACTGAAAATCATCCTCATAGTTCGCCATGCGCTGCGTCTCGGCGGGTGAGATGTGAAAATTTGTGGCCCACTGGTTTGGCGAACCAAAAATGCACCGCTGGCAAGACAGCCTGCCAAACCCCAAGTGATAGGCTGGATGCGCCACGATACCCTCAACGGCCATGCGCTCCCACACCCTATTTCGACCCCACTTGTGAACCGGACGCCAGTGGTCAACGTGGCGGCGCAGGTTGCCCGAGCGACGGTCTGAACGGTGTTCCTCAAACTCCGCATACTTGGCCCGCCCTGGGCTTTCCTCGGCTCGCTCGCCAGTGACAACCAGCGTCCATGTGTGGTTGAAGCGGGATTGTCCCGCGATCGCTGCCGACATTACGTCGATTTTGGCGTAGGCGCTACACCAGCGCTCTTTGAGCTGACGTACTTTAGCTGGGAACTTGCGACGGGTTCCCGGCTTCCCTTTGCCACCCGTTGATTTAAGCCCATTGGGCGTTTCAAACCAGGTTCGAGCCTTGGGCTGATTGTCCCTGCACATCTCCCGCTCTAGGCCGCCCTCAAGCCAACTGAAATAAATGGGCAATCCATATATTTTGGCTACTTCGCGGCAGTAGCTTTCAGTGCAAGGCCAGTCGAATAAAGTTGACCCTTCGCGCCCATCCACTAGATGGTGATGCAATTCAATTTTCTTGGGATCGACTCCGCAGTCGAGTAGGTGTAAGTAGCTGGCGATTGAATCTTTGCCGCCACTGAACGCAACCAGGATGCGATCGTAGTCTTTTAGGTTGGGCTGCATACGCCTCCGCTAAAGAGGGGATGCCTTCTAACGGTAAGCCGCACATCTGAATCCTCATCGGCTATTAGCCGATCGATGTTAGAGGCCGTCAGATTAGGATGCGCGGCGGCGATCTCCCGCACTTGCCAGTCCTCATGTTTTACAAGCCGATCAAGCTGATCCTCCGTCAAGCGGGGATAGGCGGCAATAAACTCTAACAAGTAGGATGGGAGGTTTTCAAAACTGTCTGGAATTGGATCGATGCAGCCGAACAATTTCTCGATATAGCCGAGGCTGTTGTCAGCATCGAAAAGGGTGTCTGCTTGAGCCTCAGACAGGCCCATCCATTCCCGTGCCCGCAAAGGCGTTGGAATCTTTAGACCGGACTTGAGCATGTCGTAAATGACTGTTTCGCAGTCAGACGGACTCATGGGATCGAGGTTCAAGGAAAACATTTCAGCCACGCCAGCGACACAATGGCTAGTCTGGCAGTGCCAATCGACTTGGTTCCAATGCTGGGGATTGGCTTTTATCCAATCCAAAACCTGTCGGCGGCGATCGCGGTAGGTCTGTTCTGTAATGGTGGTCATCTCTACTCATCTCCTTTCCAATGTTTAATCAGACCCGAGATCGTATCTTCGTTGTAGAAGGTACCCATCTCAGATTCTGCCAGACGGCGCATGTGTTCCTCGACCAACGCTTGCAGCCGAGACGGGTGGGCTCCTATCAAGGCTTGGTGAAACTCGTAGGAGTTATCAAGGAATCGAACCCACGCATCGACAACTCCTGCTCCTGTCCGAGGCTCACACTTCGTCATGTGGATGATGTGACACTTCACGTCAGTTCCCTCAAACGGAGAACCGATGGACTCGGCATATCCCCACTGCAAGACAAAGTTTCTGAACTTGTCGTCAAACAAAAAGGCGGAAGGGACGATAGACAACAGCTCCCCTGCTTCCCGTAAAAATTTCCAAGCATGGCGAACATGCTTCTGGTAGGTCACGCCATGGAACGGCGGATTCATGACAACCAAGTCATAATCCCCTGTTGGGGTCACCTTCAGGAAATCATCCCCAATGATGTTAAACCGTTCGGCCAAGGCAGCTCTAAGCTCGGCATCGATTTCCGCACAGTCGATTTCCGCATCTGGGCACCGTAGCCGCAGCGCGTCTGCGATCGCCCCTGTGCCTGCATTGGGCTCCAGCATCCGTTTGAACTCCCGCAGGCCGACAATCATGTCGTCAAGCATGATGCCTATCTCGTCTGGCTGCGTGATGAACAAATGATGCGGGTTCTTTGGCGGGATGTAGCCGGTATTTAGGTAATTAGCGATCGCCACCGTTGGATCGTAGGTGAAGAGGCTCGCTTGAGCCTTCCGATTCCATGTGCCTCTCAGTTCGCTAATGACGCGCTTTAGGGCGGCGTAGTCCTTCTTGGACAGTGGGTTGTCTACGATTAGTTGCCATCCTCCTTTGGAGTAGGGGGAGATGCGGGCACATCGTAATGCCTCGCTCGCAGCTTCGCTCAGATTTATCATGATTTCTCACCTTGCTTTTGCCTTAACTGTGCTAGCTCTCCTTCGATTTCCCCACACCGATTTTTGTATACCACCAGCTCCGCATAAGTTTTGTCGTACAGCTCTTTGTAATGGTGACGCAAGAGCTGAAGATATTTCGGCCACATGACATCAGAACACTGGCGTGGTGTCCCATCGCTGATTTTCTCGCCCTGACTAGTGGAGCCAGATTCAACACTTTTCACTGACTGGACATAGACGTACTGTCGTCCGTATGCAGGACGAAGAACAAAGCGAGCATCACACCCCGCCTTCTCAAATTCTGCATTTATCTGCTTGACCTCTTCGGCTAAGTCTTTTTTAGTGAACCTAAGCATCGTTTCCCCCCTGACTTTGGGCGAGCTGCTCATACAGAGCTTTGTAGTGTTTGTACTGCGTAGCTTCAGCAGCTTTTTGTTGCAACATGCTGTAGGTTTTCTCATACAACTCTTTGTAGTGATCGTGCAGGATGGCGTGCATCCTCCACCAGGCCACAGCGGAACACTCGCTTGGCGTCCCAGAGCAAATTGTAGGGCCATGAGCAGTGGAGCCAGATTCAACACTTTTTATTGACTGGGTGTAGATGTACTGGCGTCCATATCCAGGTCTGACAATAAAGCGGGTGTCATGCCCCGCCTTCTCAAATTCTGCATTTATCCGCCCGATTTCTTCAAGCAAGTCTTTTTCAGTGAATCTGGACATTGTGTCCTCCTTTTTTGTGAACAAACTTTTCATACAAATCCTTGTAATGCTCATGCAAAAGCTGGTGCATCTTGGCCCATGCCTTCTCAGAGCACTCACGCGGCGAACCGCAGCAGACTTGGTACTGAATTGTGCTGAATTCGTCTCCGTCAATCGTCACTGACCAGGCGTTCACAACTTGCCGCCCGTTTTCCCCGCTGGAAACAAAGCGGATGTCGTGCCCTGCTTCCTTTAACTGCTGGTTCATGCAGCTAATTTTGTCGGTCAGATCGTGTTTATTGAAACCCATGTTGAAACCCCTACTATTGGTGACAAATTACTGTCACTGAACGACAGCGAATCTGTCACTGATGACGCTAATTCGTTATTGACGACAGCGAATCTGTCACTGGTGACACTAATCTGTCATTGACGACAGCAAATCTGTCACCGCCGAGGCTTTTTAACGACCGTGTAATTGAGGTCTTTCGCCAGGGCGATCGCTGCCCGCCTTGAATCGCTCCACGGCTGAACCACATCCATGCGAGTTTCTAAAGATGTGATCGCGTAGTAGCACCGCATCCAGCATCTAGTGCTATTGCACTTTTCGCCCCAGCGGACTTCGATATAAACCTCCATTAAATCTCTACCTCTTTGAGCGCCGCCTGCAATTCATCGGGAATTTCGGCATTGTTTTTGACAAACCAAATTACCGCGTCTTTGGCGGTAATCTCATTGAAACTGCTCCCCTCTCCGCTAGAGCCCCATGACTCCTTGATCCATCTCCCACCCGCCGTCAGATACAGACCCTCATGGGTCCACTGAGAGCCCGTCGCGCAGGAGACGTGGCTGTTTCCGTCAAAGACGGTATCTTCCGGCCACTGCTGCGATCTGTCTTGATCGAAAACATATTCGTTGCCGTCCAGCCCAGTACAGACTTTCTTAGACATAGAAGATTCTCCTTTTTTCGAGTTTTTTGCCACGAGAGCTGCCGCACAATGCCCGCCCATGCCAGTTGCGACGCCGTAATCTTCATCCTCCAAAAGGCGATCCATGTGCTTTTGTGTGAGGTTCGGGTTTCTAATTAGAGCGTAGCGGGCATTTACGGACCCAGCCTTGAGGATGCGATCTATGTGAGCCTCTGTGAGGTCCGAACGCTTCGCCACTATTTCTAGTAGCTCTTCATCCCCGCCGTCGATGAGTTGATTGATGTGCGCTGCCGTGAGGTTCGGATGCGCTGCCAGAATCCTCAAGACGATAATGTCATCGTGAAGCTTCAGGATTTCGTCAATGTTCTCAGTCGTTAAGTTCGGATGCCTAGCCACTATCTCCAGCAAGTCCATATCCTCATCATCGATAAGCCGACTGAGGAGTCGCGGCGTAAGGCTCGGATGCTTAGCCACTATTTTTAGTAGCTCCTCATCCTCCACATCGATAAGCCAATCGATGTGGCTATAGCTATAGGGTTCTGTCGTGAGGCTTGGATGCTCTGCCAAAGCCCACAAAACACGAAGATCCTCCAGTTCCAGAAGTTTGTTAATGTTTTGATTCGTTAAATTTGGATGCCTAGCCACTATTTCTAGTAGCTCTTCATCCCCATCGTCGATTAGCTCATTAATTTGGCTCGCCGTGAGGTTCGGATGCTCTGCCAGAACACGCAAAACATGAACATCCTGGAAAGATAAAAGTGTGTCGATATGCGCCTTGGAGAGCCTTATATTTCGAGCAAGCTGCTCCAAGACAGCACAGTTATCCACAATCAATTCGTCGATGTGCGCCGCCATGAGCAGAGGGTCCGTTGCAATGAACATCCGGAGCCCCACTGGCAAGGACGAAACCCCCTGCACTGAAGGCAGGGGACGTAGCGTCTGAATGTACACATCCAGGCAGTCAGTAGCCTCTCCCAATGCTTCTACTTGTTGTACACTCAGGCCCGTGTTTTCCGCTATGTGAGCAAGGTCAAAGCCCTCGCCCTTTTTCACCATCAACAGGCTCAAAATCTCATGCTTTTCGAGGCCGGAGCCTGTTTCCACGTTTTCCGCACACAGCGCATCGTATTGGGCAAAGAAGGCTTGACGACGCCGGTAAATAGTCGATCGGTCTATGTTTTTCATACTGCTCATGCGTGGCTACTCCTACAGCCTTTTGAACAAAAGCTTTTTGTCTCCCAATTGGGGCTTGCCCCATAGCTCTCTGAAAGTGTTCCATATTGGAACAAACCGCCATGCTTCCTAGTGCAACCGCACCAAGCGCAGCCCCCTTTGCCTGAAGTCACACATCTTCGGATGTGCCATACGCGGGCAAACCCATCGTGCCAGAGCGTGACGTAATTAACGCCCTCCGTCTTATACGGCATTACTTTCTCCCTCCTTAGTTGTGAAGCCAAACTACTTTGCCAAACGCGACAAAACACTTGCCCAGAAGCTTCCTTGCTTCCAAACACGCCCTCACGGTGGATCCACGCCACCCCTTTCCAGCGCTTGGGCAGGAGCCGGAGATGTTGCCTGCTGGTGCGATCGCCCAGCGCTCCCTCAAACTCCATAACTCCCCGCGCTGAGAGGTAAAATTTCCCTCCCTCGGCTGGCTGGACAGAATCAGGCCAGACGTGACAAATCCGGTGGGTCACATCGTCGGTAAAAACGACAAAATCGCCCACCACGGGGACGGTGAAGGTTTCAAAAATGACCTCCCTTCTGCGAAAAATCGCCCGAGTCTTTCTGTCCATCCGTGAAACTCCCTTGACTTCCTTATGATAGTATGAGCGAACCAACCAACGACAAAAAGCAATGCCTAGCGGCAAAACTCACGACAGAATTACCCTGATTTGCACCCCGATCGCTGTCATCGCGATGTACGCAAAAAATCAGGATTTGGCAACATCCCTGATTTTTTCAGGCAGCTTTTTGTTTGCGGGCCTCATGTTTGGCCCTGACCTTGACATCGTGTCAGTGCAGAGCCGCCGATGGGGCATTTTGTCTTGGATTTGGATCCCCTATCGGCGCAGTCTTCGACACCGATCGCTTTGGTCCCACGGCTTCCTTTTCGGCACGGTGGGCCGCTGCATTTATCTCGCCATAGTCCTATCGCTTCTGGGCACTGCGACATTAGTGGCGATCGCGGGGGCGGCGATCGCTCAGGGGCAAGAGGTAGATTTCAGCCCTGCACTGTCGGCGCTCCAGTCTTTTGACGAATTCTCTAGAGGGTGGCCACCAACATATTGGCTCTCTACCTTTGGCGGTTTGGAGCTGGGGGCCATGAGTCATTCGATCGCCGATTGGCTCGGCTCGTGGTGGCTCAGGCGGCGCTCCAGTCGCTAGGCCACAAGCCTGTGGATTCCCTGATTGAACGATACGTCCCGTTGCCGATGATTAAGTGATCCAGCAGTTGGATGCCGACAATGTTGGAAGCTGCTAGAAGACCTTTGGTTAGTTCCAAGTCTTCCTCACTCGGGTTCACCACCCCCGAAGGATGATTGTGAGCAATAATCACCGCAGCACCCGAAAGCCTTATCGCGTGATTGAAGACGAGCCTTGGGCTCAGAAGTGTCTCCTGCACGTCTCCCTGGCTGACAACCCACATGCCAAGGACATGATGTTTGTTATTCATCACCACAACCGCAGCTTTTTCGACTGACTGGAAAGCTAGCTCAGGATAGAAAAAAGCTGCGGCCTCATAGGGTGTATCAAGCGCGGTTTTCCGCGAAATTGTAGGCGGCAAATAAAGACATTTGCCCAAATAAATAGCTGCCAGCAAGCAGAGCGCTTGCTCCTCCGTCAATCCAAGGCTTAGCAGCTCCTCATAGCTCGCCTGTCGGAGCGCGGCTTTTGGATCGCCGCCTCCGGCTAATGCTGTGACTATTTCCCGAGCTGCCTCATGTCCGATCGCTGCCAGTTGGGCGACCATTCCGACTAAGAGATCGGTGCTGGCATCAAAATCTATGCGGGCATTAGTTGGCTTGTCCCCGCACGCCGCGTCACGTAAATACATATCAGCCTCACAATAATCAACTTTACAAAACAAAACAATTTGCAAAAGACCTTTTCAGAGTGGAATAAAACGCCACTAAAAAAGGTGGGCCTTGTTCTCGTGCAAGGGGATTACTAAGAGGGTGAATCCGGCCAGATTCACTACATCTTTTTCTACAATCGAGAACCAACGAGAACTATGTCTGTAAGCCAAATTGTTGACAAATTACGGCGTGTCGCCGCTGTGTTTACGACCTACACCGCCCGCCTAGTCGCGCTAGAAGCTCAAGTAAAAAGCCTTGCTGATTCAGATGTTGCAAAATCGGGTGAGATTTTGCGCCTCACACAAGAACTGATCGCAGCCCATGAAACGGCGGCTGTGAATGTACACGCTGCTGAACAAGCTCGGCAAGGCGAGCAGGTTGCCCTCGCTCAAGTAGCCGCCGCACAAGCCGCGCAGGTTGAAATTCAAGCCGCCTTTGATTCCTACCGAAATCAGGACGAAACGGAAGATGGCCAACTGACGCAGGAGCTGGACAATTTAGATTCAATCTTGAATCAACTCGAAAGCTCCAGCGCTGATACTGACCTCCTTCCGCCCGCTCCTGCTCCAGGCAGTGCCTATTTTGGCGTAGCTTCCTAGGGTTTAGTCCACTCCTTTCACTGACGATTTGACGACCTCAGAGTTACTGGGGCCGTCAATTCCTTCAAACTTGCAAATCAGCGCCTCCACGGCGTCTGGGAATAACCCTTCCGCCTGTTTGGCCAGCTTTGGACTGTACCGAGTGACAGAGATTGCAAGGTTCTGGCTTCTTATGTTTGTAGACAGAAATCTACAATCATTCGGCCCGCATCCGGACTCTAATTTCGTCACGTTGGCCGCAAACTTTTTGTACTTACTAAAGTAGTACAGGGAGCAGTCGTATTGCTCTCCTGATTGGGTTTTGCGGCGCTCTCTAATGATTGTTCTATCCATGACATTCTCCTGTTGATGGTATTTTGACGGCTTCAGAATAACTGGGACCATCGCTGTGCTCAAACGCTCGGATCAGGCGCTCTACAACATCTGGAAACTGTTGCATTGCTTCCTGGGCGAGCTTTTTGTTGTACCGAGTGACAGCGATCTGAAGTTTGTGAGACTTCGACGCTTTCACATCGGTCTTGAACCGACTCCCGCCAGATGGGTTGTCGTTGGTATCAAGGTTTATCAGCAGCGCAACTTTGACCCAAAACTCCTTTGTGTCGCCCCAGTATTCGAGGATGCACTCGTAATGGGATGCGCGGGTTTTGCGGCGCTCTCTGATTAGTTCTTTGTCGGCCATACCCCTCCTGGGTGAGTTTTACCCAAACAAAAGCGCCAGGACAGAGCCCTGACGCTTTTGTTTGGGTATTGGGTTGAGATTAGTTAGCCCACTTTTACTAAGAATTCCTCCCGATTCCAAGTCCTGTTCCTGGGCCATTTCACGCGGTATCTGCGAGTTGCTTTATCGATCTCGCAGATGACTCCCGTTTTGTGGGGAGCCTCGCGACGATATACTTCATCGCCTATGTCGAATTTCATAACGCCTCCAGGTTGTGTATTAGAAAGTTGACCCCACAGTTAATCCAGGGACGTGGGACTGAACTACGACATATCCCCACTTGGGATCAAACACCGCCACGCCTTGACTAGCATGGGCTGCATGAACCAGGAGAGCGTAACCCCAAGTGGGGCAATGCCCTGAGATGGCGACCAGGAATGGTCCAGTGAGCCGCCCTTGAGCGTTGGCCACTTCCGCCGCGAACACTGCCGGATTAACCGTGTTGTCGGCATCGACCTTGACGCAGCAGAGCTTTTGGCTGCGATCGCCTATCCTCCCGCCTGAGCGGGTTATGGTCAGCATGATTCTGACCCTCCCTGGATTTTTAGGGAGATGATTTTTAGAACCATTTCCCAGTTAAAGCCAGGATGACTGAATTCAGATTCAATCACGGCAAGAAGCCGTTCAAGGCTGTCCCGCACAGTCTTGGCTTCATTCGCACATTCGTATCGCCAAGCGTTACGAATGACACGGAAGGACTTTGGGTTACTTTTCGTGTAGTCAACCATCCGCCTGAATCTGGCGTAAGACACCTGAAAAGGGATCTTCTCAAACCTATCCTCTACAGCGCACAGGAATTCTTCCTGTTGCTCCGACTCTTTGACAGTAATCATCTCCTACCTCCAACCATTGCCCCACATGCCACATAAACGGGTTTCCGGTGCAAGTACTGCCCCGCCCCCTTCGCCTTCTTAATTCCGAAGAATCTAACGGCAAATTCTTTTGCCAACTCATACGATGGGAACCCTCTCCCTTCCCACAGGTAGAGGTTAGAGCATCGCTGCTCTACGATCCCACCTTCTTCTATGTAGAAGGTTACGGATCTGTCTTGTCCGTAGACCTCCACACTCTTGACGAAGAACTCGCCTCTTTCTTCGACAACCGACACATCAAACTCCGATCGGACAAGCCGATCCATGTAATCCTTTTCAATTACATTCCGCAAAGTCCACATTACGCTACTGCCTCCTGTTTCTGCCGCTCCTGATATTCGGCCCAACTAAACACGGTCAAGGTTCCAGTTGCGCAGCCCTTCTTGATTTTGCGTCTCAGGCTTGCGGCGTTTGCCTCCGCATCGGTTTGTCGCGAATACGTCGCGACTACGTGAACGGTTCCCTCCTTCACGTAGAGGATGCCCCATCCCTCCATGGGAGTCTTGGGATTTTTGTCAATCATTTGTAAATCTCCCTGTTTTTCTCAACTTCCGCGATCGCTGCATCGGCAGCACTCTGCTCCATAAAGCCGCCATCCAATTCCGACTGGATGTAAGCCGCTACTGCGGACAGCCACGCCAGAACCACTGACGGCTCAACCTGAGCCAGTTTTTGATATTTTGCCGCCCTTAGTCGGGCGAAGATGGGCAGCGCTTCAGGGACCGGACGCAGCCAAACCCCTGCACGTAGGACGTAGTGGACGAAAGCCTTATCCGGCCATACGGCGGACACATCTTCGTTGTGGCACAACTCCTGTAGGGCCAAGATGGCCTCAACCGATTCGGAGTCAACGCCCCACACATTTGCCCATTGCGATTTTTTGCCTAAAAGGACTTCTTTTTCATCATCCTCCACAAAATCGTGGAGCAAAAGACATCCTTCCTCTTGGGGCTGAAGGCAGTCCCCGCAGATGTTGTTTTGTTCCAGCGTGAGAACAAAACAGTCGGGGTCAAACTCCTTGCTGGCGGCATCGACAATGCTTTCCATCAGCCAGTCGGCAAGGTCCGCGTCACGAAGGGGCAGAGGATCGCCCCACCGATCTTCAGCAAGACCCGAAACAGCCATGTCTAGACCGGTTCGTTCCACCTTGGCAACCATGCGATCGACCTTGGTTAGGTCAACGGATGGGCTGGTGTCCAGGCGGCGCAGGAACATCAATGTTTCCGCCCAGGATTCAAAGTTCAGGACAACCTTGCGATCGCGCTGGTTTGGGTCAAGGTCGGACGCAATGAACAAGCACCCGCCCGCGCTCGCCCTCTGGACGTTCGGGTGCTTGTTCAAAAGTTGGGACAATTCAGGGTCAATTGTTTCCATGGTCTTTTATCCATTTTGCGTAATTGCTGTCCGGATTAGATACGTGGATCCGAACACAGTTTTCTTCTGGTTTGGAAAGCGCCACCAGACAGTTTCCATTACAGCTCTTAAACCAGAAGAGCGCGGTTTGCTGCTCAAACCCCTCCCAGTGTCCGAAGTGGTGTCTGATGCGGTCAACACAGTCAGCCGTCTTCCGGTTGACTGTTATCTCCTGCGGGCTAATGCCCGCCAGATCCCACTCGTAAAGGAAGGCGCGGCGGTCTGTGAACGCCCCGGAGTCGTCCAGATAGGCCAAATCCTTGCGGAATTCGACCGGCCCGTGAGTGCTCGTAAACGCCCTTGTGAAGGCGCAAAAAGTCAACCACGGCACTGCGGCGAACTCGCCACGATGAACCGTTTCAAAGATTTCTTGCCTCACGTCATCGCCATCGTAGTAGCACAGGGCTTGCTTTGTTGGCGGGCTGACATTCCAGCTTTCGGTCAGAGCTGTTAGGTGCCGATGCCACAATTCGGCCACTGCCAAAGTGACAGACTCTTGACTATCTGTGGGCAGTGCGATCGCCAGATCGTCAGTTTCAGACAACTTTTTGTCTCGAATGACAATAGCGGGATACTGCCACCATGAAATGCCGAGGAAAAGCTCCTCGGTCACTTCAGTCCCAGTCTTTGCATACGACGTGCCGAGCCTGGGATGATACTGAAGGTCCAACCCTTCAAACTCGAATTCCAGGGGGTCTAGTTCCCCGATAGCGGCTTGCACCATTGCCGCCACTTGTGTTGTTGTTGGCATGTTTTCTCCTAGTATTTGTCTAGTCCTACATGGCGGTCCCAGAAGGACAGAGCCACCTTGCTCTCCTCGGGGACCGATGTAATGAATTGAGTCCATTCACCCGTCCAATCGCGGAAGCCACTGGTGGGGATATCCTCCGACCAATTGGGCGGCTGTCCAGTGCCCGCGAGGTAGAGCGTAGCCACGCCATTGCCGTTGCTGCGCCCGACACACTCCCAGTTATTTGGCAGGCGGTTGAGCCAGTAACCAGGCTCAGTGGTCAGATATTTGAGCCCGGTTAGCGTGGCTCGTTTCTGCAACAATTCCGCCCGCTTCTGGCAAGCCGCCAGATAGACTTGATAGTCAAACGTTTCTGCGATCCACTGGGCGATCGCAGCCTCACAATCTGCCTCGGTCAAAAACCGCCCCTTGATGGGGTGCTGAGAAAGACTTGTCGGAGGGTTGGCTTCAATGATGAAGCCCCCGCAGGACTGTTTTACGGGCACAATTTTGACCAGCTTGCGCTTGGTGCAAAGCCAAGCCTCTTCGGACATTATGGATATTGCCATACTCCTCCTCGGCAGTCAGAGCCGGAGCGAAGCCGCCCGCTGTCAGTGTCGAGAACGTTGAAAAACTTCGCCCCCTTTGCCATGTGCTCTAGGGTTGTGATCGAGCCAATGAGTATCTGCCCTTGTCCGACCAAGGTGAAGGACAGTTCTACCAGGTTGGCCACCGTGCTCGTGAAGCGCAGCGAGTAACAGATGGGCACGCCCTGCTCTCTGAGTAGTCGCTTTGCTGTCATGGTCCAACCCGACCCTAAGAGCCGCTGGATCTGCTTTGCCGTGGCATGGCAGGCCGACTCCGAGTAATAGAAGGCTGCCCACCCCTCTGCCACAAGGGGGGAGCAGTCCCCTTGTGGAATAAACTGGGAAAAATAATCCCGCCCTGGAGCAAGGGGGATGGCGTAGTGTCCAACAACCCCATGTTCGCCAGGGGTTCCCGTGTCTGGGATCTCGCCATTCCGCAAATCCCAGAGGAAGCTAGGGCGATTTAACAAATCCTGCCGATCCATAAGGACCAGGTAGGACAAGTCTCCCCTTTGTTCGTCTGTCAGAGCGGCGATCGCCTCAACGGCAGCAACCGCCGTCGCCTTGTCCTCAAAGGGGACGAACTGTTTGGCTAAACGGCCATAGTCGTCACCCTGATCGGCGGCAGTCCGAGCTTTGACAAGCGCGATCAGTTCCAGTAAATGTAGAACTGTCGCGGGGTCAGACGCGATGGTGTAGCGCATTGTTCAATCCTCCTGTTACAGGTAATCTTCTTCCGGCCCGTCATAGTCAACCTCGTCAGGTTCCTCCTTCCATTCGGCCATAAGGTTTCGCCATCGAGTGGCGGTGTCCTCTAAATCTTTGAGAACGCTTTTTGCGAACCGCAGGCGATCGCTCCCTTTCGGGGGAGTTCCCATGCCCTCGCAATTGGGGCAAAAATTAATCAGGCTTTTGATCGCCTTCCCGATGCCGAACTCTTCCGCCCAGTCCCCATGGACATCCATGAGGATTCGATGGATCCGCCGATCCAAAAGGAATTGCTCCCCATTGAGCATGGGTGGCCACCCCTCGGGCACCATGTGCTCGTTGTGCCACTTAGCCCACTCCGAGTAGTCGGGGATTTTGTCATCCCCCAAGCAGTCCGAGTTGTACCACCGCTGGTATTGCTCACTGGTCATCCCGAGCTGCACGCGAGTCAGCTCGCGATCGTGCAGTCCCCCTTTCCGACTTTTGGGGAGGTAGATCCCCCAGTTTTCTTGCTGCTCCGAAACCTGGTGGAACAAGAGGGTTCCACTCGTAGTTTCATACCAAAAGAAGAGGAATTCCTCCCCTTCATCATCGGTGTATTCTTGCCATCCACTTTGGCAATAACTATTGCCCAATTGGTAAACTCCGTAATCCTCCCAGTTTCCTTGAGCCTGCTCGTGAAGGCGATCGCGCCGCGCCTCCAAGAAACTGATCGACCCTTCCAGATCGGGGCCAAGATTTGCCCCAGACACAATCTTCTGCGCGAGCAGGAACTGCTCACGCGAGAACGCCCACTGCTTGTATGACTCAGGGTCGGGAAAGGGCAGCGTATGGCTGACCCACTGAGTTTCCCCGAGTGTTTCGGCCAGTTGAGCGATCGCGGTCTTGACGGTCATGGTGGTGGTTTCCATTTGTTTGTCCTTCCTTATTTGTTATTTGTTGAATGATTTGCTTCCCCAGTCAGCGGGGACGTTATTAATCAGGCAAGGCAATGCCTCTTTTGCGTGCATGGTGATCGCCGTCCCTATCTTCCCGCAGCTCCCAGTCCCCAAATCCTAGGGGATGATCCCTGGCAGTGTTGTCCTCATCGTGAGGACCGTACACGGCATTCCGCCTAGCACTCTCCGGAGTGTCACCGAACCCCAGAGATGTGCGCAAGTCCCCCTTTCTTCTGTACTCGTGACAGAAGCTCTGAGGGTGAAATTTTATGAGCTTCATCTTCCCTTCCTCATTTTTTACATTTTTTACAACGGTAGATCGGCTTGCCTGCCGGAGAGGAATGGCTCTGGTCGCAAGTACATAGCTACTCCTTTTTAACTACAGTATGTCACGATCAACGGCAAAAACTACGACGAAACTACCCTATTCCGTAGGGTAACCGCATCGCGCTTTGTTGCATGGATTGCAGAGTACAGACAGATCGATCCTGTCGATCCTCTCCAGTGTTAGGGCACCCAGAAACAACAAAACCCTAGGCTATAGGGAAATAGCCTAGGGTTTTGTTATTAGGCTATAGATACACGTATCCTGTAAAGCGCTATTAGCAAAGCGCTATTAGCAAAGCGCTATGCCGCCTAGAAACAACAAAACCCTAGGCTATAGGGAAATAGCCTAGGGTTTTGTTATTAGGCTATAGATACACGTATCCTGTAAAGCGCTATTAGCAAAGCGCTATGCCGCCTAGAAACAACAAAACCCTAGGCTATAGGGAAATAGCCTAGGGTTTTGTTGTGTGGCTTGCAAAGTCTTAAAAATCGTATTGTCTAAGCTTTGCAAGCTTTTTATTCTGATCAGAAACTTTTCCATGTAACTGATCCAATTCTCTGGATTGTTGTCTAACTTTTTTCCGTAGTTTTTTAACAGTTGATCTGTCAGATTGCCTTGACGGGCGATATGTTGAGATCCCAGGTTGCATTAATTCAGTAGGATGCCGATCCCTACCGTCATATTTTATTGAGTAGGGATAATTATGATCCCCCTCATTTGAGATCTGGATCCTCAAATGATCCGCCACAAGCGGATCCAGAAAAATCGATTTCCCTCTGTTAGGGATTAAACTACTTTTAAGACAATCCCCGGATACAATCCCAATGGATCGCAGTAGCGCGATCGCGTGTTCTCTAATGCCCCTATCTAGCCTAGGGTATTCCGTACAGCGAGCTATAACCTTTATCCCTTCTCCCATAATTTCTAAATGTCCCAAGTGTTGCCACTCGCGAGTATTCAGCCGATCCTGGATGGCCTGATACTCACTGTCAGATATATCTGACAGCATGATCGCCCACAATGCGATCATGCTTTCATCTAGTCCGGTATTAAATAACTTTCTCCAAAAATCCCCGATAAAGGGATTATGAATTATCCCTTTAGGAATTAAGCGATACTGAATTAAGGCGACTTTAGGATCGCCTCTGAATCCAAATGGGACTAGGCGGATAGACATCAAACCGTGGGATACTTGCCACGGTTTCCCCTTAGCAGAGCTAGGCATAGCGCGATCCCTAGCGTTTAACATCCTTTGGTAGGATAGAGCTTCGTGATCGGCTTGCAACCTAGCTGTTATATTTGATTGCTTGTTTGATTGCTTGTTTGCTTGTATTTCCGTTTCTATTTCTGGTTTAGCCACTGATTGGAAGAGTTCTGCAAATAAAGACATGATAGTTACTCTAGTTAGTTTTAATAAAAGATTAAGCGCTAGGGATCCTCTTATCCCTAGCGCTATCAGAGGATCAGGCTACGCGACTTAAGGCAATCTTGGATTTTTTAGCCTGTGCCTTTGCCTGTGCTGGTGTAGCCTGTGCCTGTGCCTGTGCCTGTGCCTGTGCCTGTGCCTGTGCCTGTGCTGGTGTAGCCTGTGCCTGTGCCTGTACTGGTGTAGCCTGTGCCTGTGCCTGTACTGGTGTAGCCTGTGCTTCTATGATTTTCGGTTCTACTTTTGTTACCGGTCTGTATTCAGGCATAACAAGCAAAAATAAACGCTCTACTTTTGCAATATCCTGATCAGTAGCGGTTTTTAATCCTCTCAATTTTTTTCTGTCTGAATCAGGGTTAATGTCCTGGAATTCCAAAATATTAAATAGAATCGCTGAAAGTAAGAAAATAGCAGGCAAGCCATTATTCCTTATCTGATTAGCGATCCATTCAGGATCTAGGATTTTTTGAGCTAATTTAGTAAACGCCACGGAATGCCGTGAGAATGTTTTCTCAGAAAACCTAAATTCAAACCCCGTAAACTCTGACGGAATCAGAGTAACGATTGGAGATTTTGAGGCACCTTTGTATATATGGAAACATTCCAGTAAATCGCCTATCATTTTTGGCGCTAACGTAAAATCAACATACTTTCCATTAACGATGATTGATACGGGGATACCCGTTATTCCTGTAATAGCGCTTATTTTTGCAGCGCTAGGATTAGCAGAAATAATCGTTAACTCAGAATTGTTACTCATTGCTTTTTGTCCTTTGGTTTTCACTTGGTGTACTTGGTTGGAATATCCGGATACATATATAGGATCCGGAATCGCGATCGCGGGTATCGATTCCCGCTGTATCTAAATGCCGCCTAATCCCTAGGTTCTATATAGATACATGCGCCAATAGCAGATCGCATGATGCCTGTGAGCGGCTAAACAGCCGTGACTGTATAGCGATCCTCACAACGGTTACTAACCGTTTCAGCTATGCTGTTATTTTTAAGCCATGACCAAAAAATATACAGATTTGTTCGCCCCTAGCCTTAGCCGTGGGAATCCCTATATTACTAATTCCCTTGTCTAATTCGTATTAATTACTGAAAACTTTACACACTCTTTACAGTGAGTACTAATACTTTATCAAGAAATTAAATTGTGTACTACCCCGCTCTAGGTGGTACAAATGAACTCATTTCTAGGCGATCTCAAACCCCTAGAAAAATCAAACAAAAATGAGATCAGTGAGATCAGAGATCAGAGATCACTGTTTTGAGATCACTTCCACACCCAGGAGAAGAAAGGCTTTCCACCCACGTAGACACTGCTGAACTCGTTGGTCGGAGTGCTGAACAACCTAATTACCTTTCGCTCCTGAAGCTTCAGTAGCCAACCCTCTGAAGCGACTCTGCTGCAATGGAGATCCAACTCTTCCAGAGTGTGCCGTAGGCTCTGCCTCTCAGCGCTGGTGAAATTTTCACGCAAAAACTTTTCAAACTCCTGAACATTTTTCAAGGGAGTCTCAGCAGGGAGGCACAATCCGTAGACCACCAGGCGCACAAAAGCCCGACCCTCTTTCCCCTTGCAAAAGCTTTGAGACAAGTGGGCTACTCCAGACGCCACACTGTCAGGAATGCGTAGTGTCAATTCCTCCGCTCCAGGCCCGCCCATTTTCCAAACAGCCTGCGCCACTTCTTGAGGCGGATCCCCGGCAAGGGCGGGGAGTGCGATCGCACTCAGCCTGCGCACAGTTTGAGTCAATGTCTCTCCAGGGAACGCCCTTTCCTCAATCACCGCCTTCAGCTCTGGGGTGAACGATGCGCATATTGTTCTTCCCATCTATCCCCAGCTCCATTTGTTCATGGTTGATTATTGTACAAAAATCAAAAGGCCCGTTTCACTCACGTTTGATTTTTGTACAGAAATCAGTCTGGCCAAAGTTTGATTAATGTACACAAATCAATAATTTGGCTGATGTTTGATTTCTGTACAGGAATCAAGTTGATAGGTCCGTAGCGGGCGATCTCTATCTGGGCCAACACTTGCCGCCGCTGCCTGAAAATGCGCGTGATCTCATGCCGCCTATACTCTGAATCCCGATTCGAGCCTTGCACGGTGAGCATTAGTTTCAAAAGAACAGATGCCTTAGTGTCCAAATAGCTTACTAAATTCCGGTTGAACTTCGGCTGCGGCGTGCGCATCACGGCCACCTCTGGCTCTGGCTTCGGCACTGGAACCACGGTCACCTCAACCTTCAGCGCTGGCTTCGGCGCGGCCACCTCTGGTACTGCTTCCGCTATGCAATCAAACAAACTCAGTTGGCCCATTACTCTATCCCCCTATTGATAATCCGCCCCGGTACCCGAATCCATTTCCGACCCGTGCGCCCCTTCCCAATCGCCACGCGCCGAGCGTGCGGGCCTCGATAGTGAGCCTTGGGCCTTCGGTGGGTTCCCCCCTGGTGAGGAGTCTTCACTGTCGGCATAGGCTTATATTTCCGCCCAATCCAGCGAGCCGGAATCAGCCGATCAGCATCCGACTGAGCCGCCCGAGCCTTTGGAGAACCGAACCCAACCCCTTGGCTAAAGCCTCCCGCCGTCGCCTCCTCAATCAGCTCCGGCTCAAAGTTCAGCGAGAGCATACAGAGCAGAATGATCCGGTCAATATCGGCAATGAATTTACGATCGCCGTCGTCAAGAGTCAGGCCGCGCAAGTTGCCTTTTTTTGGCTTCACCGCCTCGCCTTTGTTTGCTGAAACTTGGCCGATCCAGATGACACCTAGTGAATCCACACCGCACCAAGACACCGCGAGATCGTCAAACCTTTCTGGGTGAACTTCCAGAATGAACCCGCCGACAGTCGTTGAATCCCCCAGCGTGTCACGGCACGAAAAAGACACAACGACGAACTCCAGACTGTTGCCCTCTGGAGTCGGCATTGACCCCTCGGGGAAGCAAATCACAAACCGATTCAAGCTCTGGTCGAAGTCATCCAGCAGGCCCACTGTGCTCGGCAGTGCAATTTTTTTGCAGTCCTCCAGCATGTCGCGCTGGATGCAATAAACCGGATTTGGCCCCGAACACCACAGAGCTATAATCCCTGCGGCTTCCCGATCCACGTCATCCTGAATATGCGCTGGGGCAAAGCTGGAGAGCAAAATCATGCCCATGGCATCGCAGACGAAACGTCCCGATGGATAACCCTTGGGGATTCTGTGCTGCCGTCGCTCCGTGAGTTCCAAGACTTGAGGCGGAAATTTTTGGCTTAAGGCTCTCAACCGTTTCTCAAGGCCACCGCCCATCACTTCGCCCTCCTGCTCCGATCCCTAATCTTTTCAATTCGCGGGATCCGCTTTGCGCTGACAGACGGCATTTTTTTGGACTCTGAAACCAGAGGAGGAATCAAAAAGTCTGTTTCTTCCAGCGCCTTGATGAATGCCAGAAGATTGGGTGAGCCGATGCCCAACATTTTTGCGATCGCATCTAATCGCTCAAGAGAGAGCGGCGTGTTCCCACACTCTAAGTCGGGAATTGTTTTCCCCGGAAGTCCTGTTTTTTCAGCGAATTCAGCTTGAGATAGGTTAAAGCGCACCCGAATCAGGCGCATTGCTAACCCGTATGCATTACTCATTGGTCGGCTTTATAATGAATACTTCAAGTATATACCGAACGGCTGAATAAGAAAAAACCGGGAGCTAGCCAGTCCCGGCGTGGGGGTACAACTTTCGCCCATGTGCTGAGAGTTCGGAAGCCTCGAAACTCAATTAGTTTATAGCACGTCCTTTTCAAATCAGCTCAGGCGATCGCACGCGCAACTTTTTGGGCACTGTTGGCAGAACAAAACGGTCCCACCCGCTTGCAAATTCACACATGCGCGAATAGCTTATGAAAATGATGATTTTCAAAAGCTATTTAGTGCGTACCGCCCATTTCCAGAAAAATCCATGCCAAAATCTTCCGCCGACGCCGACGCCATTACAATCACCGTCCAAGCCCAGCCCGTCTTTGACGCCCCCGGTGAACTTTCTCTAGAGGGTGGTTCGGCGGCGGGTACGCAGCCCGCCCTGTCCTACATCGCCAACCTGGGACATTCCTCCCAGCGGGTTGCCCTCAACTCACTCACATCCATCCTCAAACTGTTGGGGCAACACAATTACACACCTGCGACGTTCCCGTGGGCGCAACTGCGGTACGCACACACCTCGGTGCTGCGGGCGCTGCTGTCTGAAAAAGTTGAGGAGAAACGGCGCGATCGCACCTTGGGTTACAGCCCCTCGACGGCGAATCAAATGTTGGCCCATCTGCGCGGCGTTTTGAAAGAGTGTTGGAAACTTCGGCTCATGTCCGCCGATGAGTATGAGCGGGCGATCGACCTGAAGCCGATCAAAGGAAGTTCGCCCGATTCTGGCCGAGCACTCAGCGATCGCGAGATGACCATACTGTGGCAAACCTGCGCTGCCGATTTGTCAGCCATGGGCGATCGCGATTTGGCCATGCTGGCTTTACTCCACGCTGGGCTTCGCCGGGAAGAAGTGGTGAGCGTGGATTTAGAGGACATTAATTTTGAAACGGGAGAGATTGCCGTTCGTTACGGAAAGGGAGGAAAATCAGGGAACTCCTATGTCCAAGGCTCGGCTCTGGAGTGCGCTAAATCCTGGGTTAAACTGCGAGGCAATTCATCCGGGCCTTTCCTTCTCCCCTTCCGCAAAGGTGGGCATATCGAATTTCGGCGGCTAACTCCCCAGTCGGTCTACGCCATCCTGCAACAGAGAGCTGCCGAAGCAAACGCGGCGGCGGGCAAAGTAGCGATCGCACCCTTCAGTCCTCACGATCTGCGGCGAACTTTTGCCACAAATTTGTATCGCGCCGGTGTAGATACGCCAACCATCCAGCGGCTGATGAGGCACTCCAACCCAGCCACCACCATGCGATACGACAAGCGGGCGGATGAAGTCAAGCTGGCCGCCGTTCAAAAATTGCCAGAGCCCAGGTTTCGTATTCCGAGCCGCGATCGCACCCACTCACCCTCTAGAGAAAGTTCCGAAACGGGCGTCACCGCAGCGCTGGAATCGCAACCCTAAGCCTGATCGCAACCTCGCGCCCGCGCTTCTCCTCGGGGCATGGGAATTTTTCAAACAGTTCTGGCAGCGCTGACGTGACCTGACTAATGCTGTCTGGCCCTAGGCCCGTGTCCTCTGACAACTCTCCGATCGTCAACCAGTCATCCTTACTGAGAGCGTCCACTATCAACATCACAGAATTGAACACCGATCTCTCAAAGAGCGGCGCAAAATCTTTGGCGCTCGGATGCAGTAGCAGCCTCCAGTTGTTTTTGATGAATCGTATGGAGGCGCTATTCAAATCTTTTTCCCCCGGTTAGGTCAAGCCGCAGGCATTTCCTGCACGTCACAATAGTCTTGTCCGATCGCAGCCCCCATCCGCCGTCGCCCTGCGGCTGCTCCCCGCAAAGCGCTGGGCTCCATCCCGACTTTTTGTCGATCAGGCCGACGCTAACCACGGCATTCATCAAGTGAACTTTCGACCCATGGCATCGCGCCGAGCCTTGGGGCTGTCCGTCTTTGCGAGCCCAGTCCCGACCCCGCTTAGTAACCTTGACTAAGATTTCCTGACCCTGGCTGGAGACAACCAAGTCAGGGGACTCACTTGAAAAAATGATTTCCATGGGCTTAAGTGTCTACCTGGGACAGGGCTTGAAAGCGGATAATTCGCTGGCCGGTTCCGTCATAGCATGAAATGATTGGATCCCCCAAAGCCCTGCCGATCGCGGAAATAATTCCGGTCAGTGTGATGAATTTTACGCCGTCAATAATCCGAAAGTGGATCAGCTCACAGTCTACGATCGCGTCATTGGCCGGGATTTTGCTCATCAACGCCTCGGCAACGGCAGCCTCGGACTTGATTCGCCTCGTCAAGTATTCGCAAATCTTCACCGATGAGGTCATGCCCAACACTTCGTGAACCAAGTCTGCCACCAGGTAGGCGGGGCTGATGTCGGCTCTGGGTGCCTCAATGAAACCGTGTAAGTCAGGCTGCAAGGCGATTAACGCTTGAACTAGCGCCGGTCCTGGCCAGCGATCGTGCGGATTGGGTTCGGTCATTCAACTCTCCAGGGGATTGTGCAAAAAACGAGGGAGGGGCACCACAGCAAGGCCGCAGCACCCCTCCAAAGGGAATCTAAGGGGGCACGCTCACCCATCCATCCATGGTCGGTTGATGATGGACCTGGGCGGCGATCGCTGCGATCGCTACGCGGCGACGAGCAGCTCCCGAACCTTATCCTTCAACACCTTGCCTGCGGAAAAAACCGCCCGATAGCTTGCTGGTACGGTGATTTCAGCCCCCGTCTGGGGGTTTCTCGCTGTCCGCGCCTTCGCAAGTCTGGGTTCAAATGTCCCAAACCCGACCAAGGTTACCTTGGTCGCACTTGCCAGGGCTTCGGTGACAACTTCCGTGAAAGCTGTCACAAACGTTTCCGTATCTTTTTTTGACCAGCCAGTTTTTTCCGCAATGGCGTCAACCAATTCACCCTTATTCATTTTGGTGTTCTCCATGAGCTAACAACATTTCCCGAGAAATTGTACAATAAAAATCATGAAATGGCGCTGTGGCAAGCAAAAGAGGGGATATGCCAATTCAAAAAGCTTTGTATCCACCTGACTGGAACAAAATATCCAAAACCCTAAAAAGTCAAAAAGGGTGGGTCTGCGAACACTGCAAACGCCCGTGCAGAGCGGCAAATGAGTCGCTTGTTGATTTTGTCACGCGCCTGAGCCATGGGCGAGCACGGAAGCCACTGCCGCCCATCAATGAGTCAGACGAGGCATTTTTTGCCCGCGTGAAGAGCCAGCAACTTTTGCACCCAAACTACTGGGACTTGCTCGAATCGCCCACGCGCTACGTGCTCACCGTAGCCCACCTTGACCAAAATCCTGGCCGGAACGATGACGACAACCTGCGAGCGCTCTGCGTTGTCTGTCACTTGCGCCTGGACAATCGCATCCGAGGACTGATTCGCGCCTCCAGGCTGTATTCCCGCAGGGAAAGGCTCGGACAGCTTGCCTGTGTGCCCACGGGGGATAATCCAAGCCCAGAGATGTTCATTGAACCCGTCTTCAAGCGCATTCCGCGCTTTGAGTTGCCCCCGCAAGCTTCCGCAGGGAGAATTAGAAAGAGAGTGCCCGAAGTTCAATCCCCTATCCAGCTTTCCTTTCTCTGACCTATGCGCAGCTTTGACCTTCGGCGGACTGAGAGCGGATGGCGGCTCTACTGGGAGGATGCTCCAGTGGGCATTGTCATTCAGCCCAAGGTGTTTGTCCCTGAATTTTGGATTGCGCTTGTGGGCGAGTCCCCCTTGCAGGCCCACAACATCCTGAGCAAAGAAGCCGCCGCCAGCGCCCTCCTGAATCGCTGGCGGCGGCGACGTGGGGAACTCTAGGCTCAGTTGCTAGGGGATGAGCCGTGAAGGATGTCGATTGGAACAGTATTGAGGTAGCGTATCGTGCCAACACAGCCTCAAACAGAGCGCTGGCTAAGATGCATGGCATTAGCGAGGGCAGCATCCGCAAGAAGGCCACGCAGCTCAACTGGTCACGCGATGCAGCGGCGGTGAAGCGGGGGCGGGTTAACGCCCATTTCAGTGGCGCTGAAGTGGTACCTCAAAGTAGCTCTAAGGCCGATCGCGGCCAAAATGCGCGATCGCCGCAGAAAAATACGCGATCGCTGTCCGCAGGGGGAAGCGTTGCAGGGCGGGGATCGGGCGAGATTGCGCAGGCTGAGGAAGTACGCGATCGGGGGGATCGGAGCGATCGCGTACCCCGATCGCGTACTGGCCTCAAGGCACGCATCGACCAGGCCATTGACGAAGCCGTAAGCCAGGATATTGCCGACATGGAGAGCGGGTTGTACAACGCCCGCAAAGCGCTGGAAGTGATCGGTGAGTACCTCGACACCCAGTTTGATCCGAACCTGGACACAGGGCGACTGCCAGACCCGCGAGCGCTCCAAAGCTTGCTCACCGCCAACGGTGCTGCTATCGATCAAATTCGGCGGATTCGGGGGCTGGATGTTCCGCAGATCGATGAGATGGAAGCGGTAAAATTATTGTTCAATGCCGGATGGTTACCCGACGATATGGTCGCAGCAATTTACGGAGCTGTCAGCCCGGTCAAGGGAAATGTTCAAGCCATCTTCGCCAACCACTTGTTAAAACCGTTGGAGCTGGAAGAATCATGACCGAAGAACTCACGCCCATTGAAGAACCCACAAGCCCCAGCGAGCCCCAACCCGTCTGCGCCATCTCTTCTGTGGCGCAGGCCATAAACCACGTCATCGAAGCTGCGAGCGGTCTTAAAGACCGTCTGCCAAATTTCTCGACACTGTTCCCCGTCCTTCCCCCGCAACATCCCATAACAAGGTATCGCGATCGCATTTCGATGCAAAGACAGCTTGCACGCGACATTCAGGAAGCCCTAAGTGGGATCGACCCTTCCGCTGTGTTTGTTTCGGCTCCGACGCAAGAAGCCTTGGATGCGCTGCAAGACGCTATTGCATCAGCACCAGAATCAGCCCAAGAAGCCTTGAATGCACTGCGAACCGCTGCCGTCATAACGTTTCAAATCGATCAGGTTTTTGAACAGCCTAGGGCGGATCACATAGCCCTACGGGGACAGGCTTTACGGGGTGTTAGGGCGGAGGGCCGCGCCAATCCGTCAGCACCTTGGGAAGATTTGGGAGAGGGGAGAATACGGCGATATGAAATGCCCGACATCGTGCCCCGAATCAACATAGACACAGCCAGGATGCGGGAGGTTTACCAGGACATTGCTCGCCAACTCCGACGCATGGACTTGCGAATACTTCAGGATGAGCCTATACAGTTTGAGCAGCAGCCTGCCGAGCAATCTACACTCAAACAATGCAGGGGCTGCAAAAACTTTCACGGGCGAAGATATGGGGATGAGCTTCTGGTCTGCGCGATGCACCCCTACGGCTACGAATCCGGGCCATGCCCCGATCTGGAGTAAAAATGACCTTAAGAATCCAGCTCAGAGAATACCTGACCACAGAAATTGAGGCGATTATTCTAAATCCGCCCGAAGATGTGCCAGACATGCTTGATTTCTCCAAGCCGCTTACACTGGACTTTAACGCGCCTTTTTACAACGTGCTGATCAGCAGCCGGATGTCTGTACTCCCTGACCGTCTGATGGTTCAGTTTTGTCATCGGTTGAATTCAACCGGCCTGAGTTACTTGCTTTCGGTTCAGACGCTTGAATTCGGCGGGCCAGAATTGCTACCACTTCATTTCCTGGCGATGGGAATTATCCCAATCCTAGAGGGCATTTCAGTGTGGGGGGATTACGATCGCGATCGCGCTGCCATCGGGGCAACACTGCAAATCGCAAGCCTTCTTAAAAATCTGCACTCGTTGGGTTTTTGGCGATCGCCGCACTGGAATTCTATGCGGCGATCGCCCTTTTCAAGCGCTTCCGTTCCGCCTCCGGTTTGTCTAGAGTGCCAATATCGGAATCTAGATAGAAGTGGGTCCACAACTCCAATCATGTGCGCAGTTAGGCCCAGTGGCCCAGAAACGCCCACACTGTGTGGCGATTTTAAGCAGGGTCAGCCTGCTATACGAAATTTTCGGAATCCATTCATTCGTTGATTTTTGTACGCTAATCAAACTGAATTAAGGAATTAATCCGCATCAAGCCACTGGATTTCCTGTTGGCAACCGCAAGCGTGAGGATGCCCACCACCGCCGTAGGCTAAAGCAATTTCCACGCATTTGAACCCTCCACCTCTTTCAGACCGCAGCTCCCATCGGCCTCCTGCTGTGTTCATCGCCGCAAACTTTATATCTGGGTATTTTTGCAACAGGAGATGTCCAATGTCACTGACGAGGCGATCCTCGCTGCCGTCAGGATTCAGCGCTACAAGCCGTCCAGGTACAGATTCGGCGATTGAACCATCCTCCATTGTCGCAGGCCCGTAGGCGCACGGCGTAGACCTAGCAACCGCCATCTCGGTCTTCTCCTGCTTAATCTGAAGCAGGCGAGCCCCTTCCAGAGGCATCAGGAGTTTTATCTTGTCCATATCCCATTCAGCAAGTTCGTCAAAGTAGGAAAAAACGGCCTCTTCTTTCCCTTCCTTCAGGTCTTTCGTAGCAAGATACCGCTTGTGTGCGATGACCTCGTAGATTTCATCCGTGAACACAAGCTTTTTCTTCCAAATATCGTGATCGCGGACATAGGCGAGGAATGCGGGCGGCTCACTCTCGGGGAAATATCGCTTCCAGGCCAGCGTGGCCCCGCACTCTACAGCGCTATATTCAATGGTCAGGTTGCCTGTCACCAATTCAATGACATCAGATATTTGCAGTCCTAAAATTGCAAGATTGTTTTCATGATGATCAACCACCTCAATCTTCACGCCCGCCCTTTCCCATAGGTCTAGCGTGGCTCTTGTGAGTACAAAATCCACAACAAACAGGCGCTCTACGCCGTCAATATTGGGCACAAAGCCCTGATTGCGATCGCCATGGTCAAACGGCTTGACCCAAACAATTTCTTCCCCCTGCGATTTCAGCCATTTATGAACAACCCACGCGGCAGCGATGCCGTCTGGGCAGTGAACCATGCGACCGTCAAACGTTTTGCGTCCATGAAACAAGATTGCGTTTTTCATTAGGTTCTCCAGATTTGTTCCAAAAGTATACCGAAAATTTCCGGCTTACACCGACATGAGCTGCGAGGTCAGCAGGAATACGGTTGTCGAAGTGGGCTAAGTCGCAACAATGGGAAGTGCAGAAGTCACGCGCTGCAACCACGACTGATATTCTCCAAAAGGCAAAGTCTGAGGCTTTGCCTTTTTTTTGGGAAAGCTAGCGATACGCAGATGTCCATGAATGGCGGATTAAGCTGGTCCGCCATTTTTTTTAATTACTCAAACCGATGGCCAGCATTGCTGACTTCGCCCGAAAGCTAGAGCGCCACATCCAGCAGGTTAGCGATCGCCCTGAATATTCTAAGTATCCGGCAGGCATCGCCCAAACATTATCAGAGGTCACGGCCAAGCCTTCTCTGCCTGCAACCGATTCAGTCCTACGGCGCATCGCGTTGCTAGACAGCGCCGAGGATGACCCAATCCTGCAAGCATCCATCCGCGAGCAGTGCGCCAACGACCCCAGCTATTTCATCAACAACTGGTGCTGGACCTACGATCCACGCCGTAAACCCAGCACCATCCCCTTTGATATGTTCCCGCTGCAAGGCGAGTTCATTCGCTGGCTTCAGGCTCGGGTGAATGGGTCGGGGGAGTCGGGGGAAGAGGCTGAGGATGGATTGGTAGAGAAGTCTCGGGATACGGGCTTGAGCTGCCTCTGTACCAGCTTTGCGGTGTGGCAATGGCTATTTGTGCCTGGTTCCAAAATCACGTTTGGCTCGCGTAAGTCCAACTTGGTGGATGAGTTGGGTAACCCTGACTCCCTGTTTGAGAAGATTCGCATCACCCTCCGCAACTTGCCCAAGTGGCTGGTGCCCGACCACACGGACAATGAGCTGCGGTTCATCAATCGGGATAACGGCAGCTCCATCACGGGTGAAGCGGGTGACCAGATGGGGCGCGGCGGGCGCTCCACGCTCTACTTCCTAGATGAGTTTGCCTTTGTGCAGCGGGCCAACCGTGTGGATGCGGCTATCTCGGAAAACTCAGACTGCAAAATCTACGTCTCTACCCCCAATGGCAACGGCAATACCTTCGCCCGCAAGCGCCACGGTGGGCAATATCCGGTGTTCAGCTTCCACTGGAAGTACGATGAGCGAAAGAATTCCTGGGTTGTCTATGACGATGATGGCGTCACCGTCCTAGCTGAAGGTAAGGGCGCGATCGCGCCGAAAGGAGCTATCTACCCGTGGTATGAGAAGAAGCGCAAGCAGCTCGATCCGGTGGTCTTAGCCCAGGAAATCGACATCGACTATGCCGCCAGCGTGGAAGGTGTGACCATTCCGGGCAAGTGGGTTCGCGCCGCCGTCGAGCTGATTTTACCTGCAACCGGGCCGCGCCGCGCTGGTCTGGACGTGGCCAACGGCGGGAAGAACAAAAACGTGTTCATCACCAAGCAGGGGCCGGTGGTGCTGTTTGTGGATGCCTGGGCAGAGGGCAACACCTCCGACACAGCTTACAAGGCGTGCGAGCTAGGGAAGAAGTATCGGATCAAGCGCTTGAACTATGACCCCATCGGTGTGGGTGCTGGGGTGGGGGGGACACTAGCGCGGATTGATGATGTGGCCTTTGAAGTGCAGGGCGTTAGCGGCGGGGCTGCTTGCACCGATCGCGTGTGGGAGGAGTTTGACGATCAGACCTCCAAAACGATGTTCAAAAACCTGCGGGCAGAGATGTGGTGGACTGTGCGCCGCCGATTTGAGAAAACGTTTGAGCAAGTCAATGGGCTGGCTGAATACCCTGACGATGAGCTGATTAGCATCCCTAACTGCCCCGAACTGATTTCACAGCTCAGTATGCCGCTGCGGCGATTCAATGCCACGGGGCAAATTGTGATTCAGTCCAAAGAGGATATGGATGAAAGCCCTGACTATGCCGATGCGCTGGTGTACGCTTTTGCCGAAGTTGATTTCGAGGATAATGATTGGCTGGCAGCGGCTTAAGCCAATACTTTCATACTATTCCATAGATAAATGGTGCTACTTTTTTCAGAATCAATCTATGTACCGCGATCGCTAGATCGGTAGAATTACGGTGTTTTTGGTTCCGACAATACTTCTATTCTAATGAGACGGCTAAACCAGCGCCCAAAAAAGTCTTGCCACAGACGCAAAAAGCCCTTGCTTCCTAAGATTTGCAAGGGCTTTTTGTTTGGCTAATTGCATTAAAAAGGCGGGCAAAGCCCGCCGCAGTCAATTCCTAAGAAGGGTATGCAAGATCCATTCGAGTTTATTCTAATGGTCTACGGCGCGATCGCCGCAATATTTTATAGGAATTGACCTTTGGCTTACTTGCAGGACTGTGAGGACCGTAGGATCGAACGTAGAGAGCGAGCAGGTAAATGGCCAGCAACAGGGAGCAGCAGAGAGGGTTGAGAATTTCCCAGCTACTCAGCAGCACGCCGAGCGCGATCGCGGTTGCAGTTCCTAAAAACCCAGCAACACAAAGGATGATGAAAGATGCGTTTTTGTCAAGGAAATCAACCTCATCTTTAAGCCATCTTTTAATATCAGAAAAGTTGAACTTTGGGAAAAGCTCAACTTCTGGAATTCTTGGCATTTGAAATTGTTGCCGAACCCTCACAACTCGCCGTACTTTCACGCGCCCCATGGTCTAAAATCCTGCCTCTTTTTTGTGGCGTGTGAACTTATAAAGTACGCCTTCTGTGTATTCGCCAATGGAGGGGTAGCGATCGCCGCCCCAGAACTGCGGTTTCTGATCGTCAAACAACTCGGGGTCGCCGGAATACCAAGTTGACGCCGATCGCCGCACTGATTCGTTGACCTTGCCATTGGTCTGCCGCATTGCGGCGTTCCAGTACTGCTTTAGCTTGCCGTCAATGATAGCGAGCTGAAGCTGGGGGCTGTCAATAAACTGCTGCTGGCTCAACGGCCTGCCGAGGATTTCGAGGCTCCATGGGCCAATATTTTCAGGCATAACCTGCCCCAGGCCGGTGGCCCCTGACCCACTGGCATTCATCAGGGTGTGATCGCCTCCAGATTCCTGGCCGATGATTGCCTCACGCAGCCAAGCCACCATTTGCTGGCTGCTGGCTTTCTTGGGCGACTGGAGAGGCTTAGCCTTGCCACTTGTCGAAGCTGCTGGCTGTGGGGCTAGGGCGCTGCTGCTGGGAGATTCGGTAGGTGACCCGAGCAGCAGCAGCGCCGAAACAGACCCTAGGCACAACGCGGCCACCATTGCCCAAAACAGAATCAAATCGTCTGGGTTGATGATATAGCGATCGCTAGTTTGGGTTTGTGAATACATGCGCTGGGGTTCCTCCACATCTGAATCTGGGAATTTTTTCGTTCCCCTTTTTTGCAAAGCCATATTTGCTAATGCGATCGCTGCCGCAGGTTGGGCACGTCATGGCTTCTGATGCCGCACCCTCTTCATCCTCATCTTCACCTGGATCCGGGGGGATATAAAGATGCTTCGATGCTTCGTAAGCTTCTTGCAGTGCAGTCAGGACCGCTTTGGAGTGATCCAAAGGCAAGCTAAAAACTTGAGTTCGCACCCCCCCAATCAGGTTTTCAGTGCCGCCCTGAATGATGCAGTCGCCCGCCCCAAGCAGATCGGGCAAGTGTCGCGCTAGGGCTGGATTGGCAAACACAAGTTCAGCCGATGAACTTTTTGGTAGCCTAAGCCCAAACTGGACTCCCATATTCCCTCTGATTTTTGGAGGAATATCGGGGGCATATTGTGTAGCCAAAATGAAAAAAACACCAAATGCGGTGTATCGTCGTGTTCCGATCCAAATCCAATCCTCAAAGTCTTTTTCCTGGTCGATCGCATCTTTAATCTCATCTACAAAAACGTAGATGATTGGCATGAGATTCGCATCTCCCTGCCGTACTTGATAGTCGTTGTACTCATAGATGTTCTTAACCCCTGCGGCTTTGAAAACATTATTGCGCCGCTTCAGTTCATGGGTTAACGCTCGCTTCAGGCGTGGAAATTCTTTCGCAAGGCTTTCGTCATCTATAGCCGGAAAAATCAGGTGCGGGCCGTCTTTGTATTGCGCTGCAAAGACAGCCTTCATGTCGATTAGGATGATCTGCAATTGTTGTGGCGTCCACAGCATTTGCATTGTTGATAGGAGGATTTCTTGTGAAACAGTCTTTCCACTACCCGTCTGTCCAACGATCATTGCCCCTTTCCCAAGGGGGACCGTAACAGTTTCGTTAAAAATTGAAATCCCTACAGGAATTTCAACGGGACGATTTATCGAATGCTTGCCGCCATGGCTCCGGATGATGGCGGCACAGATGCCGATCAATCCCGGCTTTTCGGGTTTTACGGCGCTAGCATAATGTTTCAGCAGCGGGTAGTCAGTAGCTTTGCTGGCTTCTTTGGGAACAAACAAAGCCATTTTGCCGCCTGTGCGAGGCTCAAGATAAGCCACTCTTTTGGGATCGAATCCGGAAAAAGATAGCACTTCAGGAAGCTTCCCCTCTACGGCTGAGAACGATGTTCCCGCTTTCATTTTGAAAATAAACCCATAGTGCCTCAGTCCCTCTATTGCCGGTGGTAAAAACTCAAGAGTCACCTTGTAGGCTTCAAACACTTGAGCAAGCCGGTAGCCTGCAATGTCGAGAGTTCCAGCGCTTTCAGGCATACAAGCTTCAGCCGCCGCGATCGCGGCGGTGGCTTCAGCGTCATCTAATCCAAACTGCTGCATTGCCCAGGCAACATACTCATCTCTGTCCGTAGACACCGATTGCCGCTTGGCTTCAAGCCAGTACTGAGCCAAAATCGTGGCTCCGACTTGCTTCAAAACCCCTTTTTGGGTTGCCCAAGCAACAACTTGGGCAAACAGTTTGTCCACCGTCATTCTATGATCGGCGGCAATCTGGACTAAGGAAGTTTCGGGGTTGAAAACCTTGAGACTTTCAAACGTTTTTTCGAGCGTGGCGGGCATAGCAGGCAACCAAACAAAGTTAGACCAACGAATACAGGGCGGTTAGGCTGGCGATCGCGAGCCCGAGGAACCAAATGCTCAACTTTTCCAAGCCTGGACGGTTAAGCTGGCGGGATAGCAAAAACATCACGCCGAATATGCAGATAAGCGGCAGTGGATTGAGGGCAACCTTCAGGAACGGCACCATCGGGGTTTGCTTAGCCAGGTTGACGGGCACGGCAAATATTCCGATCGCTCGAAATACTTGATCCGCAAAATTGTCGTCTGTGTAGACAACTTCTTCAACAAGGCCAGCGGTTCCAGTAGTGGCCTTGGCTGGAGGTTGGCCATTACTTGCTGGCGGCGAAGTGGGGCGAGTGGGTAGTGGTGAATGTGAATTCATGGTTATGGTGGAGTGGGAACGGGCAGAATTGAACCTGCCGGGGGATTGGGGGGTGGGGGTGGAGGCAGCGCGGAAGACTGCTTTGGCTTGGCGGGGGCAGCGCTCGGGCTGGGGGCCGCAGGAGGCGCGATCGGGATGATTGAGTTCAATACGTTTTGCCGCGCCACGGGACTGCTGATTAGCGTCCAAGCAATGGGCAAAAAGAACAAAAACACCAGTATGAGAGCCACCTGGACGGGGCCAATTGAACGCCCTCGCTGAACAGTTGGCAAAGGGACGCCAGGGCGAGTAGCAGGCAAGCCAGTCCGAGGCAGCACCGTTGCCGCCGCCGCATCAATAGTGTTGAAATCAACTGACCTTCTTGGAGGGGGATTCGGTGGGGGTAGGCTTGAAGGCTGCGATTGAGATAGCAGTGGTGGCTGTTGCTGCTGAATCTGAATCGCTGGAATCGGCTGAGGGCTAATGCTTCCCCCCGATGCTTGAGCGATTCCAAGCAGTCCCCCCGCAAAAAGCGGGTCAACTGGTCCTTTGTAATCCATCCGCGCCGTCCCGTAACCGTTGCTAATGTTCACGATCAGATGGCAGGTTTTGCCGTCAGAAGAAATAGCCGCAGACTGAGATTCTGCGACGGGTTTTTCTGTTTTTTTCCCTTCCTTCGGCATGAGTCGCTCCCTACATCAATAGGATCAGAAAATTTCTGAACTCTACTTTCTTCAACCGCTCCAACCCTTCCTGGAACGTTTTCAGCATTAATCCTCCCCCCCGATCGGTCTTTGTCCAATCAAACTGTCTAAATCTATTTCCCTAAGCCCATATAAAGACTGAGCCTGGGGCTGGGTAGCTTGATCGATTAGCTGTGAGACATCAACCCTCTGCGATTGCCCTAATCCTGCTGGCAGCGGGGGGTAGGACGCTGGGGTGTAAGCGATCGCGGGTTCTTCACGGCCAGGGTAGGTTGCTCCATCACCTTTCGCCCTAACACCCAGTGTTCCAGCCACAAGGGCCGTGAAAAAGATTGCAGGGAGCTGCATCCGAATAATTTTTGCAGCTTTGTCCTCTGCAAGATGGAGGGTAAGGGTGATTGTGAAAACCAGAATAGATCCAGTGGTCACAAGGGCTGGGACCACTGCAACTTTAATGTCTCGAATCAGTTGATTGGTCATTTCTAGATCCCAAACGAGAGGGGAAGTTTGTTGTAGATTTCCATCGGAACCTCCGTGGTATTTTTTTTGCCGGGGTCGATCGCTCGGGCAACTATGATCGCGCCCAAGACAAGCAGCAACAAAAATGAGGTTCCGAGTAAGCAGGCAATTTTCACAGGTTTGTTCATTCGATGGCCCTGATGGTTGGTAGGTTGATAGTTCGCGTGGCGGGTGGTTGGTGGCCAAGTTGGCGAGCAGGTTGGTGGTTGGTTGGAGTGTTGGTTGGCCGGTGGATTTCACGCCACTCAACCACTTGTCCACGCTTGGCAACGCTTAAACCCCAACAAATCAGAACTGAACTTGTTGTGGCTCCCCCAAGTGCGACCACTAGGGCGTACACGGGTTTGGGGCGATTGACAAGCGCGATCGCCATGACGGCAACCAACACTCCAACCAAGCTTGCTGAAAAAATAATTCCAACCTTAAGCGCGTTGGAGATCTGGGTCGGCTGCGCGTAGCTGACGCAGGGTTGTAGGCGCGGTAGAGGGAAGCTGCCGGGGGCGGCGGCTAAGTTGCTCTCGAAAGTTTTCG
Source organism: uncultured cyanobacterium (assembly GCA_963766075.1). Classification (GTDB taxonomy): domain Bacteria; phylum Cyanobacteriota; class Cyanobacteriia; order Leptolyngbyales; family Leptolyngbyaceae; genus CAVYAN01. The sequence continues at coordinate 45,946 of CAVYAN010000048.1, read as the reverse complement.
GCTACTGCGCCAACCTCCTCAACCGCGTCATGTGCTGTGTACAAAATTCCTTGATTCTGGCTGGTCAAGCTGGCCGCGATCTCTAATGCTGATCGGGGAATGTCGCCCACAAGCTCGGCAATCCGCTCCCCAGCCTGCTGGGCAATCTGTTGTGCCCCATCCTCAACCTGAGAAACCAATTTCGTCAACCGTTCAACTTCCCCGCCAACCAACTGGGTTGCCAATTGGTTGGCGCTCGGTTGGCGCTCGGTTGGTGAATAGTTGGCGGATGGTTGATGAATAGTTGGTGGTTGGTTGGCGGGTGGTTGGTGGTCGGTTGACGCATGGTGATAGTTGGTCAGCCGATCGGCTTCCTGCTGGGAGTAAAAATCCTTGAAAGCCAGTCCCAAGGCTCCGCACAAGGTTTTGAATTGCGGTTCACTAACCGACAACTGCCGCATCAACCGTAATCGGTGGCTGGTCCGATTGGCACCCTGTCCTGGCTGAAACCCGTTGCCCTTGACTTTGTTCTTCATGAAGCTCCTTTAATTCAATGTATCTGTCTACTGCCGCATCCACGGTGCCCATCTGGCGAATGAGACATCCCAGATGCAGCACGTCATCCATCTCAGCCTCGCTGTACATCCCTTTTTGCCCTATTCCCAGAGCGCATCGCCAGCGGCGAACGGTTCGCGGGCATGGCTTGATGTTGTAAACCTGGAAATACTTTTGGGCGATCGCTCGGTTGAATTCTGCTCCGGTCATGGCCGGTTGTGTCCGGTCATGTCCGGTCATGTCCGCCTATCTCCTCAAAAAAATGCGCGGCGATCGCGCTTGAAATTGTTCGGACATGGCCGGTCACAACCGGGCCTAGGTAAAGGAATACAGATAATCCTCTACTCCTTCAGCGGTTTCTGTGTCGCCTACAGCGTCGGACACAGCGACCACCATCTTCAACAAGGTTGTTGACCCGTTCTCGCGGACAAATTCGATCAATTGATGCAACAGTGTCGTGTCAAATTCTGGGTCTTTTTGCGCCTCCAGATCCGTTACGAGCTGATCGTGGTGGATCTGAAGCAAGTGACGGTTATATAGCTTTTCTCCATACAACTGTTCTGCGTTGAACGCATTCGCAAGCAGTCCGTGCAGCTCATTTGGGCTTAGGCCAAGAGCGGCAATCTGCTTCAGCCGAAGCTTAGCCCTCCGCTTAATTGGGCTGTTCAAATCTTGCGCAAGCAAGTCTCGCATTTCTTGAAAGCTCAGGAGGGCTAAGCGATCGTCCAGATTGAGGCGTTTTTTTCGGATTTGGGTGGATTTCATTAGTTTTTTACACCTCTCCGAGCGGGGGTTGCGGGAGCGGGAGTGGCCAGCAAATGTTCAAGCTCTTGCCCCGCTTCGCCCAAATCAAAAGGTTGACCTTGAGGCAGAATCAGGGGTTGAGAAGCCGCTGACCCCGACTGCTCGACTACGAAGGCTCGCCCGCGCTGCGCAGCGATCGCGCCATACTTCAGCAGGTTTAACCCTGCCTGTTTTAACAGAGCGATTAACTGGCGGCGGCGTTCAACCGCCACAGAATCCGGGGTAACGTCTAGATGCCGACCCGCCCAGTGCCCAGCGACAAAAGTCAGGGTCAAGCCCGTGACGAGAACTGGTGAAACTTCCATAAAAACTCCTATGCCCATGAATGCTATGTCCTAGCAGCATTTGATTTCCGCGCTTGATTTATGTACAGAAATCAAATGTACTGCTTGGGATTCTACCAAAGGTTTACGACAAATGCTAGGTTTTTTGTAGTAAAGTCTTTTTACAAGAATTTCTGATATTTTTGGACAAAAGCAGGGTGCCAGTAAAATGGAGGTTGTTTTGACTGAGAGATATATATGAGCAATGACGACTTAATTCAACCTGTTGAAGAAAAACAATCTGTTGAACAATCTGATGAAGGGAAAAAAGCCAAAGCAAGAACTGTAGCCAAAGATGTGCGTTTAACAGAAGTGCAGCTTAGGCGAATAAATTTAATAGCCACACAAATGGGGATGACGCAGGCAGGCGTTATCAGGCTTGTTATAGACTCTGGATTGATTGAGCAAGCAAAAAACCTTCAGGTGATGCTTAGCCTAGAAACAAGTTTGGGTGTTCGCGACAAGCTAAAACGGCGGACAAGTGACATACAGGCCGCGATCTCAAGCCTTGAAAAACAGCACAAAGAAAATCCGTCAGATGATCTGGCGGCAAGCATAATCCTCTTAAAATCAGCGGTATCTTAAATGACGCAAATCATCGCAGTCTTCAACCAGGCAGGGGGGCAGGGCAAAACGACCATGACCCTAAACCTCGCCTATCAGTTTGCTCAGCAAGGTCAGCGAACCCTAGCGATCGATTTAGATTCCCAAGGTTCGCTGACCGATTTTGCAGGCTTAGACTCCTGTGAAATCCCCGTGGAGGAAACGACTTCACCTTTTATCAAGGGTGTTGATATTGCTCCGAAGCAATGTCATGGCTTTGACTTGATACCCGCCACTCTTGACTTGTCGGGTATCGAGATGGAGTTAGCCAACGATCACCTGCGAGGGAGCCGACTCCAGAACGCGATCGCCAAGATTGAGGCGCACTATGATGTGATCCTTCTGGATTGCCCTCCAGCCCTCGGACTCCTGAGCATCATGGCTCTGATGAGCTGTTCAGGGGTGTTAATCCCTCTGAGAACAGAGGCAAAGGGGCTGCTAGGAGCAAACCTTGTGTTCACGTCCCTCAGTTCACTCAGGGATAACTATGAAATCACACCCAAACTGCTGGGCTTTATCCCGAATGCGCTTGATAGAAGCGCGGCCCACGAAAGGGAAGCCCTGGACTACATTCATGGAAACTTTGCCAAAGCCGCTCCCGTGTTTCCGGCCTTGGCACGAAGCAAAGAGTTGGGGCAAGCCGTTAAGCGCGGCCAGCCTTTAGGGGTTTGGCGTCCTAAGCACGCGCTAAATTTGATTTTCTCCGATATAGCAACATCGCTACTGAAAGGAGAAGCATGTTAAACAATAGAGCCACACCTGGGCTCGGCGCTTATTTAGGCGCAGCCCCCAAAAAGGATGCGTCGGAGCCTGTGACTCAAATCGCAACGACCCGAATCATCCCTTGCCCGCTCCAACCACGCCGGTTCTTTGACCCCGTTCGACTAGACGAACTGCGGGCATCGATTGCCGCTGTCGGCATCAAAGAACCCCTACTACTGCGGCCAAGCCCAGACCAGTCAGGATATTTCGAGTCCGTTAAAGGTGGGCGGCGATCGCTAGTCGCCAAGCATCTGGGCTTGGAAAAATGCCCTGCCATCGTCCGCGAAATGAGCGATGCTGAAGCGATGCAAATCATCGCCTTAGAGGTTCTATCCAGCGAGCATCTGACCCCGCCAGACGAGGTTGATATGGTGCTGAATTGGGCGGCGGCAGAGCTGGGCATTACACCCCAGGAAGTCGTAAGACGGCTTTACGCCGCCAATAACAGATCTAACCATGCGGGCATGGTTAGCGAGCAAGGGGGTGACATTGATGAGCTGTTGGCCTTCTTTGAGGCGACGGGGCACAACTGGAAAAGCTTCCTCAAGAACAAGGTGCCCATCCTGAACATGCCCGAGGATGTTCTCGCGGCTCTGCGGACTGGGCGTTTAGCCCACACGATCGCCATTGAGATTGCCAAGGTCAAAGACGAAGGCGAGCGGGCGAAGCTTTTGACCTTGGCGATGGCAGGGGCCACCCGCGATCGCATCCGTGAGCTGGTGCGCGAGCTGAAAAGCCCTGACACAGAGCGAGTGAAGACGCCTAAGCAGCGCCTTGCTGATCTGTCAAAACGCTGGGGTGACTTGAGTGAGGAGTCTCAGAAGAAGGCCGAGAAGTTGCTAAGGCAGTTGGAGCAGATCCTAGCTGAATAGCGATCGCGGCCAGCGCTGGCAGGGGGACACCCACGGCATAGCCTTGCACCAAAATCTCTGCATTTGGTGCAAAGACGCTTTGTAGGAGTTTGAGTTTATCCCAAACCTGCTGGTTTTCCACCCATTCCATCGTGCAGCTCATGCTGATGTCTTGAGCAATCCGCATGAGTGAGCCAACGATCGCCGCTGCATCTGGATTTTCACAAATGGAGCGAACCAAGTTGCCTCCGATTTTGAATCCATGGAAGGGGATTTCGTGGAGCTTTTGGAGAGAGGCGTAGCCGTCGCCAAGGTCATCCAGGATGACGGGTTGCTCTAAGTCGGCCATGATTTTTTTGAAGTTTGTGGAGTAATCGACCGTTTCCGTAACTTCCAGGAAAAGGTTTTCCGCTCCACTGGCACAATCCAAAGCGTTCTTATAAAAAAACGCTTCAACAGGAATGTTGAGCGCGAAGAAGTTTCTTAAAAACGGTCTTTCAGATTGAATTGGCAGATTACGAACCTGCTCAACCAACCACTGTGTAAAGCTCAGTTTTTCGTCAAGCGTCAGATCGTGGAAAAAGGTCTGAGGGGATTGCCGTTGAACGCGGGTCAAAATCTCAAAGTAATTAGTTTTATAGCCCCCGACTGAATGGAGCGGCTTAATTGGTTGTGCATAGATAGACAAAAAACCTCTTTCTACGGCTTCCTGGAAAGACATTCGGTGATTCACGGTGGTTTGATCCAGAGCGTCTGGGGTATGGGTTGGATCGGTTGTAGTTCACGTATGATGATGGGGGATTTAGTAGAAAAAAAATATGAGTGACGTAGCGCTAAAGGCTCGGATCGACGATCTTAATCGCCAGTTGGCTGTACTGACAGATCATGTCAGGCAGGCAACCAGTTCAGTCGAAGGCTTGCAACAAAAAATGGAGGAGTTGCAAGCCTTGCTAAATAGTCAATCGATTGAAATTCAGGAATTGAAAAAAACAAAGGCATCCAGGGGTGCTAGAGCTACAAAAGCAACGGCTTAATTAGCGATCGCTTCCACCTTTTTTGTTCTAGCCTTTTTTTCAGTTGGCTTAAACCCGACTGGGGCGGCTTCAACCTCGATCGCTTGGCCGTCTGGCTGCAACTCCAGAATGGTGCTGATTTTTTGAGCGGTAGATTGTGCGCCGCCTTCCAGTATCGCAAGTAAGGGGTTTGCGGTTACGGAGCCTCTAGCTTTGTCTAGCTGCTCTTGCAGCGAAGCTCGCAGGGCGTCTACCCGTGGCTGTTCTTCGGGTGTACTTGCGGTTAGGTCGGACAACTTTTTCTCAAGCCAAAGGATTGAAATTTCCTCTGCGATGGACAACAGTTCATCCAGATCGAGGTTGAACGTGACGAGGATTTGCCATGCGCCATTAAGCTGTACCTGCTGATAAGAGCAGACGGAGGCGGGCAGTCCTGGAATCATTTGGCTTAAGCTGCGGGCGGCCATTGCTTCGTCATCAGGCGTCGGCGTAGCTTGTGAACAGACGCGCCCTAACACGGCAGTCCGAGAAATGGTTATGGCGGCACTGTTGACCGTGTAGCTTTGACCTTGAATAACAATCATGGGGTGAAAACCTCTATCTACACCTGTAATAATTCCCTTACGCACGTCTCTCAAGAGCATCAATCTCACTAGCCGTAAGATACTTGATTCCCATCGCCTCTCTGAAAATCTCCGGATTTTCTTCCTTCCAAGCGATGTAGTCATTATCCAAAGCTTCTTGCTCGCGCTCGGCTGGGTCACGCTTCAGTTCTTTCAAGGCTGAGATGAAGCGATCGATTTGCTGGGCCGAAAGCGTCTGCATGAGTGAGATCGCTTCTTGGCTGCTGGTGGCCAGGGTCAGCATTGCCAAAAGGTCCATGGCTGGATCGTCGGTGGAAGGAATGGGAGTGGCATCCTCATCAATTTGCCAATCAGGGATAGGGACTGGCTCGTATTGATTTAGGGCGGCCAGCTTGGGCGGCTTGACCGTATCGCCCTCGATCTGCCCAAAAAATAAAGCTTCGATCTGGAGCACATCGCATCGCAATGGCTCTAAATCGAAGCCTAAACCTGAAGAACTCCCATCAATCCTAGGGAAATTTTTGACCAGCATCTCCATGAGTTGCCAGCAACGGACACGCGCCCGATTCAATTCAGAGGCGTCTGCTGGATTAACAACTTGCAGGAGCTGCTGGGTTTCCATCTCCCACTCGCCCCAGAGCATGTAGAGCTGCTGGAAAAGGGCATCCATTAAGGCTAGATGCCAGCGCGGCACAGCACTGACCCAAGCAAAAGACCCATCTGGATAGCAAATTTCCTCGTAGCGCATAGCGACCTTCTAGCTCACTACACGATGCACCGACGTTTCTGCGCGGTGCCCTTGTGGGTGATTTTGAAGGGGATGCAGGAGGAGCCATCGTCTTGGATTTGGAAGGTCAGCTCCATCTTGGGCTCACCCATGTTGATGTCCCCTTGGTCCAGCTTGATAGACACGCTGGGGAATTCCCATTGCAGGAGGGTGCGATCGGTGAGGATCGTCATCATGGTCAGAGCGTAGTTGTTGATCGGATTATCCGAGAGGCGCATAACGCTAGACAGCGGGTAATCCAGCTCATAGGCCACATACTTGCCAATCAAGTCGCCAGACCACTTAAAGGCGGCATCATCGCCCACGGCAAAGGTCAGGGTGTTTTCTTCGTCAAAGCTTGAGAAGGCCACGCGGTCCAAGGGTACGGAGACATCAGCAGGGCTGAGGTAGGAGGCGATCGCGGTGGGGGAGTCAGCGTCAACGCCGAAGCCTTCTTGTCCAGAACTCACGGCAGGGTAAGAGGTCTTCAGCACCTTAAACCCGTTGTTCACCAGCTTGCCCGTAGCCGAACCGGTGGTGAATTCTAAGCCCAAGCGCATTTGCAAGAGGGTGAGGTTCTTCTGCGTCCAGTCCATCTTGATTTCTGGACGGCTTTCCATGGGGTAAGTGTCCACCACCACGATTTGCCCCAGGCGAGACATTGAAGTGATTTCCTGAATCTTTGTCCCCAGGTTTAGCACCGCGCCGCTAGCCGTAGGCAGTACCAACAAGGTTCCATCTTCGTTGCGGATCGAAGAATCAGTTAAGCCTGAAATCGTTGTATAGAGTTGCTTGGTCATTATTTTGAGAGGGAGAGAGAGTAGTGTTCGCGAAGGCGAGTGCTCTCAGAGTGCCCAAAATCTAAATTTCGATTTGGTTGGACCAATCTCAACACCAAAGTCGGGAACCCTAGGCAAGTCTCTATGACTGAGCCGCCATGCCATACCAGCCTGAAGTTTCCCCCTTTGATCCGCCCATTGACGGCGAACTTGTCTCCCCAGTTGAATCTCTGGTTCGCCTAGACGGGGCTGTTGAGAACGCCATGAGTGGGATAGGCAATCCCGACCATGATGTTTCTGTCCACAACGCGCCCTCCAGTACCACCAAGCGACTGACTGAGCGGGCAAAGGAACGGGTTTACGAAACGTCATGGATTTGTAGACGGATTTGCGATGCCTATCCGTCTGAAGCTACGCGGAAATGGCTAAAACCAACATTGGGCGACTCTCCAGATCCCGACGCGATCGCTAAATTCCAGAAATACCAGCGACGTTTGAAAGTTGCCGCAAATTTCAAACGCGCCCAAACGTGGGCCAACATTTACAAAGGAGCGGCGATCATCTTGCACGTTGATGATGGCCGCCCTTCGTCAGAGCCGATCAACAGGGATGGGATCCGCTCTATTTTGTCAATTGAAGCCCTCGATTGCACCTACATTCGGCCTAACACCACGGTCACCTTCAATCCCCTAGAACCTGATTTCTATGAGCTGGTCAGCATTACTCGCCTAACCGCCCGCCAAAAACGCACTCTGCTGGGCTCCGGAGAGCTGTCACTACCCGATCTTAAATTCCACCCCGATCGCGTGATTCGGTTCGACGGATTTGAACTGCCGCCGCGAGTGATGGAAGTAAATGAGAACTGGGGCGGCTCGCTCATCGACAATATCTGGGACTCGTTTAGTCGGTATGACGTAGGCATTCAGTCCGTGTCCAGCATGATGCAGGACTTCAACGTATTCATCTACGCCTTGCAGGGCTTAGGGAAGCTGCTGGGGTCGGAAAAGGAATCCGACATTCTTAAGCTGAAAAACCGCCTGAAATCCCTGCGATTAACCCTGTCAAATCTCAAGGGGTTGGTGCTGGACAAAGATGGGGAAAGTGCCAGCTTTGTTTCCCGAAACTTTGGAGGATTGGCCGACATCCTCGATCGCCTGCGCGACGACATTGTTGGTGCCAGCGGATTGCCTCACACCACCGTGTTTGGAGAAAGCCCGAGCGGCATGGGTGGAACCGGAGAGAGTGAGGAAAAGACGTGGGCAAAAATGGTCAATCAGTTTCAAGAATCTGTCTTTCGTTCCAAAGTTGAACAGATTGCCGAACTAATTTGGCTCGCCAAAGATGGCCCCACCAAGGGCAAAATGCCCGAGGATGCAGACTTTGAATTCAATCCTCTGATGGAGCAGACCGAAGAGGAAAAGCTAGCCACGCGATCGTCTCAATCCGCCGTAGACAACACCTATGTCGCCATGGGAGTTCTGCTGAAGGACGAAGTTCGCGCCTCTCGGTTTGGTGGCAGCAGCTATTCAATTGAGACAACATTGGACGATGAAGCTTGGCAGAAAGCTCAAGCGGCCAATGAGTTTCAGTTCGGCGGGCTGACTGATGAAAATGGCAATCCCATCGATCCAAATGCTCAACCGCAAGACCCCAACGCCCAGGCGCAAGACCCTAATGTTGATGCAAACGGGAACCCGATTGACCCCAATGCGCAGGCGCAAAAGACGGACAGCGCCGACGCCCGCAAGCGCGTTGAGATGATTAATGGGATTCCCTTGGACATCACCCATGACAAGGGCGATTTGCGGCATAACCGCTCCATGCCGATGGCCTATGGCCGCATCAGGGGCAGCTATGGGCACGCCGAAGATGGGCGTGCCTGGGATGTGTTTATCGGGCCATCTCCCGATTCCAGCAAGGTTTTCAAGGTGGCCCAGGTTGACCCAGATACCCTGTTCCACGATGAAACAAAGTACATCTTCAACTGCAAAGACATCGAAGAGGCGCGATCGCTGACCCTAGCAACGATGGGCCGCGCTCGGTTTGGCGGAATTCAGGAAGCCAGTGCAGAAGAGTTGACTCAATATCGCACCGAGCGAACCGATGGGCGGCGGCGAACCACGGGGCGAACCACGGGGCGATCGCCGCGCACCAAAAAGACCAAGCCTGTAGCAAGCCGAGAAGATGCCAACGATGGGCCGGACTTGGCAGAGATGATCGCCGATCGCTCGGTGGCCGACATCAACAAAGCGATCGGGGAATGGCGGCAACAAATTTCAGTGTGGCTAAGAGCCCAAGCGGCAGCCGGGGCCACCCTGCCTGAGATTCGCGATCGCCTGCCCGAACTGTACACCCAACTCAACGCCAAACCCTTTGCCAAAGCGCTCAATCAGTCCATGCAGTTGGGGTATCTCGGCGGGCGGGCCGAAATTTTAGATGAGTTAGCAGAGGAAATCGAATGATCGTCACCGAACTAATGAGCCTGGTCACAGATGCATCAGGATTGACCCCTGAATACTTTTTTCGACTCGACAGCCAGTCGGATGCGCTGACGGGCTATTTTGACCAAGGCGGCGAAGTCTGTCAGTTTCGGCTCACTCAAGACGGCATCGCCATTGAGCAAACGGATAGCCAAGCCAAGTATTTGGCGGGCCTCAGTCAGGTTCGGGGCGATCGCAAGCCAGACTGCGAGAACAGCAATCCCTGTGGTGAGGGCTGCATTGCCAAAGGGTTCAAATGCACCAAGGCGTTCTCCCCCCAACAGCAGCAAGTGGCCAAGCGGCTACTGAGCGGAGAAAAGCCCCAGCGTGGGGCGATCGCCGTTGGCAGTGTCGCGGCAGCACTGGGCGTGGCAGCGGTGGCAACGGGGGTAGGACTGGCGATCGCGGCATCCAGCGGCGGCGGTTCCAGCACCTTCAAATCCCCAGAAGCCCCGCCACCCCCACCAACTCAACCCCCCGATCCACCCCCGCAGGCATCATCCCCAGAACCCCCGCCACCCCCGCCAAAGCCCAGCAGTCCAGAACCCTCGCTACCCGCCCAAAGGAAGCTCCCCGGCGCAGACATCACGGAGCGCCTTCGCAGCCTTGTGGAGGCGGCAAGACAGCCCGCTACTCCCACGCCGGTGGTGCCACCGTTACCAGGATCGCCAGAGCCTAGTGAGATGACGCGCCATCGCAGTCTAGCCCAGCAATTGGGAGTTTCTCTAGAGGGTACCACCACACCCCAAGAACCACCCTCTAGAGAAACCTCAGAACCCTTCATGAGCAGCCTTCCTGAGCCTGCTCCTAAACAGAAGAAGGCGGGGCCACTAGAGCGCGTGCGTGAAATGCTTCGCCAGTCTGATCCAACCCCAGAGGCACCCCCTACCCGTGGGGGTGGGCCTCGGCTGCTGCCACCAGGGAGTGCACCAACGTCCAAGTCCCGGCGATCGCCCCGCAAGCCCGCGATCGCCGGAGAAAACCCCACACTAATCACGCCGCCAGCGCCGGGGGCGGGGGTGGAGCTGCCCAAGAAAGGGCGATCGCCCATGACTGAGTTGCTGGCTCGTGTTCGCCCGCCCGCGCCGCCCACCCCCACGGGTGATCCTCTCTTGTTACCGCCAGGGGGTGCTCCAGCCCCTAAGCGATCGCCCCGTAACCCTGCGATCGCCACGGAAAATCCCACATTAATCACGCCGCCAGCGCCGGGGGTAGGGGTGAAACTGCCTAAGCGCGGGCGATCGCAGATGGAGGAATTGCTTTCCCGCGTTCGCCCGCCAGAGCCGCCTCCCGCTCCCACCCCCCCTGTAACTCCGCCGTCTTTAAAAGCGGCAAAACCGGAACCCGCACCGGCACCGGCTAAGCCGCCAAAGACGTTCCTGCCGCTCAGGACAGAGATTGAGCGGGCAAGCGATCAGCTATTCCGGAAGCACTCCGTTCTCGGCGGGCGGGCCAGGGCGTTGGCAGAATCCCCGGCCAATCCCAAGGTTGTCGATGAGCTTCAGGCAAAGCTGTCCCGCGCCGAGCTACTGAAACGGCAGATGATGAATCCCTTGGCGACGGACTACTTCAAAACGGCGGCGAAGGAGGTTCCCGAACTGAACCGAGCGATCGCCAAGGCCGATCGCTTCCTACCAGGGCTGCAATCCAAGGTGCTGGCGGCGGGCAAGTCCCCGGAACGCCATGCCGAGCGGGTTGAGGGAGCGATCGCCAGCATCGATGCTCAACTAAAACGCATCCAGGAAGCAGAAGCCAGCGTGCAAGCTCGCTTGCTCGGGCAGTCCAAGCCATCGGATCGGAATGAGTTGAAGGCATTGCAGGAGCAGCGGTTGCAGCTCACAGGCTTGCGCGACGAAGCGGCCACCCTGCGGGATGCGCCTCAAAGGCTGGAAGCGGCCAAGGGAACCATTGCCGATATGAAAACGCGGGTGGCTGAGCTGCCCACTCGCCTAAGCCAGCTCAGCCCAGAGCAGAAGGCCCAGTATGCCGCTGTGGAGAAAATCAGAGCCTTGCAGGGAGAGCTGCCGAGCCGGATTGCCAAGCAAGCCGAGCGTCACAATGCCAACGTGAAAGCGATTGAAGCGAACCAAGTCGAAATATCGGCAATGGCCGAACAGCACGATAGCGAGCGCCAATTCTCGATCCGCAGTACGGAATCGTGGCTAGAACGGCAGCAGATTCGTATGCAGCAGAGCTTGGCCTACATGGAAGCCATGGGCGGGCGTGACGGGATTAAGTGGGTGACGGGCAAGTCACAGGAGATGCCCAGCGGTCTGGAGCTGACGCTCAACCAATACAAGAAGGAGTCGGGGACGGCCAGCATTCAATCGGTGGAGGAAGCGGCCAAGTTCCGTTCCTACGTTTTGGCGCGGCTCCATGCCCGCATTGAAGGGGATGCCGCCGAGATTGAAAAGCGAGCCCAGTACCCTCTAGAGATTTCTCGAAAGTGGCAGGGGTTGGCCAGCGTCAAGCACGCCGAAGTTAGCGAACTCCAAAAGACTGCCGTAATCCAGGGCCGCGAGCAATCCCAGAAGCTGGTGGCTGACCTCCGGAAGACAGCACAGGAAATGGCGGTCCCCCTGGAGGGGAATAGTCTGTTGCAGCCCTATCGCATCGCCAATCAGGCCATGATTGACGACATTCAGTCGGCTCATGCCCAAACTGCCCGAGCTGCGGGTGAGCTTTTGGTGGATTTAGATGCAGTGCGCGATCGCCTTGCCAAAGACGCCCAAACCCCGCCTGTTTTTGATGTGAACGGGAAGGCTTTGACGGTGGAGATGCTTGGCGAAGAAGTTGCAGCAGCGCGGGCAAAAGCTCGCCAATTGCGAACCTTGCAGGAGTACGACATCTCAGCCACAGCCGCCCCAGAAACGGAGGAACGGTTGAAGCGACGGGCGGCGACGGCAGCGCAGACCAGTGTGGCAAAAGCTCAGATTAGTAATCTGCAATCCCGCATCGGAGCGCTAACTCAACAAATCCTGAAGCGGCAGGAAGCGGCGGCACGGGGGCAGAAAAAAGGTGTCTCAACAGATCGACTGGAGGCAGAAAAGGCCGCTTTGCAGAAGGATTTAGACGCCCTTATCACAAACAAGTTTCCTTCTACAAAGCGTGGTGATCACAAATGTGCTTCTTTTGATTCTTACAGATTAAATCCCAAACGTAAAGCGATCGCGGGCGATCGCAGGTAAAACCATGGCCGAAATTCCGGATTATTTGCAGCTTGTATTTTCCGAGGCGTTGAAAGCTCTGCGGAAAAAGGTTCCTATGCCTGCCAAAGACTGGCGGGAGTTTTCGGGAGAGTCCCAGAACTGGGCATTTACGGTGGCTGGGCTGACCCAAGGGGATTTGTTGCAGGACATTTTGACCCTGATTGACCAGGCGTTTGCCCAAGGCAAGTCCACTGAGAATTTTGTTGAGGAGTTTGAGCAGCTTGTCAGCGATCGCGGGTGGACTGAGGGGCGCGATCGCGGAAAGTTCATCTTGGAGAACAACATCCGTAGCGTGCAGCGTCAGGGCCGCTACGAGCAGGTACGGGATCCGGATGTGGCCACAGCTCGCCCTTACCTGATGTGGAAGCACCGCGATTCCCGCGTGCCTCGCCCACTGCACTTGGCCTTGCACCGCCAGGTGTTCAGGGCTGATGACCCATTCTGGTTAAAGGCTTTCCCGAGCTGCGGGTTTGGCTGCCGGTGTGCCGCCTACGCCGTGAGCGATCGCGACTTGCGGCGGCTGGGGTTGTCGGTGGGCGTTCCTCCGGATCCGGCAACGATTGCCGATCCAGGCTGGGACTATCAGCCTAATATTCCAGGGCAACGGCAGTACTTTTATCAGAAAAAGATGCAAGCCCTTGACAAAAAGCTTCAACAAATCATTGAAGAAAACGACCGCAAGAATAGGGAAAACTAATAGGAATCATAGAACAAACAATGAACACCGAACTTAATGAAAGCACGCTGTCATACGCCATTCTCTTGATACTCAAAAACCGCTCTAATATTACACTTGAGGAGATCCTGGAGCGTATTGAAATCATGATTCAGAGAGGCGGATTTTGTTGTGAAGACTATTACGAAAAAATCAGGTATCTGGTTGAACAACTTACCAGTAGAAGGCTGATCCGAAAGGACAGTGAAATTGTCATCGCGGAAGGTCGGGCATTCAACCGAGAGACATTTAACCTGACTGAGATTGGTGTTGCCGAGATTGACCGAGAAGGCAGGCAGTTTCTTCACCTTGAGGATCAAGTTCTCTTAGCGCTCACGGAAGAGGGTCATCAGCATCTCCAGGGGATTTTGCTGCTGATGATTGCTGAGCGCCCTGGTGTTCGTGAAGTTGCCTTGCTGGAGCTGGTGTCTCGGATCATTGCGTCAGGCAGTTCCAGTCTGCTTGACTTCCCGGAGAACACCCCTCAGGACAGCGACGATACCGTTCAGGCCGTCCTAAAGGAGCTGCTGAACCAGAAGTGGATTCGGCGGGAAATAGACCCGCAGAGCGAGGATGCGCGTTACTTCACCACGTCTGAGGGCGGTGCGATCGCGCCTTCGTTCCGTTTGCCTGGGTCTGGGGAAGTTTAAAAGCATGTTCGTCTAACTCTCCGTGTCCACATCCCCCTTCGTCTCGATCGCCTGCGACAACCGCGCCGTCCGGCAAGCGCTGATTGAATTCAGTCAGCGGTGCCAAAACCTGCGGCCAGCGATGGTTGATATTGGCGAGTACATGCTGCTGTCCACTGATGATCGCTTCGAGCAAGAGGTTGATCCGTCAGGGGTACCCTGGAAACCCTTAAGTGCCCGTCGATTGCGTGAGAAGCGGGAGAACCGGCAAATCCTCAAGATTTTGCAGGCGACTGGGCGGCTCAGAGCAAGCATCAACTATCAAGCTGATGAATCCAGCGTGGCAGTTGGCTCAAATATGGGCTACGCACCAAAACACCAACTTGGCATCGGTGTCTACAAGCGGAAATACCTCGGGATTAGCGATGCTGACGAGGCCGCAATTGTTGACATCATCCAGGACTACATCCTTTCCCCCTCCTAACCCTACCCCCTCTAAACCCATGACTTGCTCCTGCCAATCTAAAAAGTCTTCTCACGCCGAAACCGATACCTCTTTACCCATGAGCCAGTACGCCGTTGATTTGCTCAACAGTGTGGGCGGCGATCGCGCCGATGCTGGCCAGCCTCAATGCAAGGTGGGTCAGCTCTGCAATGGCCGATGCATTCCCAAGGGCGCTAGCTGTGGCGGCAAGAAGCTCTCTTCTGGCGCTGGCGGTGGTGGCGGGGGTGGCTTTAAGCGGGGTATTGCTGCTGGCGTTGCTGGAACGATTGGATCAAGCATTGCTGTGCAAGCGGCTGGCACTCACATGGTTATGAACCACCTTAAAAAGAATGATCCAGAACTGTACAACAACGTGGTGGAGTACAGAAAAAATCCTAAAGCGTATGCGGCCAAAATGGGCGGCGATCGCGCTGACGCTGGCCAGCCCAAGTGCAAAACAGGTCAGCTCTGCAATGGCCGATGCATTCCTAAAGATGCTGAATGTGGCGGCAAAAAGAAGAAACTCGCTTCTGGTGCTGGCGGTAGAGGCGCGTCCGTGGGCAGCGCTGCGGTTGGGATAGCTGCGGGCGCTGCTCTCGCTGGTGGTGCTGGCGCTGCTTACTACTTCCGCAAGCCGATCGCTGAAGCGGTTGGCAAGGGTGCCGAAAAAACTGCGCAGGGCATTGAAAAAGGTTCCGAAAAAGTTGCGGGAGCCTCTATGAAGGCGGGCAATAAACTTGCTGCGGCTTCTGCCAAGGGCGGCTTGAAAGGTGCGTCTATGTCCCAAAAAGCAGGCGCGGCTATCAACAAAGCGGGTACGGCAACCATGGAGAAAGGCACTGAATTCAGCAAAAAAGCCGGAATCAAGGGCGTTGAACTCGGTGAAAAAGCTGGTGAAAAAGGCGCTGAACTCAGCAAAAAGGCAGGAGCCGCAGGTGCAAAGTTTGCTAGAAAAGTCTCCGGCCTAGCCGCCAAAGTCAAATAACCAAAGTCAAATACCATGCTGATTTCAACCGTCCGCTCAAAGGCGGGGCCGGGATCGTGGCTGAAGGAGCTGATTGAATCTGTCTACACAGACGGAATCAGCGCCATCCTGAAAGCCACGATCAACAAAGGCACTATCTCGGGCAAATTCTTGGCCGGGAATAAGGTGTTTGACTTTAACGTGTCCCCCAAAAACACCCTTTCCTACAGTGAAATTGAAGCCTCCGGGGGGCGCAGTGACAGCTATTTGATTGGCTTCACCTTGAGGCGCGACAAAAACTGCGACATTGGCACTCCTTGCAAAACTACTTGCATCACCCGAGGTAAGGTCTGTGAAAAGCCGCTAGGCCCAAAGGCGGTCCAGTTGGCCAATCAAGTTCGGGCGCTGGGTGGTAGCAGCTCATCGGAAAAACCGTTAAAGTTCTCGCCTAAAGCGATCGCGGGCCTAACCTCGCTGGCCACAACGGCGATCCTCGGCGCGGCGATCGCGACTATTGTTCGCGATGTCCAGAAGTCTTCAGTTGACTTTGATTCAATCCGGCAACCTCCAGACGGAGTGCCAGATGCTGAGACGTTGAAAGCTTACGATGCGATGACCCCCGGCGATCTAGTCCGCCGCAATTTTAAGGCACCCCTTGGGGCCAAGCAGCATTACGGCGTCTATGTCGGTAAAGACCCCCAAACGGGTCAGCACATGATTATTGAGTCAAGCCGAAACCCAAAGCTAATCGACACGGTGCCGACAATCCTCTATCGCCCGATGGCGGACATTAACACGAACTCTAGCCAGTATGAAAAAGTGCCTGAGTCCGAAGTGTTCAAAAACGGCGATCGCCCATTCACACCTGACGAAGTTATCCGCCGCGCCCATCGGATGCGTGGGCAAATTTTGACCTATCAGGGGTATACCTCAAACTGCGAGAGTTTTGCCAGAGCTATTGTTGCAGGGCAGTCACGCTCTGTTCAGGGGGACTCCGTTACGCGGTTCACTAAGGTGGCTTCAGCAATAGTCTTGGACAACGGGCTAAAGCTGAGGACAAAGAAAGGTTTTGGCCTAAGTGAGTATGGAAAGTCAAAATTGCGCATGACTTCCACACAAATGTTGGAATTTTTGGAGCGAGAGCGAGCGGCTTTATCCAGAGTGGATTCAGCCAGCTCTCAACCTGCCAAGGTTGCAGATGTGCTCCCAGACCCAACGGCATACGCTAAATCCGCCGTAGAGCTTGGGAAAGCGTATCCGGGCATCTCTGAAGCCATTCAAGTTCAGATGTTCAAAAACTACCTGCTGGCTATTTTCCTGCTGTCCGAACAGCAGGGGCGGCAAGATTCAACGGAAGGGGACGGAAACCCTTGCGGAGAGGGCTACATCTCACCCAAGAAGGTTTGCCGCATTGGCAAGTCTAAAAGTCACTCCATTCGGCGGCGGGTAACACCCAGCGGCGATATTGAATTTCGGATCAAAAAGTCATCTGCGCCGAAGTTTGTAGCGGCTGGCCTGACCAGCGTGGCGGTCGCGAGCGTTTTGGGCGTTGCCGCGTTTCAACTGCGCAAAGACTTTGAAAGCGCCGGAAAAGCGATGGCGTTTGACTCAATTCGGCAGCCCCCTGGCGGGATTCCAGATGCCGAAACCCTTAAGGTGTATGACACATTTAAGCCTGGGGACGTGATCCGCAAAAACTTTAAGGTTCCAGGCGGGGCTTGGCAGCATTACTCAGTCTTCACGGGCAAAGACCCCAAAACGGGGCAGCACATGATGATCGATGTGTCTGGGGAGAAAAAGGAAGGCAAAATCGAAATGAAGGTGCGATCGCGTAGCCTCATCTCTGACGCCAGCCCCGACAGCACCCAGTTTGAGCGGGTGCCACCCAAAGAACTGTACAAAAACAAAAAGCCTATTTTTACCGAAGCGGAAATACTGGAAAGAGCCAACTTAATGGTTGGGCAAAGCTTTAGCTACGAAGGGTTTGAGTCAAATTGCGAGAGCTTTGCCCGAGGAATTGTTACGGGCAAAGCCGAAGCTACCCAGCGCGAGCGGATCAGCAAGTTTGGCAATTTCATTTCCAAGATAACGACCAAAACCGCCCTGAGTGTTCAAGCAGGGCCGGATGGAATCAAATTGTCTGACTACGCCACCGACAAAACTCGGATGACAGCAGCCGAAATGATGGAATGGTTGGAGAAACGGCAGAAGGTACGGAAGGATTCTGAAGAGGATGCCCTAGCCCCTCTCCCACTGCCCAAGGTCTATGCCTTAGCGGTTGAGGTGATGGCGAACGAATACCCCGCGATCGCTGACCAGATTAGGGTTGATATGTACAAACGCTATTTGATGGCCTTGTTCATGGCGTCCGAATCTCCGAAAAGCGTTGAAACTGCTTAGGTGCGGGGCACTATAGGGAAAAATCGCCCTCCTAAAATGGTTATTCGTTTTGACTTTGTTCAGCTCTCCGGGAATCCACACATTGATCCGGTGACCGGGTTTTTGCGGTGCCGCGCCACGATCGCCCGCTCTGGGATTCAGGAGTATGCAGATGCCAGGTACCCCAACGGGATTCGTCGGGAGTATCGCCCGCCAGACGAGGTTGAGAGATCGGCGGCCACGTTTAACAACGCCGTGGCCACCCTCGATCACCCGCCTGTGATGGTGAACAAGGATAACTCGGCCACCTTCCTGAAGGGCTATGGCAGTGTTGTTGAGTACCTCAATGGCTTACTCGAAACGGATTTAACCATTGTCGATCCCGTTGCGATCGCGGCGGCTCAGTCAACCCACAAGGAGCTGAGTAACGGGTATGAATGCGACATTGACGAAACCCCTGGCACTTGCGCCGAAGGTCGATACGATGTCGTCCAACGCAACATCAGGGGGAATCACATCGCCCTGGTGGAGCGAGCCCGCGCAGGCTCAATCGCCCGCCTACACTTGGATTCAGCCGAGGATGTTCAGAGCTGCTGTCAAATCAGGACCGACGCAAACGGCAAGTCAAGCTGTTTTTGCGTATTGGATTCAGCGGATGGGCACACTATGGTCCAGAATCCTAAATCCCGTCCCGACACCCACCAACGACAAGCAAACCGCATGGCTACTCTACGAATTGACAGTGTTGAATACACAGACGTGCCAGCCGATATAGCTGGTGCTGTATCCCTAAAAATCACCGAATTAGGCACCTTAAAGCAGCGAGCTGACAGCCTAGAAGCTGACAACGCCGCCATGAGAACCAAGATTACTCAACTAGAGGAAAATCTTGACGAAATCACCGACGACCGCGACGTGCAGACCGGGCGAGCCGATGCCCTAGAGGTTGAAGTTGAAGCATTGCGCTACGCCAAGGAAGGAGCAGCGAATACCGCTCGCACTGACGCCGCTCCTGAAGCAGCCATCAGCGAAGACGATTTTGTTACCGCGCTGCAAGTCGGCATTCAAGAAGGAATCGATGTTCGTCTTGATGCTTACAAAATCCTGAGCGCAACTGATGCTGACCTTTCTGAAATCCACTTTGACGGCAGCTTAGCCCCCGTTGAAGTTAAGGCTCAAGTGCTGCAAATGGTTCGCCCCAACAGCTTGGCCCGCCTGGATGCAGAAGACACAAACCTCGATATTCATATTGCAGCCCGGTTTGACGCGCTTCTCGAAGAAGTGGAGCAAATGGAAATTGAAGAAGTTGTAGAGGAAGAAGAAGCAGTAGACCAACGGACTGATTCCGCTCGGTTCGACTCTCGCTCTGCAACCACCGCTGCCCGTAAAGCTTCGGCTCCCGGCGCTGCGACTACCTACGGCGTAGACGAAGCCTGTCAGAAAAAAATGGATGCTTGCAAACAACCCCTGAGCTTAAGCAAAGCGTAATCTCCCGAGTGACTGTCAGCGCGTGATTTCTGCATTTTCCTACCCCTCGCTCTCTGAGCTACGAAAATGCAAAAAAACTACTCTCTCGGATTTGACCTTTCCCGCCCTGGAATGATTCAGGGTTTGGGCGAGCCGCGTGTTCTGCCCTATACGAATTCTCGGCGGACTGCACAATCGCTGGTTTTAGGCCCGAACGCCACAAACAGCAACGTTATCACCCTCACTCTGAGCAATGGCACCCGCACTGAGCAAGTCGTCTACGCCAACGATGGCAGTGCTACAGCAGCCGAAAACCTAGCAGCGGCGATCGCAGCAATCCGCAACTCTCGGATGTATGAGCTGGCAACCCCAGTGTTCATCAGCAACGCTACCGGCATCCGGCTAGTTGGGCGCGATCCTTCCGCCAACCTCACCTTGACCGCAGTGGGCACTGCGGCCAACCCGACCGTCACCAACACGGCGGCGTCAGGTCTTATCGAAATTCCGTTTGGCCGCTTTTTGGGTCGGGATCCGGCTGCAACCGTGCGAGAAGCCAGCCTGCCTCGCGTTGACGATGTGCTGGTCGGCATTAGCTTCAATACCTACTCTGCTGAGCGCAACGCGATTGGAGCGACGGCGAAGACCACGTATCGCCCGCTTGAGCCTATGGATGTTCTGGACCGCGTTAACACCCTGGAAGGCATTTGGGTGGAAGCCGTTGAAACCTCAATCTCTTTGGGTAGCGAGCTGTATGTGTCCGTGACTGGCGGCAACGCCGGGAAAGTGACGCTCTCCGATGCTGACGATGCGATCGCCATCCCTGCTCACGAATACAGCATTGCGCGTGGAACAGTCGTTAACTCTGACGGCTCTCGCATGATTTTGCTGTCCTACAACAAGAGCTAGTTTCTAGGCCGCCCTCTCCCCGTTAGTCCTCATCCCCTTACCCTCTCTCAATACAAGCCATGACTGAATATCGTTTAGATGACGCCACTGTTGGGGCGTTTTTCCGAGAACTGGAACTCATTGAAACTGAAGTTCAGCAGGTCGAATATGCTGATCTGCCCTTCGCTTCCGGCAAGATTGTCCCCTTGGACATTCAGAACAAGCCAGCAAAGACCAGTGTGACCTATCGCCAAACCTCCAAGCTGGGCTCATTTGCATTGCAGCGGAACTACTCTTCTGCACTGCCGATGATCGAAGTGTTGAGCGAAGAGTTCACCCAGAAAGTTTACAAATACGCTGGCGGCTACTGGTACAGCGACGACGACATTTTGACCGCATCAGAAACAGGCTGGGATATTGAATCCGAAAAGGTTTCTGGCGTCAAAGAAGCGTCTGAGCAATTGCTCAATACGTTGATTGCATTTGGCGATTCTCGGATCGGGATGCACGGATTTTTGAACGATCCGAACATTCTTTACTCCTACGCTCCTTACACGATCGACAGCAACTCTGAAACCTTTCAAATCCTGGCTTTGCTGCATGACACGGTAACCGCTGTCGTCAAGCTGACCAAGCAGATTGAGAAGCCAGACACGCTGATTCTGCCCGTAGACCAGTTTCACTATCTGACCACGACGATGATTTCGGACAAACTGCAATTGACCCTCATGGAGTGGTTTTTGAAGTCCAGCCCCTACATCAAAAACGTTGAGTCAATCAACGAACTGGCGGGCGCTGGCGACGGCGGCACCGACATGATGAAGGTGTACCGGCGCGATCGCTCCAAGGTCAAATTCCGGATCACGCAGCCTCTAACCTTCCTGCAAATGACGCGGAAAGGGCTCGGATACGAGCGCCCAGCCGTACTAAAGGCAGGTGGCATCGTTTCCTACCGCCCTTACTCCCGTCACGCTGTATCCGGCATCTAACGCCCGCTCCGAAAACTGTTGACCTTCACCCCTTTCAACACTTCACCCCCTTACCTATATGACAACGACAACGACCACCACAAACCCTGCTGCTGCTGCTGCCGCCACCGAAGTCGCCGCTACTGTCGCGGCCAACAAAAAGGCCGCCACGGCTAAAGCTACTCTGGCAAAAGAACCTGAGTTTGTTGCGGTTCTTTACCACTCGGATCGGCGCTCCAAGTCCAACGGCATCAAGCTCAATAACAACCCAATCCGCTTCCCCGTTCCCGAAGGCGGGATGCCAGACGTGAGCAGCCTGACTGCGGAGCAGATTGAAAAGTTAAAGCTGAATCCCGGTGCCTTGAAACTTAAGGCCATGAAGGGCGTGTTTTTGGTTCCTGGTGCAAACCTCATCTCCCTGGCTGACTATCAGGCAGCTTGCCAGCATCCCCAATGGGCGGAAAAACAGAAACAAGGCGTTATCGAGGTTTTGGAGTGGAACATTGCCGCTGGCGGCTCGGCCACGGGGACTAGCCTGGACTTTAATCCAGAGACGGCATTTCGGTTCATCACCGATTCATCCGATATTGAGTGGCTGAAGCGCTGCTTAATCAAGGATGACCGGGCTGAAGTGCAGTCTTGGCTCACCGAGCGCCTGGGCGAACTGGAGCAAAAACTTAGCAGCAACCAGCAGTAGGACACTATGCCACTCAAAAACGCGAACATTTTGGCCCAAAAAGCCACTCCCAGCAAACTACCAACTCCAGATGAGTTGGGCGATATTCCCGAGAACTCAGAGCCACCCGCCGAGACTCCGGAAACAGGCTTGACTCCGCTAGTCACAGTGGCGGATCAAGGGGAACAGACAGAGGTGCCGGTTGGTGGTGAAGCAGTCGGCACCCCTGCTCAACCTACAGTACTCGAAGCTGAAGCGAGTGCAGAGCAGTCTGAAGCTCCACCCAAGCCTGAGGTTCAACCCACTAAGGAGCGTAAAAGGGCTAAGCCATGACAATCACGGCAGAGATCCTGATCGCAATTCACCCAGTCTTTGCCACGAAAACCGTGGAAGAGATTGAAGCCGCGATCGCAGAAGCCGAAGATATGTGCCCATGGGAGGACTTGGAACGCCGCGATCGCGGCGTTCGCCTGCTCGCCTGCCACTACTTGGAAATGGAGTGGCTAGAAGCGGCAAACATCGTTTCAGCCAGCATTGCCCTCACAGGCGGGAAAGCATCTTCTGCTCCCAGCGGTGCCAACGGCGATTTTGAGGCTGACTTAGACCTCACCACCTACGGGCGGCGCTGGAAGCAGTTGCGCACGGTGGTGGTAGGGCCACCCATTCTTTACTTCAGTGGCTTCTAATGCAAATGCAAGACCCCGATCCAAAGACAGAGAGCCCGCCAACGCCTCCCCCTAAAAAGCCGGAACCAGGGGCGATCGCTACTGGCAAAATCCGAAAAAAGGTCTACTACACCGACAACCTCGGGGAAATGCCGCCGCCATGACCAGTTTCTACGAACAGATGCAGGGAATCAGGGACGCCATGACGCAGGTGGCTGCGGGGCAAGGTCATCCCCTGTGCCGATCGCTAGTGATTCGGCGGCGGTATCTTCCCGAGGGTGAAACGATGCCCGTGACCGAGTTTTTGGAGGTTGACCCCAGGCCAATAATTACCACCGTATCGCCTCGCACGGCGGCGGCATTCCAGAGTGTTAGCGGCGTCCAGATTGAGGTGGATGACTTCCAAGCCAAGGGAATTTCTAGGCGGTACAGCTTTCAGCAGATTGGGCGCGACGGCAGTGGCTATTCATACTTTGTCGATGGCGTGCTCAATCAGGACAAAACGGCGATTCTGCTTGGGACTGAATGTGATTTTGTAGCTGCCACAACGGGCAGCGCCCTGACATGGGATTTGGTTTTGCGGCGACGGCCCGATGGGCGAAATCAAGAGTATCCGGCGTGATGAGAGGTTCCCATGCAGATTGATTTGTCCAGACGGTTTCAATTCTTTAGCCCGGTTTGCACACTGTGCAAGCACTATTCCCTTGAAGGGGGGTGCATCGCTTTTCCTCGGGGGATTCCCGTGGAAATCTGGAGCGGCGAAAACGACCATACGAAGCCCTATCCCGGCGACAACGGTATTCAGTTTGAAAAGCACGATGAGGCCCAGTAGTCAGCCATGTCGTTCATCCTAGACCTCAAAAATACGATTGAAGTTGCCTACTCGGAGGGGATTACTCGGATACTGGATTTTAAGAAATCCGACACAGAAATTACCGGGCGGTTTCTGGACGGCCCTGAGCTATTTAGTTTCAAAATCAATGCCGAAGGGGTGGAATTTACCCCCCTGAAAACGCCGCGAAAAGATGCAGGCATTGTTGGCAGTCTTGCCCAATCACAGGGTTTGACCGAGCTGATTCGATTCGACAGTCTTGCCTACTGGACAGGATATTTGCTGTCCCGAGAGCGGCGTGACCGCAATCGCGAGAACAATTGCGAGAAGGGACGGCAATGCGGTAGGAGCTGCGTTGCTAGAGGAAACTCTTGCAAGGTTAAAACCCCTTTGGCCAAACGGATGGCTCAAAGCCTGCTTCGGCGCGGAAGCCCGTCAGGCGTTACAAAAATTGAGGCAATTGAAGAGGAATTGAGATTGAATTCCTATGAGACGGCTGTTTGCTTAGATGACCAGGGCAACGAAGTTCTTAGGAAGGGAGGCAACGGTTACAGTGTCATGTTTAACGCCCAAGAAATGGCAGTCATGAAGGGAAAGGTTGTTACACATAATCATCCTTCAGCATTGTTTTTGCTTGGCAAGCGTGCAAATGATTACAGTGGCGGCTCTTTTTCTCCTGAAGACTGGAACTTTGCAGCCGTCATTGAAGCCAAAGAGCTGAGGGTTGTCGCACCAGAGGGACGATACATCCTTCAACCCCCCAAAGAAGGCTGGAACGCGGATTGGTGGGAGAAGAAGGGGGCTCCTGCATACGCAGAAAGCTTCCGGGAAACTCACGCGGAAATAACTAAAGGCATCAGGGCTGGCAGGATCGATCCTAAAAAAGCAAATGTTCAAATGTGGGGCGCTGTCTCAGAAAAAACAGCCCAAAAACTAGGGCTTACATACCGACACGAGCCGCAAGAGATCACGCAAGAAGACAGAAACGTGATCGACGCCGAAATTAGGAAGCGATCGCGCAAGATAAGCCCACTGCGCATCATCATCGGATCGTTGACGGGATTGGGAATCGCCCTCTTGCAGCAGCGGTAGCAAAGACATTAGCCTTGCCAGGATCTGCGACAACCAACTTAAAACTAAGTTCTGGGAACCCTACAGGAAGAACTTGGACGCTTGCACATGGCAAACACAGGCATGGATCAACCCTCTTCCCTCTCCCCGGCAGCGCAAAAGCGCAATTTTTTACTACTACTTAAAATTGTGCTAGAGCGGGCCTACCAGGATGGCATCCAGCAGTTTTACGGTGTCACGGTTGCAGAAGGCAAAATAACAGGCCGATTTCGAGACGGGGGGAACCTGTTCAACTTCACCCTGTCGAACAAGAACTTGGCCTACAGCCCCGCTGCCAGCAAGAGCAAAACCCTGACCGAAGACGCTTTAGAATTGCCCGAGGTTTTTTCAGACAGTGATGCCTATGCCCTACTGCAAGCGCAATACCCAGGCATTTTCTTAGTCAAGACCGCTCGAACCGACGCTCGCCCGCCGAAGTGTGGCGGCGTGACTACCTACCGCTGCGGTGGCATGTGTTTGACCAACAAGAAGGTCTGCCGCATTAACCAACGGGCGATCGCAACTCCGAAGGAATTCAAGACCTTGCTGAGGCTGGGCGGGGGCAAACTCTCAAGCGCCGTCAGTGCTGAAACACCCTTCGTTGTGGCCGCAGCAGAGGCCGCGCCACCCGGTGACGGGACGATATTGCCGGGAGGGGAGGCCGCTACAGCACCCCCTCCCACACAGCCTGCCAAGCCAAAGCCCAAGACCTTGGATGAGATGAGCATCCGCGAACTGCGGGTCGAAGCGCAGCGGCGTGGCGTGCCCGGTTACAGCCATACGAACAAGGAGACGCTGAAGGCAATGATCCAGTCCTGGGACAAAGAGCCTGAGGACCAGCGGAAAATTGTCAAAGCGATCGAGAGTCGGGAAAAACAGCGGAAGGCTGACCCGTTCAATGAGTTCAAGCGCTTCTTTGGGCTCAAAAAGCTGCTTGGCCCTGGCTCTGCCATTACTGGGGCGATGCTCCTGAAGGTTGGCCTAGAAGTCTGGAACAAGGGGAAGGATCGCTATCAGGGGGAGCTGGCCAACTCTGCCGAGGTTGCCCGACAGCGATCGCTTGGGGTCAACGTCCCCACCGTGCCCGACACCAAGAAGGTGATCACGTTCATGGTGGATCGCGCCGGGGCTGAAAACACTGGGAAGCTGAAGGATTCGGCGCTAAAAGGGGATCCGAAGCTCTTTAATAAGCATTTCATAGTCAACGTTGGTAACGACGCTTTTAGCCGGTCTGCGGATTCTGATGAAGAAGCCAAATCCGGGCAGGCCAAATCCGGGCAGGCTGGAACTACTGGGCAGGCTGGAACTACTGGGCAGGCTGGAACTACTGGGCAGGCTGGAACTACTGGGCAGGCTGGAACTACTGGGCAGGCTGGAGCTGCTGGGCAGTCAGAGGCAGCCAAAAAATTCAGCAAATTAGAAGGCGCAGAGGTTTTTGGAGCCTACTGGAGCACGGCCAACCGCTTGGGCGATCAACTGATTCGCGGGCGTGACCCCCAGGCGATCGAGCTGGCTGCCCAAGTGCTGGCCTACAGCAAACGATACCCAGATAAGCAGATCAACTTGCTGGGGGACCATGACGGCGGCATGGTGGTGCATGAAGCGGCTGAAATCATCAAACGGAGCAACAAAGACTTAGCCCCCAACCTCAGAATTCTGACCTTGGGCACGCCTCACTTTGGCTTGAACTCGCAGGTCACCAGCACCAAAAATGACCATGACGGACAAACCCTGAACCTATCTACAGGAACCGATCCGTTCAACCTGTTCCCCAAGCTCAACAACTATCAAATCAACTCTGTAAAAACCGGAGACGCATCCTCATACCTCTCCGACCCCCACGCCAAAGAGGTGATCAGAGGTGTTTTTGGGTACTACGACGCCAAAAATAACCCGCCTCGCCACAATCCCAACAATGAAGACCATCCGGTCAATCAGCCCTGGTTTGCTGACTTGCCGAAGGATGAGCAAGTCAGGTCAGTCTACCAATACCTTGAATCCCTGCGCAGAGAGAACGCCAACACCCCAGCAAACCGCGCCAAGCGGGAGAACATGAACTTGGCCAAAGAAACGGTCAACCGGGCGCGGGCGCGAAGCAAGCGCAAGCCAAAAACCCCCGAGACGGGTGGCGATGCAGGGATTGGCGAGCGGGTCACGCCGCCGAAGCCTCCGGCCAATGAGGGTGGCAGAAGTGATGGGTATAACGATTCGTTTGAGCGGACTCGGAAGCGCCTGAGTAGAGGTGCTGAATAATGAGTTCTCAGGCCGGAAGCAACGTTTTACAGTTTGTCATTAGCGCTTCTGACCAGGCTTCCAAAGAGGTTAAGCCCGTCATTGAGCTAATCGACAATATTAAAAAATCCGCCAACGCCGCTGCCAAAAGTGGCGTTGAATTGGGTACGGCTTTTGTGCAATCACTGCAACCGGCGATCGCAGTAACAGCGCAACTTGGAGCCTCGCTGGTAGCCTTGCCACCCATCGTAGGCGTGATCGGACAGTCGTTTCTCAACCTTTTCGGAACCATATTTGAGGGTTTCCGAGGTGTCAACGAAGCGATCGGGTTTATTCGGCAAAATCCAGCGCTTCAAAGCATATTTTCAGAGATTTTGGCTGACGCTGACAAGACGGTGCTGGAGTTGGACGGCAGCTTGACGGATCTGCTTTCAAGTTTTCAGGTCATCGGCGGCAACCTTGCAAAAGGTGCCGTATCAGCAATGCCTGAGATTAGAAAGGAAGGAAGCAAAACCGCTAACCTGCTTGGCATTGACTTTGGGAAGGTTGCTATAGCCCTGAAAGACTTGGGCTTGACAGGGATACCAGGGTTTGAGCGCCTTCTAGACGTTGGCACTACTGTCGCCAAAACGCTGGGCATTGACCTTGAAACAGTTGGCGATCAAATAAAAGCGGCTCTGAACTCAGGGCTAGATACGTCAATAAAAAGTGCTGTACCCATGATCGGCACTTTGGAAAAAATCCAGGAATTATCAAAAAAGGTAGGAATCGACCTTTCAATTTTTGGGACTGCTTTTTCCCGAACCATAAAGTCGGTTGACAATGCAAGCGGTAGCATAGCTCTCGAAGTACTCAAAAATCAGCTTGGCGCTCTCAATGCAGAAAACCTGTTTGGATCCTTAGTAGGATTTGACCTTGGCGAAGGCATTTTAGAGAATTCAATACCAGGATTTGCACGGCTAAAAGCCTTCATTAAGTCAGTCGCTGATTCAATTGGGCTGGAATTTTCCGCTGTCACCAAAGTTCTTGGAAAAGCCCTGGAAAATATTGATTACAAAGCTTTAGGTAGGCGGATTGGTGCAAGCATTGCCTCAATTGACTTAAGCCCATTATCCGAAAAAATTGAAAAAGCCATTGACGTTGCTGACGTTTTAGGGCTTAAGAAAAAGATTTCTGAATTACTTGAAAGGACTTCGTTTCCTGAGATAAGACTTCCGTTTGACGAGAAGTCCTTAAACAAAGCTAAGAAGTCGATTACGGAATTTGGCAAGCAGTTTGGCATTGATTTTGCCAAAGTTGGAGCTACGATCGCTTCCGGCGTCAACAGGTTCGCAAAAGAGTCTGGCATTTCAGAGTTTCTTTCAAGCATTGCGATTGAAGTAAAAAAATTCAAGCTTGATGACGATCTGCTTAAGAAAATCATCCCCGGATATGACAAGGTGAAGCAGTTCGCCGCTGGGCTTACTCAAGAGTTGGGAATCCAATTCTCATCCCTTGGTAGAACCATCTCGGGTGCAATCTCTCGGGTTATCCCTGGATTTGAAGGTATTAAGAAAGCGGGAGCTGAAACCGCCAAGATTTTAGGCATTCGATTTTCAGAGATTGGTCCCCAGTTTGGAGTGATGCTGAATCTGGTCGATTCCGCTCTAACCAAGATTGTCGAAAAAGCCGAAAAAATCCCTAAGCGGATCGCAGGCATAGCCGAAGGGATCGGGAGCATCACGGGCGGGATTGCTGGCTTTGGGGAACCCCTAGAAGTCTTTGGGCACCTAAGCGCAGGGGTAGGCGCGGCGTCGGAAGGGGTGTTTAGACTAACCCAGGAGATTGGCCACTTCTCTCAAGGGTTTGAAGCTATTCGGCAATTGGTTTCCGAAGGGCCATTCAGGATGCTGATTGGCCAAAACGTGGAGCTTCAGGAACAGTTGCTTGCCACCAGAGCCACGCTGGTCGCAACTAACAAAGTTCTTGAAAATGGCGCTGAAATCAAAGATCCCACGCAGGCAATCACCGCCTTGACAGGCCCGATTAACGCCGCGATCGCCAGACTGCGGGAAACCTCACTGGACTTAGTTGGCGTCACGTCGAAAGAGCTGGTTCCCGTGTTCCAGTTGGTGTCTGGCTTCGCTTCGCAAATCGGCATCAATATGTCACAGGCGAGCGACCTAACCGCGACCTTCGCGGCCACCATGGGCACCCTGCAAATTCCTATTTTCCAGTCGCGACAAGAAATTAGTTCAATTCTCACGCAGACTATAGACATGAACAGTGTCCTAGCCAAGTCTCTTGGGATTACCAATGAGCAGGTTGGGATATGGAAAACACAGGGGAAACTGTTTGAAAATCTGACCGCTCGGATGGCTGCTTTCAGGGCTGGTAACGCTTTGGCTGCCCAAACAATTAACGGCGTGACCAGCAACATTCAAGAAGTCATTGACGAGATTGCCAGACTGGCGGGCGAGCAGCTTCTACAGCCCGTTGTAGAGCAATTAAACACTGTCTATGAGTACATCAAGGCTAACAAACAGGAGATTGCAGACTTTGTTTCGGGGATTGTTAGCAGTCTGCTTGTAGGCGCACAGGCAGCGGCGGATGCCATTGGCGCTGTGTTCCAGGCAACTCAAGGCACTCTCGCTGAAATTCTGCCTTACCTCGCAGACTCGTTAAGCAACTTTTTGGTGGCAGCGGCGGAAGCCGTTCAAACGTTCATCCCGATTGTTCAGCCACTCATCACGGTCATCACCAATCTTGCAGGGTCCGTTAGCGCCATGGGCGGGCCATTTTTGAAGATGTTCTTACTGGCTAAGACGGTTCAATTTGGCGTTACAGGACTGTCAACAAGTTTCGGGACACTGGCTACCAGCTTGCCCATCGTTGGCGATTTAATGTTCTTCCTGACTGGGCGTATGAGTCCGATGGTCAAGACATTCCTTGGGTTAAACAGCCAGGTACAGATGGGAGCTGCGGGCTTCCTCACTCTGGGTAAAAACCTGTCTCTAATCCCTGGGGCTGCGGGATTCATCAGCAAGCAGATTCCAATTTTTGGGACAGCGATCGCGGCTGCAACGCCCGCCGTCGCAGGGTTTTTAATCCAGCTTGTCGGCATCAACAAAGCCTACCCGCAGCTCGGGCGGGGATTGCAAGTGCTAGCGGGGCAACTGCTGAAATTACCGGGGCCACTGGCCAGTCTTGGGCCGCTCATTGGACTGGCTAAAAAGATAGCGCCGTTGGTGGACAACTACCTGCCAGGAATGGGAGAGAAGATTGAGGATGTGGCGACTAGGTTCACGCTGCTTTCCACCAGAACCCTAGCAATGGAGTTTGCGACTAACAAGTTCAACGAAGCGACCCGGAAAGTAGGGGAGCAGATCGGCAAAACGGCCCTTAAATTCGGCGCGATCGGCGCGGCAATGTATGTCGGACTGCAAGTTTTTGATCGGTACATCCTCAAAAACGAAGCCTTTCAGCAGATTGTCATGGCCACCTTTAAGGGGCTTGGCTCCATCCTGACCATTGTTACCGAGTCGATCGCCGGGGTGATTAACGGAATTGGGGGGCTGCTGGGCGGGCTGGGCTCGCTGATCGGCGTGGCCAACTCCACCACAAAATCGGTGAAGACGGCTGGGGAGACGATTAACGACTTCCTCACCAGCCCAGTTTTCCTGGCCACCGCCGCCATTGTGGGATTGGTAGCAGCGGGTGAAAAGATTGCCGGATTGGCGGTCATCCTAAACCAGTTGCAGTTGGTTGGGCTGGCCAAGTCCGTAACCGATGCGGGCGGGGCATTTGCAACCCTGAAACTGCTGCTGACCGGACAGAAAGATGCAGCAATTGAAGCGGGATTGGCCAATGGCCTGCTGGTGCGGAGCCAGCTTGGCGTGGTTGCCGCCAATCAACTGGGGAATCAAACCCTGGTGCAGAAACTCGCTTTGGAAGTCAAAGAAATTCAGATGAGCCTCCAGCGGCGGGCAGAGCAAATCAAAGACGCTGTGATGTCGGGTGTGACTCTGGTGCAGGCCAAGTTGGCTGAGATTGGCCTAACTCGGGCAAACATTGTCGCCATGGCCCAGGAGCTAGCCGCCCGCGCCGCCCTGACGCTGCAAAAAGGGCGAGATGCTGTCATGACCGGCGTTGAACTGGTGGCCGCCACGGCCAAGGCGATCGCCGCCAATAGGCTAAGTTTGGCCGCCATCTACGAAGAGATCGCCGCTCGAACCGCTCTGCTTTTAGCCAAGGCTAAGGATGTGGTGGTGACCGGCGTTCAAATGGTGGCCGCCACGGTCAAGGCGATCGCCGCAGGGCAAATCAACCTGGCCACCATCTGGGCACAGGTGACCGCTGTAGGTGCTCTGACCATTGCCAAAGCAAAACTGGCTGTCACATCAGGGGTGGCCCTGGTGAAGGGGATGCTAGCGGGCGCTGGGGCCACTGCCGCCATGGGCACCGCTTCGGCGGGCGCGGCCACGGGGGTTGGCGCTCTGGGCATTGCCGTGGCTGGAGCGATCGCCCCAGTGGCCATCTTTGCGGGGGTGTTGGCCGGACTGGCCGCGATTGTCGCCACCATCGGCATTGGTCTTTACTCCCTACAGCTCAAGGATTCTAATGAAGCCACGGAGCTTTTGTCAGAGAAGACTGCGGGCTTGTCGCAGAACGCTCTGCAACTGCAACAGCGCCTAAAATCGGCGGGCGCTGCTCAAGCTGAGAAAACCAAAAATGGGATCCGCTTGAGCGAAGAGGAATATGCCACTAACAAGCGTCTCCAGACCCAGGCGCTGAACGAAGCAAAGAACCTGACCGACTACATTGCTCAGTTGAAAGAGCGGCAGAAAGAGGCCGTTGGGGAAGAGAACAAGAACAATATCGGCCAGCAGATCAAGGACATTGAGGCCCGCAAGAAAGCCCTTGAGGAGCAAGCTGCCAGCGTGCAGGTTGCCGCCAAGGACTTGCCACGGTTGGGGACGGCTTACGAGCAGTACGCCAGCCAGGTGAATACCGCTCTGAATGCCATCCGGTCCCCCAGTGGTGAGGCTGACAAGTACAAAGAGCAGGCGGGCAAGCTGATTGAGGGTTCGCAGGAGCTACTCAAGGCGGGCATGATCACCGGCGAGCAGGCGATCGCCAACCTGGAGCTTTTGGCCACCAATGCCAACCTCGACAAAGAGACGCAGATTAAGGCCCAGCAGGCAATCACCGAGGTGATGAAGCAGGAGGCCGACAAGCGGAAGGAAGCCGTTGAGCTGCAAATTAGCAAGACTCAGGCATTGGTTGAAGGTGGCAAGGTTAGCCAGATCGAGGGCGAGCGTGCCATTACCGAGGCCAAGCTGGCTGAACTTGAAACGCGGGTGCAGGCGGCTCGTGATGCCAAGGCCAAGGAAGACGAGCTACGGAACAAGGCATTTGACGATCAGGCCAAAGCCCTTGCTGCTGACAAAGCCGAAGCCGAAGCCGCTTTAGCCGCTGCTTCCGGCGATGCCGAGGGCTACAAGGCTGCGACCGAACGGCAGGTAGACGCTCTTCAGGAGCGGCGTGACCAAATCGTGCCCATGCTGAACAGCTTCTACGCCGAAGTGGAGGCACTGAAGGAGAAGGCCAAAGGCAGTGGCCCTGAAGCGGAAATCGCCCAGTCCAAGCTAGCGGACATGGAGGCCCAGGCTAAGCAGCTCCAAGTAGAACTGGGTGCTACCGATGAAAAGCTGAAGAAAGTGAAGAGCACCAACCTCACCGTTGCCTCTGCGCCGGATGAGAAAGCGATCGCCCTGGCCAAGAGTAACTTGGACGGGGTTCGGGCGCAGGAAGGGCAGTTTTTAGAGCAGAAAGCGGCAGCCCAGAAGGAGTCGGATCGGAAGGCCGAGCTACAAGTCGCCAAAACCAATGAGGAGAAGGCCAAGCTGGAACGCGAGGGGCAGAAGCAGGAGTATGAGCAGTCGCTACGCAGCGCTGATGAGCTTCAGAAGTTGGACGATGCCAAGCTGGCTCAGGGGCAGCTCAACGAAGCCGAGTACGCCCAAAACGCCCTGGACAATACCAACAAGCGCTTAGACCTTGAGATGGCGGAGATCGAACGGCAGCGATCGCTGTTGGCATCCACCGACAAAGCCGGACTGCAAAAACTGGCAGCCCAGGAAGCCAATATCCAGACTAAGCGCATCGCCGCCCAGGAAAAATTCCAGGAACGGCAGCTCGCCATTCTTGATCGCGCTCAGAAAAAAGCTCTGGATTTGGCGGCGGCAAGTGCAATTGAGCGGGATACCAAAACTCAGGAATTACTGAACAAAAATCAAATCACCCAGGAAAAGGCAGATGAGCTGCGGGCGGAATCCTCTCAGGCTCAACTCAAGGCGCAGTTGAACGCAGAGCGGGAGTATCAAGCCAATCTGGAGAAATTGCCCAAGTACTCCGATCCGATCAAAGAGGAAGGACGGCAAGCCAAAATCCGGGATGCTCGGATGAAGACGGCCAGCACCGTGAAATCAATCCTGGAAGGTGAAGAGCGCTTGCAGAAAGCTCATACTGCTATGCTGCAAGCCGAGATTGAAAAGGTCTTGCAGCGGCAGAAGAACGCCAGCGAAGCTTACAAACTGGAGTTGGAACAGCGCCGGAATGCTGAAAGCCGCGTGCTGGATCTGCAAGATGCGATCGTCGCCTCCATGGAATTCCAGAACAAAATTTTGGAGACACGGAAGTCCCTAGAGAAGGCACTTCAGGACTACGCTGCTGGGGAATACGCCCTGGCGATCAGCCTGACCAGCAACGCCCAGAAGAAGGCCAAACTTGAGGAAGCCGCAGCTCTAGCCCGACTGCAATTCCTTGGCCGCCAGCAGCAGTTGGAGCGCCAATCGGTGATTAACGAGCTGGACAAAAACGATGCGATGTTGGAGCGCGAGAAAATTCAGCTTCGGTTAGACCAGCTCAACCAAAAGTCTGAGATTGCCGACAAAGAGGTGGCCGTACTGGAGAGAAGGGCTGACCTAGCTAAAACCCTGGCAGATCCCAAGGCTAAGCCGGAGGAGGTAGCAGCCAAGCAGTTGGGGGTGAAGGCCGCAGAACTCGCCCTGAGCAATAGCCGCTCTAAGTCCGATGTGCTGGACTATCGAGGGGTCGTCCTCGATGCTACTGGGCAGAGGCAAGCACAGGAGCGCCGGTCACGCCTGCAAGAGCTGGCCTACAAGCAGGACTTGGAGCGCGATCAGGCGCGGGCTGATTATGTCGGCAAAACCAAGAGCAAGGCCGATGATGAGCTGCTACGCCGGGAGGTGACGGCGAAGGCTGAAGCCGGAGTCAGCGCCGCCAACGCCGCAGCGCGATCGCCGGAAGGTCGGGTGCAGACGCCTACGTTGAAGGAGTTCTTACAGTCCCGCCAAGCGGGCAATACAGGGGTTTCTCTAGAGGGTGGTAGCTCGCCAGGGGTACCCTCTAGAGAAACATCCGGAAAGCCGCTCCCACAAGGAGGTCTAACGTCTCCTTCTTTAGTCCCCGCAGCGCCCACATTCAATCAATCCCCGCCCTTGGGTGGAGCAGGGGTTGACGGTGGGGTGCAGCAGCTCTCCGGACTGATTTCGCAGTTCTTGGCCATGGTGAACCAGGGATTCCAGGGGCTGGGTACGGAAGTGCGTACCGCCGCCACCAAAATTGGGGATAGTGCCAAGTTGGAGGCGACGATTAATCAGTACTTCCAGGATGGAAAATCTGGCAGCGGCACCAATGTGAAGCAGGAAGTGCTGAATGCGATGTATGAGGTGGCCAGCGGAGCGCGGCGGCGGCAATTTGTTGGAAGCTAGCGCGTTCGGGGAACCTTGAAAGCGTCTCCTTGTTTGTTAGAGCTATCTCTCGGGATAGCTTCTTTTTTAGATTCAGGAACCAATTACTTATGGACTCCTCAACCAAAAAACGCTCTGATAGCCCGCATTTTGATCCGCTGTTCGTTTTCAAACAGTTTTTAGTCGGTCGCACGATCTCTGATATTGCCAATTTTCACAATGTCACACTGCTGGAAATTGAAGCCTGCTTACGCTCTGAACTCCTAAAGGCCCAAAATGGTTTGCACTCCAATTAATCTGGGAACAAAACATCAACTGGTGCAGGCCATTTACATCCCCTGCAAAACCCTGTTCCGCTCAGGCTTCTCGGGGGTGGAGTCAACAACGCCTGAGCAGCTTATGGCTGCCTTGCAGGCGAATTACGGCTTGCTGGAGCGGGATTTTGAGATTATCACCACAACCAGTCCGGAATTATTCCTACGCCTGCCGTGCGATCGCAGCAATTATCAGCCAAACCTGATTTTTCCCAGTGGTGAACCTGCCTACAACCGCTCATTTTTCCGGCGGTCTTTCCGCATGAAGTCATACCAACTGGAGCTGGAAATTACAATCACTGACCAGCGATCAGGCTTGTTTTATGCAGTAGAAGAGATTAGCGAATCGACCACGGGGGCTGATTTATCCAGCAAAACCGAGATCACAATTATTGACGCGGTATTGCCCAGTGGCAGAGACATGCGAACATTTCGGGCAAACGATGCCAACCCGTACACTCTCCGAAAAGGGGTGATTAAATTGGTTGTTCCTAAATCTGGCACCATAGGCCGAGGCGGCGATCGCTACATGGTGGGAGGCTTTAGCTTCAAGTTCGAGGATTCAGAGTTACGTGTGCAGTAGAATAACTCTGACATTGGAGGGCTTATGCGGCGCAAAAAAGGTATGTTTCGCTTCGGCGGCAATCGGTGTCGTTCGATTAAAAAAGTTGGCATTCGGCTTCAACTCATTGAGGGTCACATCCCTGGAGTTGAATTAGATATTGATGGCAACTCCTTTATGATTCCAGGTGGATCGGCCCTGAGCATGGCTTTTGGCATGATTGAGGTCAGCTTTGCTGCCAGCGCCGACGCTTTTTTGCTGCACTGGTTGAAAGAGGTCATGGAGGTGGATCCCAAAGAGATTCCGCCAATGATGGCAGAAACCAGGGCTCACACAAAGAGCCGATCCCCTCAACTGCCCAACGTGATCGACCTTGAGGAAATCCGCAAAAAATCAAATGCGGAATCTGTGGCGGCGCTCAGGGCGTATTGGCTACGTTTCTGCGGCGATGAGGTATCGACTGAGGCGTTTGAGAACGCACTACAACACTACGCTGAAGAGCTGGACAGGGCGACCCTATTCATCACAACAAAAAAGTACAATGTGGACCTTAACTGATTATCCCGTGACAGGCCCAGCCCCAACAGCTTCAGGGGGTGCCCCCTTGTTTAACTGGAACTCCGGATTGTCAATGCCCTCCCTACTGCGAGTTGAGTACGGGGCAAATTATCAAAAACCTGGTGTGCTGACGGGTACTGAGCCGGTCCTGCTTGAATCATTTTTGTCTGAAGACGGGTACAGCTTCACCATTCCAGGGCTGTCAAACCTGACGATCGGCGTCATCCAGCACAATGGCCGCACCTTCACGCTAGCAAAAGGCTCGGGTTTCCCCCAGGACGGGGAGTTTTTGGTGCAAGGCGACACTATCTCCCTGTTCTCATCCACTCCCTTGGAGGCGAGTCTACCCGTGCAGGTGCTGGGGCAGCAGTTTAACGAGGCCATTCCCACGGATCGGGTGGACCCCTTCTTGTTCTCTGTGTTTGACAATTTGCCGGTGCAGGCGACGGTGGACTGGGATCTGGAGCTGGAAAACCACCCCAGTGGGTCAATCAAAATGCAGGTTGATGGACTGTCGGTCATTCAAGAGGTGCGATCGCGCTTCCGTGACGGCAGTGAAATCACATTTGCGGGGCTGCGGTTTGTCGTTTCGGGATACTCGGAAACGATTCTGAACACCCGCGAGAACCCTGGCGGGGCGTTTGACGTGCAGATTGGGTTAACGGGGGTATGGGACAAGCGGCAGTACCGCGACCCTAGTTTTTACTGGCCCAGTGCCAGTGGCGAAGCGCCCAGCACCTTCCAGAAAGACCCCGACTGCGCGATTCAAAGTACCACTGGAGCTGCTGCTGGATTTGCCCCCGGCGTGCGCCGCTACAAGGTTTCTGTGGGCGAGCTGGCGGGCCAGGTGGGCGTGCCGTTTGTTGGCTACAATCCCCCACTGGTGACGGAAACCAACCAGCAGATCGCCATGAGTCTGGGCCTACCTCTGCAAACCGCCCTATTCCAGCAGCCCAAAAACCGCCTCAAGTCTGACTATCAAGCTTGGGAGGTGCCTATTCCGCAAGATGCCAGTCGCACGAGCACCGTGAGTTGGCAGGACACCATGGGCAGCCTGCTGCGGCAAAATGGCTGCTTTGTGGACTACACCAACCCCAGCGCCGTCCTGGCTCGCAGCATTGACGATGTGCGGCCTTGGGACTACACCATCTTGGAGCTGCAATGGAGCGCCAAGGGGGATTGCCGGTTTGTTGATGGCTACTTTGGCTTGGCGGTGCAGTACCGCGCCGCCAAAATTACAGGGCGGTTCATGACGGTCCCCTATCCCGATCAAGCAGAAGACTTGCAGGCGGCCAAATCGCCGCCGCAGGTTCGCTGGAAGCGCAAGGAGCAAATCACCCGAACCCTAGCGTCTGGCGACATCAACGCCAGTCAGCCACCGCCAGATGTGCAGACCATCAGGAACATGAGCCTCAACCATGACGCCTCGGGGCGGACTTCAGAAGTGGTTGAGGTGACCTTGATCGACGGGTTTGAGCGCCGTCGCCAGCGCCGTCGCTATGGATTTGCCTACCTGTCCACGGAGGTGAAATCGCCGGACCCCAGTGGCGGCGATCGCATCTTTGCCCCGGCATCTCCTTTTTGGAAGCTGATTGAGGAAGAAACGACCGAGGCGATCGTAGACGACGATACGGGCTACGTGCTCGGCTCCATTACCATCGGCCAGACTTTGACCCGATTCAAGCAGGAATCGGACAACTTGGAGTATCAAGGGCTCGACGGCGATGAAAATAGACTGGAGCGATCGCTGTATGAATATTTTTGGCTGCCCCACATCCAAATCAAGGGTAGCTTGCTGGTGCAGTACGCCAGTTACTACCTGGATGCCCAGAAGGAGACTCCACCCTATGACGTTCAGAAGGTCTGCAACCCTGACGGCAGCTCGTCATTGATCGCGATTGTTGATCCGAACTATGCGCGGCCCATGTTTGAACTGATGTCGCGGGAGCTGCGGCTCAGTTTTGCCAGTCGGCCTAATCCAGACAATGGCACAACAATTACGGCGGGAGAGGTGCGCCTACCTGACGTGACCATTGGGCAAGAAATGAACATTGTGACGGCGATCGAGGTCATCCCGTCAGCAGCCCGCAAGTGGACGTATAGCGCTAGTGGCCTAGAAATTGCATCCACAGAAGATAGGGATTTGTACATTTCTCGCTCTTATACCCATTCGGCGCAGGGTCCAGGGTTCGGAGAAGTTACCGAACAGCGGCGGTTTGAAACATTTGCTGGACGGCCCGGACCCGCACCGAGGGTGCCTAACCGCTACGAAAAAGAGGAACCCGTTGCCGCAAATGACGTTGCCAACGGGCAGGCCAACCCCAACGACCCCACAAAGGAATGGGTAGTCTCGACACCGGGCTACAGCGCTCTCAACACGTCCGATCAAACCTTGGATTTCCCCTTAGCTCGGTACCGCACCCAGGCTCTGCGCGGCGTGGAAACGAACTATTTCCTAGAAGACGTGAAGGGGTCTGTTGAGTTCAATTTTGAAGTGCCCTTTAATGCTGCTATGCGGCCCCTAGACCTAATCAGAGCCAACGTGTTCAACATGCTGGGGGAAACTTACCTTATTTCGGTTGTGCGGATCTCCCAGTCCGTCAGCCTCCAGGGAGCTGTTAACGGTGCCCCATTGGTGACGTGCGTGGAAGGCACAAAAATTTCTGGCGGTTTATCACGCCGCGTGCCATTGGCGGTTGAACAGCGATCGCTACCCCAGGAGCCTAAAGTGGGAACGCCCGGTAATAGCGGCATTGCAACGCTGGGCATTCTGGATGAAGTAGAACGATTTGCGGCAAAAGTATCGCGCCGAGGAAGTTACTAATGGCAAACCGGACCCAGGCAGAAGTTGAAATGCTGTTAATTAAGTTGGCCAACAACCCGACAGCAAACATCACCAACGGAGGACAAACCCTCAATATCAAAGCGGCTGGAAAAGTCATGGCGATCGCGCGGGGAAACGCCCAAAAGGCCCAATCCTCAAGCGGCGGAATCCGATAATCGGCTAAAATAGTTGGCAATCAGTTGCGTAGAGGCACCATGGAACCGATTAAGGCTGAACATTTTGTTGACGCTGCTGGTAATTTTTCGGTTCTTTTGACAGGTGACCACCTGCCCGTTTCCATTTTGTTGCACCCCGTCACTGCGGCTGAAATGGCTGCGAGACACTTGCAAACGGCTTCAGAGGCCGAAGAATGGCGACTGCACATGACAGCGCTCAAGCAATTCCACAAAACCTTTGACTTTAATCCAGAGAAACTGGCAGAAGTCTTGCAGGAAATGAGGGCGTCACCAGATTTTAGGTATCCAGAGATTCAATTTTTTCAGCATGTCACGACTGCTGAAATGACGCAGATGTACACGCCTGAAGAGTTTCTCCTGTCGGGACTTCAGAGGATTGCCAAGGCTTACGCCTACCAGATTGAAGCGCTTATCAACGAAGCACTTCAGGCTCAAGGGAAAAGTGAGCCGATGATTCATAGCATCATTCTGGAACTTCGGCAGCGCCGAAACGAACTTAAAGCAAAGGGTGCAAAATGCTAACTCCTCAACTCGCTCACGGAAGGGCCACGCTGCCATCAATCCAGACAGAGGTGGTTGAGGGCAGTTCGACGATCGCCCGCTCTCTGTACTTGACAATTCAGGGAGGGAATCCAGCCGGGAGCAACATTCCCTCCACTCCAGTGGCTGTGAACATAGAAGCGGGTGAGGGCGTCAGGGTGACCATCCCATCGAGCTTCCGGCTGGCTGGGGAGGGGTGGACTCATTTTGTGATTTCTGGCGGCTCCAGCGCTACCCTGGCCGACATGAAGCAGCTTGCCAAGGTGCCCGTGTTCGGTCCCACAGGGGAGCTGCGGTCATTTCCACTGGTTGTCTATCTGGTCACGGATGATGACCTAAGCCTAGGGGTGACGGTGACCACGCCATCGCTTTTGCCTGAGAGCCCTGCGCCGGGGCAGCGGCGGGGGGTGACCAGCGCCAGCGGGATTTTTGAATACACCCCAGGCAGCGCCGCTGCTGTTGGAGTAGACGTGCTGTCAGCAGCGGAAGGGCGCTGGCTGCGGGTTAACACGTTTAACACCAACGTGGCAGACACGGCAGCGGCGGGGGGATGTGCCCAGGATGTACGCTACCTGTCTGAAGAGTCTGTGCCTGGAGCAGCCTACTCCGGCGATGGGAGTAATGGACCGGCCATGGTGTTCTGGCTGAACAACCGTGGTGATGATGCCATTCCTGCGGGTCAACGGGTGATGTTGGCAGTCACCCTCAACAACGTTCCGCGCTCAGAGCTGTTTGCGGGGATGTTGCGCCTGGTGTTTCGTGGCTATGCCAACAGCAGTGCGGGCACCCTGCGGACAACCATCGACGGTGAGGCGTTTGTCGGCTTAGATCAGGAAATCTTATTTGAAAACCAGAACGGAGATGTCGTTTTTCAAGACGATTTACAGTCCGGGGAAGCCTACGTTTTGGAGGTGTACCCCAACTTCCGCCCCGAGTATCTTGGGGGGGAGGTTCTAGAGGGTAGCACGGTTAAAGTCATCCCGTTTATTGCGCCGCAGGCGGGCTCTTTTAACCCTAACGGGGAAGACTTGGGCGACGCTCTATCCTCGACACAGCCGGGGGCTTGCGTTCCGATCAAAGGGGCAAGTGTCAAGGTTCTAAAGCGTAGTGGGCAGGTGAACAGTCGGAACTTCAAAGCGATCGCACCCACAATCGTGCCAGGATTGCCCTCCAATACCACAGGGCGACAAATTCGGATCAACCAAAACGGCTCGGTGTTCCTAGGTTTAGGAACAATTTTGGAGTCGGAAAAAGTTCGGGCGATCGTTGATTTGCAGGCGGGAATCAGCTTGCCCTGTGCCTTTAGTGCGCCGATAACCATTACTGGCGGTGGAATCCTCGCCACCCTGACTTACCCGTCTGACGGCAGTAAGGCAACAATTCGGAGCGACTATCCAGACAACTTGCTCGCCGGAAATGCTAACGCCGAGCTAAATCCACGGTTTGTCACTGTGTATGTGGAGCTGACCGTAGAAGAGACGACTATTGTTCGGAAGTTTGAGGATTTTCTGCTGGCGGATGGCGCTAGCCAGCAAATTTCAATCGCGAGCTGGACCGATGGCACTATTGTGACCCTTGATCCGGAAGCGGAGAATTTTGGCTTTTTCCAACCCGTTTCAGCGGCGGCAACCAGCCAACTTGTCGGCAGCTTCCCAGCGGGCGTGGTTCGCGTTGCCTACGCCTTCCAGTACGATGGCTCCACAGTCAGCCGCATCAGCCACAGCCCCCTTGAGGGATGCATCCCCACTCGGGGGATGACGCTAGTGGAATTGGAAAACGCTGTCCGGGCCTGGGGGGAACCTCAAGCCGACCTGGCAGCCTTGAGGGCCATACCCTTGAGCAAGTGCTTCCCTCGCCAAGTGCGAGCCGTAGAAGATGTGGGGGGGCAATTCCTGCTGTACAGGTTCAGCTACAGGGTGGCAAGCGACGATGACAGCGCGACGGCAAAATCTGTGCGACCCAGTGCCGTCCCCGAGGGTAGCCCTGGAGAGTGGGCAGTGGTGCCCGCGCAGGATGCCGTTAGGTTGACGGGGGTGTCATCTGTGCCGAGCACGGCTGCGGGCGAGCACGCGCTGTTTATAGGCGAAGACGGGGTTCTACGGCAGCGCTATCCTAGCAATGGCGCGACAGTGCCTGTCGGTGGCAGTGGTGGCAGTGGCGGTGGCAGTGGCGGAAATATCATCGTCAACAGGAGTTTTGCATGATTCTACAAGGCAGAAAATTACATCTTTCAGCGTCAAGTAGTGGAAGAAATATCCCGATCGGCACAAGTTCAACCTTGATCCACTTGGTGCCAGAGGATGTAACCCCTTCCTACGATCCGGGGACCACCGAACGGTTAATTCACGAAATTTACCTCGGAATCATCAACAACGGCATTGAGGATCAAGAGGTCACGCTTTACTGGGGTGGAACGGAAGAGGAAGACACCGAAATGGTGATCATCCCCTTCCGTCAGGGGATCTACAATGTTCGCGCTGGGCACATCCTGACGGGAGGGTTGGAGGTCAGAGCACTCTCTAGCCAACCTGTCTTGGTGACTGGCTGGGTACACGAATTGAGGGAGATTACTGAATGAGGCCACTCGGATTTGTTGAGCCGCGCCGCCCTCGCGCAATGGTGTTTCGGCAGCATTTCAAAGAAACCTACTCGGGGGGATATTTTGGCGAAATCGTGGACTATCGCGGAGCCTTTTTGTTCACAAAGAAGGTGGCTGTCGAAGGTCAAATCGTCCTTACTTTAGGTGGGGGAGCGACAACACTGGCCCCACTCAATAGCGGCATCCTCACTGGTATTGGTCAGCCCACAGTGGTGGGCTATCTGCCTGCCATGGTGGTTGTACAGTCGTTTGAAGAGTGGCGGGATGAGGGCTATTTCGGCATCATTACCACCGCCCGAGGATCGTTTGAGTTTGTCGCAATTGAGCGGAAGCCCGAGCGGCCCCCTGGCGACTCGGCGGGACCGGGTGCCATTGATTTTCTATTCCACAAGCCTGATGGCACAACTACAACTCTTTCAGTGGTCAACCGTGCTAGCGGGGCTCTGCGGCCAGTTGGACTCCCTTCAGTGAGGTATCTCTAATGCACCCAGTTTCAATCCTGATTACCTGCCAGAACAACGCCGAGACGATCGCCTATGCAATCGAGACGGCGATCGCTCAGGGTGCCAGTGAAATCATCCTGGCCGACAACGGCTCCACAGACGGCAGTGTCGAGATTGCCCAAGGCTACCCCGAGGTGGATGTGCATTCCTCCGAGGAAGTCGTGACGCGGGGCGTGCTGCGCAACTTCCTACTGGGACTGGCCGAACAAAACTGGATTTTGTACCTGGACGGGGGCAATGCGTTCTTGCCCTACGCCCTTGACGTGTTCATGGATTCCCTTGAGTCCGGGGTTGATGTGCTCTATGCAAACTATTTTGTCAACCGACTGGGCTACCAACTGGATCCCTTTTTGATTAAGCCGCTTGACCCAATTCGGGGACTGCTGCTAAGCGAGCGGCTAATCCACGCCAACGCCATGCTAATTCGGCGCGATCGCCTGACGATGAACCCATGGAACGAAACGTTTGACAGCAACCTGACTGAGCGCCTACTGCTCGCTGGACTGGTGGCTGGATACAACTTTGTTGGGGTGGATTTCAACGCCTTAACGTTCAATTTCCCGCAGGCTTCGACCGCTGACATTCAAAACAATCTGTCGTTCCGGCAAGGCTTCGCACTGGATTTGCTGGCTTATCTGGATGCCGAGCACCCAGGCGAGTACGCCACGGAACGGGAGGTTTCCGCACGGCGGCTAGCTCTGGAGTTATCTATAACTCCGCTTTTTACCCCCCCTTAACCGCCATGACAGCAATCACAGTCGTTACATGCGTCCACAATCGCGAGCAATTTCTCGCAGAGACGATTGAAAGCGTCCTAGCGCAGACGTTTCAAGATTTTGTTTACCTCATCCTTGATGATGGCAGCACCGATAGCAGTCTCGATATTGCGCGACGGTTTGCCCAGACGGATGATCGGATTGAGGTGATTTCTGGATGGCAGTGCCAAGGTGTCACCAAAGCCACACAGTTCGCCCTGTCCAAGGTCGAAACTGAATTCTTTGGCATCGTAGACAGTGACGATTTGCTGCATCCAGAAGCCTTGGCGGAAACCTACAGGGTGCTTCAGGCAGTCCCAGCGGCTGGGTTGGTCTACACGCAGTACGATGAAATCGACGAGGATGGCAAGTTCTTGAGGCAGGGCATGCGGTTTAAGACGCCCTACAGCCGGGAAGCGCTGAACAAAAATTTCATGGTGTTCCATTTCCGGCTGATTCGCACCGAAGCCTATCGGCTGACGGGCGGAATTAGCACCGATCCTGGGCCAATTCCAGACTATGAAATAG
Organism: uncultured cyanobacterium; assembly: GCA_963766075.1. Lineage (GTDB taxonomy): Bacteria > Cyanobacteriota > Cyanobacteriia > Leptolyngbyales > Leptolyngbyaceae > CAVYAN01. Next base: position 2,098 of record CAVYAN010000048.1, on the reverse strand, counting down.
TTCTGCGGATTGCCAACAACGAATGGGACATCGAATACCTGCCACGAATCCTTTACTCATGGCGCTCCCACGAAGGCAACATCAGTAGAGATTTGCAGGCCGTGGAAGACGCTACCCAGCGGATGCGGCAAAATCCGGCGCTCAGGATGCAGGATTTCCCCCGAGGGGTCATCTACGGAGCCATCGGGGGAAAGCATTTGCAGTTGGCGATCGCCTCGGCAAAGTCAGTGGCCCAGCACAACCCAGAGCTGTCAATCTTGATTGTCACAGACCAGCCTCAGACGCCAATTGACTGCCAATACAGGATTTTTATCCTGCCAATAGATACGGACCAGTGGGAAGGCGGGGCACTGCAAAGCAACTTTGAGCGATCGCGCCTGTTGAAGATGTCGCTTAACACGTTCTCGCCCTTCACGGTGTCGCTGTACTTGGACAACGACACCCTCTGCCGAGGCTCTTTAGAGCCACTCTGGGAAGTCTTGGGCGATCGCGCTTTTGCGGCGGCTGTCGATGAGTATCCTACGGTTGGCGAGTGTATTCACGCCTGTACTGCGGAAAAAGAGATGACCATTGCGGAGCTGGGAGCAGAGAGCACCCAGTTTAATGGCGGGGTGCTTCTCTGGCGTAAGGGCGAGGAATCCCGCCAAATATTTGACACCTGGCGTAAGGAGTGGGGGATTTTTCGCCGGATTGACCAACTTGCTTTGGCCAGAACCTTGCAGTATCACCAGGTTGTAAAGTTGCCAGAGATTTACAACTTTCCGGCGACTTTGCGCTGGACTTGGGCCTACATGATCGGCGGCGGCGGAATAGCGGAGTACTACGTCCCTTCTGGCAGTCCTGTGGTGATTGCCCATTTCCTGGGGCCAAAGTCAGGGCTGTGGATTCAGCCTCGGCTGATTGAGAGAGATGAGTGATCTGAACGCCGAAAAGGCGTTGCGGGCACTGTTCGCCCAAGCGGTGACGGTGGTGTCAGGGAAGATTTTTCAGGCGGCAACCCCTGGAGCGACTGTCACATTCACCTACGTCAACCCCGTGGACGGCAAGTCGTATACCGCGCAGGGCAAGGCGTTCAGCGTTTGTGCGCCGCCGAATGTGACGGCGGTTAAGACTCAGGATGGGCAGTGGGTTTTGACCAGCGCATCGGAGTCGCAGGGTGCGGCGCGGGATACAACGTTCTTGCGGAAGGCGAGGCCAAAAACGGATGAGGAATTTGGGAAGATTAAAATCTTCTATGGTGATGCAACCAACTTCACTGGCATTGAATACACCTACAAGCTGTATGTCGGCGGCCATACGCCAAAACCGACCTTAATTGAAACAATATCCAGCAACCAATTCATTACTGGATTCATTACTGGAGCAACCACTGCTTACAGATCAGGGGGATTGACCAACCTAGGAGGCGACAAGTGGATCGGCGGTTACGCCCGCCGTCGCAACAGAGTAACCGCCGAGACGGAAATAATAAACTTCCGCAAAAAAAGTAAGGCGATCGTCACTCTCCCTGTTTTGACGTTTTACTCCCCCATGGCGCTTTACACGAATTATCTGTACTATCCAGGGCTGAGATGGGGCGGCGGCGGGCTTTGGAATACCGCCAATCAAGAACTAATGGAGGGCTTTTCCAGTAGCTCCCCACCTGGCATAATTACGACCGGCCCGTACTCGGCATCTTATAACGGGCCTTTCCCTGGCGGCGGCGGCAGTTCAACGACTTACACCGAAGATGCGTCGGGGTCATCCGCGAGTAGTAATGGCAATTGGAACTTTACTCCTGTTGCTGCCTATGTTTGGGAGGACGAACTAAAGTACGCTCCTGCCGGTTCGTGGACCTACTCACACTTCATGCGGAGCAAAGTGGTATACGGCGGAAACGATTCAATGATCACTGCTACATCCACTAATTCGACCCTGCCAGTTGTTGTTAAACCTAATGGGCCAGAGTTTGAAACCTCTCAGTTGAGCTTCCAATTCTTAGAAGATTTTGGATCGTGGCCGCACTCGCAGCCCACTTTGCCTCCTCCAGCCTATGTGAATAGAAAAACTACTAGAACGATTGTGCCCTTAATTTCCTCAACAGACGGCAAAAGCGCCG